>CAMCFJ010000011.1 GCA_945874105.1 Candidatus Nitrotoga sp. CP45 | reverse complement strand
TAGCCGCACTCCATATAGGCAGATAGAGCGCACCAGCGAATTCAAGGCGAAAGGGCGGGTCATCGGATAAAAAGTCGAGCATGCAAACGAAAGAGCAATGGCACGGACAAACCGCTATGTCAAGATGTGACCCTGTTTCCTGCTGTTTCTGTACTACATTGCTAGACATGACACCTGAGCTTCTTTGAACAGGAAAGATGAAATGTTAAAACTTAATGCGATGCTGCCCCTTTAATTCTATGTGCCGGTGAGCCTAATCATAGCTTGTCTTTGTGCGGATTTTCCGCAGAACCGATAATGCCGCGCTCCTGCAACTGCACGCGCAACTTTGCGACTTCCTGGCGCAACTCCCGGATATCCTGGTGCATCTCGCGCCGCAGCAACTTCTCGTCCTCGCCCACGAAAATAGCGGCGATACTTGCCGTAACCATGGACAGAATGGCATAACCGATCACCACCATCAGTACCGCAAAAAGGCGCGACGCCTCAGTAGTCGGCACAATATCTCCGTAACCCACGGTAGCGCCGGTGGTAAATGCCAGCCATAGCCCATCCGCGTAGGAATCGACGGTCGGCTCCAGCCAGTAAAAAACAGCGCCGGACAACGCCAGCGTTACCGCGCCCCAACCCAGAATATACGGCACCGCGCTGGGGGAAAACAGGTTGCGCAGCGACCCCAGCACTCGCGCCAGCACCAGCGCGACGTAGGCAACCCGCAACAAACGCGCCAATGGAAGCCACTCGCCCTCTACTCCCACCAGACTCGCCCCGGCGCCGAAGATAATCAGGAGGCTGAGCCAGTTATGCAAAACATAAAGGTTCTTCTGTCGGGTAAGCCAGAACATCCACAGAAACTCGCCGGTAAAAGCGCACAGAATCAAAAAATCGAGTATCCAGCTAATGTGTTGGAGCAGCCCGCCCTTGCTGGCCAATTCCAGATAGAACGCAGGCAACGCAAGTAGCGCGACAGCCACCATGACCCAATGCAGACGATGTTCCCAGATATAGGCTTGCGGGTCATCATGGGGCGGGACGCCCCCCATCCCTAGCAGATCACGATAATTGCGCATAATGTTTAAATTCTAGCATGCGCATGGTTGCTAGCATGTATGGCTGCTAGCATATGGCTGGGGTCTAGCAATGTAGCAAAATATCAGCTCTATTTCTCTTGTCGTGTCTCGCTCTATCTGAATCGATTTCCTCAATGCACACTACCACGTTACCCAAGAAGAAAAATGATGCAAAGAAAGTAACGAGGGGTCTACCATTGAATTTGCAGATGACGACCGTCAGTTGAAGAAATTAAAGCGGCTAGGCTCGAATATTTAGATTTCTCCTTTCAGTCGAAATGACAGGATAGTCTGGCAGAATAATTAAAATTAAAGGGTAGAGTAGAGAACAGCTTCTCGCCCGCCGTCCCTCATCAAACTGTGCGTGCGCTATTAACGCACACGACTTTCCGATGTTCTTCACGCACGCATATGTACAAGAACCCGGGGTTCAATAGCCTGGGCAAGCACGAGTAAGACGAATCCATTAAAGCCTCCGGTCAGCGGGTTTTTTGTCAGTCAGCCCGCTGAATTACCCAAAGAATATAATCGCCATTGCTTCAATATTTGACACGCACCCGGTAAGTCAACGTGGCCTTGCCGTCTGCGGGTACCATTACTTTCCATTCTGCGATGCCGGATGTCGCTTTGGTGTGAGGTTGGGATTCGGATATCATCGTCCAGTCACCAGGCATGGGCTCTCGTACCACCACTGTGACTGGCTCGTTCTTGGCATTCTTCAATACGATCTGGTAGGCACTTTCGAAGATGTGGCTGGTACGCCCCATTCCGGCCAGTTTCTGAAAATCCGTCTGCTTCTTGTCGGCTGTTACATCAAATGCATCACCCAATTTCAGGCGAATAGATTCATTTTTAGGCGTGTGACTAATCTGGTCTTCACCGACAAATTGGGCATTGCCCTGAGCATCTTTTTTGTAAACACGGATGACCCCCTTGGGTAGCGGAATCCCTAAGCCCTCGCCCTTGTTTTGAAATTCTACAAAGACACCCACTTTGAGCTTCTGGCCGATGTCACCGTACTGCCCGGAGTAATAGTAATCCGCGCCTGCCAACAAAAACTCTTTATTGATGGGTATGCTGGACGCCGTCATCAGCGCCACCTGCTTGGTCTGGTTCTCCATTAATGTCGTAGCGCGTTGCAGCGTATAGAGATGATATTCAAACAGTGATTCTTCTTTCATTTCTCCCGCAGCTGCCATTTGCGGCTCCATGGCCATCTTGTTGCGCGACATGAATTGCGGTTGATGCACCCGATTCAGATCGCCAGCAACGAGTTGCAGCTTGGCATTCGGATATGCTGCCCCACTTTGATTGGTCAGTGTGACCCAGCCATTGAGATCAAGGCGGTCATCGCGTTCATTTAATTCAGCCACATAATCGGCGCGCCACGATAGCCCGGCAGTTAAATAGGAAAGCTCAAGATTTTGTTCGCCCGCAACAGGGTTGATGAGTGAGACAACCAGAGTAGGTTTGTCGCGTAAATTTTCGGGAACGCCGGAGAAGGCCAGGCGACCCGGAACGCCGGTCTCTATACGGTCGGCAAATTTGAGTACGGTA
Source organism: Candidatus Nitrotoga sp. CP45 (assembly GCA_945874105.1). Taxonomy (GTDB): domain Bacteria; phylum Pseudomonadota; class Gammaproteobacteria; order Burkholderiales; family Gallionellaceae; genus Nitrotoga. The sequence continues at coordinate 69,150 of CAMCFJ010000011.1, read as the reverse complement.
CCGCCATTGGTTGCAAGCACGGTGGCGGTTTCCCTGGTTTCCGCACCGGTGGCTGGGTTGGTCCGAATGACTGTCACTTCTTTGTTGAGATATTTCTCCAGCAGTTTCAGCGGCGTCAATAGATCAAAATCGAAATTTTGCTCCTGCAAGCGGAATCCGCCGGGATGGGTGAGATTGCGCAATAGCGCCGTCTCGGGCCGCATTTGAGCGGAGACTTCGCGCCAGGCCAGTTTATTAAAATCACGATCCAGATTTACCCTGCGCGCATCTTTAATTAAAGCCAGGTTGTCGTTGTAAATAGTGACAGCGACTTCCTTTTGATCAGCCACTGTTGTGACTTTCTCATCCCGAGGAGCAGCAGCTCCATTTAGAGAAATTAATAGGCAGCTCGCAACAATTATGTTTGCAATTGATATCCGTGGCATTTGATTTCCCCTTTAGTGACCGCAAATTACAATTTGAAGTACGCCACCCTTCGGTGGCTCGCTACGAAGTTATAGCAAAATGGCGGCAACCACTTTGCGGTCTTCTCCCATCAGGATGTTGTAAGTGCGGCAGGCGGCGGGGGTGTCCATGCTTTCCACGCCGATGCCGGCTGCAGTCAGTTGCTGATATAGACGTGGATGCGGGAAACGCTGCTGCGCGCCGGTTCCGAGCAGCACAATTTCCGGCTTCATGGCTAGAAGGTAGGCGAAGTGCGATTCGTTTAATGCATCGAAACCTTGCGGCTGCCAATCCGTGAATACCTGTTCCGGCGTGACCACTATGGAATGCTCAAAGCGCAGGCCGTTGACCGTGACATAGCCAGCGCCGTGGGCAGTGAAAATATTTTGGTTTGTGCGGGTGTTGAGATGCAGTTTCACGCGAGTTCTCCATTTGCTGACCTAGGCGCGCTCGGTTAGAATTACGTCCTTTGCGGTCAGTAATTTCAAGGGCCATAAGCGTATTTATAACGCTTTTCGTTCGTGTCAAATTCTACCACCCAGCGGATTGATGTCACAGTTTTGAAGCAACAGATTGAGAGAGCCCATTGAAACAACCTGACAGCACAGATATGGAAATCGTGCCCCTTATATTGAAATCCACCAAACTGGCCAGCGTCTGCTATGACATTCGCGGCCCGGTGATGGCGCGCGCCAAGCAGATGGAAGAGGACGGCCATCGTATTATTAAACTGAATATTGGCAATTTGGCGGCATTTGGCTTCGATGCGCCAGAAGAAATCCAGCAGGACGTAATACATAACCTGCCCAACGCTTCCGGCTATTCTGATTCAAAAGGGCTGTTTGCCGCGCGCAAAGCCATCATGCACTACGCCCAGCAAAAGAATATCGCCGGGGTCGGGATGGAGGATATTTTTATTGGCAATGGCGCATCCGAATTGATTGTGATGTCCATGCAGGGGCTGCTTAATACGGGCGATGAAGTGCTGGTGCCAGCACCGGATTATCCGCTGTGGACGGCGGCAGTCACGCTGGCGGGAGGCACGCCGCGCCACTATCTATGCGATGAGCAGGCTGGCTGGTTGCCGGACATAGCTGACATCAACCGCAAAATTACACCCAACACGCGCGCCATCGTGCTGATCAATCCAAACAATCCCACTGGTGCGATATACCCGGATTCGTTGTTGCAAGAGATCATCGAAATCGCGCGCAAGAACAGACTCATTATTTTTGCCGACGAGATCTATGACAAGGTGCTCTATGACGGCGTGAGCCATACCTCAATTGCTTCGTTGGCGGATGATGTCCTGTTCGTTACGTTTAACGGCCTGTCCAAGAATTATCGCGCTTGCGGCTATCGTGCCGGCTGGATGATTGTGTCGGGCAAAAAGAAACACGCGCAGGATTATATTGATGGCCTGGGCATTCTCGCTTCGATGCGGCTGTGTTCAAACGTGCCCGGGCAATTCGCCATCCAGACTGCGTTGGGAGGTTATCAGAGCATCAATGATCTGGTCGCGCCTTCCGGACGATTGTGCAAGCAACGGGATATTGCATACCAATTGCTTACCGCTATTCCGGGTGTGACATGCGTCAAGCCGAAAGCTGCGCTGTATATGTTTCCGCGGTTGGATCCGAAGATGTATCCGATCAATGACGATCAGAAATTTATCCTTGAACTGCTGGAAACCGAGAAGGTGCTAGTGGTTCAGGGAACGGGCTTTAACTGGCCGGATTCCGACCACTTCCGCGTGGTGTTCCTGCCTAATACGGATGATTTAGTCGAAGCTATGGGCCGAATTGCACGTTTTCTGGAGTATTACCGTAAGCGTTATGGAAAGTAGAAGTAATTAACGGGATCTAAACGCGCCCTAACCCTTCCCAATCCCTGTTGTCATGGGGCCGAGAAGGGATGAATAATCGAATTGAATTTTGGAGTTAATAAATAATGAAACCGATGAACGTAGGTCTATTGGGTCTGGGCACCGTAGGTGCGGGCACATTTACTGTGTTGTCACGCAATGCTGAAGAAATTTCCCGCCGTGCGGGCCGCCCCATACGCATTGTTGTGGTGGCGGAAAAGGATGTGGTGCGTGCCAATGAAATGATACAAGGCGCCTGTCGTGTAGTTGGCGATGCCTTCGCTGTGGTGAACGACCCGGATGTGAATATCGTTATCGAGCTGATCGGCGGTTGCGGTGTGGCCAAGGAATTGGTGCTCAAGGCCATTGCTAATGGCAAGCATGTGGTCACTGCAAACAAGGCGCTACTGGCTATGCATGGCAACGAAATATTTGCCGAGGCACAAAAGCAGGGCGTAATGGTTGCATTCGAAGCGGCAGTGGCGGGCGGTGTGCCGATTGTCAAAGCGGTGCGCGAGGGATTGAGCGCCAATCGCATTGAATGGATTGCCGGGATTATTAACGGAACTACCAACTTTATCCTATCCGAGATGCGCGATAAGGGGCTGAGTTTCGATACTGTGTTGAAAGAGGCGCAGCGGTTGGGATACGCCGAGTCCGATCCGACCTTCGACATCGAAGGGGTGGATGCAGCGCACAAAATCACCATACTTTCTGCGATTGCGTTCGGCATTCCGATGCAATTCGATAAGGCATATATTGAAGGCATTTCCCAGCTTAATGCAAAGGACATAAAGTACGCCGAACAGCTCGGCTACCGCATCAAACTGCTTGGAATTACCAAACGCACCACGGCAGGTGTTGAGTTACGCGTGCATCCCACCTTGATTCCCGCCAAACGACTGATCGCCAATGTGGAAGGTGCAATGAACGCGGTGGTAGTGCAGGGCGACGCAGTCGGTGCGACGTTGTATTACGGCAAGGGCGCGGGCGCGGAACCAACGGCCAGCGCAGTGATTGCCGATCTGGTTGATGTGACGCGTATGCACACGGCCGACCCGGAACATCGAGTGCCGCATTTCGCATTCCAACCGGATCAATTGGTCGACCTGCCCATTCTGCCAATAGCCGAGGTGCTGACCTGTTTCTACCTGCGCCTGCGGGTGCATGATGAACCGGGTGTGCTGGCCGATATTACGCGCGTGCTGGCTGATGAGCAGATTTCGATTGATGCCTTGATTCAGAAAGAGCCGGGAGAGGGTGAAGACGAGACGGACTTGATTCTGCTCACCCATTTGACACGCGAAAAACGCATCAATACAGCAATTGCCAGACTTGAAAAATTGTCAGTGGTTGTGGGTAAAGTGACGCGCATCCGTATGGAAGAATTAGGCAAATAAGACATTCCCTCTCTCCTGTAAAAGGAACGGGCATTAAAAGCGAAGCGAGCAAAGCAATGAAATACATCTCTACACGTGGCAACTCACCCGCCAAAAATTTCACCGAGATCCTGCTCGGTGGGCTCGCGCCAGATGGCGGCCTGTACCTGCCGGAAGAATACCCGCAGGTAACACGAGCCGAGCTGGATGGCTGGCGCAATCTGTCTTATGCTGATCTCGCTTATGCCGTGCTGTCCAAATTTGCAACGGATATTCCTGCAGCCGACCTCAAAGTGATCGTCAGCAAAACCTATACATCTGCCAACTATCACAACGCCCGCGCTGATTCTGACACTCAGCAAATTACTCCACTGCGTACGCTGGAGTCAGGACTGCATATTCTGGAATTGTCCAACGGCCCGACCTTGTCGTTCAAGGACATGGCGATGCAATTGCTGGGTAATCTGTTCGAGTACGTGCTGGATAAACAGCACGAAGAACTTAATATCCTCGGCGCCACTTCCGGTGACACCGGTTCAGCGGCGGAATACGCCATGCGCGGCAAGCGCGGCATTCGCGTGTTCATGTTGTCGCCACACGGCAAAATGTCCGCTTTCCAGCGTGCGCAGATGTATTCGTTGCAAGATCCAAACATCTTCAATATCGCCATTCGTGGCGTGTTTGACGAGGCGCAGGACTTGGTTAAGGCGGTATCTAATGATCACGCCTTCAAAGCAAAATATAAAATCGGCACGGTCAATTCGATTAACTGGGCGCGCGTGTCGGCGCAGATCGTCTATTATTTCAAGGGCTACTTTGCCGCGACCCAATCCAACGATGACAAAGTTGCGTTTTCTGTGCCTTCCGGCAATTTCGGTAACATCTGCGCTGGCCACATCGCGCGCATGATGGGCTTGCCCATTGGCCAGCTTATTCTTGCCACTAACGAAAACGATGTGTTGGATGAGTTCTTTAGAACCGGCGTCTATCGCCCGCGCGCGACGGATCACACCTATCACACCAGCAGCCCATCGATGGACATCTCCAAGGCATCCAACTTCGAACGTTTTATATTTGATCTGGTTGGGCGCGATGCAGCCAAGGTGCGCGAATTTTGGAGCAGCATTGATGCAGGGGGGGCGTTCGATATCAAGGGCACGCCCTATTGGTACGAGCTGTCAAAATTTGGTTTCGCTTCCGGCAAAAGTACGCACCTCGACCGCCTTAAAATCATCCGCGAACTGTGGGAAGACTACGACGTAATGGTCGACACCCATACCGCCGACGGGATCAAAGTCGGCCTCGAACAACGCCGCCCCAACTTGCCGCTGATCTGCCTGGAAACCGCGTTGCCAGCCAAGTTTGAAGACACCATCGTCGAAGCGCTCGGACGCAATCCGGAACGGCCAGCCGGAATGGAATGCATCGAGAAATTACCGCAACGCGTTGAAGTGATGGACGCAGATTTGCAAAAGCTCAAGGCGTATATCGCTGACAAAATTCCGAATTAGAGCTCAAAAATATCTAAAGGTTTTATGGTGAGTGCGGTAGTCGCCTGGTGTATGAAATTAGTGGCGAAACCATGTGGATGCAGGTCTTGATTCACACAGCGCGCCAGTGGCCATTAGCCCATGATTGAGTGAGGGGAATATCCAGCACAACCAAGCTTTGTCATTTCGACTGAAAGGAGAAATCCTTTTTCCCGGGATTATAAACAAAGGTGGCACAGCAAACAGGCTCCGGTGATTGTCGCGTTGTGATGTTGGGCTTCGCAAGCTCAGCGCCAGCCTACACTAGGCTGTGGCAAGTTGTGCGCCCCGCCAGTCATACAGTTTGACCCGCCCAATCTTTCGACTTCACCAAGCAAGGCCAGTCAACATAGCCTTCGGCTTGTTTCAAGATAATATTTTAAGCGTGATGCAGTAATATCTTGATTATGTTGTTATGATATTGCCTGATTAGAGATAGCTAAGCGCCGCCACTACAGAAAGATATCGCCATGCCTGTATTTAGCCACCATGATTTAACCTTGCTCAATCCGGCGTTTGACTCCCCGCTGGTGGACGTTTTGACGGAGCTGGAGCACCTGCGCCGTTTGCAACTGCGGGGTTCGACCCCGGCTCAGGTTTTTTTCCAGCTCAAGCACATCTTCCATATGTTGGAAAGTTTGGGTTCAGCCCGTATCGAGGGTAATCACACCACCTTAGCTGACTATGTGGAAAGCAAACTGGAAGGCACGCGGCAGGCTCCCTCTGATCAGTTTCGGGAAATGGAAAATATTGAAGCGGCCATGGCGTATATCGAGGAGAGTATTCAGCCGGGCGATGGATTGACAGAGCACTTCATTCGAGAGCTGCATGCCCTCACGGTAAAGGAGCTGAAACGTGAGGGTGATGACACGCCGGGGGCTTACCGGCAGAAGCAGGTGAAAATTTCACAGTCCGAACATTTGCCGCCCGAATTTATTCAGGTGCCGCACTACATGCAGGAGATGGTGGCGTTCATCAACGAAAACCACCCGCCGAAATATGACCTCATCAAGGTGGCGTTGGCGCACCATCGTTTTGGCTGGATACACCCATTCGGCAACGGCAATGGGCGCGTGGTTCGCCTGCTGACCTATGCCTTGCTGATTAAGTACGGCTTCAATGTAAAAACCGGCGGCAGGGTGTTGAATCCAACAGCGGTATTTTGCAATGACCGCGATCAGTATTACGCCATGTTGGCACACGCTGATACTGGCGCGCGGGAAGGGCTGGAGGCATGGTGCATTTATGTGTTGCAAGGCATCCTGGACGAGTTGCGCAAAGTGGATCGGCTGACCGACTTCAGTTATTTGAGCGACAAAATTCTGATGCCTGCCATTGCTTATGCCAAGGAAAGAGAACTCATCACGGCGATGGAAGCGAGTGTGTTGCTCATCAGCGCCAAAAGCGGCATAGCCAAGGCGGCCGATCTGGCGGCTGCCATGCCCGATTTGACGCCCGCCCAGCGCACCTATCAAATCAAAAAATTGGTGGAACGGAAAATGTTGCAGCCCATCAACGAAGGGGCGCGCCAGTACACCATAGGCTTTAGCAATAATTATCTGATGCGGGGTGTAGTTCGTGCCTTGTCAAATGAGGGATTTATCCCCGCAACACTGAATAAAGCTGAGTAACGGCCAGTGGGGCGGAGGTGGCGTAGCTCGGTAGGTTAGGCTGAATGAAATGAAGCCCAACATCTCACCGCCCACCATAACTATCCTCTTTATCACCTATTTGCCACCCCAATCCGATGCTGCCATGCCTTGCTCAATGTAGCCATGCATTAGGTATGGCCAATCAACAAGGTGAGGATCCAGCCATGTTTTAAGGGATTGTAATGAAGTAATCGACGTGCTGCGCAAGATCAATCTCATCCTGGATTTTACGAATTGAAATTCGCAAACCATTCTGTCATGTGGCCGAGACCACGAAGAAATTACACAGGATTTACATAAGCAAAAAAGGCTTGCCGGATTTAAATCCGGCAAGCCTTTATTTAATTTGGTGGCCCGGGGCGGAATCGAACCACCGACACGAGGATCTTCAATCCACTGCTCTACCAACTGAGCTACCAGGCCATGCGAAGGTGCGCATTATAACGACAAAACGCGATTTAAGAAACCTCAGAATTGAGATAACTACGAATAGGATGCGCCGCGTAGCAATGCCAGCTGTACTGTTTGCAGATTCCAAAAACAAACCCTGCACAAGGCAGGGTTTGTCAGATTCAGCGGCAAATGAATCGCAACAATTACATCATGCCACCCATACCGCCCATACCACCCATGCCGCCCATACCACCACCACCGCCACCTAAATCAGCGGCAGGCTTGTCTTCATGTAACTCAGCCACCATGCATCCAGTAGTCAGCATCAAGCCAGCGATAGATGCAGCGTTTTGCAACGCGATGCGGGTAACCTTGGTCGGGTCAACCACGCCCATTGCCAGCATGTCGCCATACTGTCCAGTCGCAGCGTTGTAGCCATAGTTGCCTTTGCCTTCCAGCACTTTGTTGACCACTACTGAAGGCTCGTCGCCGGCGTTATCCACGATGCAACGTAGTGGAGATTCCATGGCACGCAACACGATGGTAATGCCCGCGTCCTGGTCATGGTTGTCACCCTTCAAGGCTGCTACTACTGCCTTGGCACGCAACAATGCGACGCCGCCGCCGGGAACAATTCCTTCTTCCACTGCTGCACGGGTTGCATGCAGCGCATCTTCCACGCGTGCTTTTTTCTCTTTCATTTCAACTTCAGTTGCAGCGCCAACTTTAATCACTGCTACGCCGCCAGCCAGCTTTGCTTTGCGCTCTACCAGTTTTTCTTTGTCATAATCGCTGGTTGCCTCCTCAAACTGTTTGGAGATTTGAGCAATACGGCCCTGGATCGCTTCTTCATTGCCTGCGCCATCAATAAGGATGGTGTTTTCTTTGTTTACTTCTATGCGCTTGGCTTGACCCAAATCCGCCAGAGTAGCCTTTTCAAGCGACAAGCCGACTTCTTCGGCAATCACTGTGCCGCCAGTCAGAATAGCGATGTCTTCCAGCATGGACTGACGCCTGCTGCCAAAGCCCGGAGCCTTGACCGCAACGGTCTTCAGAATTCCACGGATGTTGTTCACCACCAAAGTAGCCAGCGCTTCGCCATCTACATCTTCAGCAATAATTAACATCGGACGACCTGCCTTGGCAACTTGCTCCAGCAGCGGCAACAGATCACGAATGTTGGAGATTTTTTTGTCGTGTAACAAAATGTAGGGGTTTTCCATCAGTACATTTTGCTTCTCTTGGTCGTTAATAAAATATGGCGACAGATAGCCGCGATCAAACTGCATACCCTCGACCAATTCCAGTTCGTTATCGAGCGATTTACCATCCTCAACAGTGATTACGCCTTCTTTACCGACCTTATCCATCGCGTCAGAAATAATCTTGCCGATATTGGCATCAGAGTTAGCAGAAATTGAGCCAACTTGAGCAATTTCAGTAGAGGTAGTGCAAGGCTTGGACAGCTTCTTCAATTCAGCTGCGACAGCAAGAACTGCCTTGTCGATGCCGCGCTTCAGATCCATCGGGTTCATACCAGCAGCAACAAACTTCATGCCTTCCTGTACGATGGACTGTGCCAGCACGGTCGCAGTAGTTGTGCCGTCACCCGCTACGTCAGAGGTTTTAGAAGCTACTTCTTTGACCATTTGCGCGCCCATGTTCTCGAACTTGTCCTTCAGTTCGATTTCCTTGGCGACTGATACACCATCCTTGGTAATTGTAGGCGCGCCGTAAGAGCGCTCCAACACTACGTTACGGCCTTTCGGGCCAAGAGTTACTTTGACCGCGTTGGCTAAAATGTTAACACCCGCAACCATTTTACTGCGTGCACTATCATGGAATTTCACGTCTTTTGCTGCCATGTTTCTTTCTCCTAAAGTTATTTGGTTTCGTCACTTCGGTCTTTACCGAAGGTCACCTAATCCTGCCGAAGGGCAGGAAAGACCGTATATCTGGAATTAAGTTTCGATTACGCCGATAATTTGTTCTTCGTGCATCGTTATGTATTCTATGCCCTCGATTTTAAAAGTCTGAGAGGCGTGTCTGCCAAACAAAACCTTATCGCCAACTTTTACAGTCATTGGGATTAGTTTTCCGTCGTCACTGTGTTTACCAGGACCTACTGCAACAACTGCGCCTTGATCAGGCTTTTCGGTAGCGGCATCAGGAATCACAATTCCGGACGCAGTCTTGCGTTCTTCTTCCATGCGCTTGATAACGACACGATCGTGCAAAGGACGGACCAACATGTTTTATTCTCCTTAAACAAACAATTAACAAAATAACGACATCTCTATTAGCACTCGATGCCAGAGAGTGCTAATAATAAGGGCGGAACGCTCTTATTTCAAGAGCACAATGAAAATTTATTTAATAAAGGTTACGAAGGAAGGTCACGGACAACTTGAAGTGCAACAACAAACATTGAATTCCTCGACTGCGGGAGATGCGAAATAAATATTAGACTTTAATTTAAAACCAATGAGTTTAGAGGTGCCCTTTATGTTGCACAGGCGCCGTACCGTTGTTTAAGGCTGCGCTGAACAAATCCGTTCGCGTTGAGCCTGTCGAAACGTACTCCTTGCAAATCAATAAGTTGTCAATGGCTTCGACAGGCTCAACCCGAACGGAGGGACTTGTTCAGCATTGCCTTAACATCATGGCTCAGCATTTGCGTTTTGGAGACGGAATAATAATACGGTTGTCGCAGCGTTGCTTACTCAGCTGCTTGCTGGGTACCAAGATTGCCGAGACAAGCGTGCGACCTCAACTCGGCCATCGGCATCATGCTCGTTGTTGAAGCCGTGCCTTTTTACTATCTAAGCGCTCGGGCTTTACGCTTCGGGTGGGGTTCTGGTTTTCAAACTGTCGACTGCGTGAACGGGAGCCGCGTCTCCCTTCATCAAATGAGTGATCGCACTGTATACCATTCGTTGACTCTCAAGCATGCCCTTGCCGGCGAACGCAGGCGACGTTACGGCAATGCTGAAGTGTCCGCCGCCGCCGCTCACCTCGGCTTGCGAATTTGGAATGTTTTGCTCGATTGCCTCTTGTAGTGCGTCAATGACGGAGCCTTGAAAATCAGTAGTGTGGCAAGACATGGTTATATCCTTAAAAAATGTGTAAGTTGTATGGAAGGTATCGAAATATCGAATGGTCAAACGCCGCCAGCCCGGATCGCAGAGGTGAAATACATTCTAGAACTATTATTAACTGATCGACGATTGTCTGGGCTGTGAAAATTATAGTAGCAGCCACGAGGCTATGCTTGGCAACTCTAACATCCTCATTATATCTCACGCAAGTGCAAGCATTGTCCGATGTGGCATGGTTCAGGCACTCATCAACAAACCCTGTCATGCAAGATTCGGGATAGAAAATTCTACATACAGCAATGGTTGCCCAACCTTTCGAAGTTTATTTGTATCTGTTGATTGTTGTCTTTAAAAGCAGTGATTCTGCCTTTGCCAAATAAATTAAGGTGGTAATCTGCTGCAATTGAGGAGCAGGTTATAAGTGAGACGAAGCGCAAGAATTTGTTGTTAGTGAGGGGCAGCATACGACCCACGCCGGCCCGTCAAGATGCTTGCAGCCAAAGCCTGCTTTTCGGCCTTTGCGGACTGTGAAGGATGATCTGATTCGGTTTGCAGCGAGTGTCTGCTATTCAAGAAACACTAAGCAGTTGTTTGTTCTAGAGCGGATAATCACAGCTTAATGTAGATGTTCACCTCTTCATTAACGCCGCCTATCGTGCCGCAAGATCAAACACCACATCTGAAATAAACCGCTTAAATGATTCGTTCTGCACGAACTGTTTGTAAACCTCGGTATCGTCCTTGAGCAAATCGAGCATCACACGCGCCAATGCTTTGTCATGCTCCATACGTGCAGTACCAGGTGTATTTTTCTGTGCGTTTTGGAATGCTTCATCAGCGGCAACCTTGGGCGCAATGTCATCGCGTATCCGCTGGATAATGCGGTCGCCATCGGCAAACAGCGTGCCAAACTGTTCGTTAAAACCTTTCAGAATATTGGATAGCCGATCCAGTTCAGGCTGCTGTTTATGCCCGCCACCTTCGATAGGAACAGGCTGGATTGCGCCATCCTGATCAGTTAGCTGGATAGCCATCGCTGCTTTTTTCTCGGCGCGGTAGCTATCCATATCAATGGATTCCAAAATCCCTTTGGACAAATCCTCATCCTTAGGCGCGGGCAATTTTGGAATCAGCAGGTTCAAAAATATTGATAGCTTTTCCCATTCGGCGTTTGTGTAAGGCAGGATGGAACCGAGAAACTCGTAACTCCGCACAAAGGCTTTTGCCTTACCCTTGAAATCAACCTGCCCGTCCTCGTCGAGATGTTGCTTGTATTGTTCTACGCAAACATCGAGAACGGGATCAAGCGTATCGCGGCTCTCGCCAGCCAGGTAACGTGCAACCAGTTTTTCAACTTGCTCGTTGGTATAAACCTGATGCCCATCCAGCGCGTCCTTAAGATCGTGCAGCTTGTTGGGGTCGGCATCTTCCGAAAGGATAGTCGTCCGGTAGTAGGGCTCGAAAGCTAGCTTGATCGTCTCCGCATCATTCATAAAGTCAAGCACGAAAGTGTCATGCTTTTTCGGATGGGCGCGATTCAAGCGGGATAGTGTCTGTACCGCCTTTACTCCAGAGAGCATTTTGTCCACATACATCGTATGCAACAGCGGCTCGTCGTAGCCGGTCTGAAATTTGTCGGCGCAAATCAGGAAGCGGTATGGGTCTTCCTGAATGCGGTCAGGTATCTCGTTGGAAGGAAAGTCATTCATCGAACTCTCCGTCACTTTCTTGCCACCGTATTCATGCTCACCGGAGAACGCGACAATGGCTTGATACGGGCTCTTCCGCTCCTTCATGTATTCGCGGATTGCATAAAAATACTGGATGGCCCGTTCGATACCGCTGGTGATAACCATCGCCCGCGCCGCGCCGCCCATCTTTTGCAGCGCGATCACCTGCTCGTGAAAATGATCCACGATGATTTCGGCTTTTAGCTTTATCGCGTGGTCGTGGCTCTCCACATATTTTCGCAGCTTCTTCTGCGCCCGTTTAGTGTCGAACTCCGGGTCGTCGCCCACCGTCTTCACGAGCTTGTAGTAGCTCGCCACCGGCGTGTAATTTTTCAGCACATCCAGGATGAATCCTTCCTGTATAGCTTGCTTCATCGTGTAACTGTGGAAAGGGCGATGTGCGGTCTTGCCTTCCGCACCCGGCACCGGTGTGCCAAAAATTTCCAGCGTCTTGTTCTTCGGCGTGGCCGTGAAAGCGAAGTAGCTCGCATTGGTGAGCATCTTGCGCCCCTGCATCCGCGCCTCAAGTGCCTCGTTGATTTTGTCTTCCGGGTCTTCCTCAACCTCTGCGCCGGACAACGCGCTACTCATCGCCGCCGAAGTCTTGCCGCCCTGACTGGAATGCGCCTCGTCGATGATGATGGCGAAACTGCGACCACGGTGGTCGGAGCCGATCTCATCCAGGATGAAGGGAAACTTCTGCACCGTGGAAATGATGATCTTCTTGCCCTCGGTGATGAACTTGCGCAAATCGCCAGAACCTTGCGCATGTCCCACCGTCGCCGACACTTGCGCGAACTGCTTGATGTTCTCCGAAATCTGCTTGTCCAGAATGCGTCGGTCGGTGACCACGATGATGGTATCGAACACGGTCTTATTGCCGTGCTCCACGCCGATGAGTTGATGCGCAAGCCAAGCGATAGAGTTCGACTTGCCGCTACCCGCCGAATGCTGGATCAGGTAACGCACACCAGCGCCATGCTCAGTCACATCCGCGAGTAACTCACGCACCACGCTAAGCTGGTGATAGCGCGGAAACACCTGCTTGCGCATCTTGCGCCCGGTCTTCGGGTTTTCTTCCTCGACGATCTGCGCGTAGTTTTCCAGGATGTCGGTCAGGTTCGCCGGGGTGAGTAACTCTTTCCACAAGTAGTCAGTCTTGATGCCACTGCCAGGTGGATTGCCTGCACCATCGTTATAACCTTTGTTCAGCGGCAAAAACCACGACGCCTTGCTCTTCAGCTCGGTACACATGCGCACTTCGGCATCGTCCACCGCAAGATGAACCACACAGCGCCCGAAGGCGAACAGCGGCTCGCGCGGGTCGCGGTCGCGGCGGTATTGCTCGATGGCGTCCGCCACCGTCTGCTTGGTCAGGCTGTTCTTGAGTTCGAAAGTGGCGATAGGTAATCCGTTGATGAAAATGCCCATGTCCAGCGCCCGCATCGTCTCGTCGCGGCTGTAGCGCAACTGGCGCGTCACGGAAAAGCGGTTAAGCGCATGCAGTTCGGCAGCCTTGTCGTTGCCCGCGCTGGGTGTGGCGTAAAACAGGATAATCTCGTGCGCGCCGTGCTTGATGCCGTGCAGCAACACGTCGATCACGCCGCGCTTGCCCACCTCGTTGAACAAACGCGAGAGAAACGCCCGGCGCGTGGGCGTATCGTTGCCCAGGTCGAGTGCCGCCTCCAGCTTCGGTTGCGTGGTGCGCAGGAATGCAATCAATTGCAGCAGATCGACGCACCACTCGCGGTTGTAATCCTCCGCGCGACCATTCAGCCAGCCCGTGCCGCCGTAAGGTGCGGAAGGCGTCGCAGCCGTATCTGCAATGCCGGCTTCCGGCCACGGGCGACCCGTCATCGCCGTGACAATCAGATCCTCAAGCCCTTTTTCGCTGGTATCCGTGGCCATCCACGCGCTCCCCATCAATTAAAATCCAAGCCGGGTTGGCGGGATCGCCTGATGTCTGCCCAGATTGGCATCTGCACCTATTGAAACGCCCAATCAACTACCCATCAACTAAACCGAACTCAGCAGCAGTTTGTTTTACATAGTAAAAATTATTTTTACCCGGTAAAAACTCTTGCTCTATCAACTACCCATCAACTAAATTTCACGCCCATTTTGGTAAGTAAGCTCTGAGCTTATCCCCCACGTCTTCATTCACCAAGCGAATCACGCCAGCATCAAGCGCCTCGCGAATCAGGCGCGATGCCGCAGCTTTGTTAGCTGGCTCAATACCAAACCGCTCTCGTATCGAAGTATTGGTCAATTGTCCTCGATTAACGTACAGCAAACAGGCATGTTGATACACGGCGCGAATACGATCCGCCTTATTCATCTGAGTCAAAGGGCGATGAGCAAACAACACCGAGCGGGTAAATCCATCCGGTACTTCAAAAATCGGGGCTGGCAACTGGAATGCCTCGACCAACCGTATCACCTTATCAATACCGCTGCCGCGCTCCTCGCAAATGCGGAAGCGGCGCAACAACGAGGCAACGCCCTCGTTGCGCGATTTCGGCGGCGTATCCACGAAGCGCAGGGTATCCACCAACGGCTCGCCGGGATTGGTAATTTCGATGCGGTCGCTGAAAATTTCCACCATCGGCCCCGCACCCGTAACAAAGAAATCCTGATGGATCAGTGCATTCGCCACCAGCTCGCGTACAGCCAACTCGGGGAACATCGGCATCGTCTTGCGCAACGCCTGCCCGATTACCTCGTTCGAGGGCAACAGTCCATTCACATAACCGATCAGCACCTCGAAACCGCTGGCATAGCCCTTGCCGCTCACATACTCTTTGCCGCCATCGGTACGACTGTTCCCGTGGTACTGAATCACCCGCATGGCTTTGCGTTTAAGCACGGCGAAATCATCCAGATGCTTTGCAAAAAGAATCGCACCAAGGTTGGTAATGTTCCAGCCGCCCGCCTCGCAAGGCACAATCAGCTTGTCATCTTCCAGCGCAGCCAGAATGCCCGCACGGTTCTCCGGCAAAGAGCGTTCCATCAAGTCAAAATAAGCCGGATAGTCCAGCAGCCTGAGTACCTCATCATCGGTTACACGCTCAACAGCCACACCGCTTTCGAACGGAGCCTTGTCAAACAGCCGCCACAGCGCGCGTTCCTTTTCTGGAAAATCCTTGAGCCGCTTTTTATACGTGCCGACGCGGATGAACTCCGTCCCCTGAAACTGCACTGGCTGGCGGAAAGCCCGCTCAATCTCCAGCAACACCACAGACAGCCCATCCACCACCACATCAAAAAAGCGAAAATGAATCTTCGGCGCCAGCGAACGCAGCAGCCAGCTTTCCAACTCCTCGTTGCCCACCTTGGCAGTGGCCGGCGAGAACTTCGTGCCCACCACCGTGTGCTCGCCATCGCTGACGCCCCACACCAGATA
This sequence comes from Candidatus Nitrotoga sp. CP45, assembly GCA_945874105.1. Taxonomy (GTDB): domain Bacteria; phylum Pseudomonadota; class Gammaproteobacteria; order Burkholderiales; family Gallionellaceae; genus Nitrotoga. The sequence continues at coordinate 53,658 of CAMCFJ010000011.1, read as the reverse complement.
GGCGAAAGCTTTGCCCGCCAGCGCCGCCGAGTTGGCTAACGCCGACAAATACTCGCCGATCTGTTGCGGCTCTGCATCGTTCGCCTTGAACTCGACCCATTCGGTTTCCTGCGGTAGCTTGCACAGCTCGCGCACCAGGCTGATAAGGTAATCGGTGGGGCGGTCGGTAGTCATATGTTCTCCTCCGCCAATTCTTCACCAGATTCTTCCAGTTCCGCAAGCTTAGTCTCATCGGTGGGTGCGCTCTCCACCTTCGGCAGACGCGCGGCGGCTTCGCGCACGTCGAGCTTGCCGGTGACTACATCGGCGATCAGGCGGGTGCGGTATTCGCGCAGGAGTTCGATTTCGCGTTCGATACGCTCAATAGTAGAAACAAGATGAATCGTTTCAGAGTTAATGCTTTGAATAATTTTTTTTTGCTCTTCCATAGGAGGCAACAGAATTCGCCACGACTTGATATGGCTCTGTGAAATTTTCGGCATTGTCCCACTAGAACCACGTGCGTCTCGCTCAATTAGTCCGCGCCCGAGTGGGCTTAGAAGCTGGTTAACCAGAAATTTTGGATGTAAGAGCCTTTCTTGGATTGTAAGGCGGTAGATTAAATCGCAGAGAATAGTTTTCGGACGAACTCCATCAACGATACAGACATCACCTACTCTGTCTCGCGTATTCGAACGGGTAAGCAGAACATCACCATTTGCGACCTCTATACCTTTGGGTATATCAGCAGATTTTGATACGGGTTTAATTGCCGTCGGGTTAAAAACACCGCGCCTTACAGAGGAAAGTGTGAGCACTGCCCATTGATCTGCGTCAAACTCACCCTCAGCCGCTACAGGACTCCAACCCTGCTCAATATGTATCACGCAACGCCCAAGCAGTGGTGTTTCCCAATGTGCCGGAATCTGCCCTAGCCAGGGAATGCCGGAATCCTTGAGCGGCACATCGGGAGCCAAGCCGCGCGTGACGGCGCGGTGGATGATGGCTTGCTTCTGCTCGTTCAACAGCGCAATGGTCTTGCGCTTGGCCCGCATCGCCCTGTCCAGCCGCAGCAAAGCGTGGTCGAGATAACGCACAATGGCGGCTTGCTCTTCGGGTGGTGGTAGCGGCAGGAATGCGCGGCTTAGCCGTTCATAGTCGATGTTCTGACCTTCACGAATTCCGGTCACAAACAGCGTAAGGCTGGATATGAAAGTTGGCGATTTGAAGAAATGCCGGAGATAACCGCTCGCTGCTTTTGATCTCGGTTCTAGAACTGTATAAGCCGGGCTGATGATTCCCCTGCTGTGTGCGACCTCAATACCGCCTTCAAACGAGCGCAGGCTGATGACGAAATCGCCAACCTCAACCAGCTTGAGCAAATGAAAATCTTTTTGCGCAGTAACGGTGCGTGTGCCGTAGTCTTCCTTGCGCACCACGCCCTTGGATTGCGTGGCAGCAAGTAACGGTTCGTTTGGAAAGCCTTTGTCTACTCGCTCGCGAAGCAAGACTTTGGCTCGCCGCATCCCCCAATGCCCCGGCACCCGCCCCAGCCAAGGCAGGCCGGAATCCTTGTATTCTGGATAAGGCTTGAGGCTTGCGCCGAGAGGGATCGAAACAGCGTCCATCATGCTTTGCTTCGCTTCAGCAGCTTGCTCGCGGCAGCGGCAAGCCGGTAAGCTTGCAGGCGGCTATTGGGTTTGTCTGGCATGGTCATTTCCACCAGGCCGCTTTTCAGTGCGGGCAACAGGTAGCGCTGGCGGAAGCTTTCTGCATCCTTGAGGCCGAGTTTTTCCTGTAACTCACGGCGAGCCATGCTGCCAACGAGGACGGCGATCACCTTCATGACTTCCGGGGTGACTTCCGGGGTGACTTCCGGGGTGACTTCCGGGGCGGGGTAGGTCAGGGTGACGCCTTGGGCGTCTGCACTCCAGACAGGCATCGGCAATTTATACGCTTTGCAGGCCTTGCGGATCATCACGCTGCCCCGGCCCAACTTCTCCATCATGCCGCGCAGGTAGAGGACATGGGCGATATCCGGGTTGCGCAGGATGGAGAGGTGGCCTTTGGCGAGGGATGCCGCTGTGATGCCCTCGGGGAAGTTGCCCGAGTTCCAGATTTCCAGCCGGTTCGGGTAGATGTTGATCGCGATGCCGCCGCGAAAATCGGCGTAGTCGCGATGCGCGAAGGCGTTGACCAACCCTTCGCGTATGGCTTCCGGTGGATAGAGGCTCTGCTCTTCCCGCGCCAGTTGGTTCTTGCGGAAATGGCTGCGGCTAGGTGTGTTGCGCTGGATGAAAGTAAAGGACTGCTCCAGCACCTGCACGAGCGGGCCTTCGAAGGTCTTGAAATCCCGATAGGTGTCGTCGCTCTTGTCGCTGGTGTAGCACGCGGCGCGCACCCGCACCTGCGGGTGGCGCTTGGCCGGGTGGCTAGCAAACAGCACGTCGCCGCCATTGGTGAGGCGACCATATTTGATCATCCCCAGTTGCTCTAACGCTTTGAGGGGGCTGCCCACAGCATCAAACAAACCTTCCAGCCGTGAGGCCGCTTTGCTCATGGTCAATAAGCGAATTTCTTTTTCATCCAGATCATGCTCGATATCCGCATCGGAGAAACGACGTTCCCAGCGCTCCGGCTCGCCCTTGTGGCGCAGGATCATACTGCGAATGGCTTCGACATCGGCCTTCTTGGTACGCTCACCCTCGCGGATGAATATCTCGTCCCGATAGCCGTAAGGCACATCCTGCCCGGCAGGTACCTCGATTACCCAGGCCGTTTTGCCTTCTATCGTTTGTTCGTCGAACGAAACCAGCGCTCTGGGCACCAAACCAGATACGATGTTTTGCTCCAGCTTATGTATATCCTTGCCGCGAGGTATTCCGTGTATTTCTCCATCGTCCTTGACGCCAAGGATGAGGTAACCGCCGCCGGAGTTCAGGAACGCGCAGATGTTTTGTCCTATCGTGACCGGGTTGATAACGGCCTTGAATTCGAGGTTCTGACCTTCCCCCAATGAGAGCAGTTGCAGCAGATTAGCGCGGCTCATTTCGCACCTCCTTTGCGGCTCTTGGGTTGCGCCTTGGCTGTTTTGGGCGTGGCTATGTTTTCCTTGATGATGCGCTTGATCTCATCAATGCGAGAGAGTTGAGTCTCGACAAAAAGCAGTACATCATTGTCGCTGTTGAATTCCTGAACCCAATTGCCGGTGCGCATAGTCAAATCTGCTTCATCGTGCCGCATTGCGTCTTCATACATGTCGATGACACGCAAATCGGTAATGGACTTGGCTCCCGGTTTTAATTGCAGTTTTTTTCGTTGCGCAGGTGTGTCATATCCGATATCACGCAGCAGCCTGCGCGCGAAAACGACCTCCGAATGCGCCACCCACCAGCGCGGCTTGTCGAGTTCGATAGCGCATTTAATTTCTTTATGGGTGATAGATGGTCCACTTTTGCTTATACCGCTACCGTATGAGGGGGTGATAAAGCCAAGAAACAGATCGCACTCTTTGACGGCGCGCAAGCAGCTTTGAAATGTATTTTCCCCCGGATTGATCGGCACCGTGCCTTTGTGCGACATCCACACCTCATAGCCGAAACCGGTCAGGATGGGGTAGAGCTGATCCAGAAGTTTCCTGTTTTCGTACACAGTCGAGGATACAAAAAGAGTGAGCTTCTTGTCTTTCGTCATAACTCGCCTCCGATGATCTCCGCCAGCATACCCTCCGCTTCTTTTTCCACCGCCAGAATATCGGCGCGAATTTGTTCCAGCGTGCGTAGCGGCTGTGGTTTGTAGAAGTGTCTGGTGAAGCTGATTTCATAACCGATCTTAGTCTTGCCTTCATCCACCCAGGCATCGGCAGTGTAGGGCAACACTTCGCGGCGGATGAAGGCCTCGATGCCGCCTTGTTCCAGCAGCGGCACTTGCTCGGTGTCGCGCAGGTCGGGGTCGGGTTCGTATTCGACAAGTAGAGGTTTCGCTCCGCTACCGCGCCCCTCTCCCCCGGCCCCTCTCCCGCTTGCGGGCGAGGGGAGTTGGTACAGGCCGTGCAATGGATCAGCTTTTAGTTTGCCGGGTTTGTGAATTTTGGCAATCACTTCTGGCGCTTTTTCATCTCTCCAGCTTACGGCCTTGTAGATAAGCTTGAGGTCGGCTGCGCCAACCTTGCGGTTTGCTTCTTTAAGCGCGGCCTCAACTTTCTCGCGGAAAATATTGTGGTCGTCGAACACTTCGCCGCCGAGTTTTTCGCGCAGGAGTGTGGCGGTCTCGACCAACGCAGCATCGCGCGCCCAGGTGGCGGCATCGAGCAGTTTCTTTTTCTTCTTTTCCGGCAGACCTTTTTTCGCGGACGCCTCTTCGTTGTCGTCCTCAGCTTCGTCTTCTGCGCCCCATTCGTTCAGACGTTGTTCCAGTTTCTTCTGGACGCTGCGGAAGTCGTTCGCCAGCGCCTCGCCCAATTCATCATAGAGCGCCGCACGTATTTCGGCATCACCGGAGGCGAAGCGCAGTGTCTCGATGGCGGGCAGTGCAAGCTGGCTCTTGAGGCGCAGGGGGCGCTCGACGGTAACTTTCCAGTAGCCCAAAGCCGCGTTGTCGAAGATTTTGCTCTGTGGGATTTCCTTGAATTCAAGATAGGTCTGGCAGATGCGGGCGATGTCGTCTTCGCCGAGTTCGCAATTTTTCTTGCCCAGATTTTTGCGCAGCGGTTTGTACCATTGCGTGGCGTCGATCAGCTGCACACGACCACGGCGCGCTTCGGGCTTGCGGTTGCTGAGCACCCAGACATAGGTGGCGATGCCGGTGTTGTAGAACAGGTTGAGCGGCAGCGCGACGATGGCTTCGAGCCAGTCGTTTTCGATCAGCCAGCGGCGGATGTTGCTCTCGCCCTGCCCCGCGTCGCCGGTGAACAGGCTGGAGCCGTTATGCACCTCGGCGATGCGGCTGCCCAGCGCGGTCTTGTGGTTCATCTTGTGCGCCATGTTGGCGAGGAACAGCATCTGCCCGTCGCTGGAGCGGGTGACCAATGATAATTCTTCGCCGTTGTGCTGCACCTTGAAGCGCGGGTCGCGCATCTCGTCTTTGCCGCCCATGCCTTCGAGGTCCTTTTTCCAGCTCTTGCCGTAGGGCGGGTTGGCGAGCATGAAGTCGAATTCTTTCGCCGGGAATGCATCGTGCGATAACGTGCTCCACTCCGCGCCGCCGACGATCTGCTCGGCGTTTTCGCCTTCACCCTTGAGCAGCATATCGGCCTTGCAGATGGCGTAGGTCTCGGGGTTGATCTCCTGGCCATGCAGATGCGGCACAACTTTTTTCTTGCGTGCGCTGGCAATGTCAAGCAGGCGTTCTTCAGCCACAGTCAACATGCCGCCGGTGCCGCAGGCGCAGTCGTACAAAAGGTAGGAGCCAGATTCGATACGGTCTGCAATCGGCAAAAAGATCAGGTCGGCCATCAGCTTGACGGCATCGCGCGGCGTCCAGTGTTCGCCCGCCTCTTCGTTGTTATCTTCGTTGAAGCGGCGCACCAGTTCCTCGAACACCGTGCCCATGGCGTGGTTGTCCACAGCGGCGGGAGTGAGGTCGATGTCGGGCGAGAGGAATTTTTCGATCAGCGTGCCCAGCGCATCCGCCTTGGACAGCGTGGAAATCTGGTTACGGAATTTGAAGTTCTCCAGAATCTCCTGCACGTTGGGCGAGAAGCCGTCCAGATAGGCCTCAAAGTCGGCGCGCAACTGCTGCTGATTGCCCCGGTTGCGCAAATAGCGCAGGGTGAATTTGGAAGTGTTGTAGAAGGATTGTCCGGCAGCATGACAAAGCGCGGCGCGCTGTTCGGTGATACTCGCATTGTCGAGCATCTTCTTGCTGTCGAGCACGGCCTGCTTGGTCGGCTCCAGCACAGCATCCATGCGCCGCAGCACGCACATCGGCAGGATGACATCAGGGTACTTGCCGCGCTTGAATAAATCGCGCAGCACATCATCGGCTATGCCCCAGATGAAAGAAACGATCTTGTTATGCGTGGCCTGATCCATTGTTTTATTTGTTGTTATACCCGACTGCCCATTATATGTTGGGTAGTGTTATTGCTGTAGTTTATCAAGAACGGAAGCAATACAGAGCTTCAAGTCAGCCCACTACGAGGCATTCAATAACAGACGCTCATAGCAAACCGAATCAGATCACCCACCATAATCCGCTCAGGCCGACAACCGGGCGGTCACAACGCCCCTTCTGACATCTGCAAACCGGGGCAGCTTCGTACCGCTGCTTGAAGATGGTTACCCTCTTAAACTCGATGCATTATTGACTTGACGGAGGGGCCACTTTAATTATTTATTTCTGAAACCCTGCAAAAATATTTTTCCTTAAGCAACCCTTAAGCTTGGCCATTTATTCTACGAACCTCTTAATGCAATAAAGGAGGTGAAAAATGTTCCGCGAATTTAATGTCACGTTGGTTTGTGCACTGGTGGTTGTCGCCGGATTAATTTCAGGCCCGGCTTTCGCGCAAACGCCGGAAGAGGCGCTGGCTGCCATTCAAAGCGATGCGGCAAAAGCTGCTTTGGGTTTCAAGGGATTTTCAGCTGCGCGCGGGGAGAATTTTTTCAAGGTAAAACACGGTAATGAATGGAGCTGTGCTTCCTGCCATACCGAAAATCCGGCTGCGCCAGGCAAGCATGCAAAGACCGGCAAAGTTATACAGCCGTTTGCGCCATCTGCCAATGCAGAGCGATTCACTGACCCGGGCAAGGTAGCAAAATGGTTCAAGCGCAACTGTAACGACGTGCTTGATCGCGTCTGCACACCGCAGGAAAAAGGCGATGTACTTACTTATTTGCTCACCGTTAAAAAATAATCATGGGCACCTCTAAAAATCCAAGTTTCGTCACAATACGGCGTTACTCGAAAAAAATTATCGCTTACATATCAACATATATGCCGCGCTCAAATTTTTTACTCGTGCCTTGTCTTGTTTAGAAACTTGAATTTTAGAGTCGCCCTCAAGGAGATTGATATGTCAAAATGTTATAAAACTTTTCCACGTAGACTTGTTTCGGCCTTGCTGGTTATGGGTGTGACAATGTCCATCGCACAGGCAGGTGATCGCTCTGAAAAATACAGTGGCGAAAATCGCGGCAAACCAGCTCAACCTTCACAAGTTAACGCAAAATTCCAGCAGGAATGTTCTACCTGTCACATCGCATATTCGCCGGGATTGCTGCCTGCTGCATCTTGGCGCAAGGTCATGAGCGGTCTGGATAAGCACTTCGGTTCGGATGCTTCGCTGACAGATCAGGAAAACAAGGAGATCACCGCTTTTCTGGTGAACAATGCTTCCAACCGCTGGAGTGCGTCGACTGCGCCATTGCGGATCACTGAGACTGCCTGGTTTAAGCACAAGCACGATAGCCACGAAATCCCCCCGACTGTTTGGAACAGTCCGAAGGTGAAGAGCCCGGCTAATTGTACGGCCTGCCACCAACAGGCGGACCGGGGTGATTTCAGTGAACGTAATATAAAAATTCCCAAGTAAAAGGAGATCATCATGAGTCAACGAATTTTGGTTTGGGATGTGCCGACGCGGGTTTTCCATTGGCTGCTGGTGCTGTCATTCAGCGGCGCGTTTCTAACTGCTGAGACGGAGCGTTACCGCGATATCCATGTGGTGCTCGGCTACACTCTGTTGGGCTTAATCGCGTTCAGGTTAGTGTGGGGATTTTTCGGCACACGTTATGCGAAATTCCGCTCTTTTTTATTCAAGCCTCGCGAAATTGTTGCGTATTCGATATCGCTGCTCAAGGGCAAGCCACCGCATTATGTGGGACACAATCCGGCGGGAAGTGTGGCGATCTGGCTGCTGCTGACACTGGGCATCTTGTCCGGAGTGACTGGGGCGATATTGTTCCAAGACATCGGTGGCGATGTGATGGAGGGATTGCATGAGGCCACATCCAATGCCATGCTGGCTATCGTATTTATCCACATAGCCGGGGTGGTGGTGAACAGCTTAATGCACCGCGAAAATCTGGTGCGTTCCATGGTAAACGGTTTCAAATCCGCAGAGCCGAAGGAAGGCATCCGTCGCTCATATCTCTGGCTGGGTGTCATAATGCTGGTCGGTGTTGTGACATTCTGGGCTGGTTATCCGGCAACCGGCCTGGTGACCACCAGTGTGAAAGTGGCGCAAGCCGGGCAACATAGCGATAACTGAAAATTGTTATTTTTGTGCAAGCAACAATTTAAAACAAAGTCGCAACAGTTCTGCGCCATTGTTGAGGGCTACGCTGAACAAGTCCGTTCGCGTTGAGCTTGTCGAAATGCACCCATTGCAAATCAATAAGTTGCAAATGGCTTCGACAGGCTCAGCCCGAACGGAGGGACTTATTCAGCATTGCCTTAGGTGAAAATATGCGCATATTGGTGGTCGAAGATGATGCCCTGCTGGGCGATGCGATCCAGGCTGGTTTGAGACAATCCGGCTATGCCGTGGATTGGATGAAAGACGGGGTCTCGGCAGAGCAGGCACTCACTACCGAGCCCTACGCGGCAGTGGTTCTGGATTTGGGGCTGCCGCGTCTTTCCGGATTGGAAGTGTTGCACCGGCTGCGCAGCCGAAATGTCCAAACAAATTCCCAGACACCCGTGTTGATTCTAACCGCGATGGATACGGTGGATGACCGCATCAAAGGGCTGGATACCGGTGCTGATGACTACATGGTCAAGCCATTTGACATGGGGGAATTGGCAGCTCGCTTGCGCGCACTGGTGCGCCGCGCCAGCGGGAAGACTGCGCCGTTACTGCAGGTTTCCGGGGTCAAGCTTGATCCCGCCGCTCATTGTGTGCTGTACCAGGACAAATCGGTTGAGCTTTCAGCCAAGGAGTTCGCGTTGTTGCATGCACTGATGCTCAACTCGGGAAAAGTGCTTTCGCGCGCCCGGCTTGAAGAGCAGCTTTATGCCTGGGGTGATGAGGTCGAAAGCAACACGGTGGAAGTGCATATCCATCATTTGCGGCGCAAGCTTTTTCCTGAACTGATCGAAACCATACGCGGCGTGGGTTACCTGATGCCGCGCGACAAGGCAATCTGAAATGTGGAGACGCGCATCACTTAAACAGCGGCTGCTTATTTTGGCGTTGATGGCGATCACGTTGGTCTGGCTCAGTGTGACTGCATTTACCTACAATAATGCGCGCAAGGAATTCGACGAGGTGTTGGATGCGCACCTGGCGCAGGCGGCTGCGCTGCTGGTTGTCCAGTCATCGCATGAGCTGGACGAACTTGAAACAGAGCATGCGCCGCTGCTGCACAAGTATGCCCGCCGGGTCGCGTTTCAGGTCTGGAATAAAGAACACCAGCTGCGCCTGCATTCCGCCAACGCTCCGCAACAACCTTTGGCCAGCGAGGAGCGCGGCTTCAGCGACCATACCATCGACGGGCACCGCTGGCGCGTATTCAGTACCTGGAACGAATCCGCCGAATATTTGATCCAGGTGGCGGAACGTGCCGACGTACGTGACGAACTGGCGCGCGGTATCGCTGGCAACATGCTCAAGCCGCTATTTATTTCTTTACCGTTGCTGGCACTTCTGCTTTGGATTGCAGTTGCGCGCGGCTTGCGCCCGTTGGACAAGCTGACCCGCGAAGTGGAACAGCGCGCGCCGGATAATCTTGCCGCGCTTGATGCGTCATCCGCCCCGCGCGAAGTGGTGCCGTTGATCGAACGGCTTAACCGGCTATTCACCCTCATCGAAGCTTCCATGCAAAAAGAGCGGCGCTTTACCGCAGACGCCGCGCATGAATTACGCACTCCGGTGGCCGCGATCAAGGCACAAGCGCAAGTGGCCAGAGCGGCTTGCAGCGAAGCGGAGCGCAACCATGCGCTCGACAACGCGATTCTCGGTTGTGACCGAGCCGCCCATTTGATCGAGCAATTGCTGACCCTTGCCCGCATCGACACCTTGGGCAATGACGTGACTGAAGTCTGCCAACTGAGAGTTGTCGCCGCTGAGGTAATCGCCGCAATCGCCCCGGCTGCATTGAGCCAGCATGTACGGCTCGAATTGACAGAAGGCACAGAAATGGAGGCGCGCTGCAATCCGGTATTGCTGCGCATCCTGTTGCGCAATCTGATCGACAATGCCGTGCGTCACACACAGCCGGGAACATCGGTTTGGGTTAGTATCACCAATCAGCAAGGGCTTGCCAGTCTGTCGGTGAATGATAATGGGCCTGGCATTCCGGAAGCGGAACTGGCAAGGGTTTCGGAAAGGTTCTATCGCCCCATAGGCACAAGCGCCAGCGGTAGTGGCTTGGGGCTATCTATCGTCAATCGCATTGCCGAGATTCATGGTGCTACTCTGCGAATCGCACCACAGAATGAAGGAAAAGGGCTGAGCGTAACGGTCATCTTCAAACGATGATGCTGGCGATTTTTTTCCCACGACTCGACGAGCAGCGTGGCTATGCTTGTTATGTCGGCAGGCGACAATAAAGGTTGATCATGAATAAAAGGAATCTACGTTTCCATTCGTATGTTTGCGCCGTAGCGATGGCGTGTGCATTTACGGCTACCGCTCAGGCGGCCAATCGACCGTTAAAATTCACTGTTCCCGACAGCCAAATTCAGGCATTGGGTATTCAAACCGCACCATTGCAGAGCCAAAACGGATTGATAAAAGTACGTTTTCCTGCGGAGGTCGTCGTCCCCACAACAGCAAAACAAGTTGTCAGCTCACCGGTGGCCGGCTTGGTGGCGCAATTGCTGGTACAGCAAAATCAGACCGTGCGACCGGGCACGCCGCTGGTACGCATCGCCAGCCCGCAACTTGGCCAGTTGCAATTGCAGTTGCTGCAAGCCACCGCCCGCGCCAGGCTTGCACGACAATCGGCACTGCGCGAACAAACTTTGTTCGATGAAGGCATCATCCCGCAACGCCGGGTGCAGGAAGCCCAAGCCGCTTTGATGGAAGGTGAAGCCGTGCTCAATCAGGCTACGGCGGCGCTGCGTCTAAGCGGCATGTCGGCCGCTACGATCCAGCACATTGCCGCTACCGGCAAGCCACAAGACAGCATTACGCTAGCTGCGACGCAGGCCGGAATCGTGACCGAGATTGCGGTCACGCCTGGTCAACGGGTCGAAGCTGCAGCTGCATTATTGCATGTGGCACAAACCGGCTCTCTCTGGCTCGACATTCAGCTTCCGGTGTCGGAAAACATGAATTGGCCAGCTGGAACAATGGTCAAGGTACTCGGCCGGGATGTCTCGGCGCGCATCTTGAGCGTCAGCCGGATTGTATCTCCCAGTAGTCAAATGGTCGTGCTGCGGGCGGCAGTCGAGGGCAAGACCGGCCTGATTCGATCGGGCGAGGTTGTGACGGTTGAGTTGCCTGCAGCGGCCATTCCGGACAGTTGGGAGGTGCCACTTTCCGGGGTGGCTCACGACGGCAATCAGGCGTATGTGTTTGTTCGCACATCACAGGGTTTTGAAGCCAGACCAGTGAAGGTCGTGGTAAGCGCCGGGCAGCGCGTGCGCGTGCAAGGTTCGCTGACAGTCGGCGAACAGATCGCGGTCAGCGGCGTGGTCGTTCTCAAGGGCGCATGGCTCAATGCGAAAGAGAGCAAATAATGCTTTCCCGCCTTGTCCAGATATCTTTATCGCAGCGCCTGTTCGTATTGCTGGCCACGCTGATTGTCGCTGGCGCGGGATGGTATGCGTATCTGGGATTGCCGATTGACGCTTTTCCTGATGTGTCGAGCACTCAAGTCAAGATCATCATGAAAGCCCCGGGCATGACGCCGGAGGAAGTTGAAAGCCGCATCGCGGTGCCGATTGAAGTGGAAATGCTCGGCATTCCTAAAACCAAAATTCTACGTTCGGTCACCAAGTATGGCCTGGTCGATGTGACGATCGACTTCGAGGACGGAACTGATCGCTACTGGGCGCGGCAGCAGGTCAGCGAACGCCTTGGCGGGTTGACGAAAATTCTGCCGGACGGCATCACGGGCGGTATGGCGCCGATCACGACCCCGCTCGGGGAAATGTTCATGTTTACCGTCGAAGGCGGGGGGTTGTCGCTGGCCGAGCGACGCAGCCTGCTTGACTGGGGCATCCGGCCGGTGCTGCGAACCGTGCCTGGCGTTGCCGACGTGAATGTGCTGGGTGGCATCGTTCGCGCCTTCGAAGTCGTGCCTGATCCGCTTAGAATGGCTGCCAGCGGCGTGACGATGGGTCAGCTCAAGGAGGCGATCAGCGCCAATAACCGCAACGATGGCGCGGGCCGACTGGGCGAGGGAGATGAAGTGCTGCTGGTGCGTAGCGAGGGAAGGATCACGACCCTGGATGACCTGCGTGCGATAGTGGTGACGATAAAAGACAGTACGCCGATCCGCGTCGGCAATTTGGCCGAGGTCAAGATCGGCACGGTGACACGCAATGGTGCGGTGACCCAGAACGGCACGGGAGAGACCGTCCAGGGACTGGTGTTGGGGTTGGCTGGTGCTAACGCGCAACAGGTCGTCGAAGGCGTCCGCAAAAAACTGGATGAATTGCAGCCGACGCTTCCACAGGGCGTGAAACTCGTTGTTTTTTACGATCGCGCCTCCCTAGTCAGCAAGGCGGTCGGTGCTGTCTCGTCCGCGCTGCTCGAAGCGACTGTTCTGGTCATTATTTTGCTTGGTCTGTTCCTGGGAAATATCCGGGCGGCGCTGACGGTGGCCTTGGTGCTGCCCTTGGCTGCGCTGATTACTTTCATGCTGATGCGCGGCTTCGACATGTCGGCGAACTTGATGAGCCTGGGCGGTTTGGCCATCGCGATTGGCATGCTGGTTGATGCCGCCATCGTGGTGGTCGAAAATATCGTGCAGCGTTTGGCGACCGATCCCACGGCCGGCAAACTGCCACGGCTACATACAATCTATCGCGCGGTACGAGAGGTTGCGGTTCCGGTCACCTCCGGGGTGTTGATCATCATTACTGTGTTTCTGCCGCTGCTGACGCTGCAGGGCCTCGAAGGAAAATTCTTCGTGCCGGTGGCGCTCACGATTGTGTTCGCGCTGACCGGATCGCTGGTGTTGTCGCTGACCGTCATTCCGGTACTGGCGTCCTATCTGCTGCGCGAGATCAAGCATGAAGACCCATGGCTACCGCGCAAGCTGCTGGGGCTGTATGAGCCGATGCTTTCCTGGGGCCTGCGCCGACAGCGCATCGTTGCCGGGGTGGCGGTGGGGATGTTGTTGGTGGCCGGTGTGATCTACACCCAGGTCGGCAAGACTTTTATGCCGACGATGGACGAAGGTGACTTGATTGTTGGCATTGAGAAACTGCCTTCCATCAGCCTGGAACAAAGCGCCGCGCTTGATATAAAAATCCAGCGCGCCATCATGCAGGCTATCCCGGAAGTGCATGGCATCGTAGCCCGGGTCGGCTCCGATGAAATCGGCCTCGACCCGATGGGTCTCAACCAGACTGACACGTATTTGCTGTTGAAGCCAAAAAGCGAATGGCGCATGAAGAGCAAGGAAGTGCTGATGGATGAAGTGCGCAAGGTACTCGATCCCATGCCCGGCATTAAATACAGCTTCACGCAGCCGATCGAAATGCGCGTGTCGGAAATGATCATCGGCGTGCGCGGCGATCTGGCGGTCAAAATTTTCGGCCCCGATCTCGACAAACTCAACGAATATGCGAGCCAGGTCAATGCACTCCTCAAGACGGTTCCCGGCAATCAGGACGTGTACACGGTTCAGAATGATGGGGTGCAGTACTTGAGGATCGTGGCAGACCGCCTGCAGGCTGGCCATCTGGGTTTGAGCGTCGAAGAGATCCAGGACTCGCTGCGCACGCAGATCGATGGTCAGCGGGCCGGTATCGTAATCGAGGATAACCGCCGCACGCCTATCATATTGCGTGGCGCTGAATCGATTCGCATTTCGCCAGCCGAGTTTGGCGCCATGCGGATCACGACTAAAGACGGCAACACGGTACCATTGACGAGCGTCGCAAAACTGGAACGCGCCGCAGGTCCGGTCAAGATCGATCGCGAGATGGGTAACCGTTACAGTGTCGTCATCGCCAACGTCGGTGGCCGTGATCTGGTCGGCTTCGTCGAAGAGGCCAAGGCGCTCGTCGCGCAGAAGTTGCCTCTGCCCGCCGGCTACCATATCACCTGGGGCGGACAGTTCGAGAACCAACAGCGCGCGGCTGCGCGTTTGACGGTTGTCGTGCCGGTCGCACTCGGGCTCATTTTCGTGCTGTTGTTCACAACCTTCGGTTCGGTACGCCAATCGTTGCTGATTCTGAGTAACATCCCGTTCGCGCTGGTCGGCGGTATCATCGCCTTGTGGGTTACCGGCGAATACCTTTCGGTGCCTGCGTCGGTAGGCTTTATCGCGCTGCTAGGTATCGCCGTTCTGAACGGTGTGGTTCTGGTCAGCTATTTCAATCAATTACAAAGCGAAGGCATGAAATTAAGCGAAGTCGTCGTACAAGGGGCGAAGCGGCGCTTGCGCCCGGTGCTGATGACCGCTTCCATTACGGCTTTCGGGCTGATTCCGCTGCTGTTCGCATCGGGGCCAGGCTCCGAAATCCAGCGCCCGTTGGCCATCGTTGTAATCGGCGGCTTGATTACCGCCACGGCACTGACATTGATGCTATTGCCAATTTTATATTTACGCTTCGGTTTTCCGAAACGAGAGGTTTCTCATGTCTGAGCTATGTTTAACGCTGCTGTGTCCACCAGCAATTGAGGAGAAGCTGTTTGATTTTCTGCTCATGTTGCCCAACACCACTGTGTTCACCAGCACGCCCACGGCTGCACATGGCCTGGTTGTCTGGAATTTAAGTCCAGCCGAACAGGTAATGGGTCGGGCTCATGCCACAGAAATAAAGGCAATCTTTGCAGCGACCGACAAAGCGACGCTGCTCGATGCTATTCGCCAGCAATTCGCTGGCACAGGTCTGCGCTATTGGGTGACGACGGTCGTCGAAGCAGGAGAGATCGAATGATCATTCGATTGCTCCTGATCGGCCTGTTGACCGTCTCCGGTTCCGGGCAGGCAGTGCAGCCGGTGAATCCGCCAGGGCTCTTGCCAGCCGACATTGCAGTGGCACTGCTCCAGCAGGATCCTGGCGTTGCTGCCGCGCGCGCCAACCTGGATGTTGCTCTGCAAGAGGCCGGCATCCTCGATAGATCGCCTTATGAATGGACCACCACGGTTATGGGACAGCGCCGCGTTCAGAACTATGGCCCCAACAATAGTTCCAATGGCAATCGTGAGGAGTGGCATGTAGGTGTCGAGCGAACTTTCCGGCTTCCCGGCAAAGCCATGGCCGATCGTAACATCGGCAAAGCAGCCGTCGACGAGTCCCATGCACACTACGGCGAGGCAAGGCACGAAGCGGCTCGTGAACTGATGACTTTGTGGGTGGATTGGCTGGCGGCGGAACGTGCCCGTGAGCTGGCCGAAAACAATCTTCAGTTAACGCAGGTCAGCCTTGCGGCGGTACAAAAGCGCGTCCGTGCCGGCGATGCCTCAAAATTGGATTTGAGCATCGCCCGCGCCGAACTGGCCGAGCAAAGACGTTCGGAAAATGATGCGAAGACGCAAGCTGTCGCAGCTTGGTCGGGTTTATCCACCCGCTTTCCCGGTATGAAGCGTCAGGTCATAGCACTGCCCATGCCGTTACCGCTCGGGGAGGACGTGGCTTTTTGGCGCGACCGCATCCTGGCTCAAAGCGACGAGTTCAAGGTTGTGCAAACTCAAATGCAAAAAACTCAAGCCTACGCAGAACGGGCGCGTGCCGACAAGGTTCCCGATCCCAAGGTAGGAATCTATCAGGCTTCGGAGATCGATGGACGCGAGCGTATATCCGGCGTCATGCTCAGCGTCCCCATACCGGGCAGCGTACGCGACTTGCGCAGTGCCAAGGCAAACGCAGCCATGGAGGTCTCGCTTCAGGAAGTCGAACTAAAAAAACGCCAGCTTGAATCCAAAATCGTGAGCGCTGTCGTGATTGCGCGTGGTGCCTATGTCAGCCTGCAAATTGCCAATGAAGGCGCAGCAGCCATGCAGGAGAATTCCAGGCTGATGCAGCGCGCCTATGCTCTCGGCGAAGCGGAATTGCAAGCCATGCTGTTGGCGCGTCGCCAAGCAAGCGCCGCGATGACTAATGCGCTGCAAGCGCAGGTCACAGCGCTGGCGGCCTATTACAGACTGCTGGTCGATGCTCACTTGATTTGGGGTTTGGAACATGGCTAAAACTTGGCTCTGTGCGACATCAAACATTGATGCCGCATCCCGAGTAATTGGTTAGTACTTGGTTGCTACGCCACGCCTTGTGGGCGATGTCAGTCTCTTTGGCGAAGGTGCGGCGCGCTTAATGGATTTATCCGCGTCCGTATAACGCTTCGAGCAACTCCACTTCAAATACCAGTACCGAATTCGGTGGAATGGTGCGCCCTGCACCACGCGCGCCATAGCCCAGTGATGGCGGAATAGTCAGTTTGCGCACGCCACCGACCTGCATGCCTTGCACGCCTTCATCCCAGCCAGGTATTACTTCTCTTGCGCCGAGAGTGAATTGGAAAGGGTCGTTTCTATCTTTGCTGGAATCGAATTTTGTGCCATCTGTAAGCCAGCCAGTGTAATGGACGGTAACGGTGTGCCCGCCTTGGGCGGTACCCCCGGTGCCTATGGTGATGTCTTCATATTCCAGTCCGGAGGGGGTAGTGGTTGTAGTCATTTCATTCCTTGTGAGTGAGTTGGTTTAGGTTTTGTCATTTCCGCTTTTTTTGGAATGACGGTTATTGTTGCTTTTCTGCACGTTCTGCTGCTTGTATGGTATTCGCCATCAGCATGGTGATCGTCATTGGACCGACGCCGCCGGGCACAGGGGTAATGTAGCCTGCCACTTCTTTTGCACTTTCAAAATCAACGTCGCCCACTAGTTTGCCGTTGGGCAGACGGTTAATGCCGATGTCAATCACAACTGCACCGGGCTTGATCATATCGCCGGTAATCATCTGAGCCTTGCCAGTAGCGACCACAAGAATGTCGGCATCCCGTGTGTGCTTGACAAGATTCACTGTCTTGGAGGTGCAGATGGTAACGGTGGCACTTTTGTGCAGCAGCATGAGCGCCATTGGTTTGCCGACAATGTTGCTACGGCCAATGACCACGGCATGTTTGCCTTCGATTTCGATGCCCATTTTTTCCAGCAATTTCATTGTACCAGATGGTGTGCAGGGCGGAAATAAGGTGGCGCCGGTAACCAATGCGCCTACATTCATCGGGTGGAACCCGTCTACGTCCTTGTTCGGGCTGATGGCTTCCAGCACCTTGTGACTGTCTATGTGATTGGGCAAGGGTAGCTGTATCAGCAGACCATGGATCGCAGGGTTAACATTCAATTCAGCAATCTTCGCCAGCAAGGTTGTTTCTTGCGTGTCGGCGGGCAGGGCGATATGCTCGGAATAGAGCCCGATTTCGGCGCACGCTTTTACCTTGTTGCCGACATACACCTTTGAGGCAGGGTCTTCACCTACGATGATGACTGCCAAGCCTGGCGTAATGCCGCGCGTCTTTAGCGCATCTACACGTACCTTCCACTCGGCGCGTAATTCCTGAGCGATGGCCTTGCCGTCAATGATGCTAGCTGTCATTTTTTATTCCCTGAGATTAGAACGAGTGTCATTTGATGCGTTTGATAGTTGGTAACCTCGAAAAAAATCCTGAATCTGCATCCAGTTTGAATTCATGCTGTGGGTTATTGAAAGACGCGAATTGTAACATTCAGCGAATAGAAAATAAGGGCGAGAAAAAGGAGGCTTAGTGGTAGTCCCCTGAATGGTCTACTGAATCGGATTTTTAGAGGTGTCCTTATAACAATGGCACGATCATTAGCGCCACAATGTTCATGATTTTGATTAACGGATTGATGGCAGGGCCAGCGGTATCCTTGTAAGGATCGCCGACGGTATCGCCCGTTACGGCTGCCTTGTGGGCTTCGGAGCCTTTGCCGCCGAAGTTGCCTTCCTCGATATATTTTTTGGCGTTATCCCATGCGCCACCACCGTTTGTCATGGAAATTGCCACAAAGATGCCAGTCACGATGGAGCCAACGAGCACGCCGCCCAATGCTTGTGCGCCCAAGGTTAAGCCGACAATTACCGGGATCGCGACCGGAAGCAGTGAGGGCACGATCATTTCCTTGATGGCGGCTCTGGTCAACATATCAACGCAGGTTCCATATTCAGGCTTGCCGGACCCTTCCAGGATGCCGGGAATTTCCTTGAATTGGCGACGCACTTCTACCACCACGGAACTGGCAGCGCGGCCGACTGCGGCCATGACCAGGGCCGCGAACAAGTAGGGCACCATGCCGCCAATGAAAAGGCCGATGATTACCATGTGATTAGATAAATCGAAAGTCAATCCCGGATGATTAGCGGCAAGCGCATGGGTGTAATCGGCAAACAGCACCAGTGCCGCGAGGCCGGCGGAGCCGATGGCGTAGCCCTTGGTCACGGCCTTGGTAGTATTGCCTACTGCGTCGAGTGGATCAGTGATGTCGCGGATGTTGTTCGGCAGCTTGGCCATTTCGGCAATACCACCGGCGTTGTCGGTGATCGGGCCAAAGGCATCGATCGCCACGATGATCCCGGCCATAGAGAGCATTGAAGTCGCGGCGATAGCGATACCATACAATCCGGCCAGCTCGTAGGAGCTCCAGATGGCCATGCACACCGCCAATACTGGCGCAGCGGTAGACTTCATCGATACTCCCAGGCCGGCGATTACGTTGGTGCCGTGGCCAGTGGTGGAGGCTTCAGCAATATGTCTTACCGGGCTGAATTCAGTCGCTGTGTAGTATTCGGTGATCCGCACCAGCGCAGCCGTCAGCACCAACCCAACGAGAGCCGAACCATATAGCGCGTTAACGGAATAAACGCCATTGTCGCCCATTAGCCACTGGGTGATGGGATAGAAGGCGATCAGCACCGACACGACAGACGCCATCAAGCCACGGTAGAGCGCGTTCATGATCTTGCCGCCTTCCCGTGCGGTTACGAAATAGGTGCCAATGATGGAAGCAATAATCGAGAATCCGCCCAGCGCCAGCGGGTAGATCACCGCGTTAGAGCCGGCATTGGCCATCAGCAAACCACCCAAAAGCATGGTGGCGATGATGGTCACGACATAGGTCTCAAACAGATCGGCAGCCATGCCAGCGCAATCGCCGACATTGTCGCCGACGTTGTCGGCAATCACCGCTGGGTTGCGTGGGTCGTCTTCGGGGATGCCCGCTTCGACCTTGCCCACCAAGTCTGCGCCTACGTCAGCCCCTTTGGTGAAGATGCCGCCACCAAGTCGGGCAAAGATAGAAATCAGCGAACCGCCGAAAGCCAGGCCGACCAAGGCATGGGTTGCTTCCATAGGGGTGCTGCCCATTGAAATAGTGAGGAAGGCGTAGTAACCCGCTACACCCAGCAGACCCAAGCCGACCACCAACATGCCGGTAATGGACCCGCCCTTGAAAGCTACGTTCAAAGCTGCGTTGAGGCCGGCGTGCGCAGCTTGTGCGGTGCGCACGTTGGCGCGCACCGACACGTTCATGCCGATATAGCCGGTTAGACTCGACAAAATCGCGCCGAGGGCGAAGCCTAAAGCGGTTTTCCAACCCAGCTCCGGTATAAACAAAATGATTAGAAACAGAGTTACGCCAACGATGCCTATCGTTCTGTATTGCCGGTTCAGGTAGGCAGAAGCGCCTTCTTGAATTGCAGCGGCGATCTCGCGCATTCGATCGTTGCCGGTTGGTTGAGCTAAAATCCACCTAACAGAAATGGCCCCGTATATGAGCGCCGCCATTGCACATAACAGCGTAAATATCAGGCCACCAGACATAAGTTTCTCCCTTACGTAATTCGTGATAGCTGCCATTTCAGCAACCGTTGTTTCCTCGAAAGCAGGAATAACGGGGTGGTAGATTTTGCTTGTTGCTGTGACCTTTTCAAATATTGGATATGTTGGCTAATGGTTTATGCGGTGTTTAAGCTATACCTTAAACTCGCCAAGTTTCTTGGGTATCGCTACATTCTTGAGTCGAACGTACTGGGGCAAGCCGTCTTTGTAAGGGGGGTAATCTTCGCCCTTGATCAGCGGAGCGAGGTATGCACGGCACTTGTCGGTGATGCCGAAGCCATCCTTGGTGATAAAGTTACGCGGCATCTTTTTTTCTACGTTAGCCACGTTTTTGAGCTGGGCAACGCCAATTTTCCACTTATAGGGCTTGTCGTCGAGACGAACAATGGTAGGCATGACGGCGTTTTCGCCCTTCAGCGCCAGTTGCACCGCAGCCTTGCCGAGCGCATAAGCCTGTTCGACGTCGGTCTTGGAGGCGATATGGCGCGCGGCACGTTGCAGGTAATCAGCCACCGCCCAATGGAATTTGTAACCCAGCGCATCCTTCACCATGTTGGCAACCACCGGCGCTACGCCACCCAGCTGGGCATGACCGAAAGCATCCCGCAGCCCTTGGTCGGAGAGAAATTTGCCGTCCGCACCTTGCACGCCTTCTGACACCACTACTGAGCAATAGCCATGCTGCTTTACCATGGTATCAACTTTGGCCAGAAATTTATCTTTGTTGAAGGGGATTTCGGGAAACAGAATAATAATCGGCAACTCGCAATTCACATCCGAGGCCAAACCACCGGCAGCGGCTATCCAGCCAGCATGTCTGCCCATCACTTCCACCACAAATACCTTGGTTGAGGTCTTGGCCATGGAAGCAACGTCAAAACTGGCCTCACGTACCGATACGGCGACGTATTTGGCGACCGAGCCGAAACCAGGGCAACAGTCAGTGATAGGCAAATCATTGTCAACCGTTTTGGGTATATGGATTGCCTGAATGGGGTAACCCATTTTGTCAGCCAACTGTGAAACTTTTAGGCAGGTATCAGCGGAATCACCGCCGCCGTTATAAAAGAAATAACCAATGTTGTGTGCCTTGAAAACTTCGATCAGCCGTTCATACTGCAATCTGTTTTCTTCAATACCTTTCAGCTTGAAGCGGCAGGAACCGAATGCGCCGGACGGGGTATAGCGCAGAGCCGCAATGGACTTGGCGGAATCTTTGGTCGTATCGATCAGATCTTCAGTCAGCGCGCCGATGATGCCATTACGGCCTGCATAGACTTTGCCGATTTTGTCCTTGTGCGCACGCGCCGTTTCGATCACACCGCAAGCCGATGCGTTGATTACTGCGGTTACGCCACCGGATTGTGCATAAAATACGTTTCTTTTTGTCATGTGGTTGATAACTCCATATGAATTTATTGATTTTCGACCCATTGATTGGTAATGCAGAAATTTATCTTACTCCCTTTTTAAGGGCTCAGATAATCGAATAAGGGATCTGCGTTTGGCGTAATGCCTGGTTATTCACAGGGTGGCTAGCCTGCCAGCTCATTGGCCAGCATCTCAGCCTGCTTTAACACCGTTTCAGTGGCAAGCAACTGCATGTCTGGCGGGTATCCAAATTGACGCAAGGTTCGTTTCACAATCACCTTCAGCTTGGCCTTCACGCTTTCCTTGATCGTCCAATCTATAGACGCATTCTCACGCACCCTCTGCGTCAGCACCACCGCCAGCGCACGCAATTGGTCATGCTGCATCAGCTCGCGCGCACTGTCGTTGTTGGCCACCGCCGTGTAGAACGCATATTCAAAATCGCTCAGACCCATCTGCTTGGCCTCATCATCGGAAGCGACAATTTCTTTGCTGATTTTGATCAGCTCCTCCATCACTTCGGCGGCGGTCAGAATTTTGTTATGATATTTTTTGATGGCGTTTTCCAGCATTTCCATCAATGTTTTGCTCTGCACCAGATTTTTTTTGGCGCGCGCTCTCAGCTCGTCATTGAGCAATTTTTTCAGTATTTCTATAGCCACATTTTTGTGTTTGTGGCCTTTCAGCTCAGCCAAGAACTCGTCGGACAAAATGGAAATGTCCGGCTTCTTGATGCCCGCCGCGTCAAAGATATCAATCACCTGTTCCGACACCAGCGCCTTGTCGATCACCTGACGGATGGTGGTTTCGATCTCTTCGTTGCTGCGACCTTCACCCGTGCTGTCGAACTTGGCCAGGCGCGCTTTCACCGCCTGAAAAAATCCCACTTCGTCGCGGGCATCCATGGCCTGTTCGTGCGGCACAGCGATGGCAAAAGCCAGAGAGAGTGCGGTCACCTCGTTGATATACCGCTTCCTGCCATCCTCCAGCCCGAGAATATGCTCCTCCGCTGCCAGAATCAATGACAGCTTGCGCGTGGTATCGGCCTCGAAATAGTTTTCATAGGCAAAGCCGTGATACATGGCCGACACCACTTCCAATTTCTCCAGCATCAGGCTCACTGCCTGCTCCTGTGCCAATGCAGGGTCGCCCTTGCCGCCCGCATCGGAATAGAAAGACAGCGCCTCCTTAAGGTCAGCGGCAATCCCCAGATAATCCACCACCAGGCCGCCCGGCTTATCCTTGTGTACCCGGTTCACGCGCTCAATCGCCTGCATCAAATTATGCCCCTTCATCGGCTTGTCAATGTAGAGGGTGTGCATGCTTGGCGCATCAAAACCGGTCAGCCACATATCGCGAACGATCACCAGCTTGAGCGGGTCGTCGTCATTCTTCATCCGCTCTGCCAACTGCTTGCGTTGCTCTTTGGTGGTGTGGTGTTTGGCCAGCAGCGGGCCATCGCTGGAAGCAGCCGTCATCACCACCTTGATTGCGCCCTTGTTCAAATCATCGGAGTGCCATTCAGGCTTGAACGCGACAATCTCTTTGTATAATTCTGCGGCAATGCGCCGCGACATGCTCACCACCATGCCCTTGCCTGCAAACACCGCCTGACGCGCCTCGAAGTGCGCCACGATGTCTTTTGCAATATTTTTGAGGCGCTGCTTGCTGCCGATCAGCGCCTCCATCTTTGTCCACTTGGCCTTGGCTTTCTGCGTATCAGTCAAATCCTCCTGATCCAGCTCCTCGTCCAACTCAGCAACCAGCATTTTCCCTTCTTCGCTCAAGCCCACCTTCGCCAAGCGGCTCTCGTAATAAATCCGCACCGTCGCGCCATCTTCAACCGCCTGGGCGATGTCATAGATATCCACGTAGTTGCCGAACACCGCCGGAGTGTTCACATCCGTTTTTTCAATCGGTGTGCCGGTGAATCCAAGATAGGTCGCGTTGGGCAGCGCATCGCGCAGGTATTTGGCAAAGCCGTACACCACCTTCTTGCCGATCACTTCGCCGTTGGCATCTTTCTCATCCACGGTCTTGGCGCTAAAGCCGTATTGCGTGCGGTGCGCCTCATCCACAATCACCACGATATTGCGGCGGTCGGACAACTGCTCATACACATTACTCTCATCGGGCTGGAATTTCTGGATCGTGGAAAAGATCACGCCACCCGAGGCCACCTTCAGCAACTCCTTCAACTGCCCGCGATCCGCTGCCTGCACTGGCTCCTGCCGCAACAGTTGTTTGGATGCGGCAAACGTATCGAACAACTGATCGTCCAGATCGTTGCGGTCTGTAATCACCAATACAGTCGGGTTATCCAGCGCCAGTACAATCTTGCCGGTGTAAAACACCATCGAAAGTGATTTGCCTGAACCTTGTGTGTGCCACACCACTCCTGCCTTCTTGTCGCCTTTGAACTGATGCGCCACGCCGGGCAAACCATAGCTGGCCGGAGTCTGTTCAATCCGCAAACTTCCTCCCATATCTGCCGCGCGTAGCGTGGAGGCCACCGCCGCATTCACCGCGTAATACTGGTGATAAGCCGCCACTTTCTTCACCGTGCTGATGCTGATCACGCCAGTTTGCGGGTCTTCCTTCTTGCTCTTTTCAAACACGATGAAGTGGCGCAGCAAATCCAGCAGCGTGGCCTTGTTCAACATGCCGAGTATTAGCGTTTCCAACTGGCTCACCAGATGCGAAGCCTCCGCCTTGCCGTCTGCGCTTTTCCAAACCATGAAACGACTCAAGCCTGCGGAGAGCGAACCTGCCTTGGCCTCCAGTCCATCGGAAATCACCAGCAAGGCATTGGAAGTGAACAGGCCGGGGATAGTCTGCTTGTAAGTTTCAAGCTGCTGATTCGCCGCTTTGATCGTGGCGTTTTCGTCGATGGCATTTTTCAGCTCGATCACCACCAGCGGAATGCCGTTGACGAATAGCACCAAGTCAGGCCGCTTTTTTTGATGGTTTTCAATTACCGTGAACTGGTTGGCGACGACGAACTCGTTGTTTTCCGGGTTAGCAAAGTCGATCAGCCATACTCGCTCGCCGCGCTCGGCGCCATCCTTGTGGGCAGATACCGGCACGCCCTCGGTCAGCAAGCGATGGAACGCCTCATTGTTCGCCAGCAGGTCAGGTGAATGGATGCGCTGCACTTCTTTCAACCCAGCTTGCAGCAATGCGGGCGACAACTTGGGATTGATGCGTTTCAGCGCTGATTCCATCCGACCGGACAGCAATACCTCATCGTAGCGGCTGCGTTCCGGCCTGTCGCCATCGGGCGCGATGTCCGGTGCATAAACGTAGCTGTAGCCCAAGCGCTCAAATAGCTTGATGGCGAAATCTTCGATGGCGGATTCAGTGAGCTTGGTCATTCCCGTTGCCGTGGTTCTGCGCCAGCATGGCACGGATACTCTCTTCGAGCGCGGGCAGATTCTTGTCGATCACGGCTGCGATCGTCAATGGATCGATGTCCCCCAGATAATTATGCACGAGGATATTGCGAAAGCCACTGATTTCCTGCCAAGGGATATTGGGGAATGCCGCTTTCCTGTCGTCCGGCAATAACTGCGTGGCTTCGGAAAGCGTCTGCAAGTTGCGCAGCGCGGCATCGTACAGCACCTCGTCGGCGGCGATGTCGCCGCGCATCCGAATGCGTTGGATTTTTGCGATAGCGTCCAGGATATGCAGCGCGTAGGGCTGCCACGGTTTGCTCATAACTCCACCGCCTCGCCCGTCACCCGCTCGCGGATATGCCGGTTAAGTTCATGCTCCGGCACCAGCTCCACCTTCCGGTGCAGCAGCTTCTCCAGCCCGAGTGCAAGCGGCATACGCTGGGTGAACAGATCATAACCGCGCGGAAAATCCACCAGAAAGTCCACGTCGCTATCGGGCCGCTCCTCGCGCCGGGCAACCGAACCAAACACCCGGATATGCCGTGCGCCATATTGCCGCGCCAGAGCCTCGATCCGGTTTTTATGCAGCCGCAATTCGTCCAGCAACATGGGTTTCTCCTATACTCATCCGGCAACATTGGCGCGATTATACTTCCTGCCTTGCGTATCCGGCATCAGTTCCACCCGCACCTTGCCGCTCATCAGTTTGGGCAGCAAGGTGGCCATCCGGCGCATAAACATAGCTATAACCCAAACGCTCGAAAAGTTTGATGGCAAAATCTTCGATGGCGGATTCAGTGAGCTTAGACATGATAGGTGTCCTCTTTCCAACGCTGGGGATTGGTCTGGGTGTATTCCGTGATTTTCAAATACGCCTCGTCATTACGGATGATGTGCTCGTAATAATTGCGTTGCCATAATTTTCCGGGGAATGGTTGCCAGCCATTTTGTTTAACGCCATCCGTATATTTCTTGGTGGTCATGGTTTTAAATCGGTGCACGACATCGGATAACGAATACCCCGTAGGGGCAACCCCCTGTGGTTGCCCAACACCATCAGGGCAGGCACGGGGGCCTGCCCCTACGAGGGTGATAACCCCGTGGATGTGGTTTGGCATCACGACAAAGCGGTCGATTTCAACACCTGCGTAATGGGCCGGGATTTCATCCCATGTGGCGAGCACCATTTTTCCCGAATCGTTTAAATTCATCACGCCATCCACAACGTCTCCGAACACGCACAGGCGACCTTGCGTGCAAATAGTCACGAAATACATCCTGGTCTGCGAATAGTCATATCCGCGCAGCCGAATGGAGCGGCGATGATGAATGTCAGGATTGAACGCCATGCCGCAGCTGCAACCAAAGAAAGGTTTGCGTGAAACGGCTGACAATCTCCACCAGCCCGCTGCCTGCCTCAGCGCTTAGTTCCGGCGAACGCGCCGCCTTGCGGATCAAGGCCAGAGCCTGCTGAAGCTCGGCAGCGTTTTGGTCAAAGCGGGACTGGTTTAGCGTATAGCCCTGCACCAGATATTCGCGCAGACGCTGTGTAGCCCAAATGCGAAATTGCGTACCCTTGATAGAGTTGACCCGGTAACTCACCGATATAACGGCATCCATATTGAAATACTCGATTTCACGGCTGACGTGCCTGCCGCCCTCGATTTGAACTGTTGCAGATTTTGCAACAGTTGCCTCCCGAGGCAGCTCGCCCGTGTCAAAGATATTCTTCAAGTGCCGTGAAATAACCGATTTATCACGGTCAAACAGCTCCGCCATCTGCAACAGCGTCAGCCAGAGCGTATCCTTCTCCATCCTGACATCAATCTGCGTTTGACCGTCCTCGGTCTGATAAATAGCGATTTGTCCGTTTGCATTGGTCACAGTGTATTCCCTCATCGATTTTACAAGCTCACGAACAACCGGGCATTTCTCGGCAGTTCGTGCATAAATTGCACCAACTGGTTTTCATGCCGCCACCCTTACTTCGCCGCTCATCAGCTTGGGCAGCAGGGTGTCGCGGAGGGTTTCGAGGGTTTGGATTTGAGAACGATTCAAAATAATTTTTGAAAAGTACCCTGAAGCCAATTTGTTAAATGATTGTAAAACTTCAATAGGTGGCTTTTGGAAAACAATACTTCGCAAACTTCCCAATGCTACATATTCCTGAGTACTTCCACTTTTATGTTCGTCGATGAATTGTCGGCCATTTGAAGATTTCAACCATAGGTATGTGTATAGTGCCCAATCAGGATTTTGAGAGGATTTAAACAGACCAATATTTTTAATCGCGTAATCAACTGATAGCGATTGTTCCAAGTAAATTAATCCGATTGTCCCAATCATCGAAAACAGAATATCTCCTGTGTCAACTTTGCTACGCTGGTTTACTTGATTAAAGTCATCCTCTGAAATTAAATATGCATTACCAATATCAAGCCGACCATCAAGAATGTGCTTCGATGTGATTAGAGGCTTACCGATAGATGTCTGCTTTGGCGAATCGTGAGTGCCATCACGAACTTCAAACAAATCAGTAATTACAACTTCCTCCCAATCCTCTCGCGCCTCCTCCACGAACCACTGGCGGAACAGGGTTGCGGCCATGGCTTCGAGGGTTTGGTTCTGGCGGTGTAGCAGGTCGATTTTGTCGTCGAGACTGCAGAGCACGGCGGCGATGGCTTTTTGTTCTGCTTGTTCAGGAATCAAAAATGAATATTCTCTGATCGTCTTGAGAGAAACATTTTTTATTGTTGTGCCATGTGCAAATTCACTTATATACGTTTGGAAGCGATTGTTTGTTGCCATATAAAAAATGAATTTTTTATCAACATTTTCTAAAATATTAAAGTAGCAGGCACTCTTACCTAAAAAGCACTTTTCATCGTTATATTCCGCTATGTTTCCTATGGTTCCGTTTATAGAAACTAAGATTGTCCGATCATTTAGATTCTTCTTATGCTTTTCGAACTCTTCTTTATTTGCTCTCTTGGTATTTTCCTTAAATACAATTTTTCCATTGCTCAAATTATTGCCGTTAATAAAGTAATATTCCCCGTTGCCATCGTATTCTGGAGTTCCATGCAGGCCGTCTCCCAGAATAGAAACGATATCCTTCAACATTACTTCCTGCCACTCGCTCATGCCTTCACCTTCGCCAGATTTTCAGCAATAGCCTGATTCAGTTCCGCCTCTTCCCGCAACTGCGCCTCGAACTCCGCTTTCAATGCGGTGAAACGTTCGGCAAAGTTGAAGTCGTCCTCTTCATCCGGCAGGCCGACATAGCGCCCCGGCGTGAGCACATAGTCCAGCTCTTGCACACGCGTCAGCGGCACGGAGGCGCAAAAGCCTTTCACGTCTTCATACTTTCCTTCGCCGGCGCGCCAGGCATGATAGGTGTCGGCGATGTGCTGAATATCCTCGTGGGAAAGTTCCTTGGTGCGGCGGTTGATCAGATGACCGAGGTTGCGCGCATCGATGAAGAGGATTTCGCCCTTACGCGGGTGACCGTTATTTCTGGCGCGGCTCATGAACCACAGCGCTGCCGGTATCTGCGTATTCAAAAACAGCTTTGCGGGCAAATTTACAATGCAGTCGATCAGGTTGCCGTCGGCGATCAGCGCTTTGCGGATGTCGCCTTCGCCGCTGGTCTTGCTGGTGAGTGCGCCTTTGGCCAGCACCACGCCTGCCTTGCCCTGCGGGTTGAGGTGGTAAGCGAAGTGCTGCAGCCAGGCGAAGTTGGCATTGCCCGCAGGCGGTGCGCCGTATTGCCAGCGGCCATCGCCGCGCAGCAGCTCGCCGCTCCAGTCGCTGACATTGAACGGCGGGTTGGCGATGATGAAGTCGGCTTTCAGGTCTTTATGGGCGTCGTTGAGGAAGGAGCCTTCGTTGTTCCATTTGACTTGAGAAGAATCAATGCCGCGTATGGCAAGGTTCATCTTGGCCAGCCGCCAGGTGGTCTGGTTGCTTTCCTGCCCGTAGATGGAGATGTCGTTGACGCGGCCCTGATGTTCTGCGACGAATTTTTCCGATTGCACGAACATGCCGCCCGAACCGCAGCAGGGATCGAACACCCGGCCTTTGTAGGGTTCCAGCATCGCAACCAGCAGTTCGACAATGCTGCGCGGCGTGTAAAACTGCCCGCCCTGTTTGCCTTCGGCCAGCGCGAATTCGCCAAGGAAATATTCGAACACATGCCCCAGCACATCGGCGCTGCGCGACTTGGCATCGCCCAGCGCGATGTTACCCACCAGATCGATCAACCCGCCGAGGCTGGCGGGGTCGAGGTTTTGCCGCGCGAACACCTTGGGCAGCACGCCCTTGAGCGAGGAGTTTTCCTTCTCGATGGCATCCATTGCCTCATCCACAACAGTACCGATGGTGGGTAGTTTGGCTTTGGCAACAAGGTACGACCAGCGCGCTTCTGCTGGCACAAAGAAAACATTCTCTGCCTTGTATTCGTCCTTGTCCTCGGGGTCGGCGCCTGCATACTCGCCTTCGCCTGCTTGCAATCGGGCAAACATTTCCTCGAAGGAATCGGAGATGTATTTCAGGAAGATCAGCCCCATCACCACATGCTTGTATTCGGCAGCGTCGATGTTCTTGCGCAGCTTGTCTGCGGCTTTCCACAGCTGCTTTTCCAACGGCTCGTCTTTGTTTTCTTTTGCTGGTTTAGCCATGATTGTTTTGTTCTCTTTATCTGGCAACGGGATAAGGCACGTTGATCATTTTTGTGCAGGATGAAATATGGATAGTCTGTAAACGTGTGGTGAGCAGCGTGGGCCGAAGCTGATTTTTTTCAGCGAAGCGGAATTAGGGCAGTGCTGAATAAGCCCCTCCGTTCGGGCTTAGCCTGCCGAAGCCATTTGCAAATTATTGATTTGCAAAGAGTGCGTTTCGACAGGCTCAACGCGAACGGATTTGTTCAGCGTAGCCTTAGGTAATGCTCACAAACGAGTCCCGATAGCGACCAATATTTTCCACGTAACGCGCAGCATTGGCATGCAGGGCTGCGATTTCTTCTTCTCTCAGGCTGCGCAATACTTTGCCGGGCGAACCTACCACCAGCGAATTGTCCGGGATTACTTTGCCTTCGGTAATCAGTGTGTTCGCGCCTATCAGGCAGTTGCGGCCGATTACGGCGTGATTAAGGATGGTGCTGTGGATGCCGATCAGGCTGCCGTCGCCGATGGTGCAGCCGTGCAGCATCACCAAATGGCCGACAGTGACGTTGTTGCCTATGGTGAGCGGTGCGCCGGGGTCGGTGTGCAGTATTGCGCCATCCTGAATGTTGCTGTTTTCGCCGATGCGGATGGGTTCGATGTCGCCACGGATTACTGCGTTGAACCAGATGCTGACATTATTTTCAAGAATGACTGAGCCGATGACGCTGGCATTGGGCGCGATGAAATGCTGTTGTCCGTGTAATTCCGGTGTACGGCCTGACAAGGTGTAAAGCATGAATTAGCCGAGTGCCGCCACACCGGCTTGCGCGATCTGCCCGTCCTCAGACGAGCGTACGCCGCTGATGCCGAGTCCGCCAATGATCTGGTTGTCATGCATGAGTGGCACACCCCCTTCGGCGGGGAGGACGCCCGGCAGGGCGAGATGAATCAGGCGGCCGCCTAGTACCGCGTCTTCGATAACCTTGGTCGGCCGTTGTAAGGCAACCGCTGCACGTGCTTTCTGGATAGCGATTTCCACGCTGCCAAACTGGGTGCCGTGGTTGCGCTGAAGATAGAGCAGATGGCCACCGTCATCCACGATTGCGATCACTACTCGCCAGGAATTGCGCAGTGCCTCGGCCTCGGCAGCCGCAGCAATGCTTTTGGCATCGTCAAGCGTGAGGACGGGTTTGCTGATCATGGCTGATGCGCTGCCAATGCGTTGAATATACGGTCACGTATGCTATCCACGCTGCCGATGCCGGGAATATTGATGCAGTGGGGCGCGGGCATGCCGTCGCATTTCTCCTTGGCTGATTCACTTTTTTCCCAACTCAAGTAGTACTCGACGAGTGGTTGGGTTTGTTCGTGATAGACCTCAAGGCGTTTTTTGACAGTGTCTGCACGGTCATCCGGGCGTTGTATCAAGTCTTCACCGGTGATGTCATCCTTGCCGGGTACTTTGGGTGGATTGAATATTATGTGGTAGGTACGCCCCGAAGCGGGGTGGGCGAGACGGCCATCCATGCGCTGGATGATGTCGCTATCCGGAACCTCGATTTCCACCACGAAGTCAATGTCGATGCCGGCGTCCTTTATTGCCTGGGCTTGCGGAATAGTGCGCGGAAAACCATCCAGCATGAAGCCATTGGCGCAGTCTGCTTCTTTGATGCGTTCTTTCACCAGGTTGATGATGATGTCGTCAGATACCAATCCACCCGCAGCCATTATCTTATTGGCCGCTCGTCCTAGCGGGGTATCCGCCTTGACCGCCGCGCGCAACATATCTCCTGTTGATATTTGAGGGATATTGAATTTCTCTTTAATCAAGTTGGCTTGGGTGCCTTTACCGGCGCCAGGTGCGCCTAGCAGTATAAGTCTCATGATTGTGCTCCGTTTATTTGGTGGTTGATTATACGCTTGCTGTCAAACAGCTTGCGGGTAGCGTGCAGGTCTTGATCGGTATCTACTCCACTGGGGGGGGCGTCTGCGCTAACGGTAACGCCGATCTTGTAACCGTGCCACAACGCGCGTAATTGTTCCAGCGACTCAATTTGTTCGATGGAGGCAGGTGCAAGATTGCCAAAGGCACGCAGAAAACTGGCACGGTAGGCATAAATGCCGATGTGGCGTAATACCGTGAGATTCTCCGGTTGCGTTGCGCCAGAGGTGAGCGCATCGCGCGAATAAGGAATCGGCGCACGGCTGAAATACAGGGCATTGCTGTGTTTATCCAGCACTACTTTGACAATATTGGGATTGCGCATGGCCTCTACATCATGAGTGGGATGGCAGGCGGTGGCGATGGCGCATTCCGGGTGATCGTGCAGGTGTTGTGCTACGGCACTGATTAGTTCGGGGGGCATGAGGGGTTCGTCGCCCTGTACGTTGACTACAATAGTGTCGTCTGGCCACCCAAGTTGTTCTACTACCTCGGCAATACGGTCGGTGCCGCTGGTATGGTGAACGTGGGTCAGGCAAGCCTTAAAGCCATGTTCATGCACGGCAGCCATGATGGATTGATGATCGGTGGCAATCCAGATTTGTTGCGCGCCGCTCTGCGCGGATTGTTCGGCAACTCGCACCACCATCGGTTTGCCGGCAATCGGCAATAACGCCTTACCCGGCAGGCGGGTGGAGGCGAAACGCGCCGGAATGACGACATGAAAAGCTATCATCGGAGCTGTTCGATTTCTTCCGGGGTAAGTTTGCGCGCCTCATCTGCCAGCATCACGGGAATGTCATCCTGTATAGGGAATGCCAGACGATCCGCCTTGCAGATTAGTTCCTGTTCGGTTTTGCGGTAAATCAGCGGGGATTTGCACAATGGGCAAACCAGGATTTCAAGCAGTTTGGCATCCATCAGAGGTAACCTTTCCTAGAATTTGTTGGGTAAGCAAGGAATCCAGCTGCGCATCCACGCGCAGCACCCAGCATTTTTCGTTGGCGAATGCTGTGCATTTTACCGCATCTTTTTCCGTCATGAGTATTGCGTCTGCATCAGTGTAATCCAGATCGGTGGGCGCGAAGCGATGATGGTCGGGAAAAGGGTGGGCTTGTGCCTTTAACCCAAGATGACTCAGGTGCGTGAAAAAACGCTGCGGGTGGCCGATCCCGGCAATGGCGTGCAGGCGTTGGCCGAAAAACTCGGCAGCTTGAGCTGTGGTATTCGGATTGAGCAGGTTGTAAAAACTCTCGCCATGTAATTGCATGCTGTGTTGGCCTTTGGTAGCCATGCCCCCGTTAACGACTACGGCATCCACCTGGGCCAGGCGTGAAAGTGGTTCACGCAACGGGCCGGCCGGGAGCAGGAAGCCATTGCCAAAGCGACGTGTGCCATCTACTACCGCGATTTCGAAATCGCGCTGCAAGCGGTAATGTTGCAGGCCATCATCGCTAAGCACGATATCGCATTCGGGATGAGCCTGTAACAGCGCGCGAGCTACGCCAACGCGGTCACGCCCGATCCACACTGGACACAGTTTCCGTTGCGCCATCAGCACTGCTTCATCGCCGGCCTCGTCGGGGCTGCTTGACGCATGCACGGCCAGCGGCGATTGAGCGGTGCCACCGTGGCCACGGCTGATGATGCCGGGATGCCAGCCGCTATCAATCAATTGCTGCGCCAGCCATAGTGTAAGCGGAGTTTTGCCGCTGCCGCCAACGGTAATATTTCCCACCACGATGACAGGTACCGGCAGCTTCACGCTGGTTAAAATGCCACTACGATAAAGCGCACGTCGAGTTGCCGCCAGCATGCGGAATATGAAACTGACAGGCAACAGGATGAGGTGGAGCGGAGTGGTGCGGTACCAGTGTTGCTCTAGCCACTGCATCCCTTGGTCTGGCTGCCTGTTATTTTCGGCTGGTGGTAAAGGTAATGCGGCCATAGCCGGCGAGACGCGCTGCTTCCATGATGTTAATCACGGCTTGGTGCGGTGCCTTGGCATCGGCGTTGATAATGATGGTTGGATCTTTTTGCTCGCCTGCGGCTGTGCGTAGCAATTGCGACATATTCTGTACGGTATTGAATGTTGTAGCCGCATTATTGATGGCGTAATGCTCCGAAGCATCGACTGACACATTGATTTGCTTTGCTTGCGACTTTGTTTCCTCGCCGCTGGCCTGCGGCAGGTTAATTTGCAGTTCGGAGAATTTGGCGTATGTGGTCGACACCATTAGAAAAATTATGATTACCAGGAATATATCTATCATCGGAATCAGATTGATTTCCGGTTCCTCACGCATGCGACCGCGTTGAAAATTCATGGCTTAACCTCGGCGAGCGCCATGTACGATTTCAATCAGCTTGATTGCTTGCTGCTCCATCTCGATGGTCAGGCCGTCTACCTTGGCGCGGAAATAGCGATAGAAAATCATACTGGGGATAGCCACCATCAGACCGAATGCCGTGTTGTACAGGGCTATCGAGATGCCATGGGCGAGTGCAGCGGGGGCGTTTTCTGCGGTATTTTGCACACCGAAAATTTCAATCATTCCCACCATCGTGCCGAACAAGCCTAGCAGTGGGCTGATTGAAGCGATTGTGCCTAATGCAGTGAGAAAGCGTCCAAGCTCGTGTGCGGCGGCGCGCCCTGCCTCCTCGACAGATTCTTTCATCACTGTGGGTGGGCTTTTAATGTTCTTGAGGCCAGCGGCAAAGATACGACCGAGCGGGGACTCTGCTTCCAAACGGGAAATCATGGTATCGCTGACGCCGCGCTGCTTAAGTTCATGAACTACTTCCTTGAATAACCCTGCGGGTGCAATTTTTTTGTTGCGCAGGGTCATCAAGCGTTCTGCAATTAACGCAACAGCAATCACAGATGCAATTATCAAAAACCAAATCGGCCAACCAGCCGCTTCTACAATAGCAAACACTAAATTTCTCCAAATATGCTTAAATTAATAAAGCGGAACTGTATCTGGTCGCACTTGATTGAGCAAGATTTCTCCAGTTACTTTAATCTGAATGTTCCTGATAGTTTGCATCATTATTATTTTGATATGCTTAATGACATCATTAAATATGGATATTGTGAAGGGTTTCTCTTATATAAAAGCTGTGGATAACTATGTGAATAACATACTAAAATAATGCCTGATTGTTTATCAAAAAAGACATTTGAAATGCCTGTTTAATTTATATTTTATTGTAAAAATACAATAAATACAGATACATACTATAAATTTTAAAAAAATCTAGTTACAATTGTAATGTAAATATGGCATTTCTCTTCAACTTGTGGATTATTCAAGAATATCAATATGATTTTTAAATTAATTGAAGATGGAAAAATTCATATATTCAGTGTGCAAGAGCTCAACATGGCAGCCAAGCAGATATTGGAAAATGGCTTGCCGCTGCTATGGGTCCGCGGTGAGATTTCCAATTTTGTCTGTGCTACTTCCAAACATTGGTATTTTTCCCTGAAAGATGAGCAGGCGCAGGTGCGCTGCGTGATGTTCCGTCACAAAAGTCAGTACCTTGACTGGCTACCAAAAAATGGCATGCAAGTGGAGGTGTTGGCTTTGGCCACGTTGTATGAAGCGCGTGGCGAATTTCAATTGACGCTGGAACAGATGCGGCCAGCGGGATTGGGGGCGTTATATGATGCGTTCGAGCGCCTCAAATGCAAACTGGAAGCCGAGGGATTGTTCGATGCTGCGCGAAAACGGCCGCTGCCGTTCTTCCCTGCACAAATTGGCATTATCACCTCGCCGCAGGCAGCAGCGTTACGCGATGTGTTGATTACCTTGGCTAAGCGTATGCCAAGCATTTCTGTCGTGCTGTATCCCACGCCGGTACAAGGGGAGGGGGCAGCGCAAAGAATCGCGCAAGCCATTCGATTGGCTAATGAGCGCGCGGAGTGCGACGTGCTGATGTTATGTCGCGGTGGCGGCAGCATCGAAGATTTATGGGCGTTTAACGAAGAAATAGTGGCGCGTGCCATTTTCGCCAGTCGCATTCTGGTGGTGAGCGGCATTGGGCACGAAACTGATTTTACTATCGCTGATTTTGTCGTTGATCAGCGTGCTGCTACACCCACTGCGGCAGCGCAACTGGTTGTGCCAGAGCGACAGGAGTTGTTGCAGCGCGTGTACCATTTGGCGCAGCGATTGGCACGTGGCAAGCAGCGTCAATTCGAACGCGTGATGCAACAGCTCGACTATTTGCAGCGTCGCCTGGTGCATCCCGCACAACGAGTGCAGCAACAAACTCAGCACCTCAATCATCTGCAGCAACGTATGCAGTCCGTACTAATTTATGTTTTACAGCGCCAGCAATGGCGTTGGCAGTCGTTGCAGCAGCGTTTATGTGCGGTGTGCCCAAACATTGAGCAGCTTGGTGTACGGCAGACGATGCTGGCTCGTCAACTGCTGGAAGTCATGCAACGCAAGCTGGAACGCTATGATGCGCGGCTAGGTGCCTTACAGTTGCATCTCGACCATCTCAATCCGCAGCAAGTGCTGGCGCGCGGCTACAGTATGGTGCGTGATGCACGTGGTGCAATTATTTTGGACAGCGCGGGCTTACTTGTAGGTGAGCGCATCGATATCACTTTCGCGCATGGTTGGGCGCGTGTTGAATTAACAGAAAAGAGGGAAGGGCTTTCCAATACGGATAGTAGCGTGAACGAAAAATAGGGATGCTGAGCTGCTAAAACTCAGAGGATTTAACATTGGAGAAAGCGGGCATTGTTAACTCCGCTAACTTGATGAAACAACCGCAGGTTGATCAGGTAGAACGTTTTATAGTAGAATCGCGTTTCTTTTGCAAACTAGTTGGGGAAATAGCTATGGCTCGCGTATGTCAAGTAACGGGGAAACGCCCGATGGTGGGAAATAATGTATCTCACGCCAATAATAGAACAAAGCGTCGTTTCCTGCCGAATTTGCAGCGTCGTCGTTTGTGGGTTGAGACTGAAAATCGCTGGATATCCTTGCGCCTGACAAATGCCGGGTTGCGTACCATTGACAAGAATGGTATCGATGCGGTGTTGTTTGAAATGCGCGCACGCGGCGAAAACGTTTAAGGAGTAACGAAAAATGCGTGAAAAAATCAAGCTTGAATCCAGCGCCGGTACTGGTCATTTCTATACTACGGACAAAAACAAGCGTACTACGCCGGAAAAGCTTGAGATCAAGAAGTTTGATCCAGTGGTACGCAAACATGTGATGTATAAGGAAACAAAACTGAAGTAGGCTGTTCGTTTTGTTCAAACGCATGAAAAAACCCGCTTAAGCGGGTTTTTTGTTTGGGTTGGCAAAAGAAGGATGCTAAGCGTAACAACGTAGTCGTTGGGAAAACTCCTGTAATGCCGCAATTCCGCTGTTCTCCGCCCGATGACACCAGTCTTCCAATTGTTTTACTAATTGCTCCTTGGTGGCCGTAGAGTTTTGCCAGACGACGGCCAACTCTTGGCGTAGGGTATAAGTTGTACGTAGAATTCTGCTGGCTTTAATCACTACGCTGAGTTTCGTTTTTTGTTGCTCGGTTAAAACGTTTTCATCCAAGTGCAGCCAGTGTTTGATGCGCGCTACATCAATTTTATCCGAGGCTTGCAGTTTGAGCCGAGCCATTTCCGCCGAGTAGGTTTTTTTCAGTAATTTGGCATATCTGGCTGTGACTTCGTAGCGGTTGGCGATAACGGCGTGCAAGGTCTCTATGTCACATGAAGTCTTGGCTTGGTTCAGGCGTACTCGCGGGGCACGCCGCTTCACTTGTGCTAGACCGAACGTTTCCAGGACGCGGATGTAGAGCCACCCAATGTCGAGTTCATACCATTTGTTGGAAAGTTTGGCGGAGGAGGCATAAGCGTGGTGGTTGTTGTGCAGTTCTTCACCGCCGATGAAAATACCCCACGGCACGATGTTGGTGGAAGCGTCCGCCGTCTGGAAGTTGCGATATCCCCAGTAGTGCCCAATACCGTTGACAATGCCGGCTGCATTAATAGGTATCCATGCCATTTGCACGGCCCAGATGGTTAGGCCAAGCGGGCCAAACAAAAGTACGTTGATGATCAGCATCAGCGTGATGCCAAGCTCGCTGCGTTTGCTGTAAAGATTGTTTTCCAGCCAGTCGTTCGGTGTGCCGTGGCCATATTTGTCTAGTGTTTCCAGATTCTGGGCCTCTTTCCGGTAGAGAGCAGCACCTTCCAATAGTACTTTCTTGATGCCCAGAATAACCGGGCTATGTGGATCTTCCGCAGTCTCGCATTTGGCATGGTGTTTGCGGTGAATGGCGACCCATTCTTTTGTGACGATAGAGGTGGTTAACCATAACCAGAAACGGAAAAAATGACTGGGAACAGCATGCAGATTCAGTGCGCGATGTGCCTGATGGCGGTGCAAAAAAATGGTAACAGATGCGATGGTAATATGGGTTAAGGCCAGCGTAACAACTATATAGCCCCACCATGGCAAATCAATAAAACCTGAAAACATTTACTATCTCCTGAAATATCGGCTATAAATTACAATTTGTCATTTTAACATAATTAAGAACATATCAAGCTGCGGCCGCCCAGGTTTTTGCTTGTTCATAATCGGTAAAAACGCGTATATCGGCATCCACGAACATGCGTGACAGCCAAGCCTGCCATGTGATCCACTGATCGTCAGTAATAACTGCAATCTTGCTGAAGGCATGCAGGTGTTCGCGGTTGAAAAATTTGATTTCCTCCCATGCTACATCCACCGTGTAACTGATCATGTCTCGTAGGTCGAACAACAGGTTGACCGTGCCGGGTGATTTAAGCATGAAGAGCGCGTGCTCCTCGAATCGTTTGAAATCAGCCAACGTGAATTCGCCTAGTGCAGCAATGTTGAGCAGGGTGGGAGTTTGTTCTATTGTGATCATATTAAGTCTCTTCTTCGTTAATTATGCGCCGCCGTGCTTGGGTGCCAGTTTCAAGCTTAACACACCGCCTGCGATGATGAGTCCCATGCCTATCCATCCCATCAGTGGTAATGCCTCGTCCCACAAAATCATGCCGAATATGCTGGCGAATATCACGGTGCTGTAGGACAAGCTACCTGCCACTAGCATTTTCCCGGTACGATAGGCGCGGGTCATGGCTAGCTGTGCAAGCGTGGCAGTGCTGCCGAGTCCGAGCAAAATAAATAAACCTGGCAAAGTGATCGGATGAATGGTTCCGAGCAACATGCCGATACCGCTGCAAATAGTGGCAATCAGACTGAAATAGAACACCACACGCCATTCCGGTTCACCACTTAAGCCAAGCTGTTTGACATTGAGGTAGGCGATGCCGGCCAAGAGGCCGGAAATCAGCCCGATAAGACCGGGGATGAGTTGATCTTGGGCTAACGTGGGATGCAGTAGCAATATCACGCCACAAAATCCCAGCAGGATGGCGCTGGAGAGAGCCGGACGAAAATGTTCCTTGAATGCCAGTATGGTCAGGATAGAGAGGTAGAGCGGTGCGGTGTAATTAAGCGTTACTGCGGTGGCCAGCGGCAACACGGTGATGCAGTAAAAATATAGCATCAGCGCGATGGTGCCAGAAATGCCACGCCACAGGTGCTGCTTCAAGTGATGGGTCGACAGCGACAGCCCTTGTTGGCGGATGACGGCGTAGATCATCAATAGCCCAAGGGAAGAGCGATAGAATACTAATTCAATATGAGAAAAATATTCTGCACCGAGTTTGACAAACACCCCCATCCAGCCGAACAGGAACCCGGCGACCAGCATCCATAGCGCGCCCATTCCAACAGATTACTTCAGTGGATTGTCAAAAAAAACGCTAACCCCGCGCCGGAGGAAAAGTAGCTGCTTAACCAAACGGGAATCTCGCCTGCATGGATATGATAATGCGCGGTATTTTATAGCGACGATTAAGATGATCATTCTCCTAAATGCGGATCAAGCTGGCGCCGCAGAAACTCATGAAAATGCAGTAGGCCGTCCTCGGTCGGAGATTGATACGGGCCAGCATCTTCGATTCCATGCTGGTGCAGCCACTTGCGCCCCTGATGCATTTTCAGGCAGATGGTGTCATCTTCAAGCGCGGTTTCGCGGTAGGCAGCCTTTTCCGCTTCGACAAAATCGCGCTCGAATAGCACGATGTCTTCGGGGTAGTAAAATTCCATAATGTTGGTGCAGGCATCGACACCGCGCGGAATGACAGTGCTGACCACTAATGTATTTGGATACCACTCAACCATGATGTTAGGGTAATAAGTCAGCCAGATCGCGCCGTATTTGGGCAGTGTGCCATTGTTATAACGCAGAACCTGTTCCTGCCATCTGCCATAGGCGGCACTGCCAGCTTTACGTAGATCATGGTTGATGCCTACAGTTTGCACGCTGTACCAGTCGCCGAATTCCCAGCGCAGATCGTCGCAATTGACGAACTTACCCAAGCCGGGATGGAACGGCGCAACATGGTAGTCTTCCTGGTATACCTCAATGAAAGTCTTCCAATTGAAAGCATATTCATCGATCTCTACACGATCCAATTGATAATTGGAAAAATCCAGTTCCTTTAGCGCAGGGATATTCGCCAGATCCTTGGCAATATTGCGTTTACCTGCGAACAGTAAGCCATTCCAGTGTTGCAACGGAGTTTTATTGAGGTGTCGGCAGGGATTCTGGGGAAAGCGCGGTGCTCCCAATAGCTGGCCATCCAGTTGGTACGTCCAGCGATGCAGCGGGCACACAATGTTTTTCGCGCTACCACGCCCTTCAAGCATGATGGCCTGACGATGACGGCAAATATTGGAGAGCAGTTCCACCCCATTGTTATTACGCACCAACATCTTGGCATTATCCATCCAGTCCAGAACATGGTAATCGCCGAGGTTTGGTACCAAAAGTTCGTGCCCGATATAGCCGGGGCCGTTGTCGAATAGCAGGCGCTGCTCAATCTCCAAAATTTTTGGATCGAAATACCAGCGCAATGGCGGTTGTGTGAGAGCTTGGGTGAGCTGACAGATCTTGGCGATCTCGGACATACCAACATCTTCCTTGCAAAAAGTGAATATGTTACGGACAAAAAGAATCAAATTGTCCCTTAAAATTATAAGGGGGGGCAACAATAACTGACATTCTGTGATGAGTAAACAAGCTATCCGGACTTTGCGCTGACACATCATCGATAGTTACTCTACCTACAAAGTTTCCCGTAGTAAAATCATCGTTTGCTTGCCAAGCACTCGCGATTACAGGTGCACAGTGAAATCCGCTAAAATAACAGTCTGCAAAAAGCAAAGAAAATTAATATGTGTCTGATTGCCAGTCATTTTGTTACCACCTTCCACGACAGTTACTTGGCTAACCCATCTTGGCCTGTATCTTCGGTCATACATGATGCCGAAGGGACTGAGTTATGGAAGTGGATCATCAAGAATCATTGCAACAATTGCCTGCTTTGGGCGGAGGAAGATTTGGCTCGCCGTACTCATGTCAGCGACATGGATATCGCCGTTAATAAACGCGCTATTGATCGCTACAATCAGGCCCGCAACGACGCCATTGAATGCATTGATGAGCAGTTCTTAATCGCCTTTGAGTTGGTGGATGCGGTCTCTGTACGAACTGATGCGCCGATCATCAAAATAACAACGGGCGCGCGTTTGAATAGCGAGACCGCGGGTAGTATGGTGGATAGGATGTCGATTCTCGCACTGAAGATATGCGCCATGCGTCAGCAGACCGAGCGTGTTGACGTTGATGAAGCTCACCGTTTAACGTGCCATAGAAAATTGGAGCGGTTGAATCAGCAGCGCAGCGACTTGGGTGCTTGCCTGGACGAGTTGCTAGCTGATACACAGGCGGGCCGAGCATACTTCAAAGTTTATCGTCAGTTCAAAATGTACAACGATCCGCAGTTGAATCCGGCGTTGGTGGCAGAAAGTAAATTGTGAATATTTTAATTTAAATCCAGAAACGCAATGAAATTCGCATGAGCGATTACGCTGCCATCTTGCACAAGGCGTCTCGCACTCTCGCCACCACCTCTTCCCAGTTGCCAATATTGCATTGCCGGAACAAGCGCAGGGACGGATACCACGGACTATCTTCCCTCTCCAGCAGCCAGCGCCAGTCCGCCGCAAATGGCAAGAGCACCCAAGCCGGTTTGCCAATAGCTCCCGCAAGATGAGCTACCGATGTGTCGACACAAATCACGAGATCAAGATTGGCAATTAATGCCGCTGTACTGGCGAAATCTCCGATGTCTTCCGTCAAGCCGATGAAATGGAGATGGGCAAGCGGATTATTTGCTTGAGCCACCCCAGAGCCTTTTTGCAGGTTAAAAAACACCACATTTTCTACGGTCCCAAGCAAATCAAGTTGACTGAGGGATATGGAGCGATTCAGATCGTTCTTGTTTCCGGGACTTCCAGCCCACATCAAACCCACTTTTAATGCTGACCCTGTATTTGGCATGCGTTTCCGCCAATCCTCAACCAAACCTTCATCCGGGAAAAGATAAGGAGCCGCTACTGGTATTTCCACATCGGCTGTGCGGAACCTGGATGGCAGGCTGAGTAATGGACAATGGAAATCGTATTGGGGCAGGGGTTCGCCTCGCAAGATGATTTCATGTATTCCTTTCACCTCGTTAAATAGGCGTTTCAGCGCAGGTTTGCATTCAAATAAGATTTGTCCTCCAAGCGAAGCCAGCAGTGGCGCATATCGAATGAACTGTATGGCATCGCCAAAACCCTGTTCTGCGTGCAAAAGTATTGTTTTGCCGTGAAGGTCTTCGCCATTCCATAACGGGCGCGTAAAACGATTTCCTTCACCAGCCAGTTCTGGCGTTTTCAGACGCCACTCATATTCATCCCAGCCACGCGAAAAATTACCCATTACGAGTAATGTCAGTGAAAGGTTCCAGTGTGCCTGAGCAAAATCGGGCCGTAAGGCAATAGCTCTTTCATAATAAGTAACTGCTTCAGCAGGACGTCTTGTGGCTTCCAAAAGCAAGCCCAAGTTGTTATATGCGTCCACATAGTTGGCGTTAAGGGCAATAGCTTGGCGATAACATTCAGCAGCCCGTTGATGGTCCCCCATGGCTTGAAACACCAATCCTAGATTATTATGAAAATCCGGAATCGACGGCTGAATCTGGATGGCTTGCTCAATCAATTTCAAGGCTTTTTCGTGGGCACCTGACTGATAAGCAATGACCCCTGAGTATTGCATCGCAACTGCATTTTGAGGTTGTTCGTGCAAAATCAAGCCATAAATTGTGTTGGCATGAACGATATGGCCCAGCTGATGGTGCTTTAATGCGACGGACAATATCCATTGAATGTCATCCTCGCGGGTTGCGCCGCGTGGAACAGGGGTTACGACAATTTTTCCGCAGCAATTCTTGTAACGTTCACCGCTACCGCACGGACATGTCTCGTTTCGGCTTATTGATTTTGAAGCAGAGGGACTTGCCATTGCCGCCAATTGACTGCGGGCGTCCGAATGCGCAGGATCGTTTTCAAGGATGCGCTGAAAGACTGCCTCAGCGAAATGAAACTGTCGCAGATCCCGGTAATTGATTCCGAGTCGAAAAAACTGGATGGAATTTGTAATATTGGATGGCAGGTTATGGATAAATTCTTCCACTTCATTCGGAGCAAGAGCCATCCATATGTTGAATAAACCGTGAAAGCCGAAAGGCTGGCGGGCTGGATATGTGGTTTCGAAGGAAAATATTTCTGCCACGGATTCCGGCGCGAACCGCACTTGGTACTGCTCCTCCAGCAGGGGGCGATATTTGCGACCGATCAGTTCATCTTCAGCCAACTCTTCATCGAACGGGATTTTCCGCGTGGCAAGTAACAATTTACGCGACCGCAGCGAAAAGCCACCGTTACCCACTCTGAATCCTTCTTTGTGATGACCCCACACCGCACCGATATAGTCAAAATTTAGAAATTCATTCGTCCATGCGTTGGGGTTAATGATGTAGCCGTCCCACTGGACAAGAAGAGCGAAATCACTATCAATATAATGATGCAGTTCATGCAGTACAAACATCGAATATTCCTGCCGTGAGCGAATCGGCGGTATTTTTATTGTTTCAATATCCGGAAGGGAGAAATCTCGATCCGTCAGGAAAATTACGCGGTCAAAGACGCATCTTTCTTTAGATTTTTTCAATGCTTCGATAGCAAGTTCATGATTGATACAGTCCACGCAGCAAAGCGTGATCGTGATAGCTTGTCCAGTTTCCATCGCGAAGCCAGTTAATTTTGAATTTGAAGAATCAATAATTTTCATTAGAAGGTTTTGCAGTTAAGTTTTTCAGTATAACTTTAAAAATATTTCTGACATATTCGACGATCAGATCAGCTGGTAAGAGAGCTCGATCTACCCGGCGTTTGCTTCGCTCGTTCCATAGCATCAGGCTGGCGCTCAGTGGATATCTTGACGCTTCGGGCTACGTTTTGTTGTGCTCATGGCCTTGAGATAGGCGATGATTTCTTTTGTGACGTTCGCTCGATCAGGGATCTCTTGTGCAAGTCCAGGCATCAGCGTGTTGAGTCGGATACTTGATGGATTCTCGATCCAGCGAGTCAGGTATTCAGGCTTGATGTACTCGGTCACACTCGTCGGGTAATTCAGCTCAGGAGCC
Organism: Candidatus Nitrotoga sp. CP45; assembly: GCA_945874105.1. Classification (GTDB taxonomy): domain Bacteria; phylum Pseudomonadota; class Gammaproteobacteria; order Burkholderiales; family Gallionellaceae; genus Nitrotoga. The sequence goes on along the minus strand of CAMCFJ010000011.1, from coordinate 9,721 downwards.
TTGCCGCCGCCTTCACCGTTAATTGTATGGCATGCCATACAATACTTGCGAAAGTGCAAGAAACCATGCTGCGCTTCTGCGGATGCCTTGGCTGGCGGGGAAAGATTCGGAAAGCGAGTCGCAAATGTCGCGAGTTCGATACTCTTAACCTGGTAAGGCATGTCAGACGCGCCATCCTCAAGCAGCACTTTTGATTTCATGTTGTCCCAGATTAAGTAGAGCGGCCCGAGTGGTACCACCTCATTATTTTGTAGTAAGTTGGTCATCGTAAATGGCGAGTCGTCGTCGTGAGCAAAGGCGAAATAGGCGTCATGGGAGAGGAACTTTGTTACCGGAATGCTCGCTTGATATCCATCCATGGAAATGAATACGATCTCCTCTGCTTTCCCCCACTCTTTGCCAAATGCTTTGTCAAAAAGCGTTCGGGCAGGATAAGCTTTGTAGATGCGCTCTTTTTTTTCGTGGATCTCGAAAATTTTTAACGAAATTGCTGGAGTGGCATTGGCAAGGTCGCGTAAAGACAGAGAATTGACAATTTGATCTTTGCCCCTGAACTCAATGTCAATGTCACTTTGTGAAAACGCTGGTGCAGGTAAACAGATGTTGCCGCAAATTGCGACAACAGTCAGAATGATATTCCATAAATTTCTTGATATTCTTTTACTCATATTGTGCTCTCATAGCAGGCGGTAAATTTTCTTGAAAAGATGGCATCATTGGATGCCAATTGTTTACAGATAACAATGAGAAAGAATTATGCACTAGACCCTGAAAAAATATTTTGGATTCGGCGTATTTCACATTTTATGAGCGTTAGCGAACTGAAAATCAAGCGAAGACGTGTTACTTTAATAACTCTTATTTTTATCAAGGAGGCAAAATCATGAAAATCAAAATTGCCACAGTTTGTTTTATGGTCGGTATATTGCTGATACCCCGTATAGGCTATGCCACCGATTCAAAAATGGACTATCCCGACCCCACGACAATAGTCAAGGACTCGGATATAACAAATAAAATAAAAAATCGACTGAACGCCGACAGACATTTAGGCAAGTTCAAGAGCATTAAAGTCGATACGGATAATAATGGCGTTGTATGGTTGAGCGGTACGGCTCACCTCATATCAGAAGAGGAAAAAGCCATTGGAATTGCTCGGGCTACTGAAGGTGTGGTTATAGTCAAAAGCAACATCAAGATCAAAAGTGGACACCCCATAAACGAGTAATGTAATAGGTTGCATCTCAAAATCGTAAAAAGTAGTTCACTAAGATTTCGGCCATCCGAACCATTGCCCGGTAGAGACATAACCGCTGATTTGGCTGAACAGGTTTGATGTATTGCAGCCATTACCCCCTCGGGTGATGCTGCGCGTGCAGTTGCTTCAACCGTTCGCGTGCAACATGCGTGTAAATCTGTGTGGTAGAAATATCGGCATGGCCGAGCAGCAGTTGCACTACGCGCAGATCAGCTCCGTGATTAAGCAAATGGGTGGCGAAGGCATGGCGCAAGGTATGCGGCGACAGTGGCTTGTGTAGGCCACCGTGCTTTGCGTGACGCTTGATGAGATACCAGAACATCTGTCGCGTCATCGCTGTACCACGTTTAGTAACGAACATCGCAGCATTTAATTTATTGCCCAGCAAGATCGGGCGTGCATCAACCAGATAGCGGTGAAGCCAGTCCAGCGCTTCCTCTCCCAGCGGTACCAGACGTTCTTTATTACCCTTGCCCATTACGCGCACTACGCCCATGTCGAGGCTGACCTGTGCGACGCTCAAGTTGATCAACTCGGACACGCGCAGACCGCTGGCATAGAGTACTTCCAGCATAGTGCGATCACGCATGCCGAGCGGTGTATTCATATCAGGTGCATGCAGCAGCATATCCACATCTTTTTCGGTGAGCGTTGTTGGCAGGCTACGCGGCAGCTTGGGGGTGGCGATTTGCAGGGTGGGGTCTGCATCTACTTTGCTTTGCCGTAACAGGTAACGGAACAGGCGTTTGAGGCTTGATATGGCGCGGCTGGTACTCGTGGCTTTGGCTTTTTGCTTGATGACCAAATAGGCGAGAAAGCCCTGGATATCAGCGTGTGTTGCTTCCAGCAAGGTAGAGCTGTGCTGTTGTTCCATCCAGAGAATGAATTTGCACAGATCGCGCCTATAGCTTTCCAGCGTGTTGCGCGATAAGCCGTCTTCCAGCCACAGGCAGTCGCAGAATTCATCCAGGATGTCAGTGTTGTTCATAAGATTTTGTCATGCGGAATGTCAGCTGTAGTTGCTTCCCTTTGCGCATGAATGATGGACTCCCTGGTTTGATTGCTTTTCATATGCCAGCAACCAGCATTTGATATCCAGCGCATCCCCCTCGCGCTGGTGTATGAAGCCGCCGATACCAGACTTGCCCACCACTCGATGGCAGGGGATGACAATGGGAATGGGATTTGCACCGCACGCCTGACCAACCGCACGCGGGCTGGAAGCTAGTAACGTGGCAAGATCGCCATAATGTTGTGTTTGACCGGATGGAATAGCAGATATTGCCTGCCACACTTTTGTTTGATGGACAGTGCCGTTTAGCTTGAGTGAAAGATTAAAAAGAAAATTTGGATTAATGAAATATGCCTGCAATTGTTCGCACACCTCTCGAGCGAACGCATGGCTCGGCGGTTGTGGCGTGGCATCCGGCTCCAGAAAGTCGATGCCGACCAGCGCATCCGCCTCACAGCGGATACCGAGCATACCAAAAGGTGTCGATAGCTTTGCCTGATAATTCATTTACCTTCCTTGCACGAATAATTGGCTAACTTCATGAGGTAATTCCCCGCTTAGCCGGGTGGCTCACCAGAGTTTGACCTATACGCTGGTCGTATTGAAACTTCTGTGTCTATCAAAAGAAGGAGTTTCAAAGCAAAAGAGTATCAGGGTCTGGGACATATGAGAACCTGCAAATATCATGCAGAGTTTATTCTCAGGTGGTGTAAGTAAGTGATATGGAGCAGGAAGACAAACGTTAAGACCAAATGCAATTTGGGCCTAGCCGCTTTTGAGGGCTTATGGCTTACCAGAGCCTTTGAGGTGTTCCAAGCAGAAAGCCTCCAGTTTTGCCGGAGGCTATCAATTTGCCAATTCTCATTTTAATTAAATAAAAATGAGAATAACTAACTGCAGACTTAAACCGCTTTGCGGTTAGGGAGTTTTTCCTTGATACGTGCGGATTTTCCGGAACGGTCACGCAAGTAGTACAGCTTGGCACGACGCACATCACCACGGCGCTTTACTTCGATACTGGCGATGGCCGTTGAATAGGTTTGAAAAGTACGTTCCACACCTTCACCAGCGGAAATTTTCCGCACGATGAAAGATGAGTTCAAACCACGATTGCGCTTTGCAATCACTACACCTTCATAAGCCTGCACGCGTTTACGTTCACCTTCGACCACGTTCACATTGACGATAACCGTATCGCCAGGAGCGAAGCTCGGGATTACTTTTCCCAGGCGGGCAATTTCTTCTTGTTCAAGTATTGCGATCAGATTCATTTTATTTCCTCTTGTTGTACGGATGCTTGTTCCTGCTGGTACTCTGCCAGTAGTCGAGCTTCCTGTTTTGTTAACTGGCGTTGTGCCAGCAAATCCGGGCGGCGTTGCCAGGTTCGTCCCAGCGACTGCTTCAACCGCCACTTCTCTATCTCGGCGTGGTGCCCGGAAAGTAAAACCTCCGGTATGCCTTCGCCTTCAAAAATTTCTGGCCGCGTGTAATGCGGACAATCCAGCAAGCCTGCTACAAACGAGTCCTGCTGTGCTGATTCGGCATCCCCCAGCACACCGGGCAAGTGCCGCACCAGACTGTCTATCAGCACCATTGATGCCAACTCGCCACCGGATAACACGTAGTCGCCGATGGAAAGCTCTTCATCCACCTGCTGTCGTATCAGGCGTTCATCAACACCCTCGTAACGGCTTGCCAGCAGAATCAAACCCTCATTCCGCTCCAAAAGTTCCTTCACCACTTCGTGGGTTAGTTGTCGTCCTTGTGGTGACAGGTGGATTACACAACTTTTGACCACGCCAGTTTGCGCTTGGCTTTGTTTCGCTGTTGCGATTGCCTGCGCTAGTGGCTCTGCCAACATCAACATTCCCGGGCCACCGCCATAAGGTCGGTCATCCACGGAACGATGCTTGTCGCTGGTGAACTCACGCGGATTCCATGTTTGGAGCACAAACTTGCCTTGCTCTGCCGCACGCCGCGTTACCCCATATTGGGTAATCGCGTCGAACATTTCCGGGAATAGCGTAATTACATCAAAGCGCATTGCCGCTGCTCAGTGCTTTGCGGCCCAATCGGTTGACCAATCGACACGTATCACTTTTTCCGTCAAGTCCACGTGCTTGATTGCGCTGGCGATGAATGGGATTAATAATTCCCCCCGATTTTTTTTGGACGGGTCTTCCTGCACACACAGCACCTGATTAGCACCGGTATCCATAAGGTTGTCCACCACTCCCAGGCATTCGCCAGCGAGATTAACCACCGTCAGCCCGATTAGATCCGACCAATAATATTCATCCTCAGGCTGTTGAGGCAGGCTGCTGCGCGGTACTGCCACCAGCAAACCTGTATATTTTTCGGCGGTGGTTCTGTCGTTGCTGCCGGGGAATTTGGCGACCAAGCCTTTGCTATGCACAGCAAAGTCTTCCACGGTTATCTCGCGCCAAGGATGATTCTCGTCTCCCAGCCACCAAATGGGATAGTCAACAAGACTATCCACGGACTCGGTGTAAGTTTTAACTTTCACCCAGCCGAGAATTCCCTGCGCACCTGCCACGCGCCCCATAACGATCATGGAGTCTGATTGGTTATGCTTTTGCTGCGGCACCAGCGCGCTTGACCAGTTTGGCGACGGCATCACTCAATTGCGCGCCTTTTTCTTGCCAGAAAGCCACGCGATCCAGTTGGATGCGCATGCCTTCGGGGCCTTCCGGGGCTACCGGGTTATAAAAACCAACGCGTTCGATGAATCGGCCATCACGGCGATTGCGCGAATCGGCCACAACTACATTAAAAAACGGGCGATTCTTGGAGCCGCCGCGTGCAAATCGAATAATAACCATAGTTTCTACTTTATCGTTAGCAAATGCCAAAGGGCGCAGATTTTACGACACTTTACAGTGTTATGGCAAGTGACATTAGCGATGCAGTAACACTTCCAACACAAATTTGGTGCCCAGATAGGCGAGCAGCAAGAAAATGAAGCCGCTCATTGTCCACCGCACCGCAGTACGCCCGCGCCAGCCTTTATAATGATGGCCCAATAACAACACTGCGAACACGCACCAGGAAATAAAACCGAACAGCATTTTGTGGTTGAATTGCCACGGCTTGCCAAATAACTGATCGGAAAAGACAACGCCTGACGCCAATGTCAGAGTGAGCAGAACAAAACCTGCGCCGATGATGCGGAATAATAAGGTTTCCATGGTGAGCAATGGTGGCAAGCCTTGCAGCACGCGCGGTAGCGTAGCATGGTGCAGGCGTTTTTCCACCAGTGACATCAGACCCGCATGCAGCACCGCAATAGTGAACAGACTGTAGGCGAGCATTGCTGCCAGAATATGTGCCTCAAGGACAAATGAAAAATTGTTCGTTAGCGGATGAGCCGCAGGAAACAGCGCTGGCAGTAACGCACCTCCTGCTGCCAGAGGCAACACTAAAGTTTGCAGGCTGGCAATCGGGTAAAAAAAGCGTGCTACCCAATACACCAGCATGGTCAGCCACAAGATCAACGATAGCGCATTAATTAACCCCAGGTTCAGATCACCACCACCGAATAAATTGCTATACAGCAGATACGCATGGAGTGCTAGCGGTAGCAATACAGCATGGCCAATCATTCCACGGTTTAAGGTATCTATACTTCCAGCAGATTGTGCACGCCAAAAATATACCGCTAACATGCTATACGCAAGAAAGGTGATTACATAGAGCGGAAGATTCGACATTTTTAGTCAGGATGTTTTAGACTTCGCGGATTCTACACTATAGCCAATGCTGCGGAAATCAGGAGCGATATCATGCTGGACAACCTTACACAACGCCTTTCAGGCGTTATAAAAAACCTGCGGGGACAAGCGCGCTTGTCTGATAGCAACATCCAGGATGCCTTGCGTGAAGTACGCTTGGCCCTGTTGGAAGCTGACGTGGCGCTGCCTGTGGTTAAAGAATTCACTGCCCAGGTGAAACAGGCTGCGCTGGGACAAGAAGTGTTGGGCAGCTTGACGCCGGGACAAGCATTGATTGGTATCGTACATCGCGAGCTGACCAAGTTGATGGGTGAACACAATGATGCGTTGAATCTCACCACCGTGCCGCCGGCCGTGATTCTGATGGCTGGTTTGCAGGGCGCAGGCAAGACTACCACGAGTGGCAAACTTGCCAAATTGCTGCGCGAGCAGATGAAGAAAAAAGTGTTGCTGGTTAGTTGCGACGTTTACCGCCCTGCTGCAATCGAGCAATTGCGCATCCTGGCGCAGCAACTGGAAATCGATTTTTTCTCCTCTGACATTAGCCAGAAACCGCGCGATATAGCACTGGCGGCGCTTGATTACGCGCGCAAGCATCACCACGATGTGCTGATTGTGGATACTGCTGGTCGCCTTGCGATCAATGCCGCAATGATGGAAGAAATTCAGCAATTGCATGCTGCCCTTAATCCGATTGAAACCCTGTTCGTTGTGGACGCCATGACCGGTCAGGACGCCGTGAATACCGCGAAAGCATTTGGTGAGGCATTGCCGCTAAGCGGTATTATCCTCACCAAACTGGATGGCGATGCGCGGGGCGGGGCGGCCTTGTCGGTACGGCACATCACCGGCAAACCGATCAAATTTGTTGGCGTGAGCGAAAAGCTCAATGGCTTGGAAGCCTTCCACCCAGAGCGCATGGCTTCGCGCGTATTAGGCATGGGCGATGTATTGTCGCTGATTGAAGATGTCCACCGTGAGATTGATCAGGCCGAGGCTGAAAAACTGGCCAAGAAAATCAAAAGTGGTCACGGATTTGATCTCAACGATTTCAAGATGCAAATCGTGCAAATGCGCAAAATGGGCGGCATGACTGCCCTGATGGATAAACTACCTGCACAACTCGGTCAGGCTGCGGCAGGTGCCAAGATGGACGACCGTGCCGTCAATCGCACTGAAGGCATCATTAATTCAATGACAATGCAAGAACGTTCCCACCCGGAACTCATTAAAGCTTCCCGCAAACGCCGCATCGCCACCGGAGCGGGGGTTCAGGTGATGCACGTCAATCAATTGTTGAACCAGTTCGAACAAATGCAAAAGATGATGAAGATGTTCAGCAAAGGCGGCATAGGTAAATTGATGCGCGGCATGAAGGGCATGTTGCCCGGCAAACGGTAAGCTATGGAAGCTCAAGATTGTCAGCCATAACACGGCCAGCAAGCTGTGGACTCATCAATTACAACTCACCATCGCCGATTTCGTCGTGGAAATTCACGACACCCGTCACCCCTTCAGCATGTCGTAATACATTACGCGCCTGTCCGCAAGAAATCGTGCCGGTCGGATCAGCACATTCGTTGGGATTATTCAGAGGGACACAAATTTGGCGTTGCCAGTCATGGGCGTGATTGCAGAATGCTCGTTATTGAACTGATAGCTCACGTTTTGCTTGGTGAGAAGGTTGAGCGGGGGTGGTAGCCGATTATCGTTACGTCCTTGCAGCGGGCTATGGGACATGCCGCTTACCCCAATAATCCCGCAAATTTTGTCGGCCATGTCCAATTGTGTTTGAGTCATTTCATCATGACGAGTTGCCGAGTACCGGGTTTCACCACTCAGGTACATATCAATCTCCTTAGCAAGAGCAATCATCTCCACTTCGGCTTCAAAAACAGTTAATCGCCCGACATCCATCACCGCGACCTGATGTCTCGACGATCTCATTCCCCTAAGCGTATAGCTCCTGACCAGTCGCTCCACCATGTTGCGCTCGCCGCCGAGTTTATTGCACACATCATCACTCGCTGCCTGCTTGCCTTCCGGATGTGCAGGGCAATGGGTGTATGCCGCGTGCAGCAGCCCAGCCATCACGACTTCAATCCGAAAATCATAGCGCAGGAGCACGCTGGCGGTACCAGATAGATGGTTAATAAAGGGGCGGCCACATGAGCGGTATCCACCGGCCACGAATGCCTGTGCAACGAAATAGGCATTGCCTAACAAGGCAATCTCATCGGGTTGATAGCCGCGCTCAATGGCCATATCCAGCAAGCCTGAACGGGTCTGTTGCAGCTCCTCCTTGCGCATGGCAGTGTTCCATTCTTGGCGCGGAGGAATATTTGCCCTGAGCGGATCGATGTGGCCAACATGCTTGCTCCGAAAAGTACGTAATATGCCAAAGGAACGCTGATCGTTGCAGATGCCCCATTTTTTTGCAAAATGCAGAATGCATTGTTCGCCTGCTTCACGCGACCAGCGCAACCTGAAAATGGAAAGATCCCCCAGCAGAAAATCGGCGAAAGCAAGGTAGTTCACGCGCGAAGAAGGTTCCATGTAAGTGGAGTAACCCAGCCGCTTAGCTGCAAGTGCAACATCGACATGATCGTTGACAGAGATGATTTCGTCGTCGAGCAGGCCATGCTCCTGCAGGAGTTGGGTACGAACCAGCATGCAGTGGTATTCAACAAAATCCCAAGGCTTCCTGACGAGCTGTTCAGGCACGTCCTCTGGCCGGCGATTGATGAGCAGATGCTCCAATTCCATGACAAGTCCATCACTGCCGACGTCAGGGTAAAAATTAATCCTGCCGCCCGCCATGTGAATTTTTGGAACAGATTTGCCGTCGCTCCAGAGGTACAAAGGCCCCACAATGCCGGCACCCGTCTCATCAGCGCAGGCGACTAACTTCTCCAGCCAGCCCGGTTCAACCTGAACATCGTTGTCGATGAAGACGGTGTATTCAGACGATATGCGATCCAGAACTTTTGCTCTGGCTTGATTGGGCCAGAGGAACTCTTCGGTGTGCACCAATTCAATCCCGTATTGGCGAGCCAGAGTTTCAAGTTGCTCACGAATCCAGACTGGTGAATGGCAGTCCACGAAAATGAGGCGGAAAATGGGGGGCGTATTGGACAGGATAGACTTCAAGGCTTGGATTGTCAGACTGTAACGTTCCCGTATCGTCATGACGATCGTAACGCGAGAGTCGTGGTTGGCATTGATTATGTAGGGTTCTTGATTTGGCCGGATAGCGCCACAACATTCTTTGAAGCGATGTCCGCTGCCGCATGGGCACGGCGCCAGTCGGCTAATGGCTGCAGCAGACGATTGGACGGGAAGCGTTGCTCGGGCAGTTACAGGCAGGCGCCGGGCGAGAGCATCGGCAGCAGCCTGAAATGTCGGATTGATCCCCGCTTGCCGGGCAAAAGCAAGTGCTTCTTCATATTTATGGGAAGCCTCTAAAATGAGCGCCATGGTCATGCAAAATTCGTCGACTGACGGATTGATCTCGATTGCCCGCCGGACCAATTTTTCAGCCGTAGCCAGCTGACCATCGTTCAAGTCCAGTCGGGCGAGCCCGTGCAAGGCGCTGGGGTCGTCGGGGTACGCTTCAAGCGTTTTATCGAACAAGGTGCGGGAAAGCGCAACATTTCCTTCATGAAAGGCGCGAACTGCGCCCATGCACATCTCCGTAAG
>CAMCFJ010000010.1 GCA_945874105.1 Candidatus Nitrotoga sp. CP45 | reverse complement strand
GCCAGTTTCCGCCTTGCCGGAAGTTGATTACCCGACTATTCAGGTGACTACTTTTTACCCCGGTGCCAGCCCGGATGTCACAACCTCCTCCATTACCGCACCGCTGGAGCGCCAGTTCGGCCAAATGCCCGGCCTGAACCAAATGTCTTCCAGCAGCTCGGGCGGTGCCTCAGTCATCACACTGCAATTCGGGCTCAATCTCAGTCTTGATGTTGCCGAACAGGGCGTGCAGGCTGCGATTAACGCTGCCACTTCTTTCCTGCCTACTGATCTACCGATGCCGCCGATTTACAGCAAGGTCAACCCGGCTGACGCGCCTATCGTTACGATGGCGATCACGTCCGATACGCTGCCGCTGCCGAAAGTGCAAGACTTTGTGGATACACGTCTGGCACAAAAACTTTCGCAGCTGCCCGGCGTCGGCCTGGTTAGTATTGGCGGCGGTCAACGGCCTGCGGTTCGTATTCAGGCCAATCCCAAAGCACTTGCCGCAAACGGGCTTAACCTCGACGATATTCGCATTGCTATCGGAAACGCTAACGTCAACATTGCGAAAGGAAGTTTTGATGGCGTGGCACGAGCCTCAACCCTGGACGCCAACGACCAGCTCAAGTCAGCCGATGAATACCGAAATCTTATTGTCGCTTGGCGCAATGGCGCCCCGATTCGTTTAAGTGATATTGCCGACACCATTGATGGAGCCGAAAACACGCATCTTGCTGCCTGGGCTGACCAGACTCGGGCCGTGATCCTGAATATTCGACGTCAACCCGGGGCCAATGTCATCGAAACAGTGGATCGCATCAAGAAGCTTTTGCCGCAACTGCAAGCTACGTTACCCGGATCTATCAATGTAAAAATTCTCACTGATCGAACTACTACCATCCGTGCCTCGGTGGAAGATGTCCGCTTCGAATTGATGCTTTCTGTCGCGCTGGTGGTGATGGTGATTTTCCTGTTTTTACGCAGCGTGTATGCCACCATCATCCCCGGCATTGCCGTGCCGCTGTCGCTTATCGGCACTTTTGGCGTGATGTATCTGGCTGGTTTCAGCATCAATAATTTGACGCTGATGGCGCTAACGATTGCTACCGGATTCGTGGTGGATGACGCCATCGTAATGATCGAGAACATCACACGTTATATTGAAGCGGGCGATTCGCCCTTGCAAGCGGCACTCAAGGGCGCTGAGCAAATAAGCTTTACCATTATCTCGATGACCTTTTCACTAATCGCTGTACTGATTCCGCTGCTGTTCATGGGCGACGTTGTCGGCCGATTATTCCGCGAATTCGCCATCACATTGGCGGTGTCAATTCTGATTTCTGCCGTGGTCTCGCTTACCCTCACGCCGATGATGTGCGCAAAATTGCTGCGCCATGTGCCTGTTGCCGAGCAAGGTCGGCTTTACCGCAGGAGCGGCGCTTTTTTCGATAGGGTGATCGCGCGTTATGGCGTCATGCTCAACTGGGTACTGGATCGTCAGCTTGCCACATTGCTGGTGGCTGGAGCTACACTGGGCCTTACCGTACTGCTCTATATGTTCGTGCCTAAAGGTTTTTTCCCGGTGCAAGACACCGGGGTGATTCAAGGCATGACCCAAGCCCCTCAGTCAATTTCTTTCGCCGCGATGTCCGAACGACAACAGGCACTCGCTCAGGTTGTGCTGAAAGATCCTGCGGTGGCGAGCTTGTCGTCATTCATAGGCGTTGATGGCACGAATGCCACGCTGAACAGTGGCCGCATGCTGATTAACCTCAAGCCAAAGAGTGCGCGTGACGCTGACGCCACTGGCGTGATTCGTCGCCTGCAACACAGTCTGGCACAGGTGTCGGGAATAGAGATGTACATGCAACCAGTGCAGGATCTAACGATTGAGACGCGAGTAAGTAGCACTCAATACCAGTTCAGTGTCGAAGACGTCAATCCGGTCGAGCTGGCCGAATGGGCGCCAAAATTGCTGGAGCGACTGCGCAAATTGCCGGAGCTCATTGATGTTGACAGCGACGTTCAGAATCAGGGCTTACAAGCCTATATCGAGATCGACCGCGACACCGCTGGACGGCTTGGCATTACGCCTGCGGCAATAGATAACACCTTATACAACGCCTTTGGCCAGCGACTTATTTCAACCATATTCACCCAATCCAGCCTGTATCGCGTCGTACTGGAAGTTAAGCCTGAGTCTCAGCAGGGGCCGGAAGCTCTGAATGGAATTTACATTGTTGCGTTGAATGGCAGCCAGGTGCCGTTATCATCGATCGCTCGAATTTCAGAACGTGCGACACCGCTGTCTGTCAACCATATCGATCAGTTTCCCGCCGCCACTATTTCCTTTAACTTGGCACCCGGCGCTTCGTTGGGTAAGGCCGTGAAGGCTATCCGCGCTGCGGAACAAGAAATTGGACTACCTGTTAGTGTTCAAACCAGTTTTCAGGGAGCTGCCCTGGCATTCCAGGCTTCTCTGAGCAACATGCTGCTACTGATTCTTGCGGCAATCATTACCATGTATATTGTTCTGGGCGTGCTCTACGAGAGCTACATTCACCCAGTCACAATTTTGTCCACGCTTCCTTCAGCTGGAGTCGGGGCATTATTGGCATTGTTGGTGTCGCGCACCGACCTTGGGGTAATCGGCATCATCGGTATCATTCTACTAATCGGCATCGTTAAAAAAAATGCCATCATGATGATCGACTTCGCGCTGGATGCAGAACGTAAACAGGGCAAAACACCACGCGAAGCAATTGTTGAAGCCTGCCTGTTACGTTTTCGGCCGATTCTGATGACGACCATGTGCGCCTTGCTTGCTGCACTTCCATTGATGCTCGGTACCGGCGTCGGGTCGGAATTGCGCCATCCTCTGGGTATCACGATGGTGGGAGGATTGCTGGTAAGCCAGATACTGACTCTGTTTACAACGCCGGTTATTTACCTTGCTTTTGATCAGTGGGCGCAACGCTTCAAATCGCCCCCAGCTGCCGACCGTAGCTGAGATGTAACCCGGTCTTGTTGCCATGAATCTTTCCGAAATCTTCATAAATCGCCCGGTTGCCACCACGCTCTTGGCACTGGGTATCGTTTTATCTGGGGTCATTGCATTCACACTACTTCCTGTCGCTGCCTTGCCACAAGTTGATTTCCCGACCATCTCGGTGCAGGCAAATCTGCCGGGGGCAAGTCCGGAAACGATGGCTGCCACGGTGGCCACACCGCTTGAACGATCGCTTGGCCTCATCGCGGGTGTTACCGAAATTAGCTCGTCCAGCTCGCTGGGTTCAACCCGAATCACTTTGCAATTTGATCTTAACCGCAACATTGATGGCGCTGCGCGAGACGTTCAGGCGGCATTGAACGCGGCGCGGAATCTGTTGCCCACGGGCCTTCCGAACAATCCAATCTACCGCAAAGTCAATCCGGCCGATGCGCCCATCATGATTCTTTCGCTTACCTCGGAAACAATGAGTAGAGGGCAAATGTACGATGCGGCATCGACTATCCTCGCTCAAAAAATATCCCAATTGAAAGGAATTGGCTTGGTGACTGTAGGGGGCAGTTCACTACCTGCCGTGCGCGTGTCACTCAATCCGAGCGCCCTGAACAAGTATGGTATAGGCGTTGAAGATGCGCGTGCTGCGATCGTCGCCACCAACGCCAACAGGCCGAAAGGCTTGCTTGAAAATGGGGACCAGCGCTGGCAGATATTGGCTAACGATCAGGCCAAAACTGCTGCCGAATATCTTCCGACTATCGTCGCTTACCGTAACGGCGCACCCATCCGTCTGACCGATATTGCTCAAGTAGAGAATTCAGTACAGGACATCCGAAATGCCGGATTGGTCAATGGTAAACCGGCAGTCATGCTGATCCTGAATCGCCAGCCCGGTGCCAATATCATTGAAACGGTAGATCAGGTGAAGCAATTGTTGCCTCTATTGCGTGCCTCCATACCGGCGGCAATTACCCTGTCAGTGGCGTCGGACCGCACGCCGACCATACGCGCATCGTTGCAGGGAGTCGAACACACGCTGCTGATTTCAATCGTCCTGGTGGTGTTGGTTGTATTCCTGTTTCTGCGCGATGTTCGGGCTGCTTTAATCCCAAGCGTTGCGGTCTCAGTATCGTTGGTCGGCACCTTTGGCGTGATGTATCTGCTCGGTTTCAGTCTGAACAATATCTCGCTTATGGCCCTGACCGTCGCAACCGGATTTGTGGTGGACGATGCCGTGGTGATGCTGGAAAACATTTCTCGCCACATCGAGAACGGCGTTGCGCCATTTAAAGCTGCGGTACAAGGGGCACGCGAGGTGAGTTTCACGGTACTGTCCATGAGCCTGTCTCTGGTCGCCGTATTCATACCAATTTTGCTAATGGGCGGTGTCGTCGGGCGACTGTTTCGAGAATTTGCTATCACGCTATCGGCAGCCATTCTGGTGTCGCTGGTTGTATCGCTGACTGTGACACCCATGATGTGCGCACGGCTATTGCGTCCACGCTCGGAGTCATCGCATGGACGTTTCCATCGGGTAAGTGAGCGCATCTTCAATGCGCTGTTGAACGGCTACCGGGTATCGCTCGATTGGGCGCTCGCACACAGTCGCATCATGATGCTCATACTGCTGGCAACGGTTTGCCTGAATGTTTATCTTTACACTGTCATACCCAAAGGCTTCTTTCCGCAGCAGGACACAGGCCGTTTGATGGGAGCCATTCAGGCAGACCAAAGCATTTCTTTCCAAGCCATGCGAGGCAAGCTTGCTACTTTCGTCAACATTGTCGGCCAGGATCCGGCGGTGGATAGCGTCGTAGGTTTTACCGGGGGAGGGCAAATCAATACCGGACGAATGTTCGTTGGGCTAAAGCCTTTGGATGAACGTCAGATATCCGCTGACAAGGTTATCGCCCGGTTGCGCGGCAAGCTCGCCCATGAACCCGGTGCCAACCTGTTTCTGCAATCGGTGCAGGATATTAGCGTCGGTGGTCGTGCCAGCAACGCACAATTCCAATACACGCTTCAGGCAGATGGGATTAATGAATTGCGTACCTGGGAGCCTCTCATCCGCCAGGCATTGCGCTCGCTACCGCAACTTGCGGACGTTAACACCGACCAACAAGACAAAGGAATGCAGACCTCGCTGATCATCGACCGCGATGCGGCTGCACGGCTAGGATTGACGCAGAGGATGATCGATACGACATTGAACGATTTGTTCGGCCAGCGCCAAATATCAACAATATATAACCCATTGAACCAGTATCGGGTGGTTATGGAGGCTGCCCCGCAATATTTGCAGAGCCCGAATGCACTGAAGGACGTGTTCTTGATTGCCCCCGGCGGTCTGCAAGTGCCGCTGGCCGCTTTCGCCCGCTGGGAAGAAACGGCGACGCCACTGGCGATCAATCACCAAGGTCAGTTTGCCGCCTCTACGATCTCATTCAACCTCCCTATCGGCGTTTCGCTTTCAGATGCCACGCGGGAAATTGAGAATGTCATGGTGAAGATCGGCGTGCCCTCTTCTGTGCATGGCAGCTTTCAGGGCACAGCCAAAGCTTTCAAGATGTCGCTAGAGAATCAGCCTGTACTCATCCTTGCCGCGTTGGTTGCGGTGTACCTCGTTCTCGGCATGCTTTATGAGAGCTACATCCATCCCATAACCATTCTTTCAACGCTGCCGTCGGCGGGCGTAGGCGCAATTCTGGCGCTGCTCGCGTTCCAGATGGATTTCAGTATCATCGCGTTGATTGGCGTCATCCTTCTAATCGGTATTGTCAAAAAGAATGCGATCCTGATGATCGACTTTGCACTTGAATCCGAACGGCAACGTGGCTTGAATCCGCGTGATGCGATCTATGAAGCCTGTCTCTTACGTTTCCGTCCAATCATGATGACCAGCATGGCCGCCTTGTTCGGCGCACTGCCGCTCGCACTGGGCTCGGGCATGGGCGCTGAACTGCGCCAACCACTGGGAATATCCATCGTTGGTGGGCTGATTTTAAGTCAATTGCTAACGCTCTACACGACACCCGTAGTCTATCTATACCTCGATCGATTTCGGCTATGGTGTCCAAAAATCTGGAAGCAACGGCTCCAAGTTAAATCAATTAAAACTGCGAAACAAACATGAATCATGATTAGTATAAACTCGGATAATCCATTAGGAAATTTAACCAGCCTCCCCCTTTGCAAAAGGGGGACTGAGGGGGATTTTTGTGTCCCCGCAACGCTCAAATCCCCCCTAGCCCCCCTTTTGCAAAGGGGGGAATGCGTCGTCATCGCGCGAATCAGGTCTAATGGATTATCTGGAATAAAAATACTGTTAATAACATTTTGTGTGCTGGCCGTTTTAAGCCTGGCCGGATGTGCCGTGGGACCCGACTACAAACGACCGGCCGTCATACCTCCCACCACTTTCAAGGAAGAATCAAATCAATGGAAATTGGCAGATCCTAGAGATCACGCTTTGCGCGGCAAATGGTGGGAAATATATGGTGACATCCAACTAAACGCGCTTATACAACAAGTATCCATCTCCAATCAAAATATACATAGCGCCGAAGCGCAATACCGGCAGGCGCTCGCACTTATTGGTGTGGCGCGCGCGCGTTACTTCCCGACTGTGACCGGCAACTTTGCCAATACTCGGGGACAAGGCGCAAGTTCAACCAACGTTGGGGTAACCATTCCAGGCAACCCCAGCGCAGCAATTACCAATACCAACCGGCTATTAATGAGTGCCAGCTGGGAGGCCGATTTGTGGGGACGAATAGGACGCACTGTCGAATCCAATCAAGCGTCCGCTGAAGCCAGTGCCGCAGATCTGCAATCAGCACTGCTAAGCGTCCAATCCACGTTGGTACAAACCTACTTACAATTGCGTATCAATGACGCACAACGTAAATTGCTGGAACAGACAACAATAGCCTATAAGCGGTCGCTGCAAATTACTCAAAATCGCTATGAGGCCGGCCTTGCAGGACGTTCTGATGTTGTTCAGGCAGATACACAATTGAAATCCACCCAAGCTCAGGCGATAGATCTTGGCGTGCAGCGGGCACAGCTTGAACATGCAATCGCCGTGCTGATCGGTAAAGCGCCTTCCAATTTCTTGATCAAGCCAACCTTGACCCTGCCAAATTTGCCAGCATTTCCTGCTGGCCTTCCGTCAGAATTGCTGGAGCGGCGCCCCGATATTGCCGCAGCGGAACGTCGCATCAAAGCTGCAAATGCCCAGATTGGCGTGATCCAGGCTGCATATTTTCCATCTCTCATACTTGGCGCCTCAACTGGCTATCAAAGCTCACTGCTTTCCAATTTGATATCACTGCCAAGGCGGGTATGGTCTATTGGACCGACTATGGCGGCCACATTGTTTGACGGGGGATTGCGATCATCACAAAAAGAGCAGGCAATTGCCTCATTTGACAAAAGCGTTGCCGATTACCGCCAGATTGTTCTGGCTGGATTTCAGGAAGTTGAGGACAATCTTTCCACGCTACGCATCCTGGGTGAAGAAGCCAAGGTGCAACTTGAAGCGACACGGTCTGCGCAGGAATCCGTCTCTCTCTTTAATAACCAGTATATAGCTGGGACAGTGAGCTATCTGAATGTAGTCACGGCACAAGCCACAGCGCTTGATGCGGATATGCGCAGCCTCAATATAACTGGCCGAAGCTTGATCGCCAGTACAGCTTTGCTCAAAGCACTTGGCGGGGACTGGCGGACTGAGCAAAAAAATCCCAACTGATGAGTGTTAGGATTTCAAATATTGGTCTACCGGAAGGGGGATGACTGGTTTAATTTGACCTGCTCTCAATTTTCTTTTTACCAGACTCCAGAGTTGCACTTTGAATTTGAACTCGCGGTATTATTGTTACCGCAACCTGTCGCCGATGCTGTTAGTATTCAGCGGAGCGACTATTAAGGCAAATCGCAGTTTCCAGAAAGGAAAGCCCATGTGCTACATGCTTCGTTTTATATTGATTCTCCTACTTGTATCACCGGCTTTCGCTGCCGCAGGCAACGGCGTGGTGTTCGTCGCCACTCCCATACCCACGCTTGACGAATTCGGGCTGGGAGGATTAGCCGCGTTGGTTGCCGGGTTGGCAGGCTGGGCTATTCGCCGCAATCAAAAGAAAAGGAAATGAAACTTCTTCTTCCAGCGAAGCGCGCAACACTCATTCTTTTCCTATGAGCGAACAATATCTACACCTAATCTCGAATTTGTACTGTTCCTTTTACGCTGTGGCTTTCATTTTTTTTGTGGCGTGGGAAGGCAATGGCACGCGGCGCCAGTTGTTTCGCATTGGCCGTAACTTTATATTATTTTTTTTAGTGATAGTGTTGGCAGATTTTGTCGTAGGCGACTGGCTGTTGGGAGGACCAAGCAGACTAGCCGTTACTCCCGCAGGCCTCGTGTCAGGGCCAGAAGATTCGATTGCGAAGCATTTAATTATCGGCTTGCTTGCGGCTGATCTTTTCGACTATGGATTCCATCGTCTCTCACACCGCGTTCGTTGGCTATGGCTCCTCCACTCGGTACACCATTCGGATCCTACAGTCGACGCGTCAACAGCTTTGCGCACCCACCCCGTAGAGACGACATTGAACGTAGCCGGTTTGATCAGCTTATACATGTTGCTTGGTATTCCGCTCTGGGTCGAGGGCGTGCGCGCGATTGTTCTCAACTCTTTGACGATAGCGCACCATGCCAATGTACGGTATCCGCGCTGGTTTGAGTATGGCCTGCGGTGGCTCATCATCACGCCGGGTGTTCATCGCCTGCATCATTCCACAGAAGCTAGCGATCAAAACCGGAATTTCGGCACGACGATTTCGTTGTGGGATCGCTTGTTTGGGACTTACCGCGAGCCCGAACCCGCGCGCTCGTGTCACTACGGCGTGCATGGCCTGGACGGGGAATCCTGGCAAACTTTGGCAGGAATGATTCTCACGCCGTGGCGGGCACGCAATATTCTTTCTCCGGTGAGCGCGGAAGGAAGATCAATAGGGCCAGACTGATATTTAATTGTTTTAAATGAAAACAGCCTAGCCTTACATTTGAGATCAACGCCGCAAAAGCGCAGCGCGCCTCAATTTTACGTTATGAATTCCATACCGCCGTATGGCTTTTTATATGGCCATGTGCTAGCCTTCGCCTATGGCAAATACTCGCTTTGATTGGGATGCCGACAAGGATGCTGAAAATCAGCAGAAGCACGGCGTTTCATTTTCCTGCGCCCAGCATGCCTTCGCCGACCCACAACGCGTGATTGCCAAGGACATCACCCACAGCCAAACCGAAGAGAGGTTCTATTGTTTCGGGGAGGTCGATGGTGGCATTCTTACGGTGCGATTCACATATCGCGCTTCTGTTATTCGAATTATCGGCGCTGGCTATTGGCGCAAAGGAAAGGCAATTTATGAGCGCGAAAATTAAATACACGGATGAACCTCTAGGCAAGACTCAGGTAATTACCGACTTTCTTCCATCTCCGAGCGAGCTAGCTTTTCGTGAGGAAGGTGTGAAGGTTACTCTGGCTCTGAGCAAAAAAAGCATCGAGTTTTTCAAGACCGAAGCTTCGAAACATCACACCCAGTACCAGCGCATGATTCGTAGGCTTCTTGACTCTTATGTCGACGCCCAGGCCCGCTTAAGAAACACATCCCAACTCTCTGATTTTAAAAAGCGGAATTAAGCGGGGATGACTGGTTTAATTTGATCTGACCCCAGTTTTCATACTGTCATTCCGAAACGAAGTGAGGAATCTTGCGCACACCACAAGATTTCTCCTTTCAGTCGAAATGACAGGATAATTTGGCAGAAGGATAACTGGAAGAAAATGGGTCTACCATCGAATTTATATTTTATTTTTCGACTTTATTGCATTATTAAATAATAAAGTCGCGACTTTATTGCATTTGTTGTACGCTTAGCCCATGAAACGCTATCTCGACGAATTGGTATTGAAAGATTTGACCACCAAGATGGTGGTGTTGACCGGACCACGGCAGGTGGGGAAAACTACGCTTGCTCGTCAGTTGATGCAGTTGTTCGGGAATGCTCAGTACCTCAACTGGGATGTGTTGCCAGACCGGAGTGTGTTGCAGCGCCAGTCATGGAATCCACGCGCTAAGCTACTCGTCATGGATGAGATTCACAAAATGCACGCCTGGAAGGGCTGGTTGAAGGGGGTGGTGGACGGGCGTTCGCCCGAGCAGGCACTGTTGGTAACGGGTAGTGCGCGCATGGAAACATTTCGGCAAGGGGGCGATTCACTGGCGGGTCGTTATTTTTCTTTCCGCCTGCATCCGTTTTCGGTGCGCGAGTGGTGTGAACAGCAACATGTGGAGCCCGCCGATGCTTTGGATCATTTGTTGGAAAGAGGTGGCTTTCCCGAGCCGTGCCTGGCTAGTGACTCAGTGCAGGCCGATCGCTGGCGTGCACAGTATTTTAACGATCTGATTCGTGAAGATGTACTGGAGTTTTCACGCCTGCATGAGATCAATACGATGCGCCTGTTTGTGGAGTTGTTGCGCGAACGTGTTGGGTCACCACTTTCGTTAGCATCCATGGCACGCGATCTGGCGGTTTCACCCGCGACATTGAAACGCTATCTGGATATTCTGCAGGCGTTGTTTATCGTTTTTACCGTTCAGCCCTGGCATCACAATATTGCCCGCGCTATTTTGAAAAGCCCTAAAGTATATTTTTTTGATACGGGATTGGTTCGAGGTGATCAAGGTGTGCGCTTGGAAAATGCGGTGGCGGGAATGCTGCTGAAGCATGTACATTTTTTACAGGATAGCGCGGGAAGAACGGCTGGCCTGCATTACATTCGCACCAAGGATGGTACGGAAGTAGATTTCGCGCTCAGTGAGGAAGGAGCGCTGACACAAATGATTGAATGCAAGTTGGGTGACAATAAGCCGCATCGCGGCCTGTCACGATTTGCTGAACAGTTTCCTGATACGGAGGCTGTGCAGATAGTTTATGGATTGCGTCAAGAAGAGTTCCGAAATGGAATCAGAATTACTGATGCCGCTAACTGGCTTATGGGTTTGTCGGCATGATGAGTATCTGCCGTGTTGGATCACTGTGGGCAGATCAAATTACAGTTTAATTTGATCTGCCCACAGTTTTTTATTGCCACCCCTTCACGACATTGGGTTGACGCCACACTTCAAAACCTTACAATCCCCATAGGTTCCGTTCTCCGATGGTTCAGTCCAACAAGGTTTATCCGCCGCCAATATGGTCGCGGGTATAACAAGTTTGGGGAGGGCGGCAGATAAACGCTATTCGTTATGGCGCACAACAGGAGTAGATGTTTTGCTGCAAGAGATCGAAAAATCTAGGCTTCGTGTGTCATGGGCAACTGATGCAAAACATAAAACGCAGCTCGGTCAGTTCCTCACACCCGAATCTACGGCACGGTTCATGGCTGCCATGTTTCCTGACGCCAGCTCAAAAAAGTGTCGGCTGTTGGATGCAGGCGCGGGAATTGGGTCTTTGTCTAGTGCGTTCCTGGGGCGGTGCGTATCGGGCGGGCTTGCCTTTACAGAAATATTCCTAACAGCATATGAAATAGACAGCGTTCTATACCCGGAACTCAGAGAAACGCTCTCGTCATACACCAAGAAACTGCCCTTGAGCTATGAAATTAAGGGCGAAGACTTCATTGAGCGCGCTGTGAATTGCATTCAGTTTGGAGCCGAGAAAGGCTTTAAACACGAAGATCGGGGTCAGTTCTAACATTACAACATTTTTTTCCCAATAATGAGAGCTAGTCATCTGCAAAGTGTAGCAGCGTTTGTTGGAATGTTAGAACTAACCCCCGTTATTGACCCCCGTTATTTAAGTTTCATTGAGAAAGCGCCAGAACTTGAATTATCTCAACAATGACAGATAGAGGTAGGTGGGCACCATCAAGAGTTACCAAGATTACCTCACTATCTTCGGGGATGCTGGGCACACAATATTTTGCAACCTCAAATTCAGCAATGCCATGATGTAGCAAAAGCTTTCTGTCAATTTTGAACACGCGGCCTCCAGATGTGCCGTCCTTTCCACGTGCATAGAGGATGGCTCTTTCAAGGTGCGGCGTTGTGGAAATACCCGCAGTCGGAAAACCCTCTTGGTTGAGTTGATGCCGAATAACTGCGTTTGTTGGCGTTGAATCCCAAGTGGCGCCGCTATCCCAAGTGAGGCCAGGTTCGTCCCAGTGAAACCCGTAAGAAAACGGCCCTTGAACCTTTGGCTTCAAGAGGCCACCGTTGGCCTGATGAAAAGTCTCTGATGCACCGCGAAATAGGAACTCTGTGTCCATAACTGTCTAACGAGGCTGTAGAAAAACTACTTGAGGGGTCAAGCGTATCATTGTTTGAGGGTCTTCAAACCCTTCCAGACTAGACGATCGTCGATTACAGCGCATTTTGAAAGGTCGAATTTTGCTCATCACTATTCCAATTTTTCATAAAGTAGTTTTTCTACAGCCTCAACGTTAAGTTGATCGGCGTGCCGTTTTTGGCGCGTTCGCTCGAACGCTAGGTTGGGCTGTGGCGCGTCGTTTCATTGGTTGTGGGATAAATTCAATTTTGAGCGTACAACCCACCGCATCAGCATATCTCTTGAGCGATGCCATGGAAGGCGCATGCTTCCCCACGCCTTCCAGCCTTGAGACGGCACTTTTCGTGGTACCCATGCGATCAGCGACTGCTTCTTGTGTGAGCCCGGCGCGCGTACGCGCGGATAGCATTTCGTGCGCGAGAGCGTACTCGGTATCAAGAGCATCATAGGCTTCGCGGAAGCCACGGCGTTTCGATGCCTTTTCAAGAAAAGCTTTTTGATTGTGCGGTACAGGGTCGTATTTAAGATCAGCCATTTTGTATCTCCTTGATTCGCTTGCGCGCAAGCTTGGTTTCCTGCGATGGTGTTTCCTGTGATTTTTTAATGAAAGCGTGCAGTACCACCACGCGTTGCCCAACAAGAAATCAGTAAAACGCTCTTCCAATGCCCGATTTACCGCGTGGGCGTAATTCAAACAGCCCGCCACCAAAGGCGCGAGAGTGTGGCAAACGCAAATTTGGGCCGTGCTCGATAAGAAGTTCGACAATTCTTGCGTAGTCTGCGACAACATCCACAGGCCAAGCCTCGACGGTGGCTTGCACCTTTGCATGAAAGTATTCAATGGAATATGTCATGTCGGCAGGTTAGCAAATATGCTAACCACAGTCAATGCTGGAAATGCTCAGTTTTTGGACGCCAAACGTCCGGGGTAACTGGGGGCAGATCAAATTAAATTACGATTTTGCCTCTGGGGTACTGATCTCGCATAACGTCCCATCCGAATACAGCAACGCGCAGCGAACTATTTTACCGGCATAAATGGCCTGCATCGCGACACGATATTCCTCCATCTGCGCACTATGAGACACAGAATCTGACGGTGAGCCGGTCTTGTAATCGAGCGCCCATACTTCGTCGTCAAACTCCACCAGTCGTGTAGGGTGGGCACGTCTCGGTGCCCACGCGGATTCGCCATCTCGATTACACTCATTTCAACCCGGTCAAACACGAGCATGGTCAATGTGCGGTTGATTGGCCTCATTCGACATTTCACCGCTATGTGCGTGATTGGGTATATGCGCATAATTGGGCTGCTGCGATGGGAAGCTCGATGCCGGGATATGATTAAAGCTGCCCGCGTGGGCACAAAGACGTGCCCACCCTACTGGGCTGGGGTCAAATCAAATTAAATTCCGCTTGAGCACCATTACGATTTTGTCGTTGAAATACTGATCTCGCATAACGTTCCGTCCGAATACAGCAACGCGCAGCGAACTATTTTTCCAGCATAAACGGCCTGCATCGCAACACGATATTCCTCTATCTGCGCACTATGAGACACAGCATCTGACGGTGCGCCGGTCTTGTAATCGAGCACCCATACTTCGTCGTCAAACTCCACCAGTCGGTCGATACGGCGCAGTTCGCCGCGCGCGTTGACATAAGGCATTTCATTGCAAGCTCCACGGTATTGTTGCGGATCGAAAAAGCGTTGCAATGCCGGCAATGCCAATAGATGTTGTGCCTGTTGCCAGAGTGATTCCATGTCACTGGACGAGATGTCGAACTGCAGTTGCAGCGCCGCCTTGTCAGTCATCTCTCTCTTCTTGATTCCATCTGCTGCAAGTAGGACAGAGGTGCCTGACGAAGATGCGCTTAAATGTTGCAGCAACGTGTGTAACCCAATACCTTGCAGCTGAGCAGCGGTGGAGCGCATTGCGCGCTGACCAGAAGGTAATGGACGCAATAATGCCGCATCGATTTCAGTAGCGACACCAGGTAAAACAGAAGCAAGATTATCGGCCGCAATCAGCAAGGGATTATCGCCCTCCTCCACAGCCGCCGCGATGCGGCCATACCAGGAAGTTTCTTTCAGTTCGCCATTCCCGCTCACTAGCAACGCTTGTTTCGCACGCGTCATGGCGACGTACAGCAAATTCATTTCTTCACGCAGACTATATTTTTCATCGGCATCAAAATAAGCCGCGCGCTTGGCTCCACGACTACGCTTATCCGTAAAAAGCGAGAAATGCACGGGTTGCTCTGCGTTGGGTGGCCAATCGAGCAGCACGCCATAGCTGTCTGGTTTACGTTGCATATCGTTGGCATCAAGTAGCCACACGATGGGTGCCTCCAGCCCTTTGGCCTCATGCACGGTGTAGATACGCACGGCATTACCGACCTCGCCTACCTTGCCCTCGTCTGGTGATTCATTGTTGTCAGCTGTGCGAAGCTCTCTCAGCTCGGCAAGGAAGCCGGGCAAGCTGGGGTAGCGTCCGGCATCCACATTCAGCGCAATCTCCATAAAGGCTTGCAGGTTGGCGTGTATCGTTTCAACCATTTCGGCTGGCAACGCAGCTTCATACCGATGCAACAAATCACCCTCAAAATAGATGCGATCAAGCAGATCATGAACCGGCAATTTGTCGGCGCGATCCAACCAGTTATTCAGCAGGCGATGTGCACGCGACAATTCGGCAGATGCTGCGCCGCTCTGTTCACTGCGTTGCAGCCGTGACCACCAGCTACCACCGATTTCATCTTGGGCCAATTGCATTAAATCGTCATCGGAGCAGGCGAAAAAGGGAGAACGCAGAACTTGCGCTAATTCCAAATCGGCGAATGGGGTGATCAGAAAGGTTAGTAAAGCCTGTATATCTTCCGCTTCCAACGTGTCCAGCAACCCGCCGCGACGCGAAGTTAAAAAGGGAATGCGGTGCGTACGCAAGGCGCTCTCATACACTCGTAAATGGGTGCGCTTGCGTACCAATACCATAATGTCACGGTATTCTGCGCGCCGCACCATGCCGTCTGCATCGTGCACACTCCAGTGCGCCATGATGTCGTCGATGCCAGCGGCAAACTGCTGCGCCTCAGCTTCACGCTCGCCGGTCGCTTGTTCGATACGCGCTTCCTGCAGAGGGTTACGCAACCAACCCGACCTACCCGGTGCGTCAATCTCGGCCGAATTTTCAATTACCGCTAGCGGCAAGGTAGTGACGAAACCAGGTAAATTCGTGTGATGCGCGGTGTGTATTTCAAAATCCACGAAGCCATCCGGCTGCGAATCAAACACACTATTTACCGCTTGTAGCACTGCCGGGGCATTGCGCCGAGTGATATTCTGGTTAAGGGGATGCGCGCCAAATTCTTGTTGCAGCCATGCACTCACTTCTCCGAACAGGCGCGCATCGGCACGACGAAAGCGGTAAATGGATTGCTTTGGGTCACCCACCACAAAAACGGTTGGCCGCGATTCCACTGCAGCAGAAGCAGCAAACCAAGCTTGCAGAATCTGCCATTGCACGGGATTGGTATCCTGAAATTCATCCAGCAAAACGTGTTTGTAGCGGCTATCCAATTTGTACTGCATATACTCGGCACAATCGCTCTGACTGAGCAGGCGGCACACCTGCCATTCCACATCGGTAAAATCCATTACCTGCTGACGCAGCTTCAAATTCTGATAATGCTCCAGCAATGCAGCCCCGCAATGCAACGCGGCCTGGTTCATACGCAGCGCCTCGCGCTCTGTCAACGCGTCACGCACGGACTGCAGGGATTCAAATAAGGCACAACAAAGGCTGGCATAGCGCTCTGCATCCTGCCCTTTATTCGCCTTGAGTTTGCGCGGCTCGCCCTGTTTGGTATAAAACCTGGCGCTGAGTGCTTCGAAACGTGCAGCTAAATCTTGTAGACTTAAGGCATCCATCAGCTTACACGCATCGCTCTGTTGCGCTGCCGAGCCATTTTGCAACAAGCTTGCAAATGCCTGACCATTGGATTCAAAATTTTGATCCATCAGTGCCGCCAGCGGATCATCCTCCGGATCAACGTCAAGTTTGATACGGAGTTGCTCCATCGCATAGCCTACCGCGTCTTCCTGACCGCTGGTATAAGCCCACCATTCGGCTCGCTTCTGTACAAAATTCTTCAGCAGTGTGCGCGTACTATGCAAACCATATTCCGTAAACAACCATTGCATCTCTTGCGCAGTTATATCGTCGGGTGCGGCACGCAGGCTGTCGGCAAACATTTGCCATGCTTCCTCATGCAGCACCGAAGTACGCTCCAGCAATTGCATCCCTATAAGCAGACCAGAATTCAATGGGGCGCGCTGGATGATCTGCATGAACCAGCCGTGAAAAGTATTGATGGTAATAGCAGGTTGCGCCATTAAACAGTCGCGATACAGACTTCGCGCGCGCGCCAGCAGGTTGTCGTTTACATCGTGCAATTCGCGCTCCACAAGAAAAGCACGTACCGCAGTGTCATCTTGCGTGGCAAGAAAATGTAACCATTCATGCAAGCGCGCCTGCATTTCCTGCGCAGCTTTTCGAGTGAAAGTGATAGCTAAAATTTCTCCAGGCTTAACACCGGCCAACAGCAAGCGCAGGATTCGTGATACCAGCAGCCAGGTTTTGCCGCTGCCCGCGCAAGCTTCCACGACAACGCTGTGCTGAGGGTTGAGAGCAGTGGAATTGTTCATTGCATGCTCCCCATTCCTGGCATCTCTTCCATTAGCGCTCATTCCATTCCGATTTCCGGCATAGCCCGCGCATCTCGCAATACTGGCATGCCTCTTCCGCCCCATGCGCGGGCAATGCTGCACCACTGCGCATCTGTGCGAACACTTCCAACAGGCGCGCGATATTTGCCTGCGCCAGTTCAGCCACGTCCTGTGGTGGCGCAACTGCAATCACCTTGTCTTTTTCGATACTGATAAATGCGGCTTCTTCAGCCTCATACACGTAGGCATAGCAAGCCAGTTGAACGTCCTCGCCTGCTTCTTTGAGCTTATTGCGCAGTCTTGCCGCATCTATCATCTTGTAATCCAGCACGCGCACTGCGCTACCCTCCTTGGCCTGCACATCTACACGATCTAACCGTCCATGCATAAGCAAATCAGCAGTCAATGGCAATTCAAACGGCACCTCTCCACTTTGATATCGCCAACCTTCCGCTTCATTTTTTAACTGTGTCTCCAGATATTCGGGGATCGCTTGCTGCCAACGCAACAACCAGGCACGCGCTAAATAATCGCGTTGCACCGCAGGCGCAAAAATCTCGACACTGATGCGCAACAGGGCCGCATCCAGATCGGCGCGCAGATGATTGCCCAGCACCTGATATTGCTCATGGAAGCGCCGCAGAATGTCATGTACCCATTCACCATAATCGCGCTTCTCCACGTCTTCACGCACCTCATCCATTTCATTGAGGTGCAAAATATGGCGGGCATAAAATTGATAGGGACAAGCCACCAGACTGTTATAGCCACTGGCTGAAATACGTTTCGGAATAAGATTTTGCAACGCGACTGGCGCAGGCATTGCAGCCGCCGGTGGCAGTGGGAATTCTGCACTGCGCACTTGCGAACTTTCAAGCAGCGTATCCCATTCCCCCTGCTTTACCGTTAGATCGTCGCCATAAGCCAACTCGTGCAGGGCACGTAGCATTTCGAAATAGGGACTCAACAGATTTGCTTCACCGCTTTTGCTGGCTTGCCAGGTAACCAACATGGTGTCATTCATGGCGAGCAATGCCAGTAAGTCATCGCGCTGCTGAGCCAAATACACTTCGCGCGTTGGCAAGCCAAGTGTGGTGCGCACCGCATCATTGAACCACCGTCCGCTGTCGCCAGTGCCCGGCAGATGTGCGGCATCACAACCCAGCATCAGCACTGCATCGAAGCTGCGCCAGCGCGTTGCGGCAAGATGGGTGAGTAAAACCGGGCT
This sequence comes from Candidatus Nitrotoga sp. CP45, assembly GCA_945874105.1. Classification (GTDB taxonomy): domain Bacteria; phylum Pseudomonadota; class Gammaproteobacteria; order Burkholderiales; family Gallionellaceae; genus Nitrotoga. Next base: position 60,626 of record CAMCFJ010000010.1, on the reverse strand, counting down.
GTCGATCGTTACATCAAGAAAGGTGTGCTCATCGAGTTGTTGCGCCAGCCAATGCCGCCACTCGGTCAGGCTGACGCGCGTGGTATCGACATGCAGTTCACGCTGCCAGTTTTGCAGCGCCTGCAGCAGCTGTATGCCGGCATCATCCATCTTCAGCCCCTGCACTATGCCGAGAATCTCCAGACTGCCGTAAAGCGCGCTTAGCCAGCCGGACAGCGTATCGTTTTTTTTATGCAAGACCTCCGCCGCCTGACGCAGGCGTATCAGTGCCGTCCGCATCTCGACATTACCCTGCGTCAATTCGAGAACTGTATCCAGATGCGCCACCACACCATGCTTGCGCACCAGCTGTTCAAGCTGATACACCGTCTGCTTACGCTCGCTCACAGTTTGATCGGCAAAGATGAATGGTGATTTAAGCAGGTCGAGTAAATCCTGATAATAGAAATCACTTTGCAGCGCATCCAGCCAGCGCATTAACACCGTGCTCACCGATAACGTGGATAACTTCCAGCCTGTTTCGTCGCATACCAGTACGCCAGCGCGCTCCAGCAAAGCGCGCATACGCCTTGCGACTATGCGGTCTTGTGCGACGACGGCTATGTTTTTCTTACCCGCAAGCAACCAGCGCCGTATCTGCACCTCGGCGGCACGCGCTTCTTGTTCTAAACCATGAGCACCAAAAAAGCGCAGGCGTTGTCCCAATGCAGCGTGAGGGAAATATTTTTGCAGGTGATTGGCTTGCTCGCGCAATGACAGAGCATCCATCTCCTCCACTCTCTCCTGCGTGCGCAAGTTATCGTGCACCCCTCTCTCATTTTCCGTTGGAATAGGGTCAGAAAAGCGAGGCCGGCCGGAAGCGATGATGCGCAACGCCGCACATTCTGGCTGTCGTGATATCAACTCGCGCAAATCAATAATCGTCACAGGCGCGCGTTGATGATATGCCTCCAGAAAGCGGGCTTCAGTCGCAGCAAGATCGGAAGTCAATAACACATACAGCGGTAACTCAGCTTGCTGCGCAAGTTGTGTCAAACTTTGCTGATAAGCGCGTGCAGTATCAAATTCGCCGCTATTGTTCATCGCATACCACAGCTCATACACTACGCGTGCCTCGAACTGCATGGCGATGCCACGCTTGGACTGATAGGCTTGTTCCAATTGCGATAGAAAATCTTCGGCATTTTGTGGCAGCGTGACATGATTTTGTGTCAGCTCATCCAGCAAAATCAAGAGTTCGCGCGCGATGCTCCATAGATCAGCGTCGGCAAACCAACGCCGTGCGCGCAGTGCCTGATACAAAGTGGTAATACGGCAAGTGTCGGGAATAACAGATAGTGCGACGGGAACGGACTGAACCCAATCCTTGAGCGTGACCATCTGCGGCAATAAAATCGCAGGCAGGTTGGCTACGCGTGCCAAACTTTGCGCCAATGGTTGTGACACATGGTAATTGGGCAACAATACCCTGGCACGGCGCAGATCAGGTATTTCGTGAGAATGCTGCGTCAGAATGACGCGTGCAACAGAATCAAAAAAAACAGCGGCGGTTGATGTATTACTTTGCGGTATCGGGTTCAACGCTTATTACCTCTATCGCCATTCCCGCGCAGACGAGCGTCATCAATACTTATCGATTGAAAGATACATCCTTACGTACCCACTGATGTACTGCGCGGGAATAAAGAACTATGAGCCTTTGGCGATACCACTGAAGCAATAAACATGAGGGGAGCGGAAGGAATATTTCAGCGCATCAGCAGCTTATCCATTCCTGTCAAGCCATCCTCATCCTTCCCATCCTTCGATCCACCAGGATAGTTCCTTTCCTCTTCGCCAGGAGCAAATTCCTTCTCCATCAAATGTAGCTTGTCCTTCACTTCTTTCCACTCATCTGCATCGGCAGGTGGATCTTTTTTCTCGACGATACACTTCCATACCTTACACAGCTCAGCATTCAGCGCGGTGAATTGCCGTTGATCCTCTGGCAAATCATCCTCCGCATAAATTGCATTGACTGGGCATTCGGCAACGCACAGGGTACAGTCTATGCACTCATCCGGGTCAATCACCAAGCTATTCGGCCCTTCGTAAAAACAATCCACAGGGCAAACTTCAACACAGTCAGTATATTTACATTTGATACAAGCTTCGGTAACTACGTAGGTCATGAATTCAAACTCCTATTGAAATATGTTTGCCATTTTAAACAAAATACAGGTTAGTGTCAGCTATAGTGACCTAATTACTCAAGCTTTTGTCACACTCTATCAATGCATAAGCTGAATGATTATGTATTGATTCAAAATTCTCCGACTCAACCACATACGCCTCAATACGCTCGTCACGATTGAGCGCTGCTGCGACATCGCGCACCATATCTTCAACGAACTTGGGGTTATCATAAGCTCGTTCAGTGACAAATTTCTCATCCGGACGCTTAAGTAAACCATACAGTTCGCACGACGCCTGCTCCTCGGCATAACGCACCACCTCCTCTATCCATACAGAACTGCTGGTACGCACGGTGATAGTCACGTGTGAACGTTGATTGTGTGCGCCTCGCTCAGATATTTTTTTGGAGCACGGGCACAGGCTGGTTACCGGCACTACTACCTTCATGGTAAAGCGGTATTGCCCATTATTAATTTCACCAATAAAGGTCACATCGTAGTCCAACAAGCTTTGCACGCCAGATACCGGGGCAGTCTTATTGATAAAATAGGGGAAGCTCATTTCGATGTGGCCGGACTTCGCCTCTAACTTCTCAATCATCTCGCGCAGAATACTTTCAAATGACTCTACGGAAATCTCCCGCCCATGCTGGTTGAGTATCTCGACAAAACGCGACATGTGCGTGCCTTTGAAGTTGTGCGGCAGGTGCACATACATGTTAAACGTGGCAACCGTATGCTGCACCCCGACATTTTTGTCTTTAACTTGCACTGGATGGCGAATACTTTTGATGCCGACTTTGTTGATCGCCAGATGGCGCGTATCAGCCATATTTTGTACATCAGGAATTGGAGTGGCTTGGAGAGAGCTCATGTTTGCTGTCGACCTTCGAAATAACACACTATCGATATCGCATTCTTCCGTTTGATAAAACCAACCCTATTCAAAACCGAATACTGCAGCAAGACTCTTGAACACAGATTGTCTATGAGCGCAGCCCCAGGAATAACGGGTAGGAGACCAATCACACCAAGCTAAACGCACATGAGCCTGAGCATTTAAGGTCAAAGACAGAAATATCAATATGAAAAATAAAATAGGTGAAACCTTGAGGAACCTTTCGGCAAAAGCCGGAAGATTCCCTCATTGAATTATCGACTAACTCGGTTGCTTGACTACGCGTAAATAGGGTTTAACTGTTTTCCAGCCATCTGGAAACATTGCTTTTGCATCATCATCAGATATCGAAGGTAAGATAATTACATCATCACCATCTTTCCAATTAACAGGTGTAGCGACCTTAGATCTAGCAGTTAACTGCATGGAATCCAACACACGCAAGATCTCATCAAAGTTTCGGCCTGTAGACATTGGGTATGTCAACATCAATTTAATTTTTTTGTCTGGACCAATAATAAAAACTGAGCGTACAGTCGCATTAGTAGACGCAGTACGGCCCTCAGATGTACCCGCCTCATCAGCTGGCAACATGTTATAAAGCTTCGCTACCGCTAAAGTCTCATCTCCAATCATAGGATAATTAACAGCATAACCTTGCGTTTCTTGAATATCTTTTGCCCATTTTGTATGGTTATCCACTGGATCTACGCTTAAGCCAATTATTCTGCAGTTCCGTTTTTTAAATTCCGGCTCTAGTTTTGCCATGTACCCTAATTCAGTTGTACAGACTGGCGTAAAATCTTTCGGATGAGAAAATAATATCGCCCAGCCGTTGCCAATCCACTCATGAAAATTAACGGTGCCTTGAGTTGTGGGGGCAGTAAAATTTGGTGCTTCATCATTAATTCGTAGTGACATGGTTAATCCTCCGTTTATATTCAAAATTATGTCGTAATACATCTTACTACTACATATTGATCACACACTTATTATTTGCAATCAAATATATTTAGTATTCCTTGCTTGAACTTATAAAGACATTTTTTGCCGAATTGAGGCAGCGATGCCTGTTCCGTCCAAACCGCACATAGCCAACATTTTTTCTGCCTCTCCTTGTTCCAAAAAATTATCCGGCAATCCAAGTTGGAGCAGCGCGTTGGTCATGCCGTGTTGTTGCAAACACTCCGCCACCGCGCTACCGGCACCGCCTTGGATGGTGTTTTCTTCTATAGTTACAAGCAAAGCATGCTCGCGTCCCAATTGCAACACCAGCTCTGTATCCAGAGGCTTAACAAAGCGCATGTTGGCCACCGTGGCATTGAGTGAGTCCGCAGCGTCAAGAGCTGGGCCAAGCATGGATCCAAAGGACAAAATTGCCACACCTGAACCCACACGACGCACTTCACCCTTGCCTAAAGGCAGCGCCTGCATTTCCTTACGTGATGCAACACCTGGCCCATAGCCGCGCGGATAACGCACGGCAGTCGGGGTATCCAACTGGAACGCAGTGTATAACAACTGACGGCATTCATTCTCGTCAGCAGGGACCATTACTGTCATGTTGGGAATGCAGCGCAAAAAACTCAGGTCAAAGCTACCCGCATGCGTGGCACCATCCGCACCAACCAGCCCGGCACGATCTATCGCCAGCAGCACCGGCAGGTTTTGAATCGCGATATCGTGTATCAGTTGGTCGTAAGCTCGTTGCAAGAATGTGGAATAAATCGCCACTACCGGCTTGTAACCTTCACATGCAAGCCCAGCGGCGAAGGTCAGTGCATGCTGCTCGGCAATACCTACATCAAAATAACGTTGTGGAAATTTTTTTGCAAATTCAACCATGCCGGAACCCTCGCACATGGCGGGAGTAATGCCAACTAAACGCTTATCCTGTGCTGCCATATCGCACAACCATTCGCCAAAAACCTGGGTATAGGTCGGCTTGCTGGCTCGCCCTTCAGTATTTCTCAGAACAGGTTTGGTGACTATGCCTTGACCTGGATCAAACTTGCCAACACCGTGATAGAGCAGGCAATCTTCCTCTGCGTGGGAGTAGCCTTTGCCTTTTTTCGTGACAACATGCAGAAATTGTGGCCCTTTGAGCTGGCGAATGTTACCAAGAGTGGTGACCAATGTATCAAGATCGTGCCCATCAATAGGACCGATATAATTGAAACCAAATTCTTCAAACAACGTACCTGGCGTAATCATGCCCTTGACATGTTCCTCGGCGCGCTTGGCAAACTCAAGCACTGGCGGCATGCCTTTCAGCATTTTTTCGCTGCCTCTTCGCATGGCAGAATAAAAACGTCCTGACATCAGCTTGGCAAAATAATTATTGAGCGCACCCACTGGCCGCGAGATGGACATGTCATTGTCATTGAGGATCACCAGCAGGTTGGTATCCATCGCACCCGCATTGTTAAGTGCCTCAAATGCCATGCCACCGCTCATCGCGCCATCACCAATAATAGCCACCGCACACCGATCGCTTCCATCAATTTTCGCCGCCACCGACATTCCCAGAGCTGCGCTGATCGATGTGCTAGCGTGCGCGGTGCCGAAGGCATCGTAGGCACTCTCAGCGCGATTAGGAAAACCGGAAATCCCACCCGCCATGCGCAGGGTTTTCATCGCTTCGCGCCGTCCCGTAAGTATCTTGTGCGCATAGGTTTGGTGACCCACATCCCACACCAATCTGTCATCCGGTGTATTAAAAACGTAGTGCAATGCAATGGTTAATTCTATTGTTCCGAGATTGGAAGACAGATGGCCACCCGTCTTACTGACAGACTCCACCAAGAATTGACGCAACTCATCTGCCAGTTGAGGCAACTGCTTGCGATCCAGTTGACGCAAGACTTCTGGGGTATTGATGGTATTGAGCAACGAAACCATCAAAACTTTCTTAACAAGATAAAATCGGCCATCTCACATAGGCGACGTGCTGGCTCACCGAACCCCGCCAGAGCTTCCAGCGCTTCACTGTGCAATTCCGCAGCCATCTGTTTGGCTGCCTGCACGCCAAGCAGCGTGACATAAGTAGGCTTGTCTTGTTCGGCATCCTTACCTGCGGTTTTGCCTAAGGTTACGGTGTCCGCCTCGCTATCGAGTACGTCGTCCACCACCTGGAAAGCCAATCCGACGCATTTTCCATAGCGATCAAGCCTGGCCAGTTCCACCTCTCCCAGCGCAGGCCCACACTGCGCACCGAGCAAAACAGCAGCGCGAATCAGCGCACCCGTTTTATGGATGTGCATGAATTCAAGTTCCGGCACACTCAGCTGGTTGCCCACACTCGTTAAATCAATCGCTTGCCCGCCCGCCATGCCACGCGACCCGGATGCAGTAGCCAATAACTTGATCATAGCCAATTGTTGCACGGCATCATTACTGAGTTGATGCTCGGCCAGCAATTGAAACGCCAAACTTTGCAAGCTGTCGCCGACCAGCAGCGCAGTGGCCTCATCATACTCAACATGACAAGTGGGTTTGCCTCGTCGAAGTACATCGTTGTCCATGCATGGCATGTCGTCGTGTACCAATGAATAAGCGTGAATCAGTTCGACGGCAGCCGCGACTATGTTGACGCGCGTGCTGTCCGCCCCGACCAAATCACCCGCAGCAAAGGCCAACAGCGGGCGCACACGCTTACCGCCATCCAATACGCTATAGCGCATGGCTGCGTGCAGGCGCTGCGGAGCAATATCCGGTTGTGGCAACAAATGTTTTAGCTGATCCTCGAAACGACTCTGGTGGGAACGAGCCCAAATCTGGAAATCAATGCCAGGCATCTCAGGTCTAATCATCTTCTCGCTTGGCAAAATCGCTCGCACTAGTAGGATTGGCAGCAAAATTTTTAAGCGTGCCCTCTTCCAGAATGCGCACCTGCTGCTGCGCATCCTCCAAACGGCCTCGGCAGATCTGCAACAGCTCGGCACCACGCCGATAAGATGACAGCGAGTCTTCCAACGACAGCTTGCCCACCTCCATGTCAGCGACTACCTGTTCCAGTTCGGCCAGTGCTACCTCAAAGCTGGGTGTTTTTTGGGATTTTACTGCCATGTATGTACATTCCATTTGCTAAAGTTGCGGCGTATTTTACCTTAACCTGAATCTTATGGTCTTTCCGTCGCGAGATGCTTTACGTCAGCGGCCAATATTTTTCAACATTGTCATTTTAAACTTGTTAATTCTATCGATTCGCACCCATTCCTGATTAGCCACAAATGCCGCAAGTATCAAGTTCGCAGGTCTTGAATATCCAGTTCAATGCTCAGCTTATTTTCGTTCTTTAAGTAAGTCACGAATTTCCGTAAGGAGTACTTCTTCATTTGAAATTTTTGGCGGTTCTGCCGGCTTCTCTTCCGATTGCCTCTTTAATGAATTGATACCTTTTATTGCCACAAATATTGCAAAGGCAATAATCGCAAAATCAATCATTGACTGGATGAATTTCCCGTAGCTGATCACAATAGCTGGCGCTCCTCCTCTGGCCTCCTGAACGATGAACGCCAAACTGGAAAAATCAACTCCGCCTAAGAAAACTCCAATCGGAGGCATCATTATATCGCCCACAAAAGACGAGATAATTTTACCAAATGCAGCGCCAATAATAATGCCCACGGCCATGTCTATGACATTACCCTTGACGGCAAACTCCTTAAATTCTTTCATCATACTCATGGCGTTTCTCCTTAATATTAAGGTGATTGAATATATTACCATTGTGATTTAGAGCTACATCTTCATCAGAATTACCGTGGATGCCTCCGTTGGATACCTCCGTTTTTTGGATCTAGCTGCCTCTAAACAACCCCCCAAACCCGTCTGGCTGATAGGTTCAATTTAAGTATACATCCAACCAAATCGATTTGGCACAACGAAAGGGAAACGAAACTGGTTTCTACGCCTCAGCAATTGAACGTAGCAGTAACCGGGCGCTACGCGGCTTTATCGCGCGTCCGATTGACTTACCGAGTCAGCTGTAGCTTTGCAATGAGAGAATGCGGGGAAGATGAGGCGGTGGGGTTGGAGTACCACCGCGAAAGCAGTTTAGTTCAGCGTACGTTATAGTCAATATTAGCGCGAGCAAAGCTTGCTCGCAGAATCATCAAGCATTGACACGTCGCTTAAATTCACCAGTACGTGTATCAATTTCAATTTGATCACCAATTTCGCAAAATGCGGCCACTTGTAATTCTAAACCAGAGCCAATTTTGGCAGGCTTCATTACTTTGCCGGAGGTATCACCACGCGCTGCTGGTTCGGTGTAGATAATTTCGCGTACGACAGTATTGGGCAGATCGACCGAAATGGCTTTATCGTTGTAAAAGACCATCTCGCAGGCCATGCCGTCTTCGAGGTAGTTGAGCGATTCACCCAAGTTTTCTTTTTCTACCTCGTACTGATTGTAATCAGTATCCATAAACACATACATAGGATCGGCAAAATAAGAATAAGTGGCATCCTTTCGATCAAGCAGAACTATTTCGAATTTGTCGTCCGCCCTATATATTGCCTCGCTCGGCGAGTCTGTCAACAGGTTCTTGAATTTCATTTTAACTACCGAACCATTACGGCCAGAGCGGGTATATTCAGCCTTTAACACCACCATGGGGTCGGTGCCGACCATGACGACGTTACCTGCCCGCAGTTCTTGTGCTATTTTCATGTCTACTTACCTTAAATCTGATTTACATTCCAAGCCGCGCATTCTATCAATTTTTTGAACAAAATTCAGCAAATTCAAAACGAGGTTATTGCCGGATATATGTTGCGACCATTCACGCGCATGACTTTGCAATACCGTTTCGTGCTCCCAGTATTCGTTCCAAGCGTGGTTTGAGCTTGTCGAGGTCGCTTGGCTCCCGCTTTGTCCAATGTTCCACTTTTCCCACAACCTGTACAATGCTTTTGCTGCGTCTGGCTCCAGTCCAGCACAATACAGCTTCATGAAAGCACTCAACTTCTTGATATGTACATTATCCTGTTGCGGATAAATGTGCCAAACAAATAGCTTGCCCGCCCATTGCGCGCGTACGCAGGAATCTTCACCTCGCACAAAGTTGATATCGCAGGCCCACAACAGTTCGTCGTAACGCTCCTGTTCGATAAACGGCAATACGCGGACTTCCAAATTACCGTACTGCAATATGTCGCCCGCTACAACGATCTCCCGCCCAAAAAAAGCTGCCACCTGAGGCAGCACACAGCCCTCCGGCACTAAACACAGTATTGGGATATTGTTCTTTGCCCAAGTAGAAAATAATTCCGGCAGCGCGATATTTTTATAACAGAATAACGACACACGCACTTCATCGGGTTTAGGTAATGGCACGCCCAGTGCTCGCCAAAATGCGGCCTGCGCGTTCAAATCGCTCTGAAATGCATCACGTCGTGCAATGAGATCTCGCTCCAGCAACAAGCCGCCAGTTTGCGGGGTGAACCCCGGGAAAAAAAAATATTTAATGAGGGGTAAGAAAGGATGGGGCGAGGGAAGACCATGACAGCCAGCCACCCATTCTTCCGCACTGAGGTGTTCCAAATTAATCCAAATCGATTTGTACTCTTGCGCCACCATCCCTGCCACATAGCGCTCGGGCAGTTCACATGCAAACGCTTCAATCACTAGTTGCGCTGGCTCTACCTTTGATAATTGAAGCTCCAAAAAAGTTGAAGTCCAGTACCTGATTTCCACGTCACAACAATACTGTATTGGCATCTCAGGACAGATTGCCGGGTGCAGTCTGCGAAAGCTTGACAGATCATCCACCCATAGTCGCACTGTGATCTCATGCTCGTGCACCAGCTGCTTAGCCAGCCGCCAGCACACGCCAATGTCACCGAAATTGTCTATCACGGCGCAAAAAATATCGCAGGTAATCGGTTTATTCATTCCATTCGCAATGTGCATCTAAAAGCATTTATTATTTTTATTTTCTAAATAAAAAAGCCCCGTACCAAGGGGCTTTTTTATTGCACTGTGTTTTGAACCTTTACTCTACAACAGGCGCTTCAGGCTCTACCACGATAAGAGCTTTCATACTTAAGCGTAAGCGGCCCTTCTCATCGGCCTCCAGCACCTTGACCTTTACAATCTGACCTTCTTTCAGGACATCCGACACAACGTTAATGCGCTCGTTTGAAATTTGCGAGATGTGAAGCAAACCATCTTTCCCAGGCATGATATTCACAATCGCTCCAAAATCCAGCAGCTTGACAACCGGACCCTCATAAACTTTGCCTACCTCAACTTCCGCTACAATATCCTCAATACGTTTTTTTGCCAGCATTCCACCTTCACCGCTAACACTGGCAATAGTTACATTGCCTTCATCGTCGATATCGATAGTGGTGCCAGTTTCCTCAGTTAACGCGCGTATCATAGAACCACCCTTACCAATCACATCACGAATTTTCTCCGGGTTGATCTTGATTTTGATCATGCGTGGCGCATGTGCCGACACCTCTTCACGTACCGCAGGCATGGCCTGCTTCATGATACCAAGAATGTGCAAGCGTCCTTCGCGCGCCTGGCTCAAGGCGACTTGCATAATTTCACTCGTTATCCCGTTGATCTTGATGTCCATTTGTAGTGCAGTAATACCCTGTTCTGACCCTGCCACCTTAAAATCCATGTCACCCAGATGATCTTCATCGCCAAGAATGTCGGTCAATACAGCAAAACGATTACCTTCTTTAATCAAACCCATGGCGATACCTGCCACATGAGTCTTGACTGGCACACCGGCATCCATCATCGCCAAGCAACCACCACACACTGAGGCCATTGAGCTGGATCCATTCGACTCGGTGATTTCAGAAACCACGCGAATGGAATATCCAAACTCTTCCTCACTCGGCAACGTTGCGACCAGGGCACGCTTAGCTAAACGACCATGACCAATTTCACGTCGCTTGGGTGTACCAACGCGGCCAGTCTCACCGGTAGAGTAGGGAGGGAAGTTGTAATGAAGCATGAAGCGATCCAAATATTCACCTTGCAAGGCATCAATTTTCTGCGCATCGCGCGCAGTGCCTAGAGTAGCCACTACCAATGCCTGAGTTTCACCACGGGTAAACAGGGCTGAGCCATGCGTGCGTGGTAATACGCCAGTGCGAATGGTAATTGGACGCACGGTACGTGTGTCACGCCCGTCGATGCGAGGTTCGCCGCTTAGTATCTGGCCGCGTACAATCTTGGATTCCAGTGCTTCGAACAAATCATTAAGATGATTTTTTGGCACCAAACCATTTTCCGAAGCTGACACGGCTTCAAGCACGCGGGCACGAATCGCATCCACCTGATTAGTACGCGCCTGTTTCTCACGTACGGCATAAGCTTGCTGCAAGCTACTTTCGGCCAGTTCGGCGATTTTTGAGCTCAACACGATGTCATGCACAGGTGCATTCCAATCCCAATCCGGTGCACCAACTGTATCCGCCATTTCGATGATCGCCTGAATCACCGCTTGCATTTGCTTGTGGCCAAACATGACCGCGCCCAGCATGACGTCTTCAGATAATTCTTGTGCTTCTGACTCCACCATTAAAACTGCTTGTTCCGTACCAGCAACTACTAGATTCATCTTGGATAGTTCAAGTTCGTCTGCAGTCGGGTTAAGTAGATACTCACCGTTAAGATAGCCGACACGCGCCGCGCCTATGGGGCCATCAAACGGGATACCGGACAGCGCCAAGGCAGCAGATGCACCAATCAAGGCAGGAATATCGGAGTCAATCTGGCTATCGGAAGATATCACCGTGGCAACAATTTGCACTTCATTATAAAAACCTGCCGGGAACAGCGGGCGCAACGGGCGATCGATCAAACGAGACGTCAACACTTCCTTTTCGCTGGGACGTCCTTCACGTCGAAAGAAACCGCCTGGAATCTTGCCTGCAGCATAGGTACGTTCCTGATAATCCACGGTCAATGGGAAAAAATCCTGATCCGGTTTGGCATCTTTCCTGCCTACCACGGTGACCAGGACGACCGTATCATCCAGACTGACCACGACTGCTCCGCTGGCCTGGCGTGCGATTTCCCCGGTTTCCAAGGTGAGTTGATGATTGCCATACGCTAATGTTTTCTTGTAGTGACTCAAAATTCGCCTCTCTTTGAATTACGTGGCGCTAATGCGCCATGGGGTAAGGTCGTAGTTGGGATAATTCACCCAAAACAACGCGGGCCGCATCTGCGACCCACTTATAAATACTATTTGCGCAATTCCAAACGCTGAATCAGTGCACGGTAACTGCCCTCATTCTTGCCCTTGAGGTAATCCAGGAGCTTGCGGCGACGGCTCACCAATCGCAACAGACCGCGACGAGAATGGTGATCCTTTATGTGTTCCTTAAAATGACCTGTCAAATAATTAATGCGAGCGGTCATTAGTGCAACCTGTACTTCTGGTGATCCGGTATCGCCTTTGATGCGTTGGTAATCAGTCACAATTTGCGCTTTTTGCGCTGCCGTAATAGACATAATATTCACACTCCACTAAATAAAAAAGTGCCGCATTTTACTCTCGAATGCGGCGGTTGCTCAAGTCTATTCGGACAAAAACATTGTCCAACAATACGTTAATTAGTCTTAATCTTCATAAATTAACACACACCTTTGCTTATCTTTGCAGCTTTACAGGTTCCCACTCAGATTCATTTTCTCGTGCACCTCTATCAGAAATACCTTAAATAGAACCGAAATTTATTCTATGCAAGCGGCGCTTTTCGCCACGCTGGACAACAATCTTATGGGTGTCAGTCGCTGTTCCACGAGATCGGCCACTCCAATGAAATGCCCTGCTCCATATAATCGAACTTTGCCGTCCAGCAATGCTGCTTCGATAGCGAGCCGCTGCCCTTGGGCAATGCGGGTCACTTGAGCCGCATCCAGATCAAGCACAGGCAGATCCTGCAACAAACTATCCAACGGCAAAATGTACGCCTCTCGTTCCAGCATGGTTATCGACTCCATCTGATCCAAATTATGCGCGCCTTCAAGGCCAAATCGGCCAATCGCTGTACGGCGCAATCCTTGCAGGTGTGCACCACACCCCAAAGCCAATCCAATATCCTCGGCCAACGTGCGCACGTAAGTACCCTTACTGCAGCGCACTGTAACCTCCATCTCATCACCCGCGAAGCGCTCCAACACCAACTCGTGTATGGTCACGCTACGGCTTGCACGTATTACAGTTTCGCCCTTACGAATGTACTCGTATAGTGGCTTTCCCTTATGCTTGATGGCGCTATGCATAGGCGGCATCTGCTGAATTTCACCGACAAATTTGCGTAATACCGCGCATACCTGTTCTTTATCCAGCTCTACAGCACAGGTGCTGGTAATTTCGCCCTCGGCATCGCCCGTGGTAGTCGTTTGACCAAGCCGAATCAATGCACAATAAGTTTTGTCTGCCTCCAGCAATGAACTGGTGAACTTGGTAGCCTCGCCAAAACAAACAGGTAACAGACCAGTCGCCAGAGGATCAAGCGTACCAGTATGCCCCGCCTTCTCCGCCTGAAACAAACGGCGTACCTTTTGCAAGGCAATATTGGAACTGAGTCCTAGAGGCTTATCGAATAACAAAACACCGTCCAATGGACGCATTATGCGGGTCATTTTATCTTCTCGAAACGTCCTTCACTACCACCTTAGGAGGAAGCTAGTCGGCTTCGTCCTCCTTTGACAAGTGAGCCAAAGGAGCTTCGGAAGAGCTGTGTAATGTTTTGTCGCTGGCAACTGCTTGATCAATAAGCTGCGACAAATGCGCGCCACGTTCGATCGACGGATCATAAACAAAATGCAATTGCGGCATGATGCGCAGCTTCATCGAATGTGCGAGCTGGCTACGCAAATAACCGCTTGCATGCTCCAAACCTTGCTGCACTGCAGCGCTTGCGCCGCCCAAGGCGGTATAGAAAACCTTGGCGTGGGAATAATCCCTGGTCACCTCAACTCCCGTGAGGGTGATCATGCGCACGCGCGGATCTTTCACCTCGAGGCGCAACAGTTGAGCCACTTCGCGCTGAATCTGTTCGGCTATCCGGTCTGTCCTTACATAGCCTTTAGGCATTTAAAGGGCGTGCCACTTCGATTATTTCAAATGCTTCAAGCTGATCGCCCACTTCGAGGTCATTAAAATTACGCAACGACAAACCGCACTCGAAATTCGATCGCACTTCCTTGACGTCATCCTTGAAGCGTTTCAACGAATCCAGTTCACCAGTATGAATCACCACATTGTTGCGCAGCACTCGCACCTGTGAATTCCGCTTGATTACGCCACTGGTCACGTAGCAACCGACCACAGTGCCGATCTTGGAGATGACAAATACCTGGCGCACTTCCACCATACCCAGGATGACTTCCTTCTTTTCCGGAGCCCGCATACCTGACAGAGCCGCTTTAATATCATCTACCATTTCGTAGATAACATTGTAGTAACGCACATCTACGCCAGCAGATTCCGCCAGCTTGCGCGCAGCAACATCGGCACGGGTATTAAAACCAATCGCAATGGCCTTGGAAGCCAGCGCCAGGTTAATGTCGGATTCACTGATCGCGCCCACAGCACTGTGAATCAGATTAACCTTGACCTCATCGGTGGATAGTTTTTGCAGGGCATGTGCAATAGCTTCACAAGAACCCTGCACATCGGTCTTGATAATCAGTGGCAGCATGCGCACTTCGCCTTCTGCCATCTGTTCGAACATATTTTCCAACGTGGCGGCCTGCTGCTTGGCTAGTTTCACGGCACGGAACTTGCCTTGACGGAACAAGGCAATTTCACGTGCTTTTTTCTCATCTGTAAGTACCAGCACGCTTTCACCAGCTATGGGCACTTCGGATAACCCCTGAATCTCGACCGGGATCGACGGCCCAGCCTCATTTATTGTCTTACCATTCTCATCCAGCATGGCACGCACGCGTCCGGACACTACGCCGACCAGCACTGCATCGCCTCGCTTCAAGGTACCAGATTGCACCAGTATAGTCGCCACCGGCCCCTTACCCTTGTCCAACCTGGCTTCAATCACAATACCCTTGGCCAAGCTTAGTTTGGGTGCGGTGAGTTGCAGCAATTCCGCTTGCAATAACACGCTTTCCAACAAGGAATCGATACCCTGTCCGGTCTTTGCAGACACTTCAACAAACATGGTGTCGCCGCCCCAGCCTTCCGGCACCACGCCCTCCGCAACCAATTCTTGTTTTACGCGCTCGGAATTAGCATCAGGCTTATCAATCTTGGTCACCGCTACCACGATGGGTACGTTTGCTGCCTTGGCATGGTGGATTGCCTCTTTGGTCTGCGGCATTACACCATCATCGGCTGCCACCACTAAAATCACTATGTCAGTCACTTTCGAACCACGTGCCCTCATTGCCGTGAATGCCTCATGGCCCGGTGTATCAAGGAAAGTAATCATGCCGCGCGGGGTATTCACATGGTAAGCGCCGATATGCTGCGTGATACCGCCTGCTTCGCCGCTGGCCACACGGGTTCGACGAATGTAATCCAGCAATGAGGTCTTACCATGATCGACATGACCCATCACGGTAACAACCGGAGCGCGCGGCTCGAGAGGAGCATTCTTGTGCTCTTCAGATTCTGTCAGGTAAGCACTAGGATCATCCACCTTGGCTGGCTTGGCAATATGCCCCAATTCTTCCACCACAATCATCGCAGTTTCCTGATCCAGCACCTGATTAATGGTCACCATGGAGCCTAATTTCATTAGTGCCTTGATAATTTCGATGGCTTTGATTGACATTTTCTGTGCTAATTCAGCGACACTTATCGTCTCTGGTACCATGACCTCATGCACGACCGGTTCAGTCGGCAGGGAGAAAGCATGCGGGGCAGTATCTTCTTGTTTGGCATGCTTGGCATGATGGCGTTGATTAACGTTTCCACGGCCAGCTGTCCAACCGCCAGGTCGCGTATCAATGACTGCGGGGGTGCGTTTTTTGTGACCGGCCTCGGTCCATGGACTTGCTTTGTCTGGGGCGGCGGGTTTAACACCTTTTTTGGCTGCCGGCCGAACAACCTTGTCACCCGGCTTGGGCACAGGCTTGTGCAACGTACCTTCGGCCAAATCAGGCTTAGCAACAGGGATTGTAGCTACTTCGGCAACTGAAACCACCTTGATTTCCGGCACTTCAACGGGCGGCACCACAGGTTCGACAACTGGCGTCGTTTTGCGTTTGACGTGCTCTTTCTTGGCTTGGACTTCGGCGGCCTGGCGCGAGGCTAATTCTGCCTGACTACGTGCTTCTTCAGTACGCAGAGCAATCTCCTGCTCACCCAATATTTCTGCTTTTGAGGTTTTTGATGATACAGCCTTCGCTGGGGAGACCTTTGCTACAACAGCAACTGGTTGTTCTATCTGGACAGCTGTGATTGGCGCAACCACGCGCTTCTTGCGAACTTCGACTTGAATGATGCGAGCCTTGCCCGTGCTATCCGCCTTCTTGATCTCCGTGGTTTCACGGCGAGTTAATGTAATTTTTTTACTTTTGGAACTGCCACTGCCATGCGTGCTGTGCAGATGCTCCAGCAACTGTGCCTTGTCCTGTTCCGATATGCTGTCTGATTCCTGCTGTTTGGCAACCCCGGCCGCCTGTAGTTGTTCAAGCAGCAATCCAACCGGCAAGCTGAGCTCGCCAGCAAACTGCGCTACATTCATTTTTCCCATCACCACCCCTTAAACCCCGAAATTTGAGACTTATAGCTCTCAATACTCAACAAAAACAATTAGCCAGATCAGCTTATAAATTAATGTACGCCCTCTCTAGTCTTTGCCAAGCAAGATTTTGTAATCGGATGTGCACAAATGACCGCGCTGACCCTTTACAAAATTGAACATCCAATAATATTTGGAATGTTTCTCATGCAAATTTATGGGACGTTCGGGTTAACCTAATTACCCTTAGTCAGCTCCATTAAGCAAACCAAGGAGCGCGTGCAGCCATAATTAACCGATTTGCGCGTTCTTCATCTATGCCTGCCTGCTCGACCAGTTCGTCCACGGCCAAGTCGGCAAGCTGTTCCTGTGTGCCAATACCCTTGCTTGCCAGAACGCGGGCGGTTTGCTCGTCCATACCTTCAAGTTTAACTAAATCCTCAATGTTATGCTCCACCTGCTCTTCGTTAACAATTGCTGCTGTCAACAGGGCATTACGCGCACGGCTACGCAACTCATTTACTGTTGCCTCGTCAAGAGACTCGATTTCCAGCATTTCGTTCAGTGGCACATAAGCCACTTCCTCTAGCGTGTTAAAACCCTCCTGAACTAGAATATCCGCCACCTCTGCATCCACATCGAGCTTGCCTATGAATAAATCACGCACCTTGGAAAATTCCTGCTCATTCTTCTGGCTGGATTCCTCCATAGTCATGATATTAAGCTCCCATCCGGTCAGCTCGCTTGCCAAGCGTACAT
The DNA here is from genome assembly GCA_945874105.1 of Candidatus Nitrotoga sp. CP45. Lineage (GTDB taxonomy): Bacteria > Pseudomonadota > Gammaproteobacteria > Burkholderiales > Gallionellaceae > Nitrotoga. The sequence continues at coordinate 43,100 of CAMCFJ010000010.1, read as the reverse complement.
TTTGCCCATTTCGACCAATAGCCTGCGCAAGATTCTCTTCCTCAACTACCACATCCATGCTGTGATTTTCTTCATCAACCATAATGCTGGACACGTCAGCCGGAGCCAAGGCATTAATTACACTGGTAGCAGGATCTTCCGACCACAATACAATGTCAACGCGCTCGCCCGCCAACTCATTGGTTACAGCCTGCACACGCGAGCCACGCATACCCACACAAGTGCCAATCGGATCTATCCGCTTATCGTGAGAGCGTACCGATATTTTTGCGCGAACGCCTGGATCGCGCGCAGCACTGACTATCTCCAGCAACCCCTCCTCAACTTCCGGAACTTCAAGTTCAAACAACTTAATTATGAATTCAGGCGTGATGCGCGACAGAGTAATTTGCGGTCCACGTATTGAACGATCCACACGCAATAAATACGCGCGCACACGATCACCAACGCGCATATTCTCCTTCGGAATCATCTGATCACGTGGCAGCAACGCTTCAATCTTGCCAAACTCAATGATGGCATTGCCGCGCTCGATGCGCTTCACCGTGCCAGACACCAAATGCTCATTTCGCTCCATGAAGTCATTCAAAATCTGCTCGCGCTCAGCGTCACGGATTTTCTGAAAGATCACCTGCTTGGCTGCTTGTGCACCAATGCGTCCAAAGTCGATGGACTCTAAAGGCTCTTCAATAAATTCTTCCAACTGGATATCCGGATTACGTTTCCGAGCCTCATTAAGCTTGATATGCAAATCAGGAGTTTCGAAAGTTTCATCATCCATTACCTGCCAGCAACGAAAAGACGCATATTCACCTGTATTACGGTCAATACTGACACGTACATCAGACTCCTCGGCAAAACGCTTCTTGGTGGCGGACGCCAAAGCAGACTCCAGCGCACCAAACACGATTTCCTTGTCCACGTTTTTTTCACGCGCTAAGGCATCAACCAATAATAAAACTTCACGACTCATCACTGCCTCCAACCAACCCGAATATTTTTTAAACTAACGCGCTCACTCGCTTATTTTTTATACTTAATAGTTGCCATGTTAAATTTTATTTCAGCCAGGTGCATGAGCAACCACACTGATCTTCCACATTACGGGGCCAGATAAACAAATTTTTTTGTTATGCATCACGCGTAGAGTGGATTTTAAAAGCGTTCGGTTTAAACAAATCGTTCGCCGCAAGCAAACGGCCATAACATTAAAATGTAGGCACTAAATGCGCCTTATCCAAATTGGATAGCTCAATTAGCACCTGCTTGCCATCCACATCTAACTGCAATACACCATCCTGAAGGCTGCCGAGTATGCCTATGAAATTCTTGCGGCCTGCCAACGGCTGGCGCAATTTCAACTGCGCCTTCTTGCCGCAAAAGCGTATAAAATCTTCTTCCTTTTTGATTGGCCGATCCAACCCCGGGGACGAGACTTCAAGGCGCCCGTAATTCACCCCCTCTACCGCAAACAAACGTGTTAACTGGTGACTAACCAATTCACAATCTTTCACCATAATTCCCGATGGCTGATCGAGCAGTACCCGCATCAACCCCCTGCCGGACACTTCAAAATCAACCAACTCATACCCCAAGCCAGTTACCGTCGTTTCCACCAATCTCGCCACATCCATGATCATGCCCACAAATAAAAAACGGGCCTAGGCCCATCTGGAAAACTGCGCGGATTATAGCAAAAATAATCTGTTAGTGGAAATTGACCTCACTACGTCAGTATTTTACAGGAGTTGCGGAGTCAATTAATTTGGTTTTGATTTTTTGAATTTTGAAACTTTATTCAATAAATACTGATAGAGATGATCTAGAAAATAAATTCCATCAAAAATGCAGGACTACACTAGCAGGGCGAGTATTTCGCGGATTTCGCGGCGTAGTTCGGACGAACTAGCGGATGACTGAAGCAGTTGTGGCTGAGAATCTTCTACCCGTTGCCCGATAAAATTATTCAGGCGACCACGAGCTCCACTGATGGTAAAACCCTCTTCATACAGCAATTGCCTGATACGGCGAATGAGCAGAACTTCATGATGTTGGTAGTAGCGTCGATTACCGCCCCGTTTAACTGGTTTAAGTTGGGTAAACTCCTGCTCCCAATAACGCAATACATGCGCCTTCACCCCGCATAAGTCACTTACTTCGCCAATAGTGAAATACCGCTTCGCCGGAATCGATGGCAGGACGGCATTAAGCTTCTGGTTTTCCATGATAATTTATCTCTACCATGCTCTTGAGTTTCTGGCTGGGATGAAAAGTCACTACGCGGCGCGCCGTTATGGGGATGTCTTCGCCTGTCTTTGGATTGCGCCCGGGCCGCTGGGGCTTGTCGCGTAGCTGAAAATTGCCAAAACCGGACAGCTTGACACTTTCACCATGTTCAAGTTGAGCACGAATTTCTTCGAAATAAGACTCAACCATATCCTTGGCTTCACGCTTGTTCAAGCCAACTTTTTCAAACAGTAAATCCGCGAGCTCTGCTTTAGTCAATGTCATTGATCACCCCTTATAGACGCAACTGCGCACCAAGCCGTTGCAAAACTGCGGCCAAGCACGCGATACTTAGTTCAATTTCACTATCAATTAACGTCTTTTCAGTATCTTGCAATAATACACGGAAAGCAAGGCTTTTTTTCCCGTCCTCCACACCTTTACCACGATACACATCAAACAGCGCGACTTCTGCCACATACGAGGTATTGCTACCTAGCATGGCATCCAATAAAGATTGGGCTGCTACACTTTCATCCACGACTACGGCGAGATCGCGACGCACCCGCTGAAACTTGGAAATCTCGCTGACACGTGGTACATCGGCTGATATCAAGGCATTCAACTCAACCTCAAACCACACCACTCCCTGCGGAATTCCATACTGCTGCAACCACTGCGGATGCAACTCTCCTATCCAACCCACCACTTGCCCATGCAACAAAACTTGTGCCGAACGTCCAGGGTGGGAGGCAGGGTGCGGCGACGCCAAACAAGTTAATAGTGCTGGAGCAAACAACGCTTCTATGTCTGCCTTTACATCATAAAAATCCACGTTACGCGCCGCCACACCCCACTGTTCCGGCAGCGCCGTGCCGTAAGCCAATCCGGTCACGCGTTCGTGCTGTGCATAGCTGCCCGCCTCGGCAGCAAAACAAGCACCTATCTCGAATAGGCGAACACGCAGCTCCTTGCGAGCGAGATTGGATCGCAAAACGGCGAGAAGCCCGCCCAGCAAACTGCTGCGCATCACGCTCATCTGGCTGGCGATTGGATTTTTCAATGCGACTGGTGCGGTATTGCCGCACAGATCGCGCTCCCACTCCGCTTCCACAAAAGCGTAGGTGATTGCTTCCTGGTAGTCGCGCAGCACCAGCGCCTGGCGCAGCTTCGCCAAAGGGCGCTGCGCCTCGGCCAGCGGCAACATGGTCATGCGCGCTTGCGGCGGCACAGCTTGGATTCGCTCGTAACCATGTACGCGTGCGATTTCCTCGATTAGATCTTCCTCAATGGCGATATCGAAACGGTAGCTGGGCGGCGTGACACTGAATTCGTCGCCTTTTTGCTGAACAACCATGCCCAGGCGCAGCAGCAACTGCGAGATTTCCTGCGCTTCCAATGACACGCCCAACACGCGCTCGATCCGTGGCAGGCGCAATTTCACCGGATTGCGCGCGGGCAATTCACCCAACGCTTCACTCACCACACCAGCTTGTCCGCCGCAGATATCGAGGATCAATTGTGTGGCTCTGTCCAATGCTTCCTTGGTAGTTGCAAAATCCACACCGCGCTCGAATCGAAAAGAAGAATCTGAGCCGAAACCCAAGCGGCGCGACTTGCCGACAATCACGCCAGGCACGAAGAACGCGCTTTCCAGAAAGATATCCGTGGTCGCGTCATCCACCGCGCTGCCCGCCCCGCCCATCACGCCTGCCAATGCGATCGGCTGCATATCATCGGCAATCACCAGCATGTCTTCTTGCAGGTTCACAACTTGCTCGTTCAGCAGCTTCAGGCTTTCACCCGCACGTGCGAAACGCACTTCGATGTCGCCGTTCAATTTGTTCAGGTCAAAAGCATGCAACGGCTGACCCAACTCAAGCAATACGTAGTTGGTCACGTCCACCAGCGCACTGATGCTGCGCAAACCGCAGCGCTCCAGACGCTGCACCATCCATGCTGGCGTGGCTGACTTTGCGTTTACTCCGGCAATCACGCGCCCCGCATAGCGTGGACAAGCAGCTGATGCAGCCACCCGAACCTTGCAGCTGCGGTCGCAGCCTTGTTTGAAATCTGCTTGGGGCAAGGCTTGTAATGGCGAGCCTGTCAAAGCGGAAACTTCGCGCGCGATGCCATACAGCGACAGACAATCGCTGCGGTTTGGCGTCAATTTGAGCGTGATCTGATGATCGTCAAGATCAAGGTGCTCGCGTATGCTCTGCCCGACCACTGCATCAACAGCTAACGCCATAAGACCCTGGCTCTCTCCCGCCAAACCGAGCTCCTTCTCCGAGCACATCATGCCGAACGATGCGACGCCGCGCACCTTGGCCTGCTTGATCTCGATGCCCGGCAGCTTCGCGCCGACCAGTGCGCAAGGCGCTTTCATGCCGACACTGACGTTCTGCGCGCCGCACACGATGCTCAGCGGCTCGGCTTGACCGATGTCCACGGTCAACACGTTCAGGCGGTCGGCGTCAGCATGCTTGTCCTTGGTCAACACCTGTGCGACGACGACCTTGTCGAAAGCTGGCGCAACCGCAACCATCGCCTCCACTTCCAACCCAGCCATAGTCAACAGGTGTGCCAGCTCATCGCTGGAGAGCGATGGGTTGACAAATGAGCGCAGCCAGGATTCGGAAAATTGCATAGTTAATTAAACTGTTTGAGGAATTGCAGGTCATTTTCGAAGAACAGCCTGAGGTCATTCACGCCGTAGCGCAGCATGGCCAAGCGCTCCACGCCCATACCGAAAGCAAAGCCGATGTATTTCTCGCTGTCGATACCGACGTGTTTCAGCACGTTCGGATGCACCATGCCGCAGCCACCAATCTCCAACCAGCCGCCTTTCCAGCTCATGTCCATTTCAGCCGAGGGTTCTGTGAACGGGAAGAACGAGGGGCGGAAACGCACTTGCATGTCCGATGTCTCAAAATAGTTCTGCAAGAAATCGGCAATCACACCCTTGAGGTCGGCGAAGCTCACGCGCTCGCCTATCCACAATCCTTCAACTTGATGAAACATCGGCGAATGGGTGGCATCGGAATCCACGCGATAGACGCGTCCCGGCGCAATGATGCGTATGTCCGGCATGGTTAGCTGATGTTTATATTTCTCCACATGCGCCTGCATGTAGCGGATCTGGATTGGTGAGGTATGCGTGCGCAACACGTGCTGCTCGTCGATGTAGAAAGTGTCGTGCATGGCGCGCGCCGGATGATCTTCCGGGATATTCAGCGCGGTAAAATTGTAAAAATCGCTTTCGATTTCCGGGCCTTCCGCCACGGCATAACCGATTGAATGGAACAGCGTCTCGATACGCTCCAATGTGCGCGTGACTGGATGCAATCCACCACAACCTATCCCTCTGCCCGGCAGTGTGACATCCAGCGCCTCCGCCTTAAGTTTAAGTTGTAACTGGCTATACTGTAGATACTCGCGTCTTTGCTGCAAGGCACTTTCGATGCTCTGCTTAACCTGATTGATCCGCACCCCCGCTGCTGGTCGCTCTTCGGCGGACAGTTTGCCGAGACCTTTCAACAACACAGTCAAACGGCCTTCTTTACCCAGATAGCGCGCCTTGACTTGCTCCAATTCCGCTGCCTGTTCAATCGCGGCAAACTGTTTCAGTGCTTCGTCGAGAATTTTCTCAAGTTCTTGCATGACTGTTATTTATTAAGTATCTCCACTGACAAGGGAGATAAAGAGGTTAGCGACGTAATCGGGCCGAGATCGCAAATCGCCCTAAAATCGCTCTGAAAAGTTAATTGCTAATCAAGCACATAACTTGAGCGGTTTTATAAAAAGCAAAAAAGAGGCGCCGAACGCCTCTTTAATGTGGTTTAGCTTGCGCTTAAACGCCGAGGCTGGCTTTGGCCTGTCCGACAATCTGTATGAAGGCAAGCTTATCAAATACAGCAATATCCGCCAACACCTTGCGATCGATGCTAATCGCGGCTTTCTTGAGGCCGTTCATGAACACGCTGTAGCTCAATCCTTGCTCACGCGCCGCTGCATTGATACGTGCAATCCACAATGTGCGGAACTGGCGCTTGCGTTGTCGACGGTCACGGTAGGCGTATTGACCAGCCTTCATTACTGCTTCTTTGGCAATACGATAGACGTTTTTACGGCGGCCACGATAACCCTTGGCCAGATCTAAAACTTTCTTATGGCGCGCTCGCGCCGTTACACCACGTTTAACTCTTGGCATGTTCTACTCCTTATGCGTAGGGCATCATGGCGCGTATAGACGCCGTGTTGCTTGCGTGAACTTCGGTGGTACCACGCAATTGACGCTTGCTCTTGGTGGTCTTTTTGGTCAGGATGTGACGTTTGAATGCTTGTGCGCGCTTGATGCTGCCGCCCGCACGCACTTTGAAGCGCTTTGCAGCACCACTTTTTGTTTTCATTTTAGGCATAACTACTCCTTTATTTGATGACATCAGGAGGCTCCTGGTAGGAACACTTTAAAACCTGGAATCACTTATCCGGGACTGTTTACTACTAATCTGCTCTGACCAGTCCCTTAACCCGAGCAGTATCAAAAAATTACCCCGGCATGGCCGGAGGTTTACCACATAAATTATTTTTTCTTAGGCGCCAGTACCATTACCATCTGACGACCTTCCATTTTAGGAAACTGCTCTACGGTACCGTGCTCTCCGAGATCAGCCATAACCCGCTCCATCATTTGCATGCCGATATTCTGATGTGCAATCTCACGTCCACGGAAACGTAATGTGATTTTGGTTTTGTCACCTTCCCCCAGGAATCGAATCAGGTTACGCAATTTGATATTGTAATCGCCATCATCCGTACCTGGCCTGAACTTGACTTCCTTTATCTGAATCTGCTTTTGTTTAAGCTTAGCTTCGTGCTGCTTCTTGCTCTCAGCATACTTGAACTTGCCAATATCCATGATGCGGCAAACCGGCGGCTCCGCCATCGGCGCAACTTCCACCAGATCCAAATCAGCCTCTTCAGCCAAACGTAACGCTTCCGCGATTGCCACAACACCAAGTGGCTCCCCTTCTACACCAACAAGCCGCACCTGAGGTGCCGTTATTTGCTCGTTGAGGCGTTGTTCTTTATCCTGAGCTATTGCAGTTTCTCCATTAAAAAATTAAACCGTGCTACCCGCTTGCAGTTCCGATTGCAGATGTTGTAATAACACCGCCATCGACATCTGCCCAAGGTCCTCACCTTTTCGGGTTCGCACGGCAACTAAATCAGCAGCCATTTCCTTATCACCGATTACCAGTATATAAGGCAATTTTTGCAAGCTATACTCTCGTATTTTATAGGTAATTTTCTCATTGCGCAAATCCAAGTGCACACGAAACCCGGCTGCTCGCAAAGTTTCCGCCACCTGAGTAGCATAACCATCTTGTGCCTGCGAGATATTCACCACCGCCATCTGCACCGGCGACAACCACAGCGGAAAGGCTCCAGCGTGGTGTTCGATAAGAATCCCCATAAAACGCTCTAACGAACCAAGAATGGCGCGGTGCAGCATCACCGGCGCTTTGCGCGTGTTGTCCTCGTCTACATATTCCGCGCCCAAACGTACCGGCAGGTTAAAATCCAACTGAATAGTGCCGCATTGCCACACACGCCCCAACGTATCTTTCAGCGAGAATTCTATTTTCGGCCCATAGAATGCCCCCTCACCGGGCTGCAATTCATATTCCAGATCATTCTGACGTAATGCCGCAGCCAATGCCGCCTCTGCCTTATCCCAAGTTTCGTCGGAACCAACACGTTTCTCTGGACGAGTAGAAAGTTTTACCAAAACATCATTAAAACCAAAATCTGCGTACACTTTTTGCAACATCACGATGAAATCCGCTACTTCACTTTCGATCTGACGTTCAGTACAGAAAACATGTGCATCATCCTGGGTAAAGCCGCGCACACGCATCAATCCATGCAGAGAACCCGACGGCTCGTTACGATGACAAGATCCAAATTCGGCCAGTCGCAGAGGCAACTCGCGATAACTGCGCAGACCGTAATTGAAAATCTGTACGTGCCCCGGACAGTTCATCGGCTTCACCGCAAAATCCCGCGCTTCTGAATGGGTAGTGAACATATTGTCGTGATAATTTTCCCAATGCCCGGATTTCTCCCACAGCGAGCGATCCATCATGGTGGGCGTGCGAACTTCCTGATAGCCATACTCGCGGAATTTGCCGCGCATGTAGCTTTCAACTACCTGCCAGATGGCCCAACCATTCGGATGCCAAAACACCATGCCGGGCGCATCGTCCTGCATGTGGAACAAATTGAGCTGCTTGGCAAGTTTTCGATGATCACGTTTTTCCGCCTCTTCCAAGCGGTGTAGATAGGCATCAAGATCTTCCTTCTTAGCCCAGGCTGTACCATAAATACGCTGCAACATGGCGTTGCGTTGATCCCCGCGCCAGTATGCGCCAGCCACACTCATCAACTTGAACGCCTTGAGCTTGCCCGTGGACGGAACATGCGGGCCACGGCACAAATCGGTGAAATCACCCTCGGTATAAAGTGACACGCCCTGCTCGGCGGGAATGGATTCGATAATTTCCGCCTTGTAATGCTCACCTATACTTTTGAAATAGGCCACCGCTTCGTCGCGCGGCAACTCTTTGCGCGTTACCGGAATATCGCGCTTGGCTAATTCCGACATGCGTTTTTCAAGCGCCGTCAAATCATCCGGAGTAAACGGACGTGCATAAGAAAAGTCATAGTAGAACCCGTTTTCAATCACCGGACCAATAGTCACTTGAGCCTCGGGAAATAACTCCTTGACCGCGTAAGCCAGCAGATGGGCAGTTGAATGGCGAATAATCTCCAACCCCTCCCCGTCCTTATCGGTGATGATGGACAAAGCTGCATCAGAGCCAATAAGGTATGAGGTATCAACCAGATGCCCATCAACCTTACCGGCCAGCGCCGCACGCGCCAATCCCGCGCCTATACTCTGCGCAACTTCGGCCACGGTAACGGGCTGCGCGAAACTGCGTTGCGAGCCATCTGGCAATGTAATACAAGGCATAAAATATCTCTTAATTAAAATAAAATTGATGTACTCGCACACTCAAACAAACAGCGTCAAACGTAAAAGTGCGGCTAAGCCGAACTTATTATATTTACATATTTGACAAGGATGTAAATAATTTTGTTTATCTGGTCATATGGCATTCATGAATTCAGCCTAATAGTGTTATTGTGATTCTCTCGACTCCATCACCGCTGAAGTGACGAGAACAATCCGTACCTGACCACTTTATTTCACCCTACGTTTGAAATCAGGAGATTCTATGGCAACGAAAAGTAAAGCCGCATCAAAGACTACAACCGCCAAGGCGCCCCCTGAGAAACCAGTAGCGGCAGCCAAGGAGACGTGCTTTACTATCATGCCGTTTGGTGGATGGTTCGATGATTATTACGAATCAATTTACTGTCCAGCAATTGAATCCGCAGGACTAAAGCCATGCCGACCTGATGACCTCTATCGCCCAAGTACAATCGTTACCGACATATGGTCATACACCCAAACATCAAAGCTCGTCCTTGCTGATCTTTCTGGAAAGAATCCAAACGTCTTCTACGAATTGGGTTTGGCTCATGCACTCGCCAAACCCGCGATACTTGTGGCTGAGGCAATTGATGATGTGCCTTTTGACCTCCGTGCTCTGAGGGTGCTTGAATACAACAAAAATCAGCCGCGCTGGGGAGAAATTCTTCAAGAAAAGATTTCAAATGCAATCAGGGAGGTAATTCAGGCTCCACTTCAGGCCGTACTACCAGCATTTCTTTCCGTGCGACATGATGTAAAACCAAAGGCAGTGTCCGAGCAGGAAAAGATGTTGCTGGAAATGCGCCGCGAGATGGACTTGATGCGTAGAGAGGTATCGCGAGGACGAATGTCACCTGATCGCTCACCTGAACCATCGGAAGCACGTGAAAGAATTCAACGCTATTTGTCGGATGGAATGCCGACACGCATCATTGTCCGCAGGCTTGCTGATTACAACGTCCCGCGGGGGTGGGTAGAGCGAGTAATTGAGGAAATGAGCGCTCAAACGAGCCTCGACATAGACAATCCATCCTCTTGACCGACGTGATTTCTAACGATTAAGTTTAGATTGAGATCGCGAAGCGAGCCACAATCTAAACCGTTTGTTGGAAAAGCCCGGCAAACCAATGGGGTCAGCAGCAACGAAAACTGCGTCGCGTGCTGCAAGACAGTTAATGCGCTGCTCGGCAGCATGTCTCTCAATCGGTTTTACCGAATATGCAACGCGATAAAACCTCACTCAAACTTCATTTCGCTCAGGATTTTGAATTCATGGCGGTGTCTTCAAATGCGCAGGGCTTTAGTCACTACCTCGCGGGTTAGGTGAGGGGCAAAGAGCTCGATGAAGTGATACGTATAGCCGCGCAGAAATTCGTTGCGTCGGATGGCAATGCGCGTGGTGCTGGATTGAAATAGATTGCCGGTATCTATCATGCGTAAGAGTTTATCTCGTTCTGGAATGAACGCCATTTGGGCGACTATGCCGATACCCAAGCCTAGTTCTACATAGGTTTTAATTACGTCCGCATCAATAGCAGTGAGTACGATGTTAGGAGTGATGTTATGTGCACTGAAGGCGGCGTTAATCTTGCCGCGTCCGCTAAATGCAAAGTCATAAGTAATGATGGGATATTGAGCAATTTTTTTCAGCGTCAGTTTTTTTTCTGCCAATAGCGGGTGTCCTATCGGCACCACGATGCAGTGGTGCCATTCATAGCATGGCAAGGTTGTCAGCTCGTCGTACATAATAAGACTTTCAGTGGCGATGGCGATGTCTGCTTCTCCATTAAGCACCTGCTGCGCAATTTGAGTGGGGCTGCCTTGATGCAGGCTGAGTTTGACTTTCGGATAACGTCCAATGAATTGTTTGACCACTGGAGGCAAGGCATAGCGTGCCTGGGTATGGGTGGTGGCGATGGTAAGTGAACCACTATCCTGGCTGCGAAATTCCTGGCCCACTTGTTTTAAATTGCCTACATCATGAAGCATGCGCTGGGCAATTTCGAGCACGGCCTTGCCTGGCTCGGTGATTGCGGTAAGGCGTTTGCCATTGCGCACAAATATCTCGATTCCCAGCTCTTCTTCCAAAGATTTCATTTGCTTGCTCAGCCCGGGTTGTGAGGTAAATAGAGCTTTCGCTGCATCGGAAATGTTTAGTTCATGCTTAACAATCTCATGCAGGTAACGCAATTGTTGTAAATTCATAGCGATTTTTCTTATAACCGTAGATTATAAGATACTAACATAATGTTATTTGATAACAATATGGAGGTGCGCTACCATGCGCGCCGTTTTAGGGAGTTTAGATGGACTGGCTTTATACATTATCTGGTTTTATAGTCGGCTTTGTGGTCGGCGTGACCGGCGTTGGCGGCGGCTCCTTAATGACACCGGTACTGGTGCTGGTGTTCGGCATTGCCCCGGCCACGGCAGTCGGCACTGACTTGCTGTATGCGTCGCTGACAAAGATGGGCGGCAGTTGGGTGCATGGGCGACGCGGCACAGTAGATTGGAAAGTGGTTAAGCTGCTGGCGATGGGTAGTTTGCCCGCCGCTTTGCTCAGCATGGCACTGCTCCATTATTTGGCGCTGGATGAGAAACATCTTAAGTCGCTTATTACCAGCGTTTTGAGCGTTGCATTGTTGCTGACTGCTGCGGCACTGCTGTTCAAGCCTTATTTAATAAAGCTCGGGAGACGTCCGGATGGCGTGATGTTTGAGCTGCATGCGCATCATTTAACCGGTGCGACTATTTTTACCGGTGCGATTCTGGGTGTGCTGGTAACAATTTCATCGGTTGGTGCGGGTGCGTTAGGCGTGGTGGTGTTGCTGTTCCTTTATCCACGCGCGCCTATGGCCAAGATCGTCGGCACTGACATTGCACACGCGGTGCCGCTCACCCTGATTGCCGGGTTGGGTCATGCCGCGCTGGGTACGGTAAATTACGGGCTGCTGGGCAGTTTGTTGCTGGGTTCGCTGCCAGGAATTTATCTGGGCAGCCATCTTGGTATAAAGATCCCGGACCATGTGCTGCGCCCGATTCTGGCAACCATGTTGTCTGCAATCGGTATCAAGCTGATGTTGTACTGAAAATTGTTACTTGAGGGCACCTCTAAAAATTCAAGTTTCTAGGCAAGACAAGGCACGAGTAAAAAATTTGAGCGCGGCATATATTTGATATGTAAGCGATAATTTTTTCCGAGTAACGCCGTATTGTGACGAAAGTTGGATTTTTAGAGGCGCCCTTGATAGATAAAGTGCGTTTTTAAAATAGGCCGCGGAGGCAAGGTTAGCTTAACCTGGCTTTATAATGCGCCGTTAATGTAAGGAAATTGAAAAATGTATAAATACGATGTTTATGACCATCAAATTGTTGATGAGCGCGTCGCTCAGTATCGCGACCAAGTGCGCCGCCGTTTGTCCGATGAACTGACAGAAGATGAATTTCGTCCGCTGCGATTGCAGAACGGACTTTACATGCAAATTCATGCTTATATGCTGCGTATCGCTGTGCCCTATGGCTTGGTGTCTTCTGCGCAGATGCGCATGCTTGCGCACATCGCGCGCAAATACGACCGTGGCTATGGCCACTTCACGACCCGTCAAAATCTGCAGTTCAATTGGCTAAAGCTGGAAGATACGCCAGATATTTTGGCTGATCTTGCCACAGTTGAAATGCACGGAATTCAGACCTCTGGCAACTGCATTCGCAACATTACATCCGATGAATATGCGGGCGTTGCGGCAGATGAAATTATTGATCCGCGTCCGTACGCCGAAATTCTGCGCCAGTGGAGCACTTTCCATCCAGAGTTCGCCTTCTTGCCGCGTAAATTCAAGATCGCAATAAATGGTGCAGCTGAAGACCGCGCGGCGATTGCGGTGCATGACATCGGGCTGTCTGTGCTCAAGAATGAGCAAGGGGAAATTGGTTTCCGCGTGTTGGTAGGTGGCGGTACGGCTCGCACGCCTATTATCGCTAGCGAGATATGCGGCTTTTTGCCGTGGCAGCATGTGTTGACGTACATTGAATCCATCATGCGTGTCTACAACCAATATGGCCGCCGCGACAATATGTACAAGTCGCGCATCAAGATACTGGTTAAAGCCATCGGGATTGAAGAGTTTAGACGCCAGGTCGAAGCGGATTGGGCTGATATCAAAAACGGCCCGGGTACTTTGACTGTTGAAGAACTGAACCGTGTCGCGGCCTATTTTACAGCGCCCGCTTATGAAACATTACCGGCCAATGATCCCGGCGTGGCGTCATTCAAGACCGAGAACAAAGCTTTTGCGAATTGGTTGCAACGCAACGTGAAGCCGCACAAAATTCCGGGCTATGCGGTCGTGGTGCTGTCACTTAAGAAAACGGGCATAGCGCCGGGAGATGCGAGTGCGGAGCAAATGGATGTTGTTGCAGATCTGGCCGATCGTTTCAGTTTCGGCGAACTGCGAGTCACTCATAAGCAGAATTTGGTGCTGGCTGACGTTAAACAATCTGAGCTTATCAACCTTTGGAAAGAATCAGCAGAGCATGGCATGGCATCGCCGAACATTGGTTTGCTGACCGATATCATTTGCTGCCCCGGTGCGGATTTCTGCACCCTGGCATTTGCCAGATCAATCCCGCTTGCAAAAATGATTGCGGAGCGCTTCGATAACCTCGATTTTCTCCATGATATTGGTGAGATCGAGCTCAATATGTCAGGTTGCGTCAATGCTTGCGGGCATAATCATATTGGACATATTGGGGTAATTGGGGTCGACAAGAAAGATGGTGGTGAGTGGTATCAAGTGTCTGTTGGTGGTGCACAGGGTAACGATGCCGTAATCGGTAAAATAATTGGCCCCTCTTTTAACTTTCAACAAATGCCTGAGGTGATTGATCGGCTGCTGCAAGTTTATATGCGTGAGCGCATTGAAGAAGAACTTTTCATCGACACGGCACGCAGGATAGGCATGACGCCCTTTAAAGAATATGTGTATGCAACACCAATTAATGCAGAAGATACTGTTGATAAAAGTGCTTATGGGTTTATAAGTAAGCCTGATAACTATACAGTTCAACGTAAATCGAGGTTTTAACAATCATGATTATTAAAAACAAAGCCGTTGTCAGCGATGATTGGATCGTCCTCCGCCTGAGTGAAAATGAGACGCCAGAATCAGTCACCGTTCCTGCCGGAAAAATCATTGTGCCGCTTAAAGTGTGGCAGGCACAACGGGCCAATCTGCAAAGTCGCGCTGAGCTGGGTGTCTGGCTTGCCAGTAATGAAAGGCCGGAAGAATTGAAAGGCGAGGTGGTGAAATTTAACGTCATCGCTGTTGATTTTCCTAAATTCGCGGATGGCCGTGGTTATTCGATTGCTTACAATTTGCGCTCCCGTCTTGGCTACGTTGGCGAATTGCGCGCTATTGGTGATGTGTTGCGTGACCAGTTGTTCTACATGCAGCGCGTCGGCTTTGATGCTTTTGCGCCGCGTCCGGACAAGAACATCCATGATGCGCTAAAGGGTTTGACGGACTTTTCAGAAACCTATCAAATTTCGGTGGATCAAAAATTACCACTGTTCCGTCGTGTACAACGCGATGGAATTACAACTGCAGGTTCAGTCAATGAGTGAGTTGCATCAAAAAATTGATCAAACCCGCTCTGTGTTGGCCAACGCTGTGCGTGACTACGCGCCGGTTGTTTTTGCCAACAGCTTAGGCGCGGAAGACATGGTGCTGACTGATTTGATCAACAAATATCAGCCCGACATTGAAATGTTCAGTTTGGACACCGGACGTCTGCCGCCAGAAACTTACGACCTGATGCAGGAGGTTCGTGCGCGTTACACTGTGCCGCTGCAAATTTTTTTCCCGGAAGCTGGTCGGATCGAAGAGTACGTCGCCCAAAATGGGGTGAATGGCTTTTATGACAGCGTGGAGTTGCGTAAGAGTTGCTGCCATATCCGCAAGGTGGAGCCGTTGCGTCGCGCCTTATCCGGCAAACGCGCCTGGATTACGGGCATGCGTCGTGAGCAGGCACCCACACGGGGTGTTTTGCAGATATCGGTGTTCGATGCCGATAATGGACTGCAGAAATTCAATCCGCTACTCGACTGGAGTAATGCTGAAGTGTGGGAATACCTCAAGCAGCATGAGGTGCCCTACAACAAACTGCATGACCGTTTTTATCCCAGCATTGGTTGCGCACCCTGTACGCGTGCTATCACACCGGGCGAGGATATCCGCTCCGGGCGCTGGTGGTGGGAGGATACCCAAAATAAAGAGTGCGGTTTGCACGTGAACAAGATTACTCCGATCAAGCAGGTATAGTCTGCTATGGGTTTCGGTAGATTCATTTACCCGCGCCGTTTTATTTGTTGAACCATGGATTCAGTTATTTTGAATTTGTACTTTTAGAAGCTGAGAAAAAAATGAGCAATCAACCTTTTACCCACCTGGATGTGCTGGAAAGTGAATCTATCCACATCATGCGAGAGGTGGCTGCGGAATGCAAAAATCCTGCGTTGCTATTCTCTGGTGGCAAGGATTCCATCGTCATGCTGCGCTTGGCAGAAAAGGCTTTCCGCCCAGCGCGCTTTCCGTTTCCGCTGGTACACATTGATACTGAGCACAACTTTCCGGAAGTGATCGTTTGTCGCGACAAACTGGCATCTGATTTAGGCGAGCGGCTAATCGTACGTTCGCTGGATGACTCGATCAAGAAGGGAACGATTGTGCTGAAAAGTGCAGATCAGGGACGCAATCCCTTTCAGTCTGTGACCTTGCTGGAAACTATTGCCGAGTTTGGTTTCGATGCTTGTATTGGCGGTGCGCGCCGCGACGAGGAGAAGGCACGAGCCAAGGAACGCATCTTTTCTTTCCGCGACGAGTTCGGTCAGTGGGATCCGAAAAATCAGCGCCCCGAGTTGTGGGATACATACAACACACGGGTGCATGCCGATGAAAATATTCGCGTGTTTCCGATCAGTAATTGGACGGAAATGGATATTTGGGAATACATCGCACGTGAAAAGCTATATATCCCCGACATCTATTACGCGCATGAACGCGAGGTGATCCGCCGCGATAATGGAATTTTGCCCGTGTCACATCTGGTGCAGCCGAGGTCAGGTGAACAGGTGGAAAAATTGATGGTGCGTTTCCGCACTGTGGGCGATATGACTTGTACCTGTCCGGTAGAGTCGCATGCACGCAACGCGCAGGAAATTATTGAAGAAACAGCCATCACACGCATTACCGAGCGCGGTGCGACACGTATGGACGATCAGACTTCAGAAGCATCAATGGAACTGCGCAAAAAAGAAGGTTACTTTTAATTATGAGCAATACCACACAGCTTCTTCGTTTTATCACTGCAGGTAGCGTTGACGATGGCAAGAGCACGTTAATTGGCCGCTTGTTACACGACTCCAAGTCCATTTTTGAAGATCAACTTTCCGCCATTACCAAAACCAGCGAGCGGCGGGGCGGCATGGGTGCAGTGGATTTATCACTGCTCACCGATGGCTTGCAGGCGGAGCGCGAGCAGGGAATTACCATTGACGTAGCGTATCGTTACTTTGCCACGCCCAAGCGCAAATTTATCATCGGCGACACGCCTGGACATGAGCAGTACACGCGCAACATGGTCACTGCGGCCAGCACAGCGAACCTTGCAATCATATTAATTGATGCACGCAAGGGCGTACTGACACAAACACGTCGCCATACTTTCATCACCAGCCTGGTGGGTGTGCCGCACATTGTGCTGGCCGTCAACAAAATGGATATGGTCGATTATTCGAAAGAAACTTTCGACGCGATTTGCGCAGAGTATCGTGCATTTGCCGCGCAGCTGGGCCTGCATGAAATGACCTGCATTCCCATGTCGGCATTGAATGGCGACATGGTGGTGGAGCGCGGCGAAAATTTAAATTGGTATCAAGGCAGCCCACTGCTGGAACTGCTGGAAAATGTGGTGATTGACCATGACATCAACACGACCGATTTCCGCTACCCAGTGCAATGGGTGTGCCGTCCGCAGACGCAGGAATACCACGATTTCCGCGGTTACATGGGTCGTATAGAGTCGGGGGTTATCGCGGCGGGCGATGAAATTACCATCCTGCCTTCCGGCCGCATCACCAAGGTGAAGGAGATCGTCACCTACGATGGCAACTTGCAACGTGCTTGCGCGCCACAGTCGGTCACGCTAACCCTGACGGATGAGATCGATATTTCGCGCGGCGATATGTTCGTGAAGTCGGCCACCATGCCGCAAGTTTCCAAGGAATTTGAGGCCATGCTGTGCTGGCTGTCTGAGTCGCCGCTTGACCTTAATCGCAAGTACATCATCAAGCACACCACGCGTGTGGTGAAGTGTGTGTTTGCGCGCCTTGAATATCGTGTGGATGTTAATACGCTGGAACAGCACAGCAGCACCACGCTCAATATGAACGACATTGCTCGCGTGGCGATGAAGGTGCAACAGCCGCTGGTATTCGACAGCTACATCAAAAACCGTTTTACTGGCAGCTTCATCGTCATTGATGAGGCGACTAATAACACTGTTGCGGCGGGAATGATTGTATAACCTGCAAACTTCGTAGATTCATTCATCCGACTGAACAAAATGTTTCATGGCAAACGAATGACAGCAAACGAGTGCGTCATAAATGAAGCGGTTGGGGTAATGGTGTGTCGCGTAAGCCTGCGTGTGGTATCTTGTGGTCTCACTAAGCCTACGCACCCTGAGATGCCATGAGCCTGTTTTCCCTAATTGCCGCTCTGTTACTGGAACAATTACATCCGCTTGCCTCGCGCGAGTATTTGTTTGTTTGGCTGACACGCTATGTCAATTTTTTCCAGCGTCACTTAAACACTGGCGAGCATAAACATGGCAAGATTGCCTGGCTACTTG
This sequence comes from Candidatus Nitrotoga sp. CP45, assembly GCA_945874105.1. Taxonomy (GTDB): domain Bacteria; phylum Pseudomonadota; class Gammaproteobacteria; order Burkholderiales; family Gallionellaceae; genus Nitrotoga. The sequence goes on along the minus strand of CAMCFJ010000010.1, from coordinate 24,901 downwards.
CGGTGTTATTACCGTTATGCGGTACAGCTGCACTGTATTGGTTGTCGAACCTTATCTACCCGGCGCTCGCCTGGGCATTCTGCGTACTGGTACTGTACCTCACCATGGGTTTCCGCCAGTTCAGCCAGTACTACACCGACATTCACCAAGCGCTACGCGACCACGATTTGAATAAAGCGCGCACTATTCTTTCTACATGGCGTGGAATGCCATGTCATGAACTGAGTTACAAGGAAATTGCGCGCGTCACTATTGAAGAAGGACTGCTGGCCTCGCATCGTCATGTGTTCGGAGTAATTGCGTGGTTCGTGATTACGATGCTGCTGGGGCTGGGGCCAGTTGGCGCGATATTGTATCGTATGGCACAGTTCATCTATACGCGTTGGGATAACCAGAACGACGCCGAATTCGCTGAGCTCGGCGAATTCGGCGTGTTCGCACGACAAGCCTATCATTGGATAGAATGGCTTCCGCTGCGCCTTACCGCCACGATCTTTGCTATTGTCGGCGATTTTGAAGACACAATGTATTGCTGGCGTACACAGGCACAAAACTGGCCTGATCCAGAAGCTGGCATTGTGCTGGCCAGTGGTGCGGGAGCGGTTGGTGTACGGCTTGGATCACCGATTTCACAGGGCGGTTTGCCGCTGGATCGTCCCGAACTGGGAATAGGGGATGAGGCTGACATGGACTTCATGCAAAGCGCTATAGGTTTGGTGTGGCGCGCGCTGGTATTCTGGATTGTGTTGTTGTTACTGCTCGGATTGGCAACATTAGTGCGGATCTGACGTATCCGCAACATTGGCTCCTTGTTTGATAAATGTTATACCCCCTGCTTATTCAAGGAGGCAGGTCAACATTTATTCTGGCTTATCTCCTGAAACAGCTTCAGTCTCCGTGCATCTATCTTTCCTTCTTGCTCTGATTTTTTCAGTGCGCAGCCCGGCTCGTGCGTGTGACGACAGTTATTGAAGCGACACTGGCCGTGGAGGGCTGCGAATTCCACAAAACCAGCTTCGATGGCACCAAAATTCAGATGGTGTAGCCCGAATGCTTGCACACCGGGGCAATCTATCAGATGGCTTTCCGTATCCAAGTGATAGAGACGTGCGTGGGTGGTGGTGTGTTTTCCTGAATTCAGTGCGGTGGATATTTCGCGTGTGGGTGCTTGTGCATCCGGTAGCAAAGCATTGATGAGGGTGGATTTACCCATGCCGGATTGCCCCACCAATATGCTGGTGTGGCCTTGTAAAAAGGGGCGCAGAGGAGCGACATCCTCTTTGGCAGACAGTTCCAGCAAACGGTAGCCAATGGCACGGTAGGGTTCCAGTTGGGCACGGGCAATCATTGCTGCTTCCAGTAAGTCGCATTTATTCAGCACAATGAGCGTTGCAAGTTGCTGATCGTGTGCGGCGATGAGGCAGCGCGCCAGTAGTTCGTCGCTGAATGAAGGTTTGCTTGCCACGACCACAATAATTTGTGTAATGTTGGCGGCAATAAGTTTCTGGCGGTAGGCATCAGATCGATACAGCAAAGTCTGGCGCGGCAGAATACGTTCGATCACTCCTTGCGCATCACTTAAGCGCTGAATTTCTACAATATCACCACATGCAACTTCGCTTTTTTTTCCGCGTGTCAGACATGGCAGCAGTTCTCCATCACACAACTCAACTATATATTGGCGGCTGAAGGCGGCGACTACTTGCCCTTGGATTGCTGGATTCAAACCTTAAACAAGGCGTCTACCTTGGCGGCGCAGATGAAGTCATTCTCCGACAGGCCACTAATGGCATGCGTGGAATATTCCACATGGCACTTGTTGTAGCTTACGTTCAGATCGGGATGATGATCTTCGCGGTGCGAAAGCCATGCCACTGCATTTACGAAGGCCATAGTCTGATAATAGTTCTTGAAGTCAAAATCTTTTCCGATGGTGTAATCGCGCTGTACCCAGCCATCCAGCTGCTTTATCAAAATGTTGATTTTATCCTGAAGTAACGGCTGTATCCCGCCTTCACAAGGTTTACATTTTTTGTTTGCCAAATCACAGGAAGTTGTCACAACGCTCATTTGAATTTATAGAAATTTTTGTTGAGATAGGCTGCAAGATCCAGTTTTTCCTGTGTGGAAAAATTGGCACGCACATTACGAGCGCATACTAAAATTTGTGCCGCTAGTTGCTGCGGGTCATTCACCTTGCGGTTGGGGCGCGTAAAGATGGCATTGCCGTCACCACCCATCTTGCCGTTGTGACAACGGTTGCATTGGTATTTGTCGAACAATTTTTTACCGGCTTCAGGTTGGCCATCGGCAAAGGACTCGGCTTGTGCTGTACCGCATAGCAGTAAAAATATAGCAAAAAATTTCTTCATGATTAGGTTCCTTGTAAAGTTTGTAATCGGGCAATACGCATCAGAGCCGGTGGATGCGAGTCGTAAAACGTAGAGTACAACGGATCTGGTGTAAGTGTTGCAGCATTGTCTTGGTACATCTTTACCAGAGCGCTGGCCAAATCATGCGCATTGGTTTGTTGCGCGGCATAGGCATCTGCCTCAAATTCATGTTTGCGCGAGTAGTAGCTCATAAGCGGATGCAGTAAGAAACTGAACACCGGTAATATCATGAAGAACAGCAATAGCGCCAATGCGGTCGATGGAGTGGTAACACCGAGTCCGTAATAGAACCAGTTTGCCTCCATCAATTGTGCTAGCAGCCATAAAAAACCCAGGCTCAAGGCAAAGGTGAAAACGATACGCTTCAGCACATGGCGACGCTTGAAATGTCCCAGCTCATGCGCTAATACTGCCTCAATTTCTGTTGGTGCGAGGCGTCCCAGCAGGGTGTCAAAAAACACAATCCGTTTGGTTTTTCCGAAGCCCGTGAAGTAGGCATTCCCGTGTGAGGTACGTTTGGAGCCATCCATTACGAATAGCCCTTGTGCGGTGAACCCGCATTTCTGCAATAGCGCCGTAATACGCATTTTGAGCGTCTCATCTTGCAGTGGGCTGAACTTGTTGAACAGCGGTGCAATGAAAGAGGGATAGATGAAGAGTAGCAGCAGATTAAATGTTACCCATACTCCCCACACATACAGCCACCAATTTGCGCCCATCCGCTCCATCAGCCACAACACTCCAGATAATAATGGCAGGCCGAATACGGCACCGAGCAACAAGCCCTTTGCGGCATCGACCAGATACATTGCCAGCGTCATTTTATTGAAGCCGTAGCGTGCCTCAATGACGAATGTGCGGTATAGGCTGAATGGCATTTCCAACAGGGATGAAAGTAGCAGCACCGTCAGGATGACCGCCATGCCTTGTATAAGTGAATTGGTAAAAGTGGTCAGCCACAAATCTGCGATCCACTGCACCCCGCCACCGAGGGTGAAACCGAGTAGCAGTAGCGCATTGAATGGTGCGCTCAGCATCATCAATCGCGTTTTGGCGCTTGTGTAATCTGCTGCTTTTTGGTGTGCCGAGAGGTCAATCTGCTCGCGAAAATTCGATGGAACTTCGGCGCGATGCGCCTGAATGTGGGCAAGATGACGTCGTGCCAGCCACATTTGGGTGATCGTAGTTAATATCAGTGCGCTAATAAATAAGGCGGAAAATTGGAATGGATTCATTTATTTTGATTTTTATAAAAAATACTGTAAGCAATTGATATTATTTGTATATTTGAAATTTTGTAGCGTATTCCCGCTAGGTTTTGCTAATTATAAATAATTGGCTTGTGGTGTTGATATGGCACAATACCTGCCCGACTTTATCAATAAACAAGCTCAGTGAATTATGGCACAAAATCAAAATTACCTTATTTGGATAGACATGGAAATGACCGGTCTGGTTCCGGAAACTGATTACATTATTGAAGTTGCTCTGGTCATTACCGATGGCGATTTGAATACTATTGTTGAAGCACCGGTTTTGGTAGTGCATCAAGCAGATATCATATTGGATGGCATGGATAGCTGGAATAAAGCCACTCATGGTAAATCCGGCCTCATCGACAAAGTAAAAGCATCTACGCTGGACGCAGCAGCAGTGGAAGCTCAGATGCTGGAGTTTCTCAAGGAATATGTGCCCCCTCGCATATCACCGATGTGCGGCAATTCCATCTGCCAGGACCGGCGCTTTCTTGCACGCTGGATGCCGCAACTGGAAAGCTATTTCCACTACCGTAATTTGGATGTAAGCACCCTTAAGGAACTTGCCAAGCGCTGGAAGCCTGAAGTGGCTCAGGGAATAAAAAAACATGGTAAGCATGAAGCGTTGGCCGATATTTACGAATCTATCAATGAGATGAAATATTATCGCGAAAATTTTATTCGGATATAAGGGCAAGGCACTTTAGTTTTCAAACTAACGCTTAGCGCCCATTGCCAGAGCCCTTAAGCGGCTCTGTTCCAGTTGCGCAGCTTGCGGTTTATCCAGCCAGCCGTGCAGGTTATCCAACACCAAATCCGTTAATGCATGTATCCAGCCTGGCTGTTCATTGAGACAAGGGATGTAGTGATACTCGCCGCCGCCCGCATGCTTAAAGTCATCTTTACCTTCCATTGCAATCTCTTCCAGCGTTTCCAGGCAGTCTGCTACAAATCCAGGACAGACTACATCAACGCGTTTGGTTTTTTCCTTGCCCAACTCTTTAAGGATGGCGGTGGTATAAGGTTTGATCCACTCTGAGCGGCCGAAGCGCGACTGGAAGCAAACTGTGTATTGTTCTGCATTAAGTTGCAGCGCCTCAGCTATCAGACGTCCGCTCTTGTGGCATTCACAGTGATAAGGATCTCCCTTTTCCAGCGTGTAGCGCGGTAAACCATGAAAGCTCATCACCAACTTATCCGGGCGGCCATGCAGTGTCCAATAGTCGCGGATGTTTTGAGCAGTGGCCGCAATGTAGCCAGGGTTGTCATGGAAGTGCTTGATGGTGCGTAGCGCGGGCATATTGCGCTGTTTGGAGAGTTCATTAAAAATGACATCCCATGCGGTGCCGGTTGCACTAGCGGCATATTGTGGATACATCGGAACAAGCAGGATGCGCTGGCAGTTTTGCGCCTTGAGTTTGCCTAGCACGCTGGAAATTGAGGGGTTACCGTAGCGCATGGCGTAATCCACCACCAGTGGCATGCCTTGGGTGCGTTCCCCCAGATAGCCTTGTAGCAGAATAGTCTGACGTTCGGTATGGACTTTCAGGGGTGAGCCTTCCGGCATCCAAATGCTGGCATATTTGGCGGCAGATTTTTTTGGTCTGGTGTTCAGAATAATGCCGTTCAGAATGAACCACCAGACCAGCCTAGGGATTTCCACCACGCGCGGGTCGCCCAGAAATTCACGCAGGTAAGGTTTGACTGCTTGGGCGGTGGGAGCATCCGGCGTGCCAAGGTTAAGCAATAACACGGCACATTTTTCAGGTGTACCGTGGGTGTAGGTTGGTTCAGTTTGGTAAGGCATAAAGTTTAATCCAAAAAAATTCTACTGAGAAAAAGCCAAACAGAATACCGATTGCAAAGTTTTGGACTGTACTTTGTCTATGCCTTTAATACTGGTATTTTGTTTTTGCTAATATTGCGACAGTGCATTGCTGAGCAGCTTGGAGGTGATGTCCACAATCGGGACGACTTTTTCGTAATTCATGCGCTTTGGACCGACCACCGCCAGTGTGCCAACAACCTGACCGTCAGCAGTGTATGGCGCACTAACGACACTGCACTCGTCCAATCCGGGCAAACCGGATTCGTTACCGACAAAAATATGCACGCCGGGCGCATGGCGGCTTACATCAAGCAACTGAAGCAGCTCGGTTTTCTGTTCGAACACGGCGAACAGCCCGCGCAGCTGTTGCATGTTTGATGAAAGATCGTTTATATATAAAAGATTGCGTTCACCGCTGATCACGTAATCTTCATTTTTTCGTGCAATTACCGCATCACCTGCCGCCATCGCTGCGTTCATCAGCGATGTCAGATCATGCTGCAATTGATGTAACTCGGACTGCACGCGTTGGTGAATATCCTGGAATGGGCAGTTAGCATAGTGCTGGCTTAAAAAATTACCAGCCTCAGTGAGCTGCGGCTGGGTGTAATCCTTGTGCGTCAGCAATACGCGGTTTTCCACCTCGTTATTTGGCATTACGATAATTAGCAGAACTTTCTTTTTGGACAGGCGTAAAAATTCGACATGGCTCACTGTGATGGCGGCGCGCTTTGGCGTGGCGACCACACCGGCAAAATGGGTGAGTTCTGACAACAAATTGGACGCCTGCATCAGCAAGCGCGAAGGATTGTCGGGTTGTAATTGGTGTTCGAGTTGTTGCACCCGAGCGCTGTCCAGCGGTTGCACTACCATCAATGTGTCGATAAACAAACGATAGCCCAGCGCCGTCGGCACGCGCCCAGCGGAAGTATGCGGACTGCTCACCAGCCCCATTTCTTCGAGGTCGGCCATTACATTACGAATAGTTGCAGAGCTGACTTCCAAACCGGAAAACTGTAGTAGCGCACGCGAACCCACCGGCTGACCATTGTTAATATAGCGATCCACCAATGTCTTAAGCAAAATTTGTGCGCGGTTGTTAAGAATTGTTGGCATTTAATTTGATCTGGAAGTAGTGGCGTCGTTCTTCGATAAGGGCTTGTTATGTTCGTAGCTGGTCGATAAGCGAGGTCGGCTCGAATATCCGCAATTTAATAATAATGCTCAAACTGAGAAATCACAGATGAACATTATATCCACTTGGTAAGCTGGAAGTTATTCTAATGTTGTTCTGCACTTGATATACCTAGGGTATGGCTTGTTCTAATGATAGATCCAGGATCTGGATATGGGTGCAGATCGCTATAGGTGGTTGTTTTCAAAAAAATCCAACGCGACCCCAAATTACTTCGCAGGGTATTAACCATTTTTTCAATTAGTAGTTCCTGACAATAATCAACTTGCCCGTGGTACATTACGCGCCATTCTGCATAAAGCTAGTCTCAGCGTCGATGAATTTAACGCATTACGCTGCCCATATAATGGCAGTTGAGATTAAAAGACGAATAAAATTCCCATCACTATCATTTATTTAAACGGAGAAACCATGAAATCAGTTTATATTTCAACCCTACTAGTCATGGCCCTTGTGGCATCCGCTAACGTATACGCGGCTGACTCCACGCTGAGTGTAACCTGTACAGGTGATAACGCGGGTGCTGATGTGTTGGTTAATGGCAAATTCAAGGGCGAATGCCCTGTGGACGTGCTAGTACCGGAAGGCACATTAACGTTGAAGGTGCAAAAGAAAGTTGATGCTTCCAGTGCACGCATATTCGAGCAAGAAATTCGCATGGGCGACAACGTGATCAAAACGATCGAAGTGTTATTGGGTGCGCCGCAAAGTATCGCCGAAGGCACTCAACAGGAGCCAGCGCAGACTGAGGCGAAGAAGGGATCATTGCTGAGTGTCACGTGTAAAATTGATGACATGGATGCCGAAGTATTCGTCGACGACAAACTCAAGGGCGCATGTCCGCTGGACGTGCAGGTGGCTGAAGGCACGTTGAAGTTGCGGGTGCAAAAGAAAGTCGATGCTTTGAATGATCGCATATTCGAACAAGAAATCCGTGTCGGCGATGGTGCGATCAAAAAGGTCGAGGTCCAATTGGGCGCGGCGCAACTTAATGCTGCAGGTAAACGACACGTACCTGAACAGGCTGAGGTTAAAAAGGGAACGTTCAAGGATTGTCCAAACTGCCCGGAAATGATAGTCATCCCAGCGGGAAGTTTTGACATGGGTTCGCCGAATAATGAGGTCGGGCACGGCGTTGATGAAAGTCCTGTTCATCGGGTCACTCTACCGTCCTTTGCCCTAAGCACAACCGAAATTACCCGAAGTCAGTATGCGGCATTTGTGGGCGATACAAAACATGACGCAGGCACATGTTGGGCAGTCAACGAAAGCGGTTGGGTTGAAGAACGTGCTGGCCGCAATTCGGGTGACTTTGTCTTTCGTAAAGACCTTGCTGGCGACCGTCAGTTTGATAACCGCCCGGTTTCCTGTGTCAATTGGCATGATGCTCAAGCCTACGCCCAATGGTTATCAAAGATAACCGGAAAGAGCTACCGTCTTCCGACAGAAGCGGAATGGGAATATGCCGCTCGCGCCGGCACGACAACCGCTCGCTACTGGGGTAATGATGTCGGGCATAACAATGCTAACTGCAGTGATTGCGGTCATAAGTGGGATGAGTCTGCCACTCCGTGGGAGGGAGCGTCATCTTCCCCGGTGGGCAGCTTCAAGCCCAATGCTTTTGGTCTGTACGACATGCTAGGCAATGTGTGGGAATGGACGGAGGACACTTATCATAATAATTATAAAGGTGCGCCAACGAATGGCAGTGCCTGGGTGCAAAGAACATCTGGAAACGATAGGTCTGTCGGACGGATTATTCGCGGCGGCTCCTGGAAATACAGTTCGGAATTTATGCGCGCAGCATACCGCATGGGAAACGAGGAGATAAAACGTTATGAATACAAGGTTGGAATTCGTCTCGCCAGAACGCTCCCGTAAATAGCATATTAAATTCAGTTCTTTATTTTCTTGAGCATGGAATGCAGGCAAATGAGGTAAGCAATGAGGGATGATTATTGAATGGGGGTAGTGGGAGCAATTTATATTTTGCTAAAATCCAGTGAGCCCCATTTTCTTATTTGCTTACAATAAAGAGGATGCCGAAGGGGACGTTGCCAAAAAATAGAGAGAGTCACAATTTTTGCTATGAAATTCCCTTTTAAAACTATCGCTCTGATTGGAAAATACAAGACGCCGGAAATTACCGAGCCGCTACTGCGGTTGGCTGCATATCTTTCCGAACAAGATATTTCTGTAGTGGTGGACAGTCTCACGTCCGAACACCTGACACAGCACGACTATCGCGTTATGGCTCTGGCCGCGATGGGAGATGGGATCGATCTGGCCATCGTGCTGGGTGGCGACGGAACCATGCTGAACATTGCACGTACCTTGGCCCCCCTCGGTATTCCGTTAGTGGGAGTGAATCAGGGGCGGCTAGGTTTTCTTACCGACATTTCGCTTGATACCATGCAGCAAACCATAGCCGCTATGCTGGACGGTAATTTCGTCACTGAGCAGCGCATGTTATTATCTACCTGTATTTTGCGCGATGGTGTAGCGGTATTTAATTCGCTCGCGTTCAACGAAGTGGTGGTGCATCGCGGCAATATCAGCAGCATGATCGAATTCGAGGTGCGCATCGATGGTGAGTATCTATACCATCAGCGTGCAGATGGTTTGATTGTGGCGACCCCTACCGGCTCTACAGCATATGCGTTATCCGCTGGCGGCCCTATCCTGCATCCTTCTCTCGACCTTATCGCTCTGGTTCCTGTCTGTCCGCATACCTTAAGCAATCGCCCCATTATTGTTAAAAGCGAATCCGTGCTGGAAATTCTGCCACACCGCATTGCTGATGCGCGCGTGCATTTTGATAGCCATAACTATTTTGACATACAGGAAAATGACAAAGTGGTGGTGAGCCGTCATGAACAGCCAGCTTGCCTATTGCATCCAGTAGGGCATAGCTATTACCGTACATTGCGTGAAAAATTGCTCTGGAATAAAACATTGTAATGTTGAAGTTTCTTAGTATCCGCGACTTTGTCATCGTTGATTCCCTTGAGCTCGATTTTTCCTCCGGCTTCACCGCACTCACTGGCGAGACCGGTGCAGGGAAATCCATTTTGATTGATGCCTTGTCGCTGGCGTTGGGCGAGCGTGGCGATGCGGACATGGTGCGTAGCGGTTGTGAGCGCGCCGAGATCAGTGCGGAATTCGACATGACTGACTTGCCATATTTGCAATCCTGGTTGCGCGAGCAAGAGCTGACAGGTGATGCGAATGTATGCCTGTTGCGCAGGGTGCTGGATACCAACGGGCGTTCGCGTGGTTTCATTAATGGGCGTAGCGCCACGTTGCAACAGATGCGCGATGCGGGTGAGCATCTGCTCGATATCCACGGCCAGCATGCACATCAGTCCTTGCTGCGTCCCGATGCTCAGCGCGACCTGCTGGATGGCTATGCCGGTTTGATAAACGAGGCGGAAGAACTGGCGGGCTTATTCCGCGAGTGGCAAACGTTGCTTCGCCGCCATACACAACTGGAGCAACAAGCTGAAGCGGTGGCCAGCGAGCGCGAATTACTGTTGTTCCAGCGGCATGAGCTGGAAATGCTGAACTTCAGCGTACCGGTGTGGATGGAATTACAGGCCGATTATACGCGTCTGTCGCACGCCGCTGACCTGCTGGAAACTGCACAGTTTGGAGTGGAAGTATTAAGTGAAGCCGATACGGCCTGTCTCGCGCAACTGAATGCGCTTACTGTCCGTTTACGCGCGGGCATTGAATTCGACAGTTCCTTGCAGGACACGCTTAACATGGTGGAAAGCGCCCAAAACGATTTGCAGGAAGCCGTGTACGCGTTACGCCACTATCCACAAAAAGTGGATGCTGACCCGCAAAAATTACGCGAGCATGAACAGCGCATGGCTGCGGTGGTGGATGCGTCGCGTAAATATCGAGTACTGCCGGAGCAATTACCCGGAACCTTGCAGTGTATCGTCACGCGGCTGGATGATCTGGGCAGCGATGCGGATCTTGCCGCATTGGCGCAGCAAGAGGCTGCTGCGCGTGAGCATTATCTGTCCGCCGCAAAGAAATTGAGTGCGGCGCGCAACAAAGCAGCTGAAAAATTATCGCGTGAAATCACTACTGCAATGCAGGCTTTGGCCATGCAGGGCGGCAACTTCGCCGTGGCACTGAAACCGCTAGCCGAAGGAAACGCGCATGGACTGGAAGCGCTCGAATTTCAGGTGGCGATCAATCCCGGTTCGCCGTTGCGCAGCTTGGCAAAAGTTGCTTCTGGTGGCGAATTATCGCGTATCAGTCTGGCGATACAGGTGGCAGCCAGTCAGGCAGCCACCGTGCCCACATTGATCTTTGACGAAGTGGATAGTGGCATAGGCGGGCGTGTGGCGGAAATTGTTGGTGCTTTGCTTAAACGCCTGGGACAGTGTCATCAAGTGATGTGCGTAACGCATTTGCCGCAGGTGGCAGCGATGGCAGATGCACAATGGCAGGTGCGCAAAACCAGCCAAAATGGTGCTACTGTCAGCACTATATCTATCCTCAAGCAGGTGGAACGCGTCGAAGAAATTGCGCGCATGTTGGGCGGGGTAAGCATTACTGATACCACGCGCAAACATGCGGCTGAAATGCTTGAGGCGGGACTCGGTCTGTCGTCCTGAAGCGGCTTTGATGTATCATGTTGAAGTTCCATTATCAATGGTTTTTACTATGCGCATTAAGTTGATTGTTGTCTCTGTGTTGCTCGTTTCGTGCAGTGGAGTATCTATGCCCAAGCTGCCCTCGTTCACTGCTCACAAGATGGAAATTAATCAAGGCAATATGGTTACTCCTGAGATGCGCCATAAGCTCAAGTTAGGCATGACGCGATCGCAGGTGCAGTCTATCCTTGGCACGCCGCTGGTCAATGACGCCTTCCATACCAGCCGATGGGATTATGTGTATAGGCTCGAAAAAAAGGGGAAGTTGCTTGAAAAGCAACACATGACGCTATATTTCGAGGGTGAACGCCTAACTCGTATTGACGATGGCAACATGCCCGCGCTACCCCCAGTGGTCATGCCCGTATCGGTTGAGCCAGTCGGCGAGAAATAGGCCTGAAAAATATTCTTAGCCCTGGAAAATATTCAAGGAGTAGCGATGCATAAAATAAAAGTCGCAATCGCCGGTTGTAGCGGGCGAATGGGCAAGGCTTTGCTGGAAGGCATACTACAGTCGGATGATCTGACATTGCATGCAGCTTTGGAACATGCCTCCAGTGCGCAGCTGGGGAAGGATGCTGGTGAGTTGGTTGGTAGCGCATGCGGGGTGAGGATTACCGCTGACGTGGAAAGTGCTCTGCAAGGTGCAGATGTGCTGATTGATTTCACTCGCCCGGATGGAACGATGTATCACCTTGGAATATGTACAAAGCTCGGCGTGACCATGGTTATAGGCACCACCGGTTTTTCTGCGCAGCAAAAAGCGCAGCTGGGTGCGGCAGCGCAGCACATCGGCATCGTGTTTGCTCCCAACATGAGCGTAGGCGTCAACCTTACCTTCAAGCTACTGGAAATGGCGTCCAAAGTGTTAAGCCATGGCTATGATATTGAAATCATCGAAGCACATCACCGTCACAAAGTGGACGCACCCTCCGGCACCGCGTTGGGCATGGGAGAAGTCATTGCAAAAACGCTGGGCCGCGACCTTGCCAAATGCGCTGTATATGGCCGAGAAGGAGTCACTGGCGAACGTGACCCGTCCACCATTGGCTTCGCCACTGTGCGCGGCGGCGACATTGTGGGTGACCACACCGTACTATTTGCAGGCATCGGCGAACGTATCGAAATTACTCACAAGGCTAGTAGTCGCGCCACTTTTGCTCTCGGTGCGCTACGCGCCGCACGCTTCCTGCAAGGCAATGCGGCTGGGATGTATGACATGCAGGATGTGCTTGGATTGAAATAAGCGCTTTGATAGCACGCTTCAACACAGAAAAATTTATATTTAGCACAATCATTTTGCTTAATCCCAAGTAATCCATAAAGCCGTTCGAGGTGACCCTTCGACTTTGCTCAGGACTGAAGGCCTTGTCGAACCACATGCACCGGAACGCCGTGCCCTTCGACTGGCTCAGGGCGAACGGAGGCCAGCAAATCACCTTGTATCGAGTCTAATGAACTATCTGGGTTAATGTTGTGTTGAGATGCTAAAGATTGCCAATATCCCCCGCTTTGAGCAAGCGTTTGTCAAATTTGATGCCGCTAACGCCGCTGATCCCAATCAGGAGGTTTTCGAGGGTGTGACTTATCCCAAAGAACTGCTCTATGCTAAACGCATGACTGCCATGCTTAAGCATTTTGAACCTGATGCTTCTGAAATATTGCAACTGGCAGCGCGTTGCCAGCATATCTGCCGCTGGAAAATCCCTCGCAACAATTACCCAATGGATAAGGTGGGCTATAAGTGTTGGCGCATTGAATTGTATAAATTTCACGGTGAAATAACGGGGGAAATTATGCGAGAGGTGGGCTATGGCGAGGAAATTATTGCCAATGTGCAAGCATTGTTGCGCAAGGAAAAACTCAAAACCAACCCGGAAAGCCAAATATTGGAAGACGTCGTTGGCTTAGTGTTTCTTCAATATTATCTGGTAGATTTTGTAAATAAATATAGTCATTTTGAAGAAGAAAAACTGCTCAACATTCTTCGCAAGACCTGGAAAAAAATGTCCGATAAAGGTCACATAACTGCATTGGAATTTAACTTCACTTCAGAACTGCGGGCGGTAATTAATAAAGCGCTGACTGCAGCCTGATTATTTGCCAGGGTAACAGTGAGTTCAGTTAAGCAGGCAGATTGGGTTTCGCATTTGATACCCTCCCCTGCCATGAGGTATAATTCAACAAATAATGGCGGGATGAACGATCGGTTCGTCCCGCTTCTTTATGTCATCTGAGCTGTTAGCCAGAATGTTTCATAAATTGGCGCGTACTCTCTTCGGTTTTTTGGTTGCCATGCAAGATATTGTTCTCTCGGGTGTTTAACCCCGTTCGTTCACTACGCTGGCTAATCAAGTAAGCAAGGTTCGCTGGGATGGGGAAATTTCCCAACTCGCAAAATCTTGTGCGAACATCACGCGAATTTATGAAACATTCAGACTAGTAGCAACCTTGGAGAGTATCTGGTGCCGCAAACGAATCCTGCCATTCTTGTGCTTGCCGATGGGACGGTGTTTCGTGGTACTGCCATTGGCGTTTCTGGCATGTGCGTGGGCGAGGTGGTGTTTAATACCTCGATGACCGGCTACCAGGAAATTCTTACCGACCCATCTTACTTTAAACAAATTGTCACCCTGACATATCCTCATATCGGCAATGTGGGCGTGAATACTGAGGACGAGGAATCGCGCCAAGTGTTCGCCAGTGGGCTGGTGATCCGTGATTTGTCCTTGACAGTGAGCAACTGGCGCAGCACGCAATCGCTGCCCGATTACCTCAAAACCAATAAAATAGTGGCGATTTCCGACATTGACACCCGCAAACTAACACGCATTCTGCGCGAAAAGGGTGCTCAGAATGGCTGCATTGCCACCGGTATGGACGAGGGGGCGGCGCTACAAGCAGCGCGCGACTTTGCCGGACTAGCCGGAATGGATCTGGCTCAACTTGTCTCTTGTGAAAAACATTACGATTGGACGCAGCGAGAGTGGGATTTGAAAGACGGTCATCGCAGTAATGTGCATTCCGAATTCCACGTAGTGGCATATGACTTTGGCACTAAGCACAATATTCTGCGCAAGCTGGCCGAACGCGGCTGCAAGATCACAGCTGTGCCCGCCGAGACCAGCGCCGATGATGTGTTGGCGCTCAAGCCGGATGGAGTGTTACTGTCAAATGGCCCGGGTGATCCTGAGCCTTGCCATTACGCTATTGCGGCGACGCAGCAACTTTTACGTGTGGGTGTGCCGTTGTTCGGCATCTGTCTGGGACATCAGATTCTTGGCTTGGCGGTGGGCGCTCAGACGGTGAAAATGAAGCTCGGCCATCGAGGCGCGAACCATCCGGTTCAGGATGTGCAGAGTAAGCATGTGATGATTACCAGTCAGAACCACGGCTTTGCGGTGGATGCAGCGACCCTGCCGGCGAATGCGCGTGTGACGCATGTATCTCTGTTCGATGGCACGCTACAGGGTTTCGAATTGACCGATAAGCCTGCATTCTGTTTCCAGGGTCATCCTGAAGCCAGCCCCGGCCCACATGATGTGGATTATTTGTTTGATCGCTTCGTGGCGCTGATGCGCAAAAGTTCCTGACATGCCAAAACGTACTGACATAAAATCTATCCTGATCATCGGAGCTGGTCCCATTATCATCGGACAGGCATGTGAATTTGATTATTCCGGGGTACAGGCCTGCAAGGCGCTGCGTGAAGAAGGTTATCGCGTTGTTCTGGTGAATTCGAATCCGGCCACGATCATGACCGATCCAAACATGGCGGACGCTACCTATATTGAGCCGATTACTTGGCGGATAGTGGAAAAAATCATTGCCAAGGAAAGGCCGGACGCGATTCTGCCTACCATGGGTGGTCAGACCGCGTTGAATTGCGCGCTGGATTTGGCTAAACACGGTGTGCTGGAAAAATATGGCGTGGAAATGATAGGTGCCTCGCGCGAGGCCATCGACATGGCAGAAGACCGCGAAAAATTCAAGCAGGCGATGACGCGAATTGGCTTGTCATCGGCACGCTCGGCGATAGCTCATAGCATGGAGGAAGCGTTGCAGGTGCAACAGGTGATGGGTTTTCCTACCGTTATCCGTCCATCCTTTACCATGGGTGGCTCCGGCGGCGGCATTGCCTACAATCGCGAGGAGTTCGTCGAGATTTGTGAGCGCGGCCTGGAGGCTAGCCCCACCAAAGAGTTGCTGATTGAAGAATCACTGCTTGGCTGGAAAGAATTCGAAATGGAAGTGGTGCGTGACCGCGCCGACAACTGCATAATCATCTGCTCGATTGAAAATTTGGACCCGATGGGTGTGCATACTGGTGATTCCATCACTGTGGCACCGGCGCAGACGCTGACCGACAAGGAATACCAGATCATGCGCAACGCGAGCATTGCCGTGCTACGCGAAATTGGCGTGGATACGGGTGGCTCCAACGTGCAGTTTGCCGTCAACCCCGAAAATGGGCATATGGTGGTCATTGAAATGAATCCGCGCGTATCGCGCTCTTCGGCGCTGGCATCCAAGGCCACCGGTTTCCCAATTGCCAAAGTGGCGGCGAAACTGGCGGTAGGATATACGCTGGATGAATTGAAAAATGAAATTACGGGTGGGGCAACTCCGGCTTCATTTGAGCCGACAATAGATTATGTAGTGACCAAGATTCCACGTTTCGCTTTTGAGAAATTCTCGCAGGCCAACGACCGTTTAACGACACAAATGAAATCAGTGGGCGAAGTGATGGCCATCGGTCGCACTTTCCAGGAATCGTTTCAGAAGGCGCTACGCGGACTGGAAGTAGGTGTAGATGGGCTAGACGGAAAAACAAACGATCACGACTTGATTGCCGCTGAATTGGGCTCACCGGGGCCGGATCGTATCTGGTATGTGGGTGATGCTTTTCGCATGGGCATGACGCTGGAAGAGGTGTTCGGTCTAAGCAAAATTGATCCTTGGTTTCTGGTGCAAATCGAAGACCTGATCAAGCGCGAAGTTGCATTGGCTGGCCGTACGCTTGATAGCATGAGTATGGGGGAATTGCGTGGATTAAAGCGTAAAGGGTTTTCGGACAAACGCTTGGCCAAATTGCTGGGAAGTGATGAAGCTGCCGTGCGCGCGTGCCGTCATGCGCTGGCTATCCGTCCGGTGTTCAAGCGGGTGGACACTTGTGCCGCCGAATTCGCTACCAATACTGCCTATTTGTATTCTACCTATGAAGAGGAATGTGAGGCACAGCCTACCACCAGAAAAAAAATTATAGTGCTGGGTGGTGGGCCGAATCGCATCGGTCAAGGGATCGAGTTCGATTATTGCTGTGTGCATGCCGCACTGGCGCTGCGTGAGGATGGTTATGAGACCATCATGGTCAATTGCAATCCAGAGACGGTGTCTACAGATTATGATACGTCCGATCGTCTGTATTTCGAACCGCTGACGCTGGAAGATGTGCTGGAAATTGTGGCTGTGGAAAAACCGGTCGGCGTGATCGTGCAGTTTGGGGGTCAGACGCCGCTGAAGCTGGCACATGGCTTGGAGAAAAACGGTGTGCCCATCATAGGCACGACGCCGGACATGATCGACTGCGCGGAAGACCGTGCGCGTTTCCGAGTGATGTTGCAGCAATTGGACTTGAAGCAACCGCCCAATCGCACGGTCAGCACGCCAGAACAGGCGGTGCTGGCAGCACAAGAAATTGGTTACCCGCTGGTGATGCGACCCAGCAACGTGTTGGGTGGGCGGGCCATGGAGATCGTTCATTCCCAGCCTGACCTGGAACGTTATATGCGCGAGGCAGTGGAGAGCGCCAACATATTTCCAGAACGCATGCCGATTTTACTCGACCGCTTTCTTAATGATGCGATAGAGGTGGATGTAGATGCGGTAAGTGACGGCACAGACGTGCTGGTCGGCGGTATCATGGAACACATCGAAGAGGCTGGTGTACATTCCGGTGACTCGGCCTGTTCCCTGCCGCCTTTTAGTTTGTCGCCAACGCTTCAGGATGAATTGCGGCGCCAGACCAAGGCGATGGCCAGAGCGCTGAATGTAGTCGGCCTGATGAATGTACAGTATGCCATTCAGGGCGAATCTGTATTTATACTGGAAGTAAATCCGCGCGCCTCACGCACTGTGCCCTTCGTGTCCAAAGCGACTGGCATTCCGCTGGCCAAGGTGGCTGCACGTTGCATGGTTGGTCAAACTTTGGCGCAGCAGGGCGTGACTAAAGAAGTTATTCCATCGTATTATTCGGTCAAGGAGGCGGTGTTTCCATTCATTAAGTTCCCCGGTGTGGATATCATCCTTGGCCCGGAAATGAAATCCACCGGGGAGGTGATGGGTGTGGGCGACACCTTTGCGGAAGCCTTTGTGAAATCGCAATTGGCGGCTGGAGTGAAATTGCCGTCCGCCGGCAAGGTGTTTATCAGTGTGCGTGGTGCGGATAAGTTGGGTGCCGTGGAAATTGCCAAGAGTCTGCGCGATATGGGCTTTACCGTTTTGGCCACGCGTGGTACCGCTGCAGCAATAGCTGCCGCGGATGTTGCAGTAACTGTGGCGAACAAGGTGGCTGAAGGTCGTCCGCACATCGTGGATATGATCAAGAACGGCGAGATCAGTCTGATTATTAACACAGTGGACAGTAAACGCAGCGCGATGCAGGATTCTTATTCCATCCGTCATGCCGCATTGCAGGGGCGTGTGACTTACTACACCACCCTGGCAGGTGCGCGCGCAGCTTGTTTGGGTATGCAGCACATCGCTGAATTACATGTGTATGATTTGCAGACGCAGCATCAACGTCTGATTCATTAAAAACATAATAAGGAAGAATCAGTATGAGCAAGATTCCATTAACCGTGGTAGGTGCAGAACTATTGCGTAACGAGCTGCATCATTTAAAAACCGTTGATCGCCCATGGGTGATAAATGCCATTTCCGAAGCGCGCGCGCAAGGTGACTTGTCAGAAAACGCTGAGTATGAAGCGGCTAAAGAGCGTCAAAGTTTTGTTGAGGGACGCATCATAGAGCTGGGAAGCAAGCTGGGTAATGCTCAGGTGATAGATCCAAAGACCCTCAGCGCGGACGGTCGTTGTGTGTTTGGCGCGACCGTAAGGCTGGAAGATCTCGCAAGCGGCGATGTGGTGACTTATCAGATTGTCGGAGATGATGAAGCTGACATCAGGCAATGCAAGATTTCCATCAGCTCTCCGATTGCACGGGCACTGATTGGCAAGTACAGTGGCGATGTTGCTGAGGTTCAAGCTCCAGGCGGTGTTCGCGAATATGAGATCGTGAACGTGCAATATGTTTAAACCTTCCCAGCATCCTTGGTAGCCATAAGGAATACGCAGGTAAGCCCCTCATCGCTGCTAGTAACATTCGGCATCCAGGAAGAGCGTGTGGCCACCTCGCTCACCTCTGTATAGTGGTCAGCGGCTACCCAACTGTTTTTTGCTGAGCGGCTTGCCTTTGGGTCGTGCAGGTTTCTTCTCAGGTACATCTTCTTGTGGTTGATATATCACCAGGATTTTGCCAATATGTTGCACCGCTACTGCATTCAATTGCGTGCAAATTTGTTCCGAGATATCCATGCGCGCTTTCCGATCCTCATTCATAACCCTGATTTTGATTAATTCATGACTCTTCAGGGCGCAGGAGATTTCTCCCAGTACGGTGGGGGTCAGTCCTGCTGATCCAATCATGACGGTTGGTTTAAGGGGATGAGCGCGCGCTTTGAGATTTTGGCGTTGTAATACAGTTAGTGTTAGCAATTTTATTGGCTCCTGATAAGACCGACATTTTAAACGATGAAGCGATCCAAAAGTAGCAAACAGTGGATGAATGAACATGTTAATGATTCATACGTGCAGCGCGCGCAGAAGGAAGGTTACCGCTCGCGCGCAGCATACAAGTTATTGGAAATTGATGAGCGTGACCACCTTCTCAAACGTGGTATGGTGGTCGTTGATTTGGGTGCGGCCCCTGGCGGCTGGTCGCAAGTCGCTGCCGTCAAGGTGGGCGAAAGTGGCAAAGTAATTGCACTCGACCTGTTGCCATTGCACCCGATACATGGCGTAGAGTTTATTCAAGGTGATTTCCGCGACGACAGTGTGATGGCGCAAATTGAGGGCAAACTGGGCGGCCAGAAAATTGGACTTGTAATTTCTGATATGTCCCCCAATATTAGTGGCATCAACATGACCGATCAGGCACGTGCCATGCATTTGGCGGAACTGGCGCTAGATTTTTCATTGCGCCATTTGCAACCAAGCGGCGCATTTCTGGTCAAAGTTTTTCAAGGCGTAGGTTTTGAGGACTATATCAAGTTGATGCGCAGTTACTTTGCTCGAGTGGTGACGCGCAAGCCGGATTCTTCGCGTGATAGGAGCAATGAACTATATCTCTTGGGAACCTCAAAATTTGAGAGCACATCTGAAAACTCAATTTTCTAAGTTGAGGCAAAACGTAAAATAAGCGTTACATGCACTATGTATTTAACATGTGAACAGTGAAATGTACGTGTTAACGTAGTCTTGTAATATTATCGGATTCATAGTGGTGTCCTTGAGTAATCTGGGCAGACGTAGTCTAATGGACGCATGGTAGAGACTGTGTGCTGGTTAAGGAGTAACTTTGAACAACTTGTTTAAGAGCATCGGAATTTGGATGGTTGTGGCCTTGGTGCTGATGACCGTATTCAATCAATTCAACTCGCGCCAGCAGCAGACCTCGCAGACGCAGATAGATTACTCGCGCTTTCTGGAAGAAGTCAGACTTGGGAGTATCACCAAGGTAACTATTGAAGGACGCATGCTTAAAGCTGTTACTAGCGATGGTAAGCGCATCTCCAGCTATGCGCCGCAAGATTTGTGGTTGGTATCTGACCTGATCAAGAACGGTGTCACGATTGAAGCCAAGCCGGAAGAAGAGCAATCCTTTCTGATGAGCATTTTTGTTTCGTGGTTCCCAATGCTGCTGCTCATTGGCGTGTGGGTTTTTTTCATGCGCCAGATGCAAGGCGGCGGCAAAGGGGGCGGGCTTTTCTCTTTTGGCAAGAGCAAGGCGCGCATGCTGGACGAGACCAAGGAACGTGTTACGTTTGCCGATGTGGCAGGTTGCGATGAGGCCAAGGAAGAAGTATCCGAGATTGTAGATTTCCTGCGCGACCCAACCAAATTTCAAAACTTGGGCGGCCGCATTCCGCGCGGGGTGTTGTTGCTGGGTAGCCCCGGCACCGGTAAAACGCTGCTGGCAAAGGCTATTGCGGGCGAAGCGAATGTGCCGTTTTTTTCAATCTCCGGTTCTGACTTTGTAGAAATGTTTGTCGGAGTGGGCGCGGCGCGCGTGCGCGACATGTTCGAGCAGGCCAAGAAACAGGCGCCATGCATTGTGTTCATTGATGAAATTGATGCAGTCGGTCGCCAGCGCGGCGCTGGCTTGGGTGGCGGCAATGACGAGCGTGAACAAACCTTGAATGCGTTGCTGGTGGAAATGGATGGTTTTGAAGGAGCCAGCGGCGTGATTGTGATCGCTGCAACCAATCGACCCGATGTGCTCGACTCTGCACTGTTGCGTCCGGGCCGTTTTGACCGCCAAGTGGTAGTGCCGTTGCCGGATATTCGTGGCCGCGAACAGATTCTGATGGTGCACATGCGCAAAGTGCCTATTTCGCCTGACGTGAAAGCCGATATTTTGGCGCGTGGTACACCCGGCATGTCTGGTGCTGACCTGGCTAATCTGGTTAACGAGGCAGCGTTGTTTGCCGCACGGCGCAGCAAGCGTTTCGTTGAGATGGACGATTTCGAGGCGGCCAAGGATAAGATCATGATGGGTGCGGAACGCCGCTCAGTCGTCATGCCAGAGGAGGAACGCCGCAACACCGCTTACCATGAATCTGGCCACGCGGTTGTGGCCAAATTGCTGCCCAAAACTGATCCGGTTCACAAGGTCACTATCATTCCGCGTGGACGTGCGCTGGGGTTGACCATGCAGTTGCCAGCGGAAGATCGTTACAGCATGGACAAGAATCGGATCCTTGATACGCTTGCGGTATTGTTCGGCGGTCGTATTGCGGAAGAGATTTTCATGCACCAAATGACGACTGGAGCTTCCAATGACTTTGAGCGCGCCACTGAAATGGCACGCCGTATGGTTACTCAATGGGGTATGTCGGAAGCCTTGGGGACAATGGTCTATGGCGAAAACGATGGCGAGGTATTTCTTGGGCGCTCTGTGACTACCCACAAGAATGTTTCAGAAGCCACCATGCAGAAAGTGGATGAGGAAATTCGCCGCATTATTGACCAGCAGTACGCATTGGCTCGAGGACTGATTGAAGCCAATCGGGACAAAGTCGAAGCGATGGCGAAAGCACTGCTTGAATATGAAACCTTGGATGCCGACCAGCTCGACGATATTATGGCCGGCAAACCGCCACGTCCACCCAAGGTCGTACAGTCGAGCAAAGATGTCCAGCCACCCCAGGGTGCAGCGCCAGCAGCATCGGAAACTCCAACTGCTCAACCTGCGCCGGGAGCTTGAAAAACCTGGAAGGATGATTTAAGGGAAAGGGGTGAGGTGCACGTTTCCGTGCTTCCAGATTTTTCCACTTCCCTTTTTGTCCTTCACCTATCACATGCTTCTCCACTGTGGCTCATTCAAACTTGATCTGTCCCGCACTTTGGTTATGGGCATCGTCAATGTCACCCCCGACTCATTCTATGATGGCGGACATCATTCGCAACGCGATGCAGCGCTGTTTCATGCACATCAACTGATTCAAGAAGGCGCTGACCTTCTCGACATAGGCGGTGAATCCACGCGTCCCGGCGCGCTATCGATCAGCGTGCAGGAAGAGTTGGATCGCATCATGCCGGTGATTGAAGGCTTGCACGGTGCCCCGGTTCCTCTTTCAGTGGACACCTATAAACCAGAAGTGATGCGCTCTGCTTTGGCGGCAGGAGTGAGCATGATCAATGATATAACCGCGCTGCAACAGCCGGATGCGCTGGCCGCCGTGGCTGCAAGCGATGCAGCAGTGTGCCTGATGCACAAGCAAGGCCCGCCCCAGACTATGCAGCAGCCGCACTATCAGGATGTAGTAGCAGATGTGCTTCAATTCCTGCGTTCACGTATATCATCCGTGCAAAAGGCAGGCATCGCGCGGGAACGTATCATGGTCGATCCAGGTTTTGGTTTTGACAAAACCTTGGCGCATAATCTCTCCCTGTTAAGGCGACTGGATGAATTTTCTGTGCTGGGTGTGCCTCTACTGGCCGGGATCTCGCGTAAATCCATGCTGGGGACAATTACTGGCCAAGACGTGGAACACCGAGTACATGCCAGCGTAGCGGCAGCGTTGCTGGCAGTGATGCGCGGAGCATGCATGGTACGCGTGCATGATGTGCGTGCCACAGTTGATGCTTTAAAAATTTTGAACGCTGTAAAGGGAGTCGGCTAGTGAGCAAAAAGTTTTTTGGTACGGATGGTGTGCGTGGACGGGTAGGTGAATATCCTATTACGCCGGAATTTGTTATGCACTTGGGTTATTCCGCAGGCAAAGTGCTGGCTTCCGCAGATTGGCATTTGTCACAGGGTGAAAATCCCGGAGTACTGATAGGCAAGGACACGCGTATTTCCGGCTATCTGCTTGAATCGGCTTTGCAGGCAGGTTTGATTGCCGCTGGGGTAGACGTTTATCTGGCCGGGCCGGTACCAACGCCTGCAGTGGCTTATCTAACCCGTGCATTACGTTTGCAGGCGGGTGTTGTGATTTCCGCTTCGCATAATCTGTTCGAGGATAACGGCATCAAGTTTTTTTCCAGCCAAGGCAGCAAACTGGCGGATGAAATGGAATACGCCATCGAAGCGAGGCTGGAAACATCAATAGAAACCATGCCCTCGGCCAAGCTGGGAAAAGCCAAACGCTTATCAGATGCGGCAGGCCGCTATATTGAGTTTTGCAAGAGCAGCTTTCCTTACGATTTAGACCTGCGTGGCCTGAAATTGGTGGTGGATTGCGCGCACGGCGCTTGCTATCACATTGCCCGGCATGTTTTCCACGAGCTGGGGGCGGATGTTGTAGCTATCGGTGTGCAGCCGGATGGTATAAACATCAACGATGGTTATGGCGCGACTGCCCCGGCCAATTTGCAGCAAGCCGTTAAAGAACATCATGCCGATCTGGGTATTGCCCTCGACGGTGATGGCGACCGATTGGTTATGGTGGATGCGGATGGATGTTTGTACGATGGCGACCATCTTCTCTACGTTATTGCCAAACACCGCCATGTGCAGGGCACGCTCAAGGGCGGGGTAGTGGGGACACTAATGACCAATCTGGCTTTCGAGCATGCCATGCAACGCATGCACGTTCCCTTCGCGCGCGCCAAGGTGGGTGATCGTCATGTAATGGAAACGATGTTGCAACAAGGCTGGCAACTTGGCGGTGAAAATTCCGGCCACATCATCTGTCTCGATCGGCACACAACGGGCGATGGCATCATCTCCGCTTTGCAAGTATTACATGCACTTCGCATTAACCAGCAGACCCTGGCTCAAGCTGTTTCAGATTTGACACTGTATCCACAAATATTGCTGAACGTGCCTGTTGCCAGAGGGGCTGATTGCTCTACGCATGCCAGCATACGTGAAGTGGTGACGGCTGCCGAAACGGCGCTCGATGGTTGTGGCAGAGTATTGCTGAGGCCTTCTGGAACCGAACCATTGTTGCGCGTGATGGTGGAAGGCGAGGATGGCGAAAAAGTGCGGCACTGGGCGGAAACCATCGCACAAGCCGTACGAGAGGTGGCGCAGGCAACCTGATAGGAGCACCTGTTTAAAATTTTGTATTTTCGAAGCGTCAACATCAAATGTCGACTAATCTGACGCATTATCGTTAGATTAGCGCTCTGGTTGCGGTGGTTGCTTCAGGCTTGTATCAGGACTATTTTTTTTGACAAGGTTTTCGTCGTTCACCCCAAGCGTTTTATCCTCGCCATGATTGGACGGCGTTAGCTTGAAATTCCGCGACAGGGTTTGCGCTTTCAGTATTTGATCTGCATTCATGAGATTTGCCACATTATCCCGCCCAGAAATGCCCGGTTCATAGCCTTGAGCGGCCGCGAGGTTATACCAGACGTAAGCCTGCGTCAGATCACGTTGGATGCCTTCACCGGTTTTGTAAAATGTTCCAAGTTGATACTGAGCCTCGGGATATCCTTTATGGGCTGCTTTCTCAATCCATTGGGCAGCCGCGGTGAAATCCTGCAATACGCCACGGCCATTTCTGTAAAGCAGACCGAGATTGAATTCCGCCCCTGCATGCTCCTGCTTGGCAGCCAGATCAAACCACCTCAGCGCCTCCTGGTAATTTACTGAGGCGTCGCCACCTGGCATGTACATGAGACCCACAGCGTATTGATCATCGGCTTTACCCTGTTTCACTTTCTCGAGTATCAGTATTCTGCTTGGCTTTATCTCATGGGCGATGAGTGGAGAGGGGATGACGGGGTCAGGTTTGGATAGCTGATAAATCGTGACGCGGATTCAAG
>CAMCFJ010000009.1 GCA_945874105.1 Candidatus Nitrotoga sp. CP45 | reverse complement strand
ATCAGCATCAAGGATACCGGCGAGGGATTACCCCCGGAAAAACTTGCGCAACTATTCCAGCCATTTAATCGTCTCGGGCAAAAATCCAATGCAGTCGAAGGGACTGGCATCGGTCTGGTAGTAGCCAAGAAACTAATAGAACAGATGGGCGGCACTATCGGTGTGGAAAGCACTGTAGGCGTGGGAAGTGAGTTCTGGTTTGAACTGGCTATGGTTGATAAGTTACGGCTTGCAGAGGTTCGCAACGAATCCGTAACGGATGCAACAAAAATTTATAACGAATCTCAACCGCGCACCCTGATGTATATTGAAGACAACCCGGCTACCTTGTCGCTGGTTGAGCATATTATTAATTCTCGCCCCGATATTAGCATGTTGAGTGCGATGAACGGCAATGTCGGTATCGAGCTGGCATTCGCTCATCTGCCGGATGTTATCCTGATGGACATCAATCTGCCGGGCATCAGTGGT
This sequence comes from Candidatus Nitrotoga sp. CP45, assembly GCA_945874105.1. GTDB lineage: Bacteria > Pseudomonadota > Gammaproteobacteria > Burkholderiales > Gallionellaceae > Nitrotoga. The sequence continues at coordinate 80,120 of CAMCFJ010000009.1, read as the reverse complement.
GTCGATGTTCTGAGAATATTGCGCAGTGACCCGTTAACGAAACATATTCCCGTCATTGCCCTGAGTGCAAATGTCCTGCCCCGTGATATTGCAAATGCCTTGGAATCAGGGTTCTTTCGTTACCTTACCAAACCATTTAAATTCAATGAATTTATGAGTGCGATCGACGAGGCGTTTGAATTTGCAGAAGCGCAGCCCGTTAGAAAAATAGAAGCAACGTAGCGGTTTTTGATTTTTGCCGTTACGATTTGATTGAACCGCCCATCCATTCACTCTGCAATTGAATTATCGCGTTCGTCCGAGCGCTTTGGCTCGTGAGTTTTGATATCCCCACGGGTTATACGCACATAGTCCTCCAGTTGGCGTTTGGCGGCATCAAAGGCATCGCGCAAGGCGACATAAACATCTTCGTGATGATCGCGGTTAACCACAATCTCATTACCGGGTACACCAACGTCGATGCGCACATTAAATTGCTTGCCCTGATGATGATGCCTGTGCGGCGCCTCGACCACGACACGGCAGGACATGATATGTTTGAAGAATTCCTCGAGTTTTTGCGCCTTTTCGCGAATACGTGTTTCCAGCGCCTCTGAATGTTCAACATCGCGAATGGTGATTTGTAAGGGTGTCTGCACAATTTTCTCCAGTGAAATTTGCGGGGGGCACAAAAATCCCCCTCAGCCCCCCTTTTGCAGAGGGTGAGGCTGGTTAAATTTCCTAATGGATTATCCGGATTAAAGAAACCTGAAGCCGCGCTTACTGCTGCTCGGGATTTGACGTCAACCCTTCTTCTGTTGCAATACTTCTCGTACGGGTCGGAAACTTTTTCTGTGTTCGGCGGAAGCGCCATGCGTACTCAATGCCACCAGATGTGCCTCAGTCGGGTAGCCCTTGTGCGCAGCAAAACCATATTGTGGATAGGTCTCATGCAGTATCAGCATGGCAGCATCACGCGCGGTCTTGGCCAAGATAGAGGCTGCCGAGATGGACGCAACACTGCTATCCCCTCGCACAATGGCACGGCTTGGTAGTCCCGTATCCGGGCAATACAGGCCGTCGACCAAAACCTCATGCGGTCGGATGTGCAGCATATCAATTGCACGGCGCATAGCCAACAAGCTGGCACGCAAAATATTGATGGAATCAATCTCTTCGACTGAAGCTTCTGCAATCGCCCACGCCAAGGCATGTTGCTTTATTTCCAACGCCAGATAATTGCGTCGCTTTTCGCTGAGCTTCTTGGAATCGCCCAGCCCCTCTATTGGCCGGCAGCTGTCCAGTATTACCGCAGCGGCAAAGACTGGCCCGGCTAACGGGCCGCGCCCGGCCTCATCCACTCCACAGATAAGCAGGTGGTTTTTCACTTGCCCCCCCCGTTTTGCACGCCCAGATATGGCAGGATAGCTTGCGCCGCCTTATGTGCATTACCCTGCCTAAGGGTGGAATGCATATCGGTGAAAATTACCTCTAGCTCAGCAACTGCCTGCTTGTTTGAAAGAAAATTTAGCAGCACCTGTGCAAGATTCTCCGGTGTTGCATCATTCTGCAACAGCTCCGGCACTATAAATTTACCTGAAAGTATGTTTGGAAGGCCAAAATATGGCTGGTATGCCTTGGGCTTCAATAGCCAATATAACAAGGCTGGCATCTTGTAAGTGATAACCATGGGACGTTTGAGTAGCGCGACTTCCAACGTAGCGGTACCCGATGCAACCAGCACAATATCTGCAGCGATTACCGCATCGTGCGCATGACCAAACAGGATCCTGATAGGCAAATCCTGTCCCCCGCGTTGCCACAAAATTTCCTCAAAAATTCGACGCGTTTCACTGGTCGCCAATGGTACAAGAAAGTTTGATTCAGGCAGTATTTGTAAAATAATTCTGGCGGTGTCAATGAAGGTTGCGGCCAGATTTCGTACCTCACTCTGGCGGCTTCCCGGCAGAAAGGCGAACACTTTGCTTTGTGTGGGCAAACGCATCTGCTTGCGCATTGCGTCCCGATCAGGTTCCTCTGGCAACATATCGGCCAGCGGGTGCCCGACATAGGTTACTGGAATGCCTGCTTTTTCATATAACGGGGGTTCAAAAGGAAATAACGCCAGCATATGCGATACCGCACGCTTGATCTTGTGGATGCGTTCGCCGCGCCATGCCCAAATAGATGGACTCACATAATGTATGGTGGGAATGCCACGTTCCTTGAGCTTCAACTCCAGATCAAAATTAAAATCTGGCGCATCAATACCAATAAACAAATCTGGTGGATGGGCATAGAAATACGCTCGAAGCTTGCGACGTATACTCACTATTTCGAAATAATGTTTCAGCACCTCGATATAACCGAACACCGCAAGTTTTTCCTGCGGGAATAACACTTGCATACCAACGGCCTGCATCTTGGGCCCACCGATTCCGATGAATCTCACACCGGGCACTGCCCGTTTCAGCTCTTCCATCATATGACTGGCGAGCAGATCACCTGAAGCTTCACCGGCAACAATGCCGATCACTTTTACTTGCTCTGTCATATAACGAGATTAACGAATAACGCCGCGTTGCGAACGACCTAGAAAATCAACCAGTGCATTTAGATCTGGATATTCTGCTGCCTGTTCTTCAATGGCAACTTTTGCCTGCTCCAGCATCAACCCGGATTTATATAGTGTCTTATAGGCGCGCTTAATCGCCATCACCGCTGCACTTGAAAAACCACGCCGCTTCAAGCCTTCCGAATTAATTCCGTGGGGTGCAGCAGGGTTGCCAGCGGCAGTGACATAAGGCGGAACATCCTGCAAGAGAACAGATCCCATTCCAGTAATCGCATGCATGCCAATTTGACAGAACTGGTGCACCAAGGAAAACCCTCCCAATATTGCATAATCAGCAATCCTGACATGCCCGGCCAGACTTGCGTTATTGGCAAAAATAGTGTGGCTTCCGACCTGACAGTCATGCGCCAAATGCACATAAGCCATGATCCAGTTATTGTTCCCGACACGCGTCACGCCAGCATCCTGTGAGGTGCCTATATTGAAGGTGCAGAATTCGCGAATGGTATTGTTATCACCAATTTCCAGACGCGTCGGCTCACCGGCATACTTCTTGTCTTGTGGGATTTCGCCCAGTGAACAAAACTGGAATATGCGGTTGTGCTGACCGATGCTGGTGTGCCCACCGATCACTACATGCGGACCGATCTGTGTGTTTTCGCCGATCTCGACATGCTCGCCGATGATTGAATACGCGCCCACCTCAACGTCATCTGCCAGCTTGGCATTTGGGTGGATGATAGCCGTCGGGTGACGCATTACAATTCCCGTACGGTACACATCAATTCAGCCTCTGCCGCAACCTGTCCATCTACTTCCGCAGTGGCGGAAAATTTCCATAGGCCGCGCGAATTACGTAGGAACGATACCTTTAACATGAGTTGGTCGCCCGCGCTCACTGGCTTTTTGAAACGCGCTCCATCAATACCAACAAAATAATAAATTGATTTATCGTCCGGCTTGGTACCCAGTGTCTTGAATGTCAGGATTGCCGCTGCCTGCGCCATGGCTTCGACGATCAGCACACCGGGCATAACCGGATGGTGCGGAAAATGACCGCCAAAGAAAGGTTCGTTAATAGTAACATTTTTCAATGCCACGATATCCTTGCCGGGCTCGTATGACATCACACGATCGATTAGTAGAAACGGATAACGGTGCGGCAAGTATTCCAAAACTTCATGGATGTCCATTTGGGTATCTGTGCTCATGAACGTTCCTTTCTTAAAGTCGCAACCTCTTGCTGCAGCATTTTCATCTTGTTGGCTAACTCATCCAAGTGACGCAGCTGGGCAGCATTTTTTTGCCACACTTTGTGCGAACTGAATGGAAAAATTCCAGTATAGGTACCGGGCTCCCGAATAGATTTTCCTATCATCGTATAAGAAGAAATCTCTACATGATCCGATATCTCTGTATGTCCTAAAATACCGGTTCCACCCCCTATTCGACAATGGCGCCCGATAATCGCGCTACCTGCAATGCCAACACATCCGGCAATAGCGGTATGTGCACCAATGCGAACATTGTGCGCAATCTGAATCAGATTATCTAACTTGACGCCGTCCTCAATCACGGTGTCATCCAACGCGCCACGATCTATAGTGGTATTCGCGCCGATCTCCACATCATCGCCAATGACTACGCGTCCGATCTGCGGAATTTTCAGCCAGCGGCCTTCATCCATCGCTATGCCGAAACCGTCCGAGCCAATCACTACGCCGGAATGCGCTATCAGTCTGTTTCCCAAAACACAATTGTGATAGACCACGACGCGTGGATATAAGCGTGAATTAATACCTATGGATACCCCGGCACCGATACTGCATCCTGCCATGATCGTGCAGCCGGCTCCTATCCTGGCATCTGCACCGATTACTACATTCGGACCAATACAGGCGGTTGGATCAATTTGAGCACCTTCCTCAATCACGGCGCTGGGGTGTATGCCCGGCGCAACCAAAGCTGGAGGATTCAGGAATGCGGAAACCTTGGCAAAATAAACATAAGGGTTGTCGCATACGATACGGGGAAGTGATGTTGCCTCAGCGTCTGCCGTGCTTACAATTATTGCGCTGGCACGCGTAACAGCTAGCAGCGGGCGATACTTTGCACTTGCCAAAAAAGTTAGATGCCCTGCTTGCGCGTTTTCCAGTGTAGCTATTTGATTAACTGTTATCTCGGCATCGCCCAGCAAACAACCACCGAAACGTGCTGCGATTTCTTTAAGGCTAAAGTCTGTCAGCTTCATGCAATTTGAATAGGACTTGGACTTATTTTTCATTTGCCATATATTTCAAAACCTTTTCGGTAATATCAATACTTGGGTTGCGGTATACAGCCTCCTGTAATATCAAATCATATTTTTCTTTTTCTGCAAGTGCTTGAATGGCCTTGTTGGCATGCTCCAGAACCACTGACATTTCCTCATTTTTGCGCAGGTTCAAGTCTTCGCTGAAACTGCGCTGCATACGCTGCAGATTCATGTTGAGATTGGCCAACTCACGTTCCTTGTTACGTTTCTCAGCATCCGACAGGGTCAGACGTTCCTTTTCCATGAGTGTTTGGACATCTTTCGCCTGCTTAACAACTTTCTTGATTTCCTGATCACGTCCGGAAAACTCCTTCTCAATCTTTTTCTCAGCCTTCACAGCCGGTGCAGATTCACGCAAAATGCGTTCGGTATTCACTATGCCGACCCGAAAATCGGCCGCAAATGCTTGAGTGCAGCCGACCAACAGCAATATCTGCATAAACTTCATACTCAAAGTTTTCATTTTTTCTCCTAACCTAATTTAAAATAACGAACCCAACGTGAACTGGAACATTTGCAGGTTATCACCGGGTTGCTTGTTGAGCGGCACACCCAAGCTAACTTTAAGTGGACCCATCGGTGATACCCAGGTAACGGCGACACCAGTAGAATAACGCAAGCTGTCGGACCCTGTAAGACCCAGGCCAAATACCGCGCCCACATCCACAAAAGCACTCAAGCGTACTGATCTATCCTTGTTCATTCCAGGCATGGGAAATAGTAATTCAGCGTTTCCGACTATGCGTCTTGTGCCGCCCAAGGAACTATTATTAATGTCCTTCGGCCCAATAGAAAACGGCTTGAAACCACGCACCGAACCTGGCCCACCAGCATAGAAATTCTTGAAGAATGGCACCGGCTTGCCGCCATAGCCTTCCGCACCTCCCGCTTCGCCATTCAGCATGAGAGCCACATTTTGACTGATCGGGTAGAACCACTGATGCTGATAAGTAAGCTTGAAAAATTGCTGGTTGGAGATCGGCAGAGCTACTTCCACAAAAGCACGCTGTACCGTCCCCGCCGTTGTGTAAATAGCGCTGTCACGGCTATCCTGATTCCAGCCCACCGAGCCTATAAGGTTACTTGTGGAAGGTCCAAATATCTTAACGTAATCTTTCATTTGTATTGAGCTGGCATCGGTAAGTGTCAGTTCGGTCTTTTCCGCCGATATACCATAAGATGTACTTTCAAAGTCGCTGATTGGTACGCCAAAACGCACGCCTCCACCAATTGTTGATGACAGGTATGGGCTGACCGCCGTGAAGGTGGAATTCACGTCGCGCTTGTATACATCAAAGCCTCGGCTCATTCCATTATCAGTATAATAAGGATTGGTATAAGAGACTGAATATACTCTATTAATCTTGCCGGTATTCACCTGTGTAGACAGAACATTGCCGGTACCAAACAAATTTCGCTGAGTGACAGAACCAGTAAACACCAGCCCAACGTTACTGGATATTCCGGCACCGATCGAAAAATCCCCAGTGGACTTTTCCTTGACCGCCAAACTGACATCTACCTGGTCGGCTGAACCAGGCACCGGGATGGTCTCAATATTGACCTCACTAAAAAAGTCCAGGCGATCGACTTTTTGTTTGGATGTCTTAATTTTAGATGCTGAATACCACGCGCCCTCCATCTGACGAAATTCGCGTCGAATCACAACATCGCGAGTTTTAGTGTTGCCAGTAATATCGATGTGTCGTACATAGGCTCGCGAGCCAGGGTCGACTACAAAGGTGAACCCGACCAGGTGCTTTTCTTTATCTACATCCGGTACCGCATTGACATTAGCGAAGGCGTAACCATCCTCGCCAAGGCGGTCGCCTATTTTCTTGCTGGACTCGGTCAGCTCCTTGCGAGAAAACACATCACCCGTTTGTACTTTAATCAATTTTCGCGTCTCTACATGCGGCAAGATACTCTCCGGCCCAGATACCTTAACATCGGAAACTGTGTACTTGGCGCCTTCGCTAAGATTAATGGTGATGTGAATGTTCTCCTTGTCCGGTGTAATGGAAACCTGGGTAGAGTCTATGGCAAACTCCAGATAACCCGCATCAAGATAAAGTGAACGCAAAATTTCTAAATCGGCAGACAGTTTTTGCTTGGAGTATTGATCATTTTTGGTAAACCAGCTTATCCAGTTTGGCGTGCCAAGTTGCATCAAGCCCTTTAATTTTTTTTCGCTGAAAGCCTGGTTACCGATAATATTAATTTGCCTGATTTTGGCAGTTTCACCCTCTACCACATTAAAGATGATGGCGACGCGGTTGCGTTCTAACTCGGTGACAGTAGTGTTGACTTTTACCCCATATTTGCCGCGCGCCACATACTGACGCTTGAGTTCTTGCTCCGCTTTGTCCAAGGCAGATTTGTCGAAAATACGACCATCGGCCAGCCCCACCGACTTAAGATTGTCCTGTAGCGTATCTTTCGGAATGTCCTTCACTCCGTTAATTTCAATGCTGGCGATGGACGGACGCTCGTGCACCAACACAATTAACACGCCCTGTTGCATCTCAAGGCGCACGTCCTTGAAAAACCCAGTGGCGAACAGTGCACGGATTGCCGCAGCTGCATGCTCATCATCCAGCTTGTCACCGACCTTGACCGGTAAATAACTAAATACAGTGCCTGCCTCAGTACGTTGTATACCTTCTACACGAATATCCTTAACTACGAAGGGTTCGATAGCTACGGCGGACGCGGCATACAGCAGCGGGATAAGTCCCACTAGATTTTTTAATTTCATGTATTGTTTCAACCTAAAACAGGCGACTAAAATCGTTAAACAACGCAAGAGCCATCAAAGTAACGAGCAGTGCAATTCCAACTTTTTGCCCTGCTCCCCAAACCTTCTCTGACATCGGACTGCCCTTAATTAACTCGACCATATAATACAGCAAATGCCCCCCATCTAATAAGGGAATAGGCAACAAATTCAACACCCCGAGACTAATACTGATCAGCGCCAAAAAACTCAGGTATGCGACCACACCCATCTGTGCAGACTGCCCAGCATAATCGGCAATCGTAATTGGCCCGCTCAGATTTTTCAGCGACATTTCACCTACCACCATTTTGCCCAGCGACTTCAAACTCACCTTGGAAATATCCCAGGTTTTACGCACGGCATGTCCAAATGCTGCAAGCGGCGCATAATGCACTGTAGTCAACAAGGCGTCGAACTCACGCCGGTCTATGTGCGGTGCAGCGCCAATCTTGCCTACCGTTATGTTCGCTTCACTGGTTGCTTCAGGTGTGAGATGAAGAACCTGAAGCGTGCCGTTCCGTTCAATTTCCAACTGCAGTAGCTGTCCCGGATGACCGCGCACTGCCTTCACCAAGTCTTTCCAATCTTCGATGCTCCGGCTATCCACACGCAGGATTTTATCGTCCGGGCGTAACCCTGCACGTTGGGCAACCCCGCCTTCTACCAACTTCCCGATGACGGGGCGCACCAATGGCTGATAAGGTTGCAAACCGAGAGAGTGCAAAAAATCTTCATTCATATTATCAGGGGTGAGCGCTTTCAGATCGAGCACATGCCGGACTATATCTCCTTGTGCAGTGCGCGCTTCTATGCGAGCTTCGGTAGCGCCTTGCAGAACGATATCCAATAATTCCCAGCTCACCTGCTCCCAGCTCGGAATGGCTTGTTCATTAATGCTGACGATGGTTTCCTGCGCATGCATGGATGCTGCTGCGGCAGCGGTATTCGGTAATACTTCGCCCAGCACAGGTTTAAGGCTAGGCACGCCATAGATGAATAATGCCCAGAACAGGATAATTGCCAGCAACAGGTTGGCCACCGGCCCCGCCACCACGATAGCCATGCGCTGCAGCACGGGCTGACGATTAAATGCAAGATGCAGCTCATGCGTTGCCACTTCACCTTCACGCTCATCCAGCATCTTGACATAACCGCCTAAAGGAATGGCGGAGACCACCCAATCTGTCTCGCTATTTGCAAAGCGTTTGGTATAAATTGCCTTGCCGAAACCGACTGAAAAACGCAACACCTTCACACCACACAATCGTGCTACCCAGTAGTGGCCCATCTCATGGATCACTACGAGTATTGCTATTGCGGCAATGAAAGACAGTAGTGTAATCATGATAAACAAATCGTACTTTTCATTAAATCATTTGCCACTACGCGCGCAGCGGCATCCGCGCTTATCACATCCTCCAGCGTGTTAACCGTGGTTACCGGCAAGTCAGCCAGGACATCTTCTATCAGACGTGGAATGGCAAGGAACGGAATCTGTTTGTTCAGGAAGGCAGCCACGGCTACTTCATTGGCCGCATTCAGCACGGCAGGTGCTGTGCCACCGGCGCGCAAAGCCTGGTAGGCCAGAGCCAAGCCTGGGAAACGTATAAAATCCGGCGCAACAAAATCGAGTGTAGCTACCTTGAGCAGATCCAACGGTTCGACACCCGCTTCAATGCGTTCCGGATAGGCCAACGCATAAGCAATCGGGGTGCGCATGTCCGGGTTGCTCAGTTGCGCCAGTACCGAGCCGTCAACATACTGCACCAGCGAATGAATAATGCTTTGCGGATGAACCACTACCTGAATCGCATCGGCTGGCGCGTTGAATAACCAGTGTGCCTCAATAACTTCCAGCCCCTTGTTTATCATAGTTGCGGAATCTACCGAAATCTTGCGTCCCATTATCCAATTAGGGTGCGCGCACGCTTGCTCCGGCGTGACATGTTGTAATGCAGATAACGTAGTATTTAGAAACGGGCCGCCGGATGCAGTGAGCAATATTTTACTTACCCCGCTGGCAGCTAAACTATCCGTGTGATGGCGGGAATAATTATGGGGCAAAGCCTGGAAGATGGCGTTATGCTCACTATCAATGGGCAACAAAGTGGCACCGTGTTTTTGTACCACGTCCATGAACACTCGCCCCGCCATTACCAGAGCTTCCTTGTTCGCCAGCAGAATTTTCTTGCCTGCGCGTGCAGCAGCCAGCGTAGGGCGCAACCCTGCTGCACCAACAATGGCCGCCATTACCGTATCCACCTCCGGCAATGACGCCACCCGCTCCAGCGCCTCGACACCGCATAAAACTTCCACATCCAAGCCAGCTGCGGCGATACGCTGCGCCAGACGCATGGCTGCTCCCTCATCCATCAATACCGCATAGCGTGGCGTGAAACGAATGCATTGCTCAAACAGAATATTGTCTTGGCACTGTGCGGTGAGCGCCATGATGCGGTAGCGCTCAGGGTGGCGCGCCACTACATCCAGCGTGCTGATCCCTATGCTACCAGTGGAACCCAGTATGGTGAGATGGCTTATATTTCTCATGCCAGCCTTAGCAGCAGAATCGCCATTGCAGCCAATGGCAAAGTGGAGGTCAGTGCATCAATGCGATCCAGTAGGCCACCATGGCCGGGAAGCAATGAGCCGCTGTCCTTAACTCCAGCTTGGCGCTTAATAGCCGACTCGAACAAATCACCGATCACGGCCAGTCCCACCCATCCCCAGGACGCTATTAGCATGCCGGAAAGCGCTTGGTAGTTAGTAAAAAGGTTGTTTGTCCAAACAATCAGCAGTACATACACGGTAACGCCGAGCAGTGCGCCGAATACTCCTTCCCAAGTTTTACCGGGACTGATATTGGGCGCAAGCTTGTTCTTGCCAAATTTGCGTCCGCTGAAATAGGCAGCTGTGTCTGCCACCCATACCAGCCCCATCACTCCCAATAGCCACCAGGGATTTTGTAAACGCAAGTCCATCATCGCCAAGCCAGTCGGAATCAAAAGTATCCAACCGGTTAGCATCATCAACAGCGGTTGGCGCACTTGCCAACGGGCATTCAGCCAAAGTGGCACCACTATTAACCATAACAGCGCCGACATACCATATATCAGCAAATGCGATGACTCACGCTGCCCGGGATATTGCGTATCCAGCCAAACGATACCCAGCATCACAGCCACAGTCAGCCACACATAAACACTGACAGGCATTCTGGTCAGCTTGGATAAGCGCGCCCATTCCAGTGATCCTTGCATCACAATGATAATCACCAGTGCAGCCCACCCCAAAGTGGGCAATAAAAAGAGTGCTGCCAGGAACAGCGCCAGCAGGATGACGGCGGTGATCACACGCTGCTTAAGCATTAGTTTCCCCATCCTGCTTTCGCTCGCTCTGAACTTGATCACTCGTTCGACCGAAGCGACGCTCCCGTGCATAGTAGGACTGGATAGCCAATTTCAATGCTTCGCCATCAAAGGAAGGCCACAGCGTATCGGTGAAATATAACTCGGTATAAGCCAGTTGCCATAACAGGAAATTGCTGATGCGTTGTTCGCCGCCAGTGCGGATAAATAAATCCGGCTCAGGCGCATAATGCATGGAAAGATACGCCTCCAGGTCTTCCTCATTAAAACCGCCCACCAGATCAGGGCGCGCTTGCAGCATCGTCTGCATGGCTTGCATAATATCCCAGCGTCCGCCGTAGTCGGCAGCAACAGTAAGCGTCAAGCTAACATTGCCTGCAGTCAATTGTTCCGCGTCCAAAATGCATTGATTAAGATTGGCATCGAAACGGCTGCGATCACCGATTATTTTTAGCCGAATATTATTTTCATGCAACTTGAGTACTTCACGTTCAAGCATTTTCAGGAATAACTGCATCAGAAAAGAAACCTCGTCTGCCGGGCGACGCCAGTTCTCGCTACTGAAGGCAAACAGGGTCAGGTATTCGACCCCCAGTTCGCGGCAGACTTTCACCATCTCGCGTACCGTTTCCACACCGCGCTGATGCCCGGCAATACGTGGTAGAAAGCGCTGTTTCGCCCAGCGACCATTACCATCCATGATGATGGCAATATGGCGTGGCACTTGAGGGATAGCCGGGACGGTGCGAGTGGGACTTTGAAATAACGCCATCAAGAGCCTCTGCAGCAATTTCGCGAAGGCAGCGACCATTTTGGTCGCACAAGCGAGCAATGCACTCGCTTTCTCATGATATACGACTCCATATGCAGTTCAGTTAAACCGCCATCAGGTCTACTTCTTTTATTTGCAGAGACTTGTCTACTTCTACTACGAAATGGTCAGTAAGTTTTTGTACCTCATCCTGACCACGGCGCTCATCATCCTCGCCAATTTCTTTATCCTTGAGTAACTTCTTGAGATGCTCGTTGGCATCGCGACGTATGTTTCGTATAGCCACCTTGGCGCTCTCCGACTCACTACGCACTACCTTGATCAAGTCACGGCGACGCTCTTCGGTCAACATCGGCATGGGTACGCGGATTAAATCCCCATTGGTCGCTGGGTTCAGTCCCAGATCAGCGTCGCGTATCGCTTTTTCCACCGCTGCTATCATATTTTTTTCCCACGGCTGTACCCCGATGGTGCGCGAATCAATCAGAGTCACATTAGCAACTTGGCTAATCAACGTGGGACTGCCGTAATAATCCACAGTCACATGATCCAGAATACCAGTGTGTGCCCTACCAGTACGAATCTTGCCGAAATCCACCTTGAGCGTTTCCAGCGTCTTATTCATCTTCTGTTCAGCATTTTTTTTGATATCAGAAATCATTACACTTGTCCTCCATCAATTACAGTGTACCAACGTCCCTTCGTCCTGCCCCATCACTACGCGCTTCAGCGCGCCATGCTTGAAGATGCTGAATACAATGATTGGTAAGCTCTGATCACGGCACAGGGTCAATGCAGTGGCATCCATTACCTTAAGGTTTCTGCTAATCGCCTCATCAAAACTCAATTTCTGATAACGAATAGCGGCGGGATCCAGTTTCGGGTCGGCGGTGTACACCCCGTCCACCTTGGTTGCCTTAATGACAACTTCCGCATCCATTTCCACGCCACGCAAGGCGGCGGCGGTATCGGTGGTAAAAAATGGATTGCCCGTACCGGCAGCAAATATCACCACTTTGCCATCTTCCAGGTAGCGCAATGCCTTGCCTCGTATAAATGGTTCAGCCACTTGTTCCAGATTAAGGGCCGATTGCACCCGACAATCCAAACCAAAACGTTTCATGGCATCCTGCAAGGCCATGGCGTTCATCACAGTGGCCAACATTCCCATATAGTCGGCGGTGGCGCGATCCATTCCAGCAGCGGCAGGGGCAACTCCGCGAAAAATATTGCCGCCGCCGATCACCAACGCCACCTGTATGCCCAGCCCAACCACCTCGCCAATTTCGCCAACGATGCGCTCAATCACGGCACGATTAATGCCGTAACTATCATCGCCCATCAGGGCTTCCCCGGAAAGCTTGAGCAGGATACGCTTGTACGCTGGAACAGCTGACATCTGTTTATACCTTTGCGGCAGCAGCAACTTCGGCAGCGTAATCCACGACCGCCTTTTCTATACCCTCGCCCACCACGAACATCTGAAACGCATTGACCTTCGCACCATGTGTGGACAATAATTTTTCTACCAAAATATCGGCATCTTTCACGAAAGGCTGGCCCAACAGAGTAACTTCGGCCAAGTACTTGGCAATACGTCCGTCCACCATCTTTTCAACAATGTTGGCCGGCTTTCCGCTTTCTGCGGCTTGTGCGGTATACACCTTGCGTTCCGTATCAAGCAACTCTTGAGATACTTGATCTTTGGAAACACAAATCGGCTTGCTCGCAGCGATATGCATCGCCAAATCTTTACCCAATGCATCGTCGCCGCCGCTGACATCCAAGAGCACGCCGATTTTGCTGCCGTGCAAATAAGCCACCACCTTGCCCGCTGTGCTATAACGCACGAAACGACGCAAACTGACATTCTCGCCCAACTTCATGATTAGCGATTTGCGCGCATCTTCAACACTGCCGCCACCCGCCAACACAGCTGAGGACAAAGCCACAGCATCACTTGGATTATTTTGGGCAATGGCTTGCGCCACATTATTCGCGAATGCCATGAAATCATCATTTTTTGCCATAAAATCAGTTTCGCAGTTCACTTCCACCAGCGCACCGACTTTGCCATCCGCACTGATAAAAGCACTCACCAAGCCCTCGGCCGCTATACGCGAAGCCGCCTTGCTAGCCTTGGCGCCACTCTTTATGCGCAGCAGCTCTTCAGCTGCCTTGAAGTCGCCATCAGTTTCAACTAGCGCCTTCTTGCAATCCATCATGCCGAGACCAGTTGCCTCACGCAGATCCTTTACCATGCCTGCGGTAATTTCTGCCATTTCCCACTCCTTTAAAACATAACCTAAAAAAAGGGGCTCTCGCCCCTTTTGGCCAATCGAAATATGCTTACGCCGTCGGTTCTTCGACCTGCGCCACAATCTCGTTAAGCGCCTGTTCGCGCCCTTCCAACACTGCGTCGGCCATTCCGCGCGCATACAAACGTATTGCCTGACTGGAGTCGTCGTTACCCGGAATAACATAATCCACACCTAGTGGGCTATGGTTGGTGTCTACCACGCCAATCACCGGAATACTCAATTTCTGAGCTTCGACGATAGCGCCCTTTTGATATCCAACATCGATCACAAAAATCGCGGTAGGCAGATTCTGCATATTCTTGATGCCACCAAGGCTGCGGTCCAGCTTTTCCAGCTCGCGCTGCATCATCAGACCTTCCTTCTTGGAAATTTTTTCCATGGCTACGCTATCCAGCATCATCGCTTCCAGCTCATGCAGACGCTTGACAGATTGCTGTACCGTCTTGAAATTAGTTAGCATACCGCCCAGCCAGCGGTGATCAACAAAAGGGCTGCCACAACGAAGAGCCTCTTCTTTAATAATTTCACGAGCTTGCCGCTTGGTAGCAACAAACAATATCGTGCCCTTATTGGCAGCAACCTTGCGTACATACTTCAACGCGTCGTTATACATAACAACGGTTTTTTCCAGATTGATGATATGAATTTTATTGCGATGGCCGAAAATAAAAGGAGCCATCTTGGGATTCCAATAACGAGTTTGATGCCCAAAATGGACGCCCGCTTCCAACATTTGACGCATAATTACAGCCATAATCACTCCATGTGTTAAGGGTTAAGTCTTCCACTCGTCAGATCGACCTTTGCAGGCACCCCAACGTGAACGAGTGTGCGAATTTACTGCTATTTAAACTCCTGCCGAATATGCAGGGCGCACATTGTAACCTAAGCGCCCCATCAACTCAAACGCGAGCCACTTCCCATGTGGAATAACAGGCTGAGCTAAAAAGCTTTTCACGCATTAGCCCATGAGATGCTTGCCTTGTGCGAGAATTTTGTCAACAATGGCATCTCCTAATGAGAATTTACCTAGATGCTTAATCAAGCGATTGCCGATTTTGTAATACCAGCCACTGGTGGAGTGACTTTCAAACTCTTTGCCGCTCGCGGCAAATCGCTAGTGATTTATTTCTACCCCAAGGACAACACTCCGGGTTGCACGACTGAGAGCCAACAATTCCGCGACCTGTATGCAGCTTTTTTAAAAGCTGATTGTGAGGTGGTTGGTATTTCACGCGACAGCATGGAGTCGCATGAAAAATTCAAAGCCAAGTTTAATCTGCCGTTCGCTCTACTTGCCGATTCAGACGAAACAGTATGTGAACAGTTCGGCGTAATCAAGCTGAAAAATCTGTATGGCAAACAAGTGCGCGGCATCGAGCGCAGCACTTTCGTGCTCGACCGGGATGGCATACTGCGTGGTGAATGGCGCGGTGTTAAAGCCGACGGCCACGCTCAGGAAGTGTTGCAATTCGTGCAATCTCAAACCACATAAGGAGCATCATGCCCTCCCGCAAAGAATTGGCTGCAAATCATACGACCAAGTTGTTCGTGCTGGATACCAATGTGCTAATGCACGATCCAACCAGCCTGTTCCGTTTTGAGGAACATGACATTTATTTACCGATATTCGTGCTGGAAGAGCTGGACAACAATAAAAAGGGCATGACTGAAGTCGCACGCAATGCGCGGCAGGCCAGCCGTTTCCTCGACTCTTTGATATGCGAAAGCACACATAACATTGATGCCGGCGTACCGTTACAAATGCCCGGCAACAAGGGCGCTACCGGCCGCCTGTTTTTACAAACCCAGTTCATCGACAACGAATTGCCTGCCAATATGGCGATTGGCAAAGCGGACAACGCTATCCTTGGGGTAGTAATGTTCCTCCACAATCAGCAACCCAAGCGTTCCGTGATCCTGGTCAGCAAGGATATCAACATGCGCATTAAAGCGCGTGCACTGGGACTGGATGCGCAGGATTATTTTAATGACAAGGTGCTGGAAGATACCGACCTGCTTTACACCGGCGTACTGGCGTTACCAGAGGATTTCTGGGACAAACACGGCAAGGACATGAAATCCGGGCCACAAGGTGAGCACACTTTTTACAATATTCAGGGGCCGCTATGCCGTGACATGCTGCTAAATCAGTTTGTCTATCAAGAAAACGGCAGTCAACCTTTCTATGCAGTAGTCACAGAACAGAATAACAGCACTGCCATGCTGCGCACTTTGACTGACTATACTCACAGCAAAAATGCCACTTGGGGAATTACTGCACGCAATCGCGAACAGAGCTTTGTGCTCAATTTGCTGATGAACCCGGAGATTGATTTTGTCACCCTGCTCGGCCAGGCTGGTACCGGCAAGACTCTGCTGACACTCGCCGCTGGGTTGGTGCAAATGCTGGAACACAAGTTGTACTCAGAAATCATCATGACCCGCGTTACCGTGCCGGTTGGTGAAGACATTGGTTTTTTACCAGGTACCGAGGAAGAAAAAATGTCGCCCTGGATGGGCGCGCTAGATGACAATTTGGATGTACTCAACAAGCCCAGCGACGAAAGCGGAGAATGGGGGCGAGCCGCCACGCGCGACCTGATCCGTTCGCGCATCAAGATCAAATCCCTTAACTTCATGCGTGGACGCACTTTTTTGAATAAATATCTGATCATTGATGAAGCCCAGAACCTCACGCCCAAGCAGATGAAAACGCTGATCACGCGCGCTGGCCCAGGTACCAAGGTAGTCTGTATGGGCAATATCGCACAGATTGACACACCTTACCTGACCGAAGGCAGCTCCGGGCTGACTTATGTGGTGGATCGTTTCAAGGGCTGGCAACACAGTGGGCATGTCACCTTGCAAAGAGGAGAACGCTCACGTCTGGCCGACCATGCCGGAGAGGTGCTGTGAGTTACCGTCATTCCGTTATCCCAATTTCAACCCTTCCAGCTTCCCTTGCACTCAAATTGGGCAAGTATTTGCCGATTACCCCTGTTTTTAAGATTGCCTAATGAGCGAAAAAATCCAAAAACCTGACGCCATCTGGCGCGACGAACTGACCCCCGAACAATACAAAGTATGCCGCCAGTGCGGCACTGAACCCGCGTTTACTGGTACCTATTGGGATTGCCATGACAGCGGACTATATCGCTGTGTGTGCTGTGGTAACGCACTGTTCGATTCAAATGTGAAATTCGAATCCGGCAGCGGCTGGCCCAGCTTCTGGCAGCCGCACCTATCTGACAGCATTGCCGTGAAAAAAGATGACAGGCATGGCATGGAGCGCGCGGAAGTTCTGTGTAGCCGCTGTGACGCCCATCTTGGCCATGTATTCGAAGATGGCCCGAAACCGACTGGACTACGCTACTGCATCAACTCCGCCGCTCTGACGCTAGACCGAGAATAAATTCCCCCAACATAACCTGTCGCCATGAAACTACTATTTGACCTATTCCCCGTTATCCTGTTCTTTGTCGCTTTCAAGATATTCAACGTTTATGTTGCCACGGGCACTGCAATTGCCGCCACTATTGCCCAAATTGGATGGGTTAAATGGCGGCACGGCAAGGTAGACACCATGCTATGGGTAAGCTTTGCCATCATTGGCGTATTCGGTGGCGCGACACTCATTCTTCACGATGAGACCTTCATCAAATTTAAACCCACTATTCTGTATTGGGTTTTCGCCACCATATTGTTGGGTTCTAATCTGTTTTTAAAAAAGAACCTGATGCGTACTTTACTGAAGGAAAAACTTACGCTTCCGACTAAGGTATGGAACCAAGTCAACCTGGGCTGGAGTCTGTTTTTTGTCCTGCTCGGCATTGTAAATTTATATGTTGCATTTAATTTTTCTACAGATGCATGGGTTAATTTCAAACTCTTCGGTGCCACCGGAATGATGCTAGTATTCGTGCTGCTACAAGCAATGGTGCTGTCAAAATACATGCCTGAAGAAGAGAAGGAAAGTAACTAAATGCTGTACGCCATTATCGGCCATGACGTACCTGACAGCCTGACAAAACGTCTGGCGACACGACCCGCTCATATGGCACGGCTACAGATATTGCAAAACGAAGGGCGTTTAATTCTGGCTGGCCCTTTCCCCACTGTGGATGCTGTTGACCCCGGTGCTGCGGGATTTTCCGGCAGCTTGATCGTAGCTGAATTCGCTACGTTGACGGACGCGGAAGTATGGGCACAGGCTGACCCCTATATGGCTGCCGGGATATATGCGCAAATTCTGGTCAAACCGTTTAAGAAAGTATTTCCAACATGAACCATCCCGCAGCC
This sequence comes from Candidatus Nitrotoga sp. CP45, assembly GCA_945874105.1. Taxonomy (GTDB): domain Bacteria; phylum Pseudomonadota; class Gammaproteobacteria; order Burkholderiales; family Gallionellaceae; genus Nitrotoga. The sequence goes on along the minus strand of CAMCFJ010000009.1, from coordinate 61,710 downwards.
AATCACGCAAACAACCGCATAGATCAGATGAATGCCCTTCTTGCGGCGCTCCAACCCACAAAAATTGAGATTGCCGATGATAGCCATAAGCATGCAGGACACGTTGGCGCACGGGGTGGTGGCGGACATTATCGGCTCCTGATTGTGTCCTCACAGTTTGCTAGCAAGCCTACTCTGACACGGCACCGTATGATATATTCCGCGCTGGGAGACATGATGAAGCACGATATTCATGCACTGGCCATTGCTGCCTATACACCAGAAGAACTATAATTTCTTTTATTTAAACTTCCAACGAGGACTGAACAATGCTGAAATATTCAAAACTTGCCACTATCGCTCTATTTTCTGCATTTGCAATTAATCAGGTTTATGCGCAAGAAAAACCCGCCGCAGTAGTGAATGGCGTCGTCATCCCGCAAGCACGCGTGAACATGCACGTCAAGGCTGCCGCTTCGCAAGGGAAAATGGATTCCCCGGAGATGCGTCTTGCCATTAAAGATGAACTAATCAACCGTGAAATAATGGCGCAAGAAGCGATAAAGCAGGGGGTCGATAAACTACCTGAAACCATTAGCCAATTTGAGCTAGCCAAACAGACCGTGCTGGTAAATGCATTTTTACAGGATCATCTTAAAAACCATCCCATTAGCGAAGATGCAATCAAGCAGGAATATGAAAACGTCAAACAAACCACTGGCAGCAAGGAATACAATGCGCGTCACATTTTGGTAAAAGATGAAAGTGAAGCGAAATCTATTGCTGCTCAACTAAAAAAGGGAGCCAAGTTTGAAGATATGGCAAAAAAACACTCTTTGGACCAGGGTTCGCGCGACAAGGGTGGTTCTCTGGGTTGGGCTCTGCCAGGCAATTTCATGCAGACGTTTGCTGACGCGCTGGTAAATCTGAAAAAAGGTGGTGTGAGTGCACCGGTGAAATCTGATGCTGGCTGGCATCTGATTAAGCAAGACGATGTGCGTGATTTCAAGTTCCCTTCTTACCGGGACGTGAAAGCGAACATAATGCAACGCCTGCAACAGCAAACCATACAGAAGGCAATCGTTGACATGCGCGCCAAAGCAAAGATTGAATAAACTGATTTAAGTGAAAATACAAAGGCGACCAATGGTCGCCTTTTTTATTGGTGCGTAAGCATGGCGCGTTGCGTGCGGGCGCAACTTGGCTGACGTGGTGGTCAGTCGATTGACTGGGAGGTGATAGCCTTCCACAAACCCGGCAACCTGTCAGGCCGCCGGGTTTGATTAATATATAACAACGGATACCCAATGAGTCAGAGAACGCTTGTACGATGAATCAAGGTCGGCTGCGTCTGACGACATTTTAGCTTCCCCACTTGTTAGTACCGATTACCTGCAGTGGCGGATTGTCATTCAGAGTAAAGCTTCCAAAGCCACGCGCCTCAATTCCACATCCCTTTGATAACCGGTTTACAGCATACCTATGATCATGGAGTAGATCGCTATCAAATATCCTTTGCATCCCAGCAACCGTATAATCAATTTCAGAGCATTCTGAGTCTGGTGGACCGCGAATACACATTAGTTACACAGCTTTCCGTACATTAAAAACTTGCATTCTCTGAGGTGATGTATAGTTTACCTTTACATTTTTAGAAATCAAAAACAAAAAAAATGCAAAATTTGCAAGCCTTGCTAGTGGGCGAAAATGTTGAATTAATGATGGCGGTGCCAACTTTATTGAGTAGGGCAGGTTTTGCTGTGGACGTCATAACGAATAGCTATATTTTTAAAAAACATCCAGCTATAAGAAGTTTTGAATTTGTAGCTAATTCTGATGACATCGCTAGAGTTGCTTCTGAAAATCTCAAAAATAATTACTCGTTAATTGTTATTGGAGACGACAACACATTACAAAAAATCTTGAATTCGGATTTGTCAGCTGAAGAAAAATCAGAGTTGCTACCCATTCAGACAATAAAAAATCTTGATCACATTTATTCCAAAATTGGGCTTTCAAAGGTATTTCAAGGGTTCGGAATTAACACGCCTGAATTTCGCATTGCAAACGATAAATCAGAATTAAAACCATCCGCTGAATCTTTAGGATATCCAGTTTTCGTCAAGGTTGATTCCTCGGGTGGCGGTTTCGGCGTATTTGAATGCTCGAGCAATGGCGATGTTGAAGTTTTATTGAATAAATTGCAGACATATCCTGTGCTGTTACAGAAAAAAATTCAAGGTATTGGGTTGGATTTAAGTGGCTTTTATCAGAATGCCAAGTTGATACACTTTAGCTATTCGAGGATAGAAAGAATCAATGGTAAATTTGGCGCATCTGCACTAAGAACGTATGTACAAATAGGACATCTACAAAAAGAGATTTTTGATGAGTTAGACTTGTTAGGAAAGGCGCTTGGCGCAAATGGCTTTGTAAATGTTGGTTGTATCCAATCGGATCACGATCAAAAAATATATTTTTTGGAAGCAGATATGAGGCCAACCGCTTGGGTAGATTTCTCAAAATTCTTCGGGGATGACCCAGCCGTTCAAATTAGAAAGTTTTTTTCGAATGGCCATACATTACAGCATCCTTATCCGATTAATCACGCATATCCTGATGAAATTCTCTTGCCATATTTTTCAAGAATTAAATTATGGGAGCTCGTAATCAATCGTTATTGCGTTTGGAAGTACATTCCAAATAAAGATCATCATGCAATTGTTTTGTATCTCATTATCAGAAAAATTAAAACAAAGGTGATTAAAGAATTTAAGCCATTGATACCTGGAAAATACTGGATAAAACTTAAATACGCCTATCAAAAATCAAGGAATAGAATTCTTAACTTGCTAGTGTAATAAAGCGCCACGCCGCAAACAGCGGATTGTAAACTGCGGTGGTCCAGGAAATCTGAGAATTCGACTTTCGGAATTACGTTACACCAAGCAACCACAGGTTGTTGCACTTCGAACTTTAATCCGCTGATACAAAACGGGACTCCAGTTATTCAAACCCGAACATTTTTTTACTCGCTGTAAGCGTAGCTGACTGGTTAAACCGTTTCCGCCCACAAATCGTGTTCATCAGAATCAATTATTCGGACACTCACAAAATCACCTACATTTAATGTCTGGCCGTTGCCGATGTAAACCAGACCATCGATTTCTGGTGCATCAGCTGAACTACGTGCAATTGCGCCCTCCTCGTCCACTTCATCCACCAACACCTGCATGGTCTTGCCTATCTTACATGCGAGGCGTTCGCCACTGATCTCTTCCTGCAATTGCATCAAACGTCCCAAACGTTCTTGCTGGACTTCAAGCGGGATGTGATCCGGTAAATTATTGGCTACAGCACCTTCCACCGGCGAATACATAAATGCGCCAACGCGATCCAGTTGAGCCATTTCGAGAAAATCGAGCAGCTCTTCAAATTCTTCTTCTGTTTCGCCGGGGAATCCGACGATAAACGTGCTGCGTAAAGTGATATCCGGACAAATTTTTCGCCATTGCTGAATGCGCGTAAGCACGTTCTCACTGCTGGCGGGACGTTTCATTAGTTTAAGAATGCGCGCATTGGCGTGCTGAAAAGGAATATCCAGATAAGGCAGAATTTTTCCCTGCGCCATTAGCGGGATGACTTCATCTACATGTGGATAAGGGTAAACGTAATGTAATCGCACCCATACGCCCAACTCCCCCATCGCCTGCACTAGCTCGGTCATACGCGTCTTGATCGGTCGACCGCCCCAGAAACCCGTGCGGTATTTTATGTCCACGCCATAGGCGCTGGTGTCTTGCGAGATCACCAGCAATTCTTTAACGCCCGCGTTCACCAGATTCTGCGCTTCCTGCATAACGTCACCCACCGGACGGCTCACCAAGTCGCCGCGCATGCTGGGGATGATGCAAAAGGTGCAGCGATGGTTACAGCCCTCGGAAATTTTCACATAAGCATAATGCCTGGGTGTCAGCCGTATGCCTTGCGGCGGGACCAGATCGCTGTATGGATCATGCAGCTTGGGTAAATGGGCATGTATGGCTTCCATCACCTCATCTGTCGCATGCGGACCAGTGACTGCCAATACTTTTGGATGCGCTTCTTTCACCACATTGCCCTTGGCACCCAGGCAGCCGGTAACAATAACTTTTCCATTCTCGGCCAGTGCCTCGCCGATTGATTCAAGCGATTCTGCCACCGCACTGTCGATGAAACCGCACGTGTTGACTACCACCAGATCGGAATCCGCATAGTTGGGAGAAATAATGTAACCCTCAGCGCGCAAGCGCGTAAGGATATGCTCGGAATCCACCGTCGCCTTAGGACAACCGAGAGATACGAAGCCGACGCGTGGCGCTGTGTTCTGTTTGCTCATGTTTTAACTTTGTATATTGGATTGAACATATTTTTTTGCAGCCATCTTTATCTTTGCTGCGCCCTCAATAGTTGCTCAAAGAGCGGTATAGGATAGTGCAGGAGGAAACGTTTTTTACTCCACCATTAACACGCTCATCAACCACACTGTTCCTACGCCCGATACAATCAGCACCACTTGCTGCACGGTATCGCGTAACTGCGCGCGCTTGTGCAAGCCGGGTATCAGATCTGCCACCGCAACATAAATCATGCTCGCAGCTGCCAGCGCCAGCAACGATGGTATCCATGACTGCATGGTCTGCAAGGTAAAGTATCCAAGTATGCCGCCCGCTACAGAGGCGAAGCTGGATATTAAATTCAATTGAAAGGCACGCAGTTTGCTATAACCAGAATGCAGCAGGATCGCGAAATCGCCCACTTCCTGCGGAATCTCGTGTGCGATGATGGCCAAAGCCGTGACGAGGCCCAGATGCACGTCAGTCAGAAAAGCCGCTGCTATGATGATGCCATCCACAAAGTTATGGAAAGTGTCACCGATGATAATCATCATGCCACTGCGACCATGGTCGTTCCCATGCTCTGCATCCATTGCTAAATGTGCTTCGCAATGCTCATGGTGGCAATGCCTCCACAACACCAGTTTTTCCAGAATGAAAAACAGCAGGATGCCAAACAACACCGTACCGCTCAAAATAGCTACATTAGGGGTTAGTTTTATTGCCTCGGGCAAAATATTGAGAAATACTGCTCCAAGCAACGCACCAATTGCATAGCTCACCATGCCACCAAGGTAATGCTGTGTACGGTTATTGAGCGCAAATATTGCTGCGCAAACTACGCTCAACGTGCCACCTACAATGCAGGTGGTAATAATCCAGACCAAAATGCTCATGGAGAGTTCAAGAAATAAATGAGGCGCGGATTATACCTAAAGGCAGGCAAGCCATTCTCCAAGTGCGCGGTTAATTGCAGCGGATTTATTTTTTCAAAAATATGATATGTAACAGAACAGTTTTCAGAATCGAAAAAAGCTTGCACGCTTGGAAACCGTTTTTCCCAACTCAAGTTGCCACCTTCGTTTCTACTCCTAATGCTCGAATGCGCGTAGCGAACGCTTCCAATTGTTGCTCTGACAGCGTAGCCAGTTTCGGCGCTTCCGGCTGTAACGTGGGGCGTGCCAGGCTGTAAAGCAACACACCTTCAGGTTTGATATTGTCATGCAGCAATGTAGCCAGAAAATTCAGATAATCGTCCTCGTCCTGCTTGCCCGGCGGCTCGCCTTCCATCATGAACCAGCAGGTTTGCAGCCAAGTCGGGCACAACGCGATGGAGGTGGCAAAGTTTTCGCGTACCTTAACCAGACTTGTGCGGTTGTTGTTGATTCGTTGCATGCCCGCCTTGCTGGCACGGTCAACCTTGAACCACACTTCACCATTAAGTTGAGCCATCTTGCGCAGGCCTTGCTGCACGTTTTTGCGGTGCATTAGGCTGCCATTGGTGATGAGAACCAGTTTGATATGGGCGGGCAGCGCCAGCTCTTGTCGCAGCTTGCCGATGAGCGTAATAACTTGCTCAAACTCTTTGGCGCTGGTCGGTTCACCATTGCCTGACAACGCAATATCGTTAATGCGGCGCGCCCCTTCCGGCACGCGGCGCTGCATGAAATCACCGTGCAGCAACTCATGAAAAAAACCACGCAACTCCTGCTCCAGCAACACCAGATCAACCGGTGGAGCTGTGCCGCGCTTGAGCTCCGGCACCTGACAATATATGCAGCGCCAATTGCAGGCATTATCGGTATTGAGATTGATGCCAACTGACACCCCGCCCGCCCGCCGCGACACCACCGGATAGACATAGCGCAATCCCGCGCTGTCGCGACTGTGGTCGGTTACATCAAGACCAGTATTACTCAAGGCCAGTGTTGCTCAAAACTTTACGAGTGGCAGGAATTTGGCAGGATCAACTGGCTTGCCAAAGCGGCGTATCTCGAAGTGCAGACGAACCTGATCTGTATCAGTGTTGCCCATCTCTGCGATCTTCTGCCCTTTGCTTACGATCTGCCCTTCCTTTACCAGCAGCTGGTCGTTATGGGCGTAAGCGCTGAGATAAGTCTTGTTATGCTTGATGATGATTAGCTTGCCATATCCGCGCAGGCCATTGCCGCTATAGACTACCTTGCCCGCCGAAGTGGCAACTATGGCTTGGCCCAGTTTACCGGCAATATCGATTCCCTTGCGGTTGGCAGTTTCAGAAAATTCGCTTATTAACTTTCCGGACGTTGGCATACTCCACTCCAACGTACTGCCATCGCCATCGGCATCACTATCGATCCTGGCCTCGGCTCTGATTTCAGACTTGGCCTGAACTTTTGCCACCGCCATCACTTCAGGTTTTTGCAAGCCTTCCTGCATTTTTTCAATCTGTGCCACAGCCTGCTCGGTATATGGCAGCTGAGCCACCTTAGGCTGACTTTTGACAGGAACTTCCAGAGGCTTGCTTTCAACCGAAGTTTTAGCCACGACCGAAGTGCTGGCAGCGGGCAAACGCAACTCCTTGCCTATCTGGATCATGCCATGATTTTGAATGCTATTCAGTTCGGCAATTTCGCGATAATCCAGACCATAGTTAAAGGCTATGCTATACAAAGTATCGCCTTTTTGTACTACGTAAATCTGCGGACGCTCCTCTTTATCGCGTGGCACAGCTTTCATGGCTGGTGCAACTACCGATGCAGCCGGTTTTTTCAACTTGGCTCCGCTATCCATTTCGCGCTCTACCCCACGTTCCACTACGGGCGCGTGAGCCCCGCCGGAAGAACAGCCTGCCACTAGCGCTGCGGCAATGACTGCAATTGCAATGATCTGTAATCGAAAAGTGAATTTTTTCAACGTCATACTTTCCCCATCAATAGTGGCACGAATTTCACCGCCTCCAGGCGAGTTTCTCGATAGCCCTGTGTCCCACGCTCAATCAGGCATAGAAACTGCTCCTGTGCGCCCAATGGCAGCACCATTCTACCACCCACGGCCAGCTGCTCCAGCAATGCCGGTGATACATGCGTCGCTGCTGCCGCCATAATGATGCCATCAAACGGTGCGACTGCCGGCAAACCAATGTTGCCGTCCGCATAACGCAAGGTAACATTTCTTATTTGCAATTCTTTCATGTGGCTTACTGCGCGCTCGTACAGAGGCTGCACGCGTTCCACCGAATATACCTCTTGTGCCACCTGCGCCAGCACCGCCGCCTGATAACCGCAACCGGTACCCACTTCCAGCACGCGCTTTAGCGCCATGCCATTGCGCAGAATTTCAATCATGCGCGCCACAATGTAAGGCTGCGAAATGGTCTGGCCAAAACCCAGCGGCAACGACACATCATCATAGGCACGACTGGCCAGCGCTTCGTCGATAAATATGTGGCGCGGCACCGCATTCATTGCCGCCAATACCACCTCATCCTCAATCCCCTGCGCACGCAACCGTTCTATCAACCGCCCGCGTGTGCGCTGCGAGGTCATGCCAATGCCACTATGGCGTCCGCTCATGCGGCGTCACCTGCCAGCCACGTTCCCACCGCATCAAGCTGGCTATATTGCGTCAGATCAATCTGTAACGGCGTAATTGATACACGGTGCTGAGCAATGGCATAAAAATCCGTACCCGCACCCGCATCCTGCGCCTTGCCAGCCGCACCGACCCAGTACACAGTCTCTCCGTGCGGATTGGTACTCTTCACCACTGGCTCGGCCTTATGGCGCTTGCCCAAGCGGGTCACTTCGCGGCCTTGTAATTGCTCGTAGGGAATGTCTGGCACATTCACGTTGAGCAGCCACGGAAGAGGATGAGTGCGCTTTTCAAATTGCCGTACCAGATCAGCCACCACACGTGCCGCAGTATCGTAATGCGCCAACCCCTTGCCCGCCAACGATACGGCAATGGCCGGAATGCCCAGCAAAAAACCTTCTGTCGCAGCTGCCACCGTGCCTGAATAAATTGTATCGTCACCCATGTTGGCACCCGCATTAATGCCAGAAATGACCATGTCCGGTTGAGTATCCAGCATGCCGGTAACCGCCAAATGCACGCAGTCGGTCGGCGTTCCATTTACATAATAAAAACCGTTGGCTGCGCGGCGTAAATTGAGTGGGCGATCCAGCGTCAGAGAATTGCTTGCACCGCTGCGGTCGCGCTCTGGCGCCACCACTATTATTTCGGCAATAGTAGACAGCGTTTCCGCAAGGCAAGCCAAGCCAGGTGAAAAATAACCATCATCATTGCTAAGCATAAGCATCATATTGCTACTATCCTTTTGTTCTGTGTGGGCTTGACACCCGCCAATGTGCTTTGACGTCCGTTTTTAATTATAACGACCGCGCACCAAATGCGCCCTCCTTTCTTGCAAGCTGATTGGGGTATATCCGTTGAATGTTTGCCACTGCCCGCCACGAATAACAGGACGCAGCCCGCTATACTTGTATACGTAACACATTCACTATTTGATTAGACCGTCTAACTCAATGGAATTTTTTTCTTAACCCATCAGTCAACCAAGACAGGCTATCATTTGCATTTTGGGGCGTATTGTAATTATTCTCGCCCTTTGCCACTTTGGCATAGCTCCCAAGGGTCAATACAAATTTCTTTACTTAACACACATCATTTCACGGAAACATTAAAAAATGCGCTCACGCCACATTGAACGACATCTCGCTGGACAAATCGGCTGGCTCCGCCCCGCAGTGTTGGGCGCAAACGACGGTATCGTTTCCACTGCAAGCCTGGTGCTGGGTGTTGCAGCTGCACATGCAAGCCACGACAACATAATGCTTGCGGGAATTGCTGGTCTTGTCGCAGGGGCCATGTCGATGGCTGCAGGCGAGTATGTGTCCGTCAAGTCACAGGCAGATTCCGAACGAGCAGACATTGAGCGTGAACGAAAAGAACTCGAGACAGATGATCCTGGCGAGCGCAAAGAGCTGGTAGCAATCTATGTCGGTCGCGGCCTTGATCCTGCCCTTGCGAAGCAGGTAGCCGATCAACTCATGGCGCATGACGCGCTTGGTGCACACATTCGCGACGAACTTGGGATATCTGAAGCACATAATGCGCGTCCGCTTCAGGCTACCTTTGCTTCAGCCGGCAGCTTCGCTGTTGGAGCAGCCATGCCTCTCGTCGTCACAGCATTTGCTCCGGAAGCAAGCCTGATTCCCATCATCTCAGTTACTTCACTTGTGTTCCTGGCGCTTCTGGGTGGTGTGGCTGCGCGTGCCGGTGGAGCGCGAGTGGCTGCAGGTGCAATACGCGTCACATTTTGGGGCGCGCTAGCCATGGGGTTGACCGCTGGCGTTGGCGCACTGTTTGGAACGGTTGTATGAAGCTATTGAGAGCGCTAGCCCAGCAATACCGACGAGGGCAATAAACCCGGATAAATTTAACCAGCCTCCCCCTTTGAAAAAGGGGGACTGAGGGGGATTTTTGTGTCCCTGCAACGCTTAAATCCCCCCTAGCCCCCCTTTTTCAAAGGGGGGCATGCGTCGTCATCGCGTGAATCAGGTCTAATGGACTATCTGGGAGAAGTTGATATAGTAATGAAACAGAGAATTTTTAACGCGATATACAGCACCACAATTGTTTATTTTTCTTCACATTAAACTCAAGGAATAAATTATGCGTCTATTAATGGGAAGGATGACTTCATGGCAGCACTGACACCTCAAAATTTTAAAAAAGACTTTGAGGATGGAATGAAATTTATCGACCGCAAGGACTATGTTAAAGCTGCTGAATCTTTAAAAAAAGCGGCGGAGCATGGACATGTGGAAGCGCAATTTTATCTGGCAAATATGTATGCCGATGGTCAAGGCATTAAAAAAGACTACCCGCAGGCTATGCATTGGTATCGTAAGGTCGCAGATCAGGGTTTTGCGGAGGCCCAATTTAATTTGGGAGTGATGTATTACAAAGGCCAGGGCGTTACGCAAGACTACGAACAGGCTGTGCATTGGTATAACAAGGCTGTGGAAAAGGGCGATGCATTGGCGCAATACACGCTAGGTCTTATGTACGAAAAAGGCCAAGGCGTTACGCAGGACCACAAGCAGGCCGTATCTTGGTATAGCAAGGCCGCAGAGCAGGGGATTGCGCAGGCGCAATACAAACTGGGCGTTATGTACGAAGAGGGCAACGGCGTTGTTCAGGACGACGAGCAGGCTGTGTTCTGGTATAGCAAGGCCGCAGAGCAGGGAGTCGTACACGCGCAATTTAAGCTGGGGTTCATGTATGACAACGGCATAGGCGTTCCTCAGGATACCCAGCAAGCTGTATTTTGGTGGAACAAGGCTGCTGAACAGGGCGATGTGGAGGCCCAAAACAATCTGGGGGTCATGTATGACATGGGCTTGGGTGTTCCCCGTGACTACATTGAAGCGCATAAGTGGTTCAATATTGCTGGCGCAGGTGGCAAATGGTTTAAAGTTGCTGGTGAATGGGTCAATAATATTGCGGGCATGGGCGATGATGCAGATATAGGGGACGGACTGGGGATTGTGGAATCATTCATGACACCAGCAGAAATTACCGAAGCTCAGCGACGGGCTACTGAGTGGATGATGAAACATAAAAAGTAATATGTGATTTCGAAGGGGTTTTGGTTCCTGTTCAAACTAAACGAGAGCGTTATTAGTTTTGTGCAAACGGTACTGGACGCGAATTCTGAGCCTATCAGAATTTTTGTGTGAAAGAAGTCATACGATGATAATGAGTTTCAATAGAAAGGACTCGTATGACGACACTAAACCCATCCACCCTGGACAAGCAATATCTTTACCAAGTGCTCAACATGAATTTACCAAACACCACCCTTCAGCTTCTCAATTTCTCTTCGATCGCGTTTGGTCGGCCTCCCTCCGGGGAAAGTGGGCATAGGCTGTGCTTTTAACTCATCAGATAGCGCTTTCCTCCGTAGGAGACTTTCTTCCGTCTCACTGTAAAGCATCTGCGCTTGGGGAGCCGGCCCTCGTTTACTGGACAGCGCTAATACCTCTACCATGAATTGATATGGTCCAAGGCGGATAGAAAGCATATCGCCTACTGCTACAGATTTTGCAGGCTTAACGCGCACGCCATTGCATAATATTTTGCCGCACTCTAATGCATCCACAGCTAAAGATCGGGTTTTGAAAAACCGTGCAGCCCATAGCCATTTGTCTATGCGAAACTTGGCGTTATCTTTTTTTTCGTCCATTTTTTCGTGCATGTTATTCAAACATTAGAATTGTGATAGGTAGAAAGTTAGGGCAGCGTTCGGTATGTGTGGTTCCGCGCATTTTGGATAAGAGCTAGTTAACCCACTTGCGCGCATTCTGGAACATTTTCAACCATGCTCCACTTTCCTTCCATTCTGCTGGATGCCAGGAATGCTGCAACGCCCGAAACAGCCGTTCCGGGTGCGGCATCATGATGCTGAATCGTCCGTCAGCTGTGGTCAGTCCGGTAATACCCTGTGGCGAACCGTTTGGATTAAGTGGATAAGTTTCTGTCGGCTGGCCGTAGTTGTCTATATAACGAAGTGTGACCAACGGCTGCGCCGTCTTCAAGCGCTTGTTGCTGCCGAAATGGGCGTATCCCTCGCCGTGCGCCACCACGATGGGCATACGGCTACCTGCCATGCCATCAAATAAAATCGAGGGCGAGGGCTGCACTTCTACCATCACGAAACGCGCCTCAAACTGCTCCGACAAATTGCGCCCAAAATGGGCCCAATGTTCTGCCCCTGGAATAATTTCGTGCAAATTGCTCATCATCTGGCAGCCATTACACACGCCCAGAGCAAACGTATCATCACGCTTGAAGAAGGCTTCGAATTCATCCCGTGCACGTGGGTTGAACAAGATGGATTTTGCCCAGCCTTCGCCCGCCCCTAGTACATCGCCATAGGAAAAACCGCCGCACGCCGCCACCCCTTTAAAATCCGCCAACTTAACGCGGCCAGTGATGATGTCGCTCATGTGCACGTCCACCGCCGCGAAGCCGGCACGGTCAAACGCCGCCGCCATCTCGACATGGCCGTTCACACCCTGTTCACGCAAGATGGCGATTGTTGGACGACATTTCAGCAGCGCAGGCGCGACAATATTTTCGTTCAGATCGTAAGTGAGTTTCACTTGCAAGCCAGGATCGGCAGCGTCCAGGATGCGATCATATTCCTGCTGGGCGCAAGCCGGGTTGTCGCGTAGCATCTGCATCCGGTAAGTCGTTTCCGACCAGATGCGCTTCAGGTTAACACCCGTCTCGCTGAACAATGTTTTGCCTTGCTGCACAATATCTATCGTGCCGCTTACATTTAGCTTGGCAACCGAACGAACCGCCGACAGCCCTGCGCTATGGCACACGCCCAGCACATACTGTAAATCGCGGCCATATACCTGCACCACCGCTCCCAGCTCTTCGTTGAACAATGTGCTTAGGACATCTCCCTGCAATTCATCAAGATTTATGGTCAGGCCGACATGGGAAGCAAACGCCATTTCGCACAGCGTGGTAAACAATCCGCCGTCCGAACGGTCATGATAAGCCAGCAACTTGCCCTCACTATTCATGCGCTGGACAACGTCAAAAAATATTTTGAGCTTGCCCGCATCGTCGAGGTCGGGTCCAACATTACCCACCTGTTTATACACCTGCGCCAGCGCCGAGCCGCCCATGCGGTTCTTGCCTTCGCCCAGATCAATCAGCAGCAATACGGTATCCAAATTGGCTGCCAATTGCGGCGTCAATGTCAAACGTGCATCCATGCACGGCGCGAAGGCTGTCACGATGAGCGACAATGGGGCCGTTACCGCCTTTTTCTCGGTGCCTTCCTGCCATGCTGTTCGCATGGACATGGAGTCCTTGCCTACCGGAATGCTAATGCCGAGTTGCGGACACAGTTCCATGCCCACCGCACGCACGGTGTCAAACAGCGCAGCATCTTCTCCGTGATGACCGGCAGCCGCCATCCAGTTGGCCGATAGCTTAATGTCGCCGATCTTTTCGATGCGCGCCGCTGCAATGTTGGTAATCGCCTCTCCCACAGCCATTCGTCCGGAAGCCGGAGGGTTCAACACCGCCAGCGGGGTGCGCTCACCCAAGGCGAAAGCCTCACCCAATGCCGTATTGAAGCCCATCAAGGTCACTGCCACATCCGCGACTGGAACTTGCCACGGCCCCACCATCTGGTCGCGTGCAGTCAATCCACCCACAGTGCGATCACCGATGCTGATAAGGAAAGTTTTGTCGGCCACGGAGGGTAAGCGCAGCGTGCGCTCGATTGCATCTTTAAGATTTATTTTGCTGACATCAAATGCAGGCAGCTTCACACCCTCGCGCTTTACATTGCGCGTCATTTTAGGTGGCTTGCCCAACAGTACCGACAACGGCATATCCACCGCATTATTTTTAAATAGTTCGTCATGCACGATCAATTGGTCATCGGCAATTGCGCGCCCCAGCACGGCGAAGGGACAGCGTTCACGCTCGCACAACGCTTTAAACTCATCCAAACGTGACGGATCAATCGCCAGCACATAGCGTTCCTGCGCTTCATTGCTCCAAATCTGCATCGGCGACATCCCGCGCTCTTCAGATGGAACAGCACGCAATTCAAAACGAGCGCCGCGTCCGCCGCCATGTACCAGTTCCGGCAAAGCGTTGGAGATGCCGCCCGCACCAACATCGTGTATGGACAAGATGAGATTGTTCTCACGCATCTGCCAGCACCGGTCAATGACTTCCTGCGCACGACGTTGCATCTCGGGATTGCCGCGCTGCACCGAAGCAAAATCCAGATTTTCCGCATTGGCACCGGTATCCATGCTGGATGCCGCACCGCCGCCCAGACCGATCAACATCCCTGCCCCGCCCAGCTGGATCAGCAGCGCGCCCACAGGCAATGCATGCTTGTGCGTATGCTGCGCCGCGATACTGCCCACCCCGCCGGCCAGCATAATGGGCTTGTGATAACCGCGCACCTCGTCGTTGACGGTCTCTTCAAAGGTGCGAAAATAACCGGCCAGATTGGGACGGCCAAACTCATTATTGAACGCTGCACCGCCAAGTGGTCCTTCCAGCATGATCTGCAATGCTGAAGCGATGCGTGACGGCTTGCCATAAATCGGAGGGGCTCCCTCTCCACCCGCAATGGGGTTAGCGAGTGCGCTGCCATAAGTTTCCCACGGCTGCTCAAAGCCAGGAATATTCAAATTGGACACTGAGAACCCGGTTAGCCCCGCCTTGGGTTTGGAACCGGAACCAGTCGCGCCTTCATCGCGTATCTCGCCACCCGCTCCGGTGGCTGCACCGGCGAAGGGTGAGATGGCTGTGGGATGGTTATGCGTTTCCACTTTCATCAGCGTGTGCGTCAGCTCGTCGTTGTAGGCATAGCTGCCATCGGCGCGCGGATAGAAGCGCTCAATGCGCGCTCCTTCGATCACAGAAGAATTATCGGAATACGCAACCACCGTACCTTCAGGATGCAGCTTATGGGTATTGCGGATCATGCCGAACAGCGAGATCGCTTGCTGCTCATCGTCTATCACCCAATCCGCATTGAAAATTTTGTGGCGGCAATGTTCGGAGTTCGCCTGTGCAAACATCATCAACTCTACATCGGTAGGATTGCGCCCGATTCGACGGAAACTCTCCACCAAATAGTCAATCTCATCGCTGGACAACGCCAGCCCCATCTCGATATTAGCCGCTGCCAGCGCCGCACTGCCGCCGTGCATAATATCCACAGTAGACAGCGGCAGTGGCTCACCATGACGGAAAATCTTTTTTGCCACATCATTGAAGCCTGTTTTGAGACTAACCACAGGATCAAACACGGACTCTGTCATGCGGTCATGCATTAGCAGCAGCAACACTTTCAATTCTGCTTGCGTCAGCGCTTTGCCATCCTTGGTCTTGACGGCGTACACAACGCCGCGCTCAATGCGCTCTACCCTATGCAGACTGCAATGCTGCGCAATATCCGTGGCCTTGGAGGACCACGGCGAGATGGTGCCCAAGCGCGGCACAACCAGCAGATGTTGCAACTTGCCCTTGCCACTAAGTTCTCCCGCATCATCCAAATCAAGCAACTTATCCAGCAAGCTGGCTTCAGTGGCTGACAAATCCGCATTGAGCGCCACGAAATACCAATGGCATGCATCTGCTAAATATACATTTGGAAGGGCGTTGCTGATGACAGCACGCAATTTTTCGAGACGGAAGGAAGACAGCGAGGACTTGCCGGGGGACACGCGGAACATAAACAGGCTCTCAGGGGGCTGTTAAAAACAGCTTGCCATTATACTATGTGACCTCATTTGCACTCGAAGGAAAATTCATTCATGCCAGCTGCGCCGCGCATCCCCACCATTACACAAAAACAAGTCGCCGCGTTTCTCTCCCCTCGCCCGCCTGACAGCCATAAGGGCAAGTTTGGCACAGTGGCCGTTATAGGAGGTGCCAGCGGCATGGTCGGCGCACCGCTGCTGGCTGCGCGTGCGGCGCTCAAACTGGGAGCTGGCTGCGTACATGTAGGCATGCTGGCGAACAACGCCCCGAGTGTCGATATATTGCAACCCGAGCTAATGCTGCATAGCGCACAAGCTGCATTGCGCCTACCCAAGCTGGATGTGCTGGCCATCGGCTGCGGGTTGGGGCATAACGATGCTGCTCAGCAAATTTTGCAAGATGCACTCAAGCTGGATACCGTGCTGGTACTGGATGCTGACGCGCTTAACATTCTCGCCCTCCGCCCAGATTTGCGCACTGCATTAATTTCACGCAAGAATGCCAGCGTAATGACCCCTCATCCGGGAGAAGCCGCACACCTACTCGGCTGCAACACTGAAGCGGTACAGGCCGCACGCGCCGAAGCCGCACGAGAACTAGCTAAACGCTTTCATTGCACCGTAGTACTGAAAGGTGCTCACAGCCTGTGCGTCACTCGCAATGGCAAGATAGTTGTAAACAAGACCGGCAACCCCGGCATGAGCAGCCCCGGCATGGGCGATGTGTTGACTGGTATGATCGCCGCTTTTATCGCCCAAGGATTAAATGTGGATCAAGCCTTATTGTTGGCAGTGCACCTGCATGGCGCGGCAGGTGATGCAATTGCAAAACAAAAAGTTACAATCGGCATGACAGCCACTGAAGTAACAGAATGGGCGCGCTGGTTATTGAATCAATGGATAACATGAGGCCACGCAGACCTGCATCCAAGCACAGCACCTGCACAACAAAAACAAGTTACGGTAAAAATTATGAGCGTCTCGATTGATATTCGCGAGGAATCCGGCATCCGCACCCTGCACTTTGGTTCTGAGTGGACCCAAGGTGCGATGCGCATCGCGCGTCCATGGAACCTGGAGCTCGATTACACCAAAGAAATGATGGCGAGCTTACTATTACGCGATGAGTCCAGATTTCCCCGCAAGGTATTATTGATTGGTCTCGGTGCCGCTTCGCTCACCAAGTTTCTTTATCGCAACCAACCTCTGGCCAACCTCACTGTGGTAGAAATCGAACCCTCAGTAGTTGCTGCCGCCCGCCAATTCTTCAAGCTGCCGGAAGACCCCAAGCGATTGAAAATAGTGATAGCTGATGGTGCCGAATTTCTCGTCAATAGCGACCAGACCTATGACCTGATACTGGTGGATGGATTTGATGCCGATGCCCGCGCTGGTGCCCTCGACACCTTGCCGTTCTACCAGGTTGCACGCGCCCATCTGAGCGAAGCTGGCATCATGGCCGTCAATCTTTTGGGGCACAGCCGTGGCTTCAAGGACAGTGTCGAACGCATCCGCAGCGCCTTTGATGGCCGCGCCCTGGCTTTTCCTTCCTGTGACAGTGGCAATGCCATTGCCTTTGCCGTAGCGGGCGAACCAGTCTGCATTTCGATGGATGACTTGAAGGAGAAGGCGGCTATTTTAAAAAAAGAAATTGGCCTCAACCTGCTGCCAACCCTGACGCGATTGGAGCAAGTACATACCTGTAAAGGCGGAATGCTTGAGATATAACTTTGCCTATTATTTTTTAGCGGCCTGTTCAGCCAGATATAGCCATGTCTCCACGATGGTATCCGGATTCAACGAAACCGCCTCAATACCCTGCTCTACCAGCCACTGCGCCAAATCCGGATAATCGGACGGCCCCTGTCCACAAATGCCGATGTATTTATTGGCCTTGCGGCAAGCCTGAATCGCCATGCTGAGCAACACCTTCACTGCCGGATTGCGCTCATCGAATGCCCCCGCTATCAACCCCGATTCACGGTCTATGCCGAGAGTAAGCTGGGTCAGGTCATTTGAACCAATGGAGAAGCCATCGAAATATTCCAGGAACTGCGCGGCCAGCAATGCGTTGGACGGAATCTCGCACATCATTATCAGGCGCAGGCCGTTCTCGCCCCGTCGCAAGCCATTTTTAGCCAGTTCTTTTATCACCATCTCGGCTTCGTCCAGCGTGCGTACGAAGGGAATCATCACTTCAATATTGGTCAGCCCGATTTCTTCGCGCACCCGGCGTATGGCACGGCACTCCAGCGCAAAACAATCACGGAAGCTGTCCACGATGTAACGTGAGGCACCGCGTAAACCGATCATCGGATTTTCTTCATTCGGCTCGTATTGAGACCCCCCGAGCAAGCTGGAATATTCGTTGGACTTGAAATCCGAAAAGCGAACAATCACCGGCTTAGGTGCAAAAGCCGCGCCCAGCATGGCGATGCCTTCGGTCAACTTCTCAACATAAAAATCTACCGGCGTGGCATAGCCTGCGGTCTTTGCCTCCACCTGCACTTTTAACTCTGCTGACAAATTGGGATAGTCGAGCACCGCCCTGGGATGTATGCCTATCATCCGTGCAATGATAAATTCCAGCCGCGCCAGCCCCACACCAGCATTGGGCAGGCGGCTGGACTCAAACGCCAATTCAGGGTTCGCCACATTCAGACTGATTTTAATTGGCGGGGTCGGCATTTTATCCAGCGCCAAATCCGACACCTCGATGTCGAGCTTGCCCTGATACACCTTGCCGATATCTCCCTCGGCACAAGAAACTGTTACCGCATCGCCATGTTCAAGAATTTGTGTTGCATCACCGCACCCCACTACCGCCGGAATGCCGAGTTCGCGCGCCACTATGGCCGCATGACAGGTGCGCCCACCCCGGTTGGTGACAATCGCAGAGGCGCGCTTCATTACCGGCTCCCAGTCAGGGTCGGTCATATCCGTCACCAACACGTCGCCTGGCTGCACTTGGTTCATCTTGCTGGCATCCGCTACCAAACATACCGGGCCGCCGCCTATGCGTTGCCCGACGGCCCGCCCGCTAACCAATATTTGGGAATGTTGCTTTAACCGATAACGCCTCAGCTTGCCTTGAGTTTCATGTGACTGAACAGTCTCTGGCCGTGCCTGCAATATATAGAGCTTGCCATCCAACCCGTCCTTGCCCCACTCGATATCCATCGCGCGACCATAATGCTGCTCAATAATCAGCCCATAACGCGCCAGCTCTTCCACCTCTGCATCGGTAATGGAGAAGTGCTGCCTCTCAGCCGGCGGCACCTCTACCGTGAGAACTGAACGCCCTGTTTCGAGTCCTGCACCGAATATCATTTTTATCGCCTTGCCGCCAAGATTACGGCTGATCACCGCAGCTTTACCTTGCTTTAATGCAGGCTTGTACACATAAAATTCGTCCGGGTTGACCGAACCTTGCACGACCGTTTCGCCCAGCCCATATGCGGAATTGATGAGTACCACCTGATCAAAACCAGACTCAGTATCCAGCGTAAACATCACGCCGCTTGCGCCTAAATCGCTACGCACCATGCGCTGCACGCCAGCCGACAATGCCACATCCTGATGTTTAAATCCCTGGTGGACACGGTAGGCGATGGCACGATCGTTATACAGCGAAGCGAACACCAGCTTAATGGCTGACAAGACATGATCCACGCCATTAATATTGAGAAAGGTTTCCTGCTGCCCGGCGAACGAAGCGTCCGGCAAATCTTCCGCCGTGGCAGAGGAACGAATAGCCCAGGAAATATCCACACCGGCCTCAGCCTGCATCTTTCCATAAGCGACGCGTACTTCACTTTCCAAACGCGGCGGCAAAGGCGTGTCTACAATCCACTGGCGTATCCGGCTACCCACCTCAGCCAGCGCAGTCACATCGGTCACAGCAAGATCCTCAAGCACTACCCGAATGCGATTATCCAAACCACTCTGCGCGAGAAAATCACGATAGGCTGCGGCCGTGGTAGCAAAACCACCCGGCACACGCACCCCGAGATGGGCAAGCTGGCTGATCATTTCTCCGAGCGATGCATTTTTGCCGCCCACCGTGGCCACATCGCTCATACGCAATGCCTCAAGCCACACGATATACCGTTGCTGTTCCATTTTTCTCTCCTCTCAACAGACTGGTATCACGACCTGTTAATTGCGAAACATACGTTGCATGGTGTGATACTCAGTTACGCACACCCTCTCTCCAACTCTCTCCCGTAAACGGGAGAGGGTTAGGGAGAGGGTAATTACCGCAACTCAACTGCCATGCTGCGGCTAAATCCAAAAACAATATGTTTCGTTATTTACGATACTAGCTACATGATAGTAGAAACGGAGGTTGAACTCTTCTTGCGTGAATAACAAGTAAATTTACTTCAAGTCAGGTTAAGGCTACGCTGAACAAATCCGTTCGCGTTGAGCTTGTCGAAACGCACTTCTTGCAGATCGATAAGTTGCCAATGGCTTCGACAGGCTCAGCCCGAACGGAGGGACTCGTGCAGCATTGCCTTAATTCAAAGGCACGCATTTTCTATGCTGCCATGCAGCATGATATGCAGCAAGAAGACTGAACGATAGGGCTGTTTTCTTCACAGGCTCTCAATATTTTTGGGAGTCATTTGAGTAACCGACCAACGAAACGCCCAACCACCCTGCCTGCTCCAATAGCTGCTTTCGATGGCGGCCTGAATTCCGGAATCGCCGCAACCTGTTTTGCAAGGTTCTCGCGAATGATCTGCTGGGCTTCGGTAGAATCAGCCGGAATGATCGTTGCCTGATCACAGATTGGGCATTCTTCATACCGGGAACGGAAACGCCAAATTGAATAAATCAAGCCCGGAATCAAAAAACAAAACCAGAGGATGATTTCAGTATCGGTGCTGCCTTTGGTTATAGATTCCGTCTCACCTACATAGCCGCATGAAGTGCACAAACCTTGTGACATAAAACTCTCCAGTATTTTTTAATCCAGAAATCAGCCTGAGCAAAGAGAAGCCTTTGAAGTCGTGCCCACAATCATCACACCCACGAAAGTAAGCTTTTTTTGAAGATGACGTTTTTGTCCATGCGCTGTGCCACGAAGAAGCGAAATTCCTCCATCACCACGGCCAATTCTTCTGCCGATGCAGGGATGGGATGCGACGCTTCGACAAATTCGATCTCAATAATTGTGTCATCAGCCAATGCGGCTCCTAAAAAAAGCAGGGGGACGTTTGCTCTGTGCGCATATTCAAAAATATTGGGGGATAGGAACAGTACGTTATTTTGCATATCCTCAACTGATGCATAGTCACAGCAAACCAGAACAATCTCATCATTGGCTATTGCTTTGCGAACTTTGATGAAGGATTTTGCATCGGGTTTAATTAAACGTAGGGGCTCGGTGCAGCCCCAATTCCAACCATAGGCTTTTTTGCTGGGACCGCCACTAGAGATAATCGTACATGGTAGCCCGTGTTTTCTTTGCAAACCCAAGACGGCCAAGGTTAAACCAAAATGAGCGGTGCATAGTATGAATCCACCGTATCTACGGTGGTATTCCAAGAGCGCCTGTTCGTTAATACTACGGAGAGGAATTTCAATATAAGCGTAGCGAGTTATGGCAGAAAGAATATATTTCAAGAGCGATGATTTTTTGAGGGGTGCTTTTTTGTGTAGCCGAAAAACCCAGCAATGAACAAAGGCAGCCAAGGGAAAAAGCCATTTTACCCAGAGAAGTGCAACCCGATAGCGCTGTTGCGGAGTGCGCATTTTGGAAATAATAAACCCTGAAACCGTGATGAGAATTTCAAGAAATTGCTTGAATAGTTTCTTTATTATTTCTCGCATTTGTGTGGGGTATGTGTTTGGGTTAAACGATAATGTTTGAGCATGAAGGCTCGTGCTTCTAACATAAACCTAAATTCAGAAGGTTTGTTCGCGTTGATTTTATACTGGAAAGGTAGATTGGAGAAATGTTCTAAAAATGCGCCCTGCGCCGCATAATCTCGACACTTCTGCATGGTGCTCGGCACAAAAGCCCCGCCTTTGGTATTTGATTTTAGGCCGCTAACATGGGCGGATAGATACTCTCGGATAAGGCATCGCATTAGCGTTCCTTGTTTTTTTTTGTGCAATGGTAAGCGGAAACAAAATTCAATCAGGGGTGGGTACAAGAACGGATAGACAAAAGTAAAGCCTAAGGATTTTGCGAGTACGGCGCTACACTCAACCTTCATCCGTACTTCATGGGATATGTCTCCTTGCAGGACAGCGAATTCATAGTCGCGAAGGGAACGGTAAAATTGTATTTGCTGTTCACGAAACCCCAAAAGTTTAGATATCTGGAAGATTCTGGAGCCAACTTGGGGGTTCAGGTATTGAAGTAGACGAAAAAATAATTTTAATCGTGGTAAGCCGGGCGCACTTTTGGCGGAGTCTTGTCTCCATAATCTCAGGAGTGAGAATAGGCCGTGCTCTTGCAGGTGCTGAAAATAGCTTAAATAAGGCGGGCAATCCAGTGACACGCATTCATCGCCGGCATAACCAGAAACGATAGTGGTGTAGCCTTGCTCCACAGCTTTTTTGTATACATTGCTGGCCAACATGGATAGCCAATAAGGCGGGCAGCCAGCATAGACTTGAGAAAAATATTTGAAAACTGAAATGGGGTCAAAATCTCGGGCATCTACGAAACAATGATGGTCATGCCATTGAAAATATTTAAGAAGGTGCTGAACATTGAGATCTTCATCGCTGATTCTGTAGCTTGCTGGCGGTGGCTGAGTAAATAAAGCCGGGCTCAAATGAGCTTTACGGCAGGCTACAAAAATAGCTGATGAGTCAAGACCGCCGCTGAATTCTGCAGCAAATTTAGTGTCTTTTGGAAGAAGGCAGCTGAGTGCTTCATCCATAAGTGCTGAAAAATGTTCGAGATACTCCTCGTCACGAGAGTAGTTGAGTGATTCCACTTTCGGATCCAATGACCAATAGGCGCTTTCGCTTACTCCTTTCTTGTTGATGCGCAGAATATGGGCAGGCGTAAGGCGAAAAATCCCCTGAAAATAAGTTTCTGTGCTGTAAGGTGGGTCATCATTGTCCCGAGGCCGATCAAAAATTTCTTGCTCGCACTTTTCATTCGAATTCGGGTGAGTAAGTAAATGCCGCAATATATCGGGAATATTTGAACCAAAAATAAAGAGCTGGGCATGCTCGTGGTAATGGTAATAGAACGGCTCTTGGCCAAAATGATCACGAGCCGCACTCAATTCACCGCTCTGATGATTAAATTCCAGCCACGCAAAAGGCCTAAAACTTTGAGCACACAACGATGGTGAAGCTACGTGCTGGCCAACATAATAGTGAGATATGTCCTGAGTTTTCAGGCATTGCCACTGACTGGCGTTAATTATTTTCATCTTGGTGGGTGCAATGTGTTCGTAGAATTAAAGGAGCTTGGCACGGATTATTCATGGGTGATACGCAAGGAAATATTTTTTATGAGCACCGATCAGGATTCAAGTGCGCAACGAGAACCGGCTGCCAGCTTCGGGTGGCTGCGCGCCAGCTTGTTATCGTTGGAAAATGCTTGCTGCCCCATCGCCAGCAAAGGGATTTCGTCGTTGGGAAGTTGGAACAAGAAGGCACAGGATTTCCAACGGTCGGCCTTGATCTTGTCGCGGATAATGTTGCCAAGTTCCGGTTTGAACTGTTCGATGTTGCCGAGTAGGGATTCAACATTGTTCCCAAGGTCGGTGGTCTTCTCGCTGACGTAGCCGAGCGCATTGAGCAGGTTCGTAGCTGTTTTCTGGACTGACGTGTCCGCAAACGCCTTGAGTGCTGCTTGGACTTGTTCGCGTCGTGTAGTTGCGGATGACATGCTGGCTCTTGTACTCAGGGATTAAACGGTGAGGCCAGTCATGGCAGGTATTTTTCTATGTCGAGCGCGCCATGAAGCACGCCAATTACATGTATAAGTTCATCGTTGGTGTGCCGTAAATAGGCAATGCGGTAATGACCATACAAGATAAAACGTACATCCCCCTCTTCGACTTGACGCAATCTGGTGCCGATGTCTGGATGCTGAAGCAGCACTTGTGCCTTTTCGAATATCCCATCCACGACTTGCGCCGCCGCTTCAGGAATATCATGGGCAATGTAGCGATAAATTTCTTCCAGCCAATCTAGCGCTTCGTTCGTCCACTTTAATTCCGCCATGACCGGATTTTCTGTGCGGCTTCGTTGTTGCTCACTACGCGGTTAGCGCGCACATCCTGCAAGCCGCGTTCGACCATACGGTCAAACGCTAACTCGCGCATGATTTCATCGTAAGAGGCATCCTCTGGCTGGTTCTCGACGATGGTGCGAATAATGGATCTTGGAGAAGGTGGTGAATTTTCGGGTCTCAATTGTTTGCTCCTATTCGTTAATGGGGTACTGTTCGCACAGTTTACTTGATGACCAACCAAGTGATGAGCTCAAAGTCACCGATGGATTTTACTTGTTTGCCCGCAAAGGTAAACATGTCATCTTGCAAGTAATAAGCAACCACATAAATATCTGTTCACTATGAATAATTCTGTAGCAAGCATATGCGCCGGGGCAGATTAACTTCGAGTGTGATACCTTTCTTTTTATGACTACTCCTACCGCCCAACAAATTCTCCACGATGTTTTCGGCTATTCGTCTTTTCGTGGTGAACAGCAATCTATAGTTGAATATGTTGTTGCTGGGGGTGATGCGCTGGTATTAATGCCAACCGGCGGCGGCAAGTCGTTGTGCTATCAGCTTCCGGCATTGATGCGGCGTGGGGTGGGCATTGTGGTGTCACCGTTAATTGCGCTGATGCAGGATCAGGTGGACGCACTTAACCAGCTTGGTGTGCGCGCCGCCTTTCTTAACTCCAGCCTGGATGCGAACACGGCGCGCGCCGTGTCGAGCCGTTTGTTGCGGGGTGATTTAGATCTCTTGTATGTGGCTCCAGAGCGGTTGCTGATGTCTGGATTTTTGTCCATGCTGGAACAGGTGCAAGCCGAGCATGGCATAGCGTTGTTTGCCATTGATGAGGCGCATTGCGTATCGCAATGGGGGCATGATTTCCGTCCAGAGTATCGCGGTTTGACTGTATTGCATGAACGCTTTCCGGATGTGCCACGCATCGCGCTGACGGCCACGGCGGATGCGCCAACGCGAGGGGAGATCGTCGAGCGGTTGGCGCTGGAGCAGGCGCGCCAATTTATTTCCAGCTTCGACCGTCCCAACATTCGTTACCGGATAACGTTGAAAGCCAATGCCCGGCAGCAATTGCTGACCTTCCTGGAAACGGAACATGCTAATGATGCTGGCATCGTATATTGCCTGTCGCGTAAAAAAGTGGATGAAACTGCCGCGTGGCTTCAGGAGCGCGGCTGGAATGCATTGCCTTACCATGCCGGGCTGGATGCGGCCGTGCGTAGCGAGAATCAACGTTCTTTCCTGCGCAAGGAGGGCGTCATCATAGTTGCCACAGTCGCTTTCGGCATGGGCATCGACAAGCCCAACGTGCGCTTTGTCGCTCACCTTGATCTACCCAAAAGCATGGAAGGCTATTATCAGGAAACTGGCCGTGCCGGACGCGACGGCTTGCCCGCAGATGCATGGATGACTTACGGTTTGGGCGATGTGGTTTCCATGCGTCAGATGCTGGCATCCGGCGATGCGCCCGAGGAGCGCAAACGGTTAGAGCTGCATAAACTTGACGCTCTGCTGGGGTTTTGCGAATCCACTGCCTGCCGCCACCAAATTATCTTGCGTTACTTTGGAGAGGAGCATCCAGGCAACTGTGCTCAGTGCGACAATTGCCTGGAGCCGATGGATACTTGGGACGCGACTCAAGCGGCACGTATGGCATTGTCGTGTGTTTACCGCACTGGGCAGCGCTTCGGCGTTGGTTATTTGATCGACGTGCTACTGGGCAAGGCCACTGCACAGGTCGAAAAATTTCGCCACCAGCAACTGAGTACTTTTGGGATTGGCCAGTCGCTCGCGCAGGCTCAATGGAGCAGTGTCTATCGCCAGTTGGTTGCTGCTGGTTTGCTCAATGTGGACATGGAAGCTTACGGCGGATTGCGTCTTACCGAACAAGCGCGCCCGGTGCTACGCGGTGAATCTGAAGTATGGCTGCGGCGCGATGCTGAACCGGCTAAAAACAAAATCAGCAAGGTCGAACGCGGCGCAAGAATGCGTGAAGCATTTGCCGGTGCAAATGAAGACCCGCTGTGGCTGGCGCTTAAAGCCAAGCGCATGGAGCTCGCCCGCGAACAAGGCGTACCGCCTTACGTGATTTTTCACGACAGCACTTTGCTGGAAATTCTCAACCATCGTCCCGGCAATCTCACCAATTTAGGAAAAATTAGCGGAGTCGGCTTAGCCAAGTTAGCCCGTTATGGAAATGATTTTCTGAAAGTAATTGAGGATGAGGGAAATGGCGTTAGTAGGCCATAAAAAAGATCAGCGTAATTGACACGATGTTTGCGGCGTTTGTGGCTGTTGAGTTATCACACCGTGTGCCTTATAGTGCGGCCATGACTCCAAAATCTCTGCTTCAACAAAATCGACACTTGCACAATGCGCGAGACTATCAATGCGCCTTGCGTGCGAACGTGCTTTCTTCGACCGCGATTGAAGGCGTGAAGAAAGCGGCTGAACGAGCACTCACTTCCATCCCCCGTAATAAGCCAGCAAAAACCCGCTAGCTGTTGGCAGCTACCACTTTTCTGAAAACCTCTATCATCGGCTGATAGTCGCGCCCGATCCCTGCCCGCACTGCGGCAAAGTAAGCCTCGCGCTGTTTTCCTTTGATGCTGGAAAAATTTAGCAACGGCAAACCCGCTTGCAAAGCCATAAGCGTAGATAGCAAACGTGACACGCGCCCATTGCCCTCGCGGAAAGGATGGATCAGCACCAACTCGCAATGTGTGATAGCCAATGCTTCCAGCACATCATCCAGGTCGTCAAAAGCGCATGGCGTAAATCGTGCCAGCTCCTTCCGCTCAAACTCCAACATCAAGCGCGGCACTTGCGCCGCCATCGCAAATACAAAACTACCCTTGCTAATATTCACCTGCCGATACTCGCCTGCCCACGGATACACTTCACCTAGCCATTGCTTGTGCAGCAGGCAAATATCGGCGGAGGTGATACGCTGGTCAGCAGAAACGTGCCGGATTGCCCAGTCAGTTACCGCGACTAGCTTGGTTGCCTCCATCTCATCCATTTCGCGCTTGCTACAAATGCCAAGGAGATTTTTCAGAACACGCCCACGCGAACCCAATTCAAATCGAGCTTCGGTTAATTGATCTGTGCCGTAACGAGCCATTGTTCATTTTGCGCTTCTTAAACAAATTTCGCTGATCTTCGTTAAATTTTTTGTGAGCTTTATGCGATCAACTGAACGGTACTTGTTGGCGAGTATGAAAATGAGTTTGAGTGAACTGCGTATGGAAATTACTGAATACGACTTGTGCGCCTAGCAACTATTAGGGGTACCCCTTTGTTTACCACTAAGCACGTAAAAATAAAAATGGCTTACAGGTTAATTCCGATAAGCCATTGATTATGCTGGTCGGGGCGAGAGGATTCGAACCTCCGACCACTTGGCCCCCAGGCGGTTAAACCTACAATCGCATCTTTATTTATCAATACCTTACAAGTGTTCTCCACACTTAAAAGCATATCAAACAGCGTACAATTTTATCCACCAAATAGCGTGCATAAAAGTGAGAATTTCAACGCGCTGTTTGACATGCGCAAGCATTATTCGAAATAAAACCTCGACGCAACAAGGGCGCCGGTTGTGTTTCCGTTTACATCGATAGGCGTAAACGTGACGCTCCCAATAATCTCGCCTTCCGCAGCCGATATGCTGATCATGGAATGACCGGCCATTAACGGGATGTCATAGGTGCCGATTTCTACACCGTTGACCGCAACAACCATACTCTTGCTCCACTGCGGGAAGCCGGCAATATCCCAGTTGAAGCGATAAATCATCGCGAAATGCCTCACGTCATGATCGAACGTCAAAGTCATCGGCACAGGGGGTGGCCCGGGCGGGCAACTCGTAGCCGTGCATGTCGTCGGCGATATAAAATTAGTGAAACTCTTTTGTTTTAGTCCGTCGATTTTCAGGCACTTGCGCGGATCCCTGGGATCGGCATAACAAGGAAAGCCATCCGAAATCGAGTAACTCCATGCACCTTCGACCAACGCACCCTTGCAATGCAGCTGCGCATTTACGTCGTTGACCACTAGGCATTCCTCATTCGGCCACTGCTGCAACGCTACTTGCAGCGACGTTTTGAGCTTGCGGGTGTCGACAAAGACAGTGGTATAAGTTTTCACATTGACCCATTCTGGAAAACTCAATGGGCTGGATGTGGTATTGACATCAAATGCCTGTGCAACGGCTGAAGTCGTGAGCAGGAACAACGCAATCAACTTTCTCATAAAAACTCCTCGAAAAAAATCTAACTGTTAGCAAACGGGTTTAATATTTGCTGCTGCTAGACGCGCGCCTTTGGGTTTGCGCGAATAACTTATCCATATATAAGCAAAAATTAGGCCACATTGGCACTTTATATATAACTATTTGATTTTTTAATTTGTTTCAGATAATCGAAGCACAGCGCTCTACTGCCGGAGCAGAAAAAATGGGGGACTGGGGTATTTCACCCCGTCGACTGGGTGAAATACCCCAGTGCAATCACCCAATTCTCACAGCGTTGAGTCAACTTTCGTGTAGTTGCGCAACTAGGGTCACGCGGCCAGCAGCACCGCTGAACGGCCATGGCCGGGTAAATCAAGAGAAATCAATTGGTAGAGAACAGGCTCTCGCCCCTCAAACAGCGTACAAAATTTTCTGCCAAGCAGCGCTCATATTTGCCAGTGGTCTTTCCAAGAATCCACATACTACAAGGGGGTTGTGAGTTGTTTCCACAGATGCTGAATTCACAAAAAATGGAAATTTCAACACGCTGTTTGACATACAGCCCCACCCCTACCCCATGACAATAGATAGGCCAGTGCAAACACCGATAAACTGCGCGCAGCACTTTTGGAAATGTTCTGTGCATCAAGAATGCGATTCACGCGCCACGTTGCCACTATGAACACGAGTGTGGCGATCATCAGGTTTGGTATTGATGGAAGTTCGAAAATAATATTTTTCTGAATTTTCAATATTTAACGACAATATGAAGGTGTGCTGCTAAAGGTACTTACTAACGCAGTATTAAGTGCCAAGCACCTCTCTGGTGTACCCATGGAGCCTATAAAAAGAAAACGGGCTAGATCATTTACGATCTAACCCATTGATTATACTGGTCGGGGCGAGAGGATTCGAACCTCCGACCACTTGGCCCCCAGGCGGTTAGACCTACAATCGTATCTTTATTTATCAATACCTTACCAGTGTTCGTCACACTTAAAAGCAGTATAAAACAGCTACAGGAACACCTACAAAGCGTGGAAGTGGTACAGTTTTGACTACAGCCCCACAGTCTTGCATCGCAAGTCTGTGACTACGCATTGCACAAGAGAATCTCTGTTGTGCCCATTAAATTTCCACAGTCTGGCCTTGCCAGTCTGTGACCAAGCCCTCACAAGAGCATCGCTGTTGTGAATCCAATCAGGCAGACCTAGCATTTCCATTTTCAAATGAAGTAAAGTCCAATTGATTTCATTATTATTTTTGCAGCTTTCCGTTTTCAAATGAAGTAAAGAAATTCTCACGACACTCATGCCCAGTAAGGAACGTACTCGACAAATTTAGACGAGGTTGCATCAGGGTCTTTACGCTTAATCCGCCCTTTTTCTGCCGCTTCTTTGAGCAAATTGGATACTGCGGTGCGACGTTTTTCATGTAGCTTGAAACGTTTTCGTGCTGTGGTGTTAGTCACAGCCTGACTCGACAAATATTGAAGCACAGCGTGCTGATAACAAGCCTCTATGCGTTCAGTTTGTGACATGTCATCAAATTTCTTCGGTGCATAGAGCGTAACCTTAAACGCATTCTCCATCGGGGTAAACACCACCGGAGGCAACCCGAATAGCTCAATACTTGCGACGACTTTTTGAAAACCAGTACCACGTTCTTCACAAATTCGATAACGCCTGAATGCAGATGCCAGAATTTCGTTACGCGATTCAGGCGTAGTGCCGATCAACCTGTCCGGTCGCTTGCCCGGCAACAAACTACCGGGGTTGGTAAACTCAATACGATCATCGAAAACCTCAATCATCGGCCCGCTACCGGTAATGGTGAAATCCTGATGGATAAGCGCGTTGGCGACCAGTTCGCGCAAAGCGATTTCAGGATAAATACAGACTTCCGTGCGCAACGATTGCTGGATCACTTCGGAGTGCGGCAGCACACGCTTGAGATGAGCAATCAACCCCTCGAATCCCGCAGCATACCCCTTCTGACCCATCATCTCATCTATGGTCTCTACCTTGTTCATGCCCCGGTAGCGGATGAGACGAATGCGCTTGCGTTTAAGCGTGTCGAACTGTTCAAGGTTGCGCGCAGCCGCAATCGCGCCGAAATTAGTGATGTAGTAACCATTGCCATCCGGGGTAATCATGCCCTCATCTGCCAGCCAGCGCAAAAGCTCGTTCTCCTCGACAGGCAAAGGGCGCTGGAGCAAATTCGCAATGACCGAAAGATCGAGCAAAACTAAAAGCGCTGTACCTTGCAAAAGATTGGATGCACGCAGTGACTCCCATCGCGGCGCCTTGCTGTTCAACATCAAGCCGCCCACATCCTGACGCGATGCCTTGCGGGTAGTGCCTCCCGAACGTATCCATGCTTCCTCGATAGATTTACCGCGCCGATGCACAGGTTTATTGCTTTGCTCGGCCACGTAAACGATCAGCAGCGCCACCCCCCGATAATCAACCACCGCATGGTCAATCACCAAGGGTGGCTCCACTGCATCGCGCCCAAGGTTGGCGAGCGTATTAACGATTTGCGCCACCGCAATCTGTTCCACGCCTGTCAGAGTGGCATCATCCTGCACACCGAACACGAGGAAGCCGCCATTCGAATGATTAGCAAAAGCAATCAGGTGTTCAATTAAACGCTCCTTATTGCCAGTCAAACTCGCTTTCCAATCCAGCTCGTTGAGCTCGTGAGGAACCGGCTCAAGGCTTTGCGTGAGCCAGTTCAGCGCTTGGGCAACCCAATGCTTAGTCACTCGCACACCTCCGCCGCATCTGCGTTCGGCACTGAAAGAACTTCTTCCGCATTGCCTTCAACGAGGGCGATTTCTTCTGGGGTTAAACCATACAGCGCATAAACAATGCGATCAATTTTGATATTTACAGCTTCTAATGTATCAGCAAGCTCCCCATTTAGACTTAGTCTTTCATAGTCATCGACCAAATTAATTAAGATATTTTGCAATTCAATATCTTTGGCTGATGAAAAATCTAAATATTTAATAGGGAACTCTCTAAGCTCTTTAACTTTGAATTGAGGAAAAACTTTCCTCTGCAACTTGCCGAATTTTTGTAAAAACCAATATGAAATTAGGCGAGAGTTAATTAATGCAAGAATAGTTTTTAAGTTATATCCATTAGTTACGTTAGTAACAACCATGCTGTTGTTGTCATTAACAACAATTTCATTTACATAACAAGAAAAAATAGAGTACGGGGGCTTAGAAGGAATTTGCCTGACTAATAGTCTTTCGTTAATGAAGAGTTCATTTTTACGAGGACGCGACAAGTTATTTCCATATTTAACAAATTGCCCGCTCCATCCTAATTTATACCTACCTACATCTACACCATCAACATACTTAAGCCAATCATCCCCCTTTTTGACTTTGCTATGATATACACGAGCATTTTTCATCTCATCTGTTAATGGTGGGGTACCCTCACCAACTGTATAAGCTTGAATTCCATTTCTGACTTCAGCGATACTTTCTAATTTCACACTATTAACATCAATCTTCTCCAACAACGAAGAGTTGCTCCCGCCACCTACTTGACTATAATTAATAATATGATTTTTGTTGTTAAGATAGATAGAAGAAGGAGATTGTTTTGTGAGTGTGAGGCTTCCATTAATAAGCTCAAAAACAATAGTTTCTTGCTCGCCAAACTTGTCAAAAATTAATATACTTGAATCCACACTTGCGTTATCGAAAATATTATCTCTGCAATTAACAATTAACGTATTCTTAGTATCACCAAGAATAAATTTTCTAAAATTTGATGCGGTCTCAAGCGTAAGCCAGTTATTAGGGATAATGAAAGCAAATGCACCTTTAACATTTAACAATCTCCACGCACGCTCAACAAACAAAAAATATAAATTAATTTTGAACTGTGTTTGCATGTAGTTGGTATTGAAATAAACCTTATCTTCTTCGCTAATTAACTCACGAGTAAAGATATATGGTGGATTCCCAATCACAACATCAAAGCCCGCGAATACACCTTCGTCATTCAATGCTTCTGGAAATTCAAAGCGCCACTCGAAAGCATTTTCGTAAATCTTGTTGTTCTTGATCTCTTCGATTTCGACATTCAGTTTATCGAATTGTAGTTTCAGTTTTTCCTGTTTCTGTTTCCGTTCTTTTTTTTCTTTTGCTGGTTCTTCCAACAGAGTTTGCGGAAGCTCCAAGAGCTTAAGCTCTGCCCGCATGTTTTCCAGCTTCTTGGCTTTGGGGTCGTGATATAGAATTTCGGTGCGAAAATCATTCTTGATTTCCGCAATTAACTTCTCCATTTCGCGCTTCTGCTCTTTGCTGGTGGCGTTGCGGTATGTATCCACCGCCTTCCTGTAGCCAGCCAAAGTCAGCTTGCTTTTCTTCAGAGCATCCTTCAAATCCGTATCCAGCGCAAAGCGGCTGATGAGCGAGTTGCCGACCTTGATGTTGATGTCAATATTCGGCAGGGTTTCGAGTTGCCCGTCGGCGTTGTAATAGGCGTTTTTCAGCAGCTCGATCCACAGGCGCAGGCGGCATATCTTGACGGAGTTGGGGTTGATATCCACGCCGAACAGGCAATTCTCGATGAGGGTCTGCTTTTCGTTGAACAGCGTTTTTTGGATGCGCGCGCTTTCCGGGTTGGCCGGGCTGTAACTGAATTCGTCTCCCTCCTCATCCAGAACAAGCAACTCGTCATTGATGATCTCGATGGAATAATTCTTGAGCCGCTTACCCTCGGCATCCTGCAGGATACCCAGTTCGCTTTTGATGGCGATCAACTCATTCAGCGCGGAGACCAAAAAGTGCCCCGACCCAACGGCGGGGTCGCATACCTTCAGGCTGTTGATGAGGGTGTTGGCTTCGGTGCGGTCTTCAATTTTGTTATAAAGATCGGTGAGGCTGTTGCAATTCCAGCCCTTCACTTCGTTAAACTTTTGCACCACTGCGCGCCGCAAGGTTTCGCGGCACATGTACATTGTGATGAAGCCGGGCGTGAAGAACGAGCCGTCTTTGTAACCGTTGATCTTTTCGAAAATCAGCCCCAGCACGGAGGCGTTAATCAGCGCTTTGTTGTCGTCTTTAAGCTCGCCCTTGCCTTCGCTGGCAAAGTCGTAAGCATCCAGAAAAGCGAATAGGTATTCCAGCGTATTCAGCTCGCCCGTCCTGCGTTTCACCTTTGCGTCTTTGAGCACGGTTGAACCGAAGAGCGGCAGCGTTACCTCTCCCACCAGATTGCCTATGAATAGCGACTTGCTTTCTATCTCGGTCGGCTCAAACAGGGAGCTGTTCAAATAGGGCACCTTGGCGAAGGCCTGTTTGATGGGCTCTTCACGCTCATCAAGTTTGCGCGCCAGCACTTCAAAAAAAAGGGTGTCCAACTCATCAAAGCTTTTTATTCTTTGCGAGTTGAGGAATGCGTAGGAGTTATCGCCCTTGTGGTAAGTGATGAGCTGGGCTTCGAGCAGTTTGAGGAACAGGATGCGGTTGACCCATGTGATAACCAGCTCCAGCCCGACGTTGAACAACTGCTCCTGTTTGGTTTCGCCAAACAAACTCGGCTTTTCAAAATGGCGCAGCCTGTCTTGTGCATCCAGTTTGGCGATGGCGTTTTCCAGCAACGAGCCACGATTGCGTTCGCCCTCCTGTTTGCGCTGGATGAGTTTTTTACTGCCCTCTTTGACTTCGATCAAACCAATGAGGTGTAGCAACTCCGAATAAAAATCTTTGTTTAGGCTGTTGCTGTCATTGGCAAACGGGAGTTTGAGCAAATGCTCCGGCGAAAACACCTTGAGCAAGGCAATGAGTTTTTTGTCACTATTCTCTTCACGCAAATCGAAACGGGTAAATTCGACATCGCCCATTTTTTCAATGGTAGGCTTGGCGATTTCCCTGTAAAAAAAGTCCGTGGTGTTGCCAGATAAATGTCCCGCCTCAAACTCGTTGAATTGCTTGACCAGGGCTTTGTTGTTGGCAAAGGCTTTCTCAAAAACATGAGCATCGAAAATAAACCATTCGTAGCCGTTGGTAATGACAAGGTGCTTTACGTTCAGATTGTTCGCCGTAACACGCTCGCGCAGGTAATAAAGTACCAGCTCCTGCATCGCCTTGACGTTGAGACTGTCCTGCGACGGCATTTCCGTCTGGCTGGATGGACGCTTGGCCTCAATGATGACGCCAACCGGATCCGTGGGAGCTTTGCCGTTGTGGATGACCAGATCGATTCGGTCATTGGTGTTAATGAAGTAAGCAGGAAATTTAAAAGCGTATTTCAGGAAATCAGAAATATGGTTTTTGTGATGCTCTTCGCTTTCGTTCGGGCTGCCATTTATCTGCCCCTCAAGCCCAGACAGCTTTGCCTTGAATTGCTCGAATTGTTCCCTGCCCGGCTTGATTTTCAGCAATGCCGGAGACAGTGATTTGCTTGGAGTTTTAGATATGTAGGCCATCAAACTACTTCCCACTTAGCACATCCGCGCCAATGGGCGACGAAAAGCGGAAAGGCTTTTTCAATATTTTAGCCAGATAGTCCTTGTATATCGCGTTAACAGCCACCGTCCCCGCCCCTGTGTGTTTCTATTTGCGCGCCAGTGTATAGTATGCGGCGCCTCCCGCAAAATTAGCCCAAGCCCTTTAAGTGCAACGACTGAAACTCACTCGCGAATTCATTTCCTCATCTCTCAAGGAAAACATCCCTGAGTATGAAGAAATGCTGATTTACATTGAACAGCATGGTGGCTGGATCAGCCTTCCTCCCAAAATGGCTGAATTGGTAGATAGGCTCAAAATCCACAATTATCCTGAACTCTATAGAAGCGAGGAAATATTTATTAAGATGTTGTTTTTAGCTTATATGCCAGCCGAACAAATAAATGAATTGGGCACAAAATTCAAACTGATGTCCCAGGATGAGCAAGTATGCTGCGCAGAAGAACTAATCCAGTTTATGGGTGAGTCCACCGATACCATTTTAGAGAATCTGCCGGACACCCCACAAAAGGAACAGGATGTAAATAAGGAATTCGGCGAACTTAAACCGGAAGAACAAGCTGAATTTATTAAACAGACCCGGATTAGCATGTCTGCATTCTTTGCAGCTTTCTTTAACACTATTGCCATTATGGTTCATGGGCGCAAAATGACTGACTTGGTACCGGCGGCAGAACGAGGCGATGACGACGCATATTGCCTTGCCGTGCAGATTGACAAGCGTATTTTGTCGGCCTTACCCTACTTCAAGGAACGTTATGAAAAAGCAATTTCAGGCGGTGAAGTAGGCTTCCTGGACAAGTTGCACTATCGTCTCACAAGTCCACTCCTACGCAGTAAAATACGCTACAAAACTCTGTGGCTGACTTTCGCCTTTTTGGATGAAGGCGGCTATCTGGACGGATCGCTCAAGCACCGTGAAATTCTTGATATTTGTGAGGATGCAGGTGTTGGTGGTTACGAGAACAGAATAGAGGATGTCGGTTATTTGTCTAAGCGCTTACGCGAATATCGCGAGTTTCAGACTATCAACAAAAGGTCAAGGCACTGAAATTATTTTTTAGTGCCTCGAATCAATCCTTCCTGAAGCATAAATTCCTTGTCAGTAGCGGAAAGCAATCGCATGTCCGCCAATGGTCAAGGAGTTTATCATGCAGAAAAAATCAACAGATCGTCAGTCTCTCGGTTCAGAGAGCGATACAACCATTCAAGCCGCCGCAGACACGAGTCCGGCCGGTCGCACGGGTGCACGCGCCAGCGTGCGCGGTGCGGCCGACCGGACTCGTGTCGAGGTGGCAAAGGGTTCGACGCCTACTAACAGAGAACCCTATAACAGCAATAATGAGTATTTCAAGCTTTTAAGGTTTGGGGTTGATAGTCTTTATCTTTCCTATCAGGGTGAGATTTTCCCGCCGGTTCAGGAACATTTAACCAAGCTCAAGCAACTCGCCCAACATACCGAAATAGATCAGCAAGCTCTTGCGCAATACTCCATTGCGGGTCATATCTTCGAGGTCAAGGATAAAGGCTCGTCGGTGTTCCCATACGTCCTAGAAGATGGTGCATTCCGCATTAGCCTATCTAGAGCCAGTAAACGAACGCCTATGGCCTATGTAAAGCTATCTTCGCAGTATCTATCTAGCGTCACACCCAAAGAAGCAGAAATACACTTGCGCTCAATTTTGGAAGAGTTGGGCAAGCTCACCGATTCTGCTCACGTTAGCCGCCTCGATCTATGTGCTGATTTTGTCTCCAATGAAGACATGGAGTCATGGGATCGTAAAGCATGGGTAACTCGCGGCAAAAACATAGCTGCCTACGCTGTAGCGGAACAGTTCACAGGCTGGACTGTTGGTCTGGGTGGCATCATGGCTTGCCGTTTATATAACAAATTGCTGGAAACATTTAGCAGTGGTCGTGGTGACCTTATCCCGTTATGGCAAGCAGCAGGGTGGAAGAGTGACGAATCCATCTGGCGCGTGGAATTTCAATTCAGGCGTGAAGTATTGGCACAGCATGGCCTTGTAAGTCTCGACAGTGTATTGGCGAATCTGAACGGCCTCTGGAGCTACGCCTCAACAGAGTGGTTGCGCCTGACCCTGCCTAATCCAGACGACCAGACGCGTTCCCGATGGCCTGTTCATCCTCTATGGGCATATCTATCTTCAATTGACTGGGAAACCGATGGAGGGGCGCTTACAAGGTCATTCAAGGCAACACGATTACCAGACGATAAAAGGATATTTTCTTTGGGGGCAAGTTCGATTGCTTCGTACATGGCAAAGTATGGCATTACGAATTATGGGAATGGTCTTGATCGTTTTCTTTACGACTTCTATGCGTATTTGCAAACTAGCGGGCAATTTATGGGGTTGGCTGCGGAAGAATTTTTACTTGAGAAAGTCCGTCTGCGTGCAAGAGAGTTCAACACACTTTCGAATAACTCTGACGAAGAACGAAGACTCGAAGAACAAAAGCGACTAGAAACTGAAATTGCTGCTGAAGCTTATCGCAAGGCATCTAAAGGCGGTTAGAGATGCAAATCTTGAATCTACAAGAAGCCGCCGCATTTCTAAAAATGCACCCTGTCACGGTTCAAGCCAAGGCACGTTCTGGCGAGATACCAGCAGCCAAGCCCGGCAAGTGCTGGGCATTCATCCAAGAAGACCTTGTGTCGTACCTGCGTTCGCTCTATTCTTCCAAGTGGCGAACGCTGGAAGGTGACACAAAGGAGAATTTACCATGTCACTCTACAAGCGTGAGGACTCATCAGTCTGGTGGGTTCGTTTCACCCACAAGGGCAAGCGAGTACAGCAAAGTTCTGGCACTCCCG
This sequence comes from Candidatus Nitrotoga sp. CP45, assembly GCA_945874105.1. GTDB lineage: Bacteria > Pseudomonadota > Gammaproteobacteria > Burkholderiales > Gallionellaceae > Nitrotoga. Next base: position 24,244 of record CAMCFJ010000009.1, on the reverse strand, counting down.
TCCGCGATAAAGCGGAAGAGTACGAAGCAAAGCTGAAGTCGTCCTTGTGGGAGCAGGAAAGGCTAGGAGCCAAGCCGATCTACAAGTGGAACGATGCTGTTGTTAAGTATCTGGGCGAGACGAAACATAAAGCCTCGCAGGTCAGCGACATTTATCATTTGCGCTGGCTGGATCAATATCTGACAGGCATCGAATTGCAGGCAATCAAACGAGATGTGCTGGACAGGATTTCTGCCGCGAAGCAAGCCGAAGGGGTCGCAAACTCAACGGTCAATCGTATGCAGGAAGTTGTCCGGGCAATTCTCAGGAAAGCCTGCAATGAATGGGAATGGCTGGATCGTGCTCCGGTGGTGCGTATGCTGCCGGAACCGACCAAGCGAGTGCGCTGGCTAACTCGGAATGAAGCTGACCGGCTGATTACCGAATTGCCTTTGCATCTTGCTGACATGGCGCGATTCAGTCTGGAAACAGGCTTGCGGCGTTCCAATGTCACTGGTCTGCAATGGTCACAGGTGGATTTATTGCGCAAAACGGCATGGATACACCCCGATCAAGCCAAGGCCAGAAAAGCGATTCCCGTTCCACTGTCAAGCGCAGCGGTTTTAGTGCTGCACAAACAGATCGGCAAGCATCTAGCTTATGTGTTCACCTTCAACGGCATGTCCGTTTCTCATGTGAACACCAAGGCATGGCACAAGGCATTAAAGCGAACAGGCATCGAGAATTTTCGCTGGCATGATCTCAGGCACACTTGGGCAAGCTGGCACATTCAAGAAGGCACTCCGATGCATGTATTGCAGGAATTGGGCGGATGGTCATCACCGGAGATGGTGCAGAAGTATGCGCACCTGTCCAGTGAACATCTTGCACAATGGGTAGATCGCAAGCCTGCTGTTTTGGCTTAAGATTTATTGGAAAGTGGTACGTTTTTGACTACAGAAAAAACAACGGAGCTAGATTTATATCCTAACACCTTGATTATATGGTCGGGGCGAGAGGATTCGAACCTCCGACCACTTGGCCCCCAGCCAAGTACGCTACCAGGCTGCGCTACGCCCCGAAGGTGCAAATTATAACAGAGCAACAAAAATCCACGGATAAAAATTTGGGGAAAGTACACTTGAAGATGGAGGCGGGGGTCGGAATCGAACCGGCGTACACGGCTTTGCAGGCCGCTGCATGACCACTCTGCCACCCCGCCATGTTACGCATGCTTTAAGCAAAAATGAGGGAAAGAAAGATACTCTCCCAAGAAGGTGGAGCGGGAAACGAGACTCGAACTCGCGACCTCAACCTTGGCAAGGTTGCGCTCTACCAACTGAGCTATTCCCGCAAAAAACGAAGTCCGCATTATAAAGATATTGCTATCAGTGTCAAGAAAACGGCATAAGTTAATTCACCAATTACCCGGTTTGATTGAGGAAAACCACGATGTTTTTGCTAACGTGACAGGCATCTCTGTATAATGCACACCGTGAAATGAGTCTGTTAATAACCCTCACTCAAAACTTGCTTTATCTCGCCCGGGTGGTGAAATTGGTAGACACAACGGACTTAAAATCCGTCGGCTGGAAACGGCTGTACCGGTTCAAGTCCGGTCCCGGGCACCAAACAATCAACAAGTTACAGAATTTGCTAATTTTTCTGGCGACTGTAACGACATCTCACGTAAGCACTATGTAAGCAACCGGAGAGGGTCAATGAATAATTTCGATATTGAAATTAAATGCAATGATCGGACTTTCAAGGCTGCCGCCAAAATTAACGGCGACATTCTTACGGTTAGCTCTGCGAACCCAAGATCACAATCAGCTGAAAATACTACCGGGCAACATAGACTATGACCTCACCATCTCTTGAAGATTTCGTTAAGCAGCTTGATGCCATTTCGGAAAATGATGGCATGCTGTATGGCCGTGCTCGCCTTCTTTCCGATGCAGAGCAAAGACATCAGCGAGCAATTCTTCAGTACACTGTGTATCTTGCCCTGTCGGATGCCTTCAAGTGTTTTTTTCTTGAAACGGTCGAATTAATCAATCCGGCTAGCCGAAAAAACATGACGGAGCCACTCTCCGAGCTTCATGAAATTTTCGTCACTCGATTGATTTACAGTTTTAAATCTTTATGTGGCGCTGATCGAGTCGCGATATGCGGATATCCTTATCAAGCCTACACGCTACTTCAGGATGTTTTCAACGACCTTGTGCTGTCCTCTGCTGCCCTACAAAAAGTTACAGACTTCTATAGCGTTGATGGTGTAACTCCAGGCAAACCGGTTGATATCGCGCAGGTGCGAGAGCTACGCAAGCGTACAGAGTTTGACATATGCCAAAAAATGACCGGAAAAGAGAGTGGCCTGACACAGCAAACACAAGATGAACTTAGTAATTGGGATGCATTATTTCATTCCGAAGTCCACGGCGTCCATTTGTCGCTTGCTGCTACACTGGGCTTTATGAAAGGAACTGAGCTGCAACCAGCTCTGCCCCGATTCGACGCGGAACAGTTCGCTATGTTTGTGAATCTATATTTCGAAGTCTGCTGGATGGCACATCGACTTATTCCGGCGCTTCAACTACCCGGCGTGCCGCTCTCTCAAGAATGGATGAATAAGTGGGCCGTGCTTGATAACGCGCTGGAAATGACAGTACAAGCACTCACGGTACCGCATGGAAATAAAATCGGTGCTGCGATCGTGGAACTGGTCAAAACAAAGTTTCCATTCAATGCACAATCTGACTTTCCGTTGTAGTTTTGCTCAGCCCATCAAAGCATTCCCGCTAGCCTGATCATTTCATCTTTGAGTATCGCCGCAAACACCCATTTTTCACAGCGTCAGCCGGGAAGAAATTTGGATTTTTTAGAGGTGTCCTAATGCTGAGCAAACTCAACCCCTCTCAATACGAAGCAGTTAAATATCTGGATGGCCCCCTGTTGGTGCTGGCTGGCGCAGGCAGCGGCAAAACGCGTGTTATCACTCATAAGCTTGCCTATCTGATTGAACAATGCGGCTATGCGCCGCGCAACATCGCCGCAATCACCTTCACCAACAAGGCTGCGAATGAAATGCGTGAGCGTGTGGGCAAGCTGTTATCCGGGCGCAATACCAAGGGTTTAACCATTAGCACCTTTCATGCGCTGGGTATGCAAATCTTGCGTGAGGAGGCTGGTCTGCTTGGCTACAAAAAACAGTTTTCCATCTTCGATAGTGCTGACACCGCAAAGATCATCAGTGAGCTGTTGGGTGCACCGGACAAGCAAGATATCCGTATCGCACAAAGCGTGATGTCCAAATGGAAATCCTCTTTCACCTCGCCGGAACAAGCGTTAAGTCTGGTGGAAAACGAAGCAGATCAACGCATGGCATTACTTTATGCGCGTTATCAGGAAACATTACGCGCCTATCAGGCGATGGATTTTGATGATTTGATCCGTTTGCCAGTGGATTTATTTCAGGGTTTTCCTGAAGCCCTGCTCCGCTGGCAGCAACGTTTTCGCTATTTGTTGATCGACGAATATCAGGATACCAATGATTGCCAGTATCAAATGACCCGCTTGCTGGCTGGCAGTCGCGCAGCACTGACGGCAGTGGGCGACGATGATCAGGCGATCTACGCCTGGCGCGGAGCGAGCACTGCGAATTTACAGAATTTACAAAATGACCACGTGAATTTGCGCGTCATCAAGCTGGAACAGAACTACCGCTCTTCGCAACGTATTTTGACCTGTGCCAATCATTTAATACGCAACAACACCAAGCTATTTGAAAAAAAATTGTGGAGCGATCATGGACCGGGCGACCCTATCCGCATCTTCGCAGCCAAGGACGGCGAGAACGAAGCAGAGTCCGTAGTAATGCGTTTGCTGGCCCATAAATTTGAACACAATACACGCTTTTCCGACTATGCCATCCTGTATCGCAGCAACCACTTATCGCGTACTTTTGAGGAACAACTGCGTGGGCAGAAAGTGCCTTATACCGTCAGTGGTGGCAGCTCCTTCTTCGATCGCGCGGAGATCAAAGATCTCACTGCCTATTTGCGCTTAATTGCAAACACGGATGATGATCCGGCCTTCATTCGCGCCATTACCACGCCTAAACGAGGTATCGGCAACCAGACACTGGAGAAGCTTGCTAGCTATGCCGGCACACGCAATATCAGCTTGTTCGCAGCAGCTTTCGAGAGCGCCATGGCACATCAACTTCCTGCGCGACAACATGAAGAGTTACTAACCTTTTGCAATTTCATTAATCGCATGGAAGCGCGTGCCGACAAGGAGGAGTGCGCAACGGTGATGGCAGATTTAATGAGCGCGATCGATTACGAGGCATGGCTTTTCGACAGCCATGAACCGCGTCAGGCGGAAAGCAAATGGGCGAATGTTACGGATTTTGTCGGCTGGATCAACCGCAAATCGGAAGCCGACGACAAAACGTTACTGGCGATGACACAAACCATCGCGCTGATGAATCTGCTCGAATCCCGCGAAGAAGAAGCGGATGCAGTTTCATTATCCACTCTGCATGCGGCCAAGGGTCTGGAATTCGGCCATGTGTTCATGGTTGGCGTGGAAGAAGGCACCCTGCCGCACCACCAAAGCGAGCAACCGGAACAGATTGAGGAAGAACGTCGCCTGATGTACGTAGGCATAACTCGCGCAGAACGCTCGCTGCAAATCAGCTATTGCACCAAACGCAAACTCGGAAAAGAATGGCGAGTATGCGAAGCAAGCCGCTTCTTGCAAGAATTGCCCGCAGATGAACTAATCTTTTCGGGTGTATTACCAACAGGCAGCACACCCGAAGTAAGCAAAGATGTGGGGATGGCTAAACTAGCTCGATTGAAGGCGATGTTAGGCTGACGAAAACTGGATGGTTAAGCTCGGAACGTAAAGTTCAGGTCATGCTGAACAAGTCCCTCCGTTCGGGCTGAGCCTGTCGAAGCTATTTGCAACTTACTGATTCAGGATGTTCGTTTCGACAAGCTCAATGCGAACGGATTTGTTCAGCGTAGCCTCAAGCTCTTTTGTTTACCCCGTCCGTTGTCTTCTCGACTCAAACAGACACACGCCGGCGCTCACAGATACATTCAAGCTTTCCACGCTGCCCAGCATGGGGATGCGCACCAGCTGGTCGCAGGTCTCTTTGGTAAGCCGGCGCAGGCCTTCTCCTTCCGCTCCCAGCACCCAGGCCAATGCGCCGGTATGCCGGAATTCATACAAATCAGTTTTGGCCTCGCTATCCGCACCGACTACCCAGATATCGCGCTCCTGTAGTTCGCGCAGAGTACGCGCGAGGTTGGTGACGGTAATGTAGGGGACAGTTTCTGCCGCGCCGCAGGCAACTTTTTCCACGGTCGCATTCAGGCCAACGGCGCGATCTTTGGGAGCAATAACGGCATGTATGCCGAAAGCATCGGCACTGCGCAAACAAGCACCCAGGTTATGCGGATCTTGTACACCGTCCAGCACTAGTAATAACGCGGGTTCGGTGAGGGTATCCAGCACGTCGTCCAGATGCCTCACCTTTTGCGCGGCATCTACGCGAGCAGCGACCCCTTGATGACGAGCATTGCCAGCCATGCCATCAAGGCGTTTTGTGTCCACTGGAACCACGCGCACGTTGTTACTTTCCGCCAGCTTCAACAGATCACGAGCACGTGGATCGCGGCGTTGGGTATCGACATAAAGTTCCAGCACGCTGTCCGCCTGCTGGCGAATGCGCGCAGTGACGGCATGAAAGCCATGAATTACACGAGTTTCAGCCATGACGTTCTTTGGTTTTTTTCGGTTTCTTGATTTTCGCGTCCTTGGCTGGCGCTTCCCCAGCTGGCAGATCCAGCATGAAGTCGAGCTTGGTACTTTCCATATCCACTCTCACAACTTTGACGCGCACGCGATCCCCCAGGCGATAACGCTTGCCAGAGCGCTCGCCTAGCATCTGGTGCTTGGTCGCATCGTAATGGAAATAATCCGCGCCGAGTTCTGACACATGAACCAGCCCTTCGATGAAAAGATCGTCCAGCGCAACGAACAGGCCGAAGCCAGTCACTGAAGATATGGTGCCTTCGAAGCTGCTGCCGAGATGATCCCGCATGTAGAAACATTTCAGCCATGCTTCTACATCACGCGTGGCATCGTCAGCCCGGCGCTCTGTCATGGAACAATGTATGCCCAGCTCTTCCCACTTCTCTTTTGGTTTGTATTGCACGCTATTTAACACAGCCTTAATGGCGCGATGCACCAGCAAATCGGGATAACGGCGAATGGGCGATGTGAAGTGTGTATAAGCATCGTAGCCGAGACCGAAATGACCAGCATTTTCCGGGCAATAACGCGCTTGGCGCAATGAACGCAACATCACTGTTTGCAATAAGGCTGCGTCAGGTCGCCCCTTGACCTGCTTGAGCAGCTTGGCGTAATCGCCAGCCTCAGGTTTTTCGCCCCCGCCAAGTTCCATGCCGAATTCCTTAAAGAACTCGCGCACAGCTTCCAATTTTTCGGGTGTGGGACCTTCATGCACACGGTATAACACCGGGTGCTTACTTTCGTTGAGGAAATTGGCGGTGCACACGTTGGCCGCCAGCATGCATTCCTCGATCAAGCGATGCGCATCATTTCGCACCAACGGTACGATGCGATCAATCTTGCCCTGATCGGTAAACATCATCTGGGTTTCTATGGTCTCGAAGTCAATCGCACCACGCTTCTCGCGGGCTTGCAGCAAGGTCTTGAATAAGGCATGCAAATGATTGACTTGCGGCAGTACGGAGGCAAACTTTTGTGCCATTTCGCCTTGTGGGTGATCCAGCATATCGGCTACCTGGTTGTAGGTCAGGCGCGCCTGCGAGAACATAACCGATGGATAGAAGCGGTAAGCTTCAATACCGCCTTGAGCGCTGATCTGCATATCACATACCATGCACAGGCGTTCAACATGCGGATTAAGCGAACAAAGGCCGTTGGAAAGCTCTTCCGGCAACATTGGAATAACGCGGCGAGGGAAATATACCGAGTTACCGCGATTCAAAGCTTCCTTATCCAGCGCATCGCCGGGCTTTACGTAATGACTTACATCGGCAATTGCCACCACCAGGCGGAAGCCATTGGCATGCGGCTCGCAATACACCGCATCATCAAAATCCCGCGCAGTCTCGCCGTCTATGGTGACCAGTGGCAACTTGCGTACATCTTCGCGTCCTGCATAATCTTCCGGCTGCACTTGGGGCGCGATTTGTTCAGCTTGGTGTTTCGTGTCGGCTGGAAACTCATACGGCAGATCGTGCTTGCGCAACGCAATTTCAATTTCCATGCCAGGATCGGCATAATTGCCCAAAATCTGCACAATGCGGCCTATGGGTTGTGTATTTTTGCTGGGTTGCTGCACAATTTCCAGCATCACCACCTGCCCCGCCTTTGCCCCGATGTGCTCACCTGAAGCAACAAGAATATCCTGGCTAATGCGACGATTTTCCGCTACCACGAACTGAATGCCATGCTCCTCATACAAGCGCCCGACCAGACGCTGGGTGGCGCGCTCCAGCACCTCCACTATACTGGCCTCGCGGCGTCCGCGCCGGTCGGTGCCCGTTTCACGTGCCACGACAGTATCGCCATGCAACGCCTTATGCATTTCCTTGGCACTCAATACCAGATCGGCGCTGCCATCATCAGGAATCAAGAAACCAAAGCCATCGGGATGGCCTTGTACCTTGCCCTTAATCAGATCAAGTTTGTCCATAACGCAGATTGCCCGCTTGCGATTACGCATTATCTGACCATCGCGCTCCATAGCGCGCAGGCGGCGCGTGAACAGCTCAGCCTCGTGTTCATCAATGTGCAATATGTGGCACAACTCTTCTTCAGCAACCGGCACGCCTTGCTTTTCCAGTAATTGCAGAACGTACTCGCGGCTGGGTAATGGATGCTCATACTGCTCACGCTCTCGCTCCAGGAATGGATCGAGCTCGCGGATGTTTTTTTTCTTATTTGTCATTGACAGAAAATCCTATAACGATTAACTTGTGCGCCCTCAAGAAGCAAAGTTTTGTTTTATTGCCCAGATGGCGGAATTGGTAGACGCGCACGGTTCAGGTCCGTGTGCCGCAAGGTGTGGAGGTTCGAGTCCTCTTCTGGGCACCATAAAATAAATTACAGCCATTATTCATCATGTTACAGAATGCCCATTGGGGCATTTTTTCATTTATTCTCATATCAGCTAGTGTAGATGTGTAAGACTTTGTTCGATAGATAACAATATGAAGAAGCGGGTAGACAGTTAACCCGTCAAAACAAGGTCTAACCGAACGAATAAAAAATCAAGCGCAGTGTCATTTACACAAACATAAAATTCAACTAATAGACTAAACTAAAGCTAAATTCCATTGTTATCAATGATAACAGGAAAGCTTGATGTCTTGTGAAAAGACGCCGATTCCATTAGTGAAATGGGACAAAAGAACAACCATATTTTGGACAGGAACAACGCTTGTCATGGATTATTTCCCCATTTTTCTAAACCTCAAGGAGAAAAAATGCCTCGTTGTTGGGGGCGGTGAAGTTTCTTTTAGAAAAGCTTCTGTGCTGATCCAGGCAGGCGCATTAGTGACGATAGTAGCGCCAGAATTGTGCGCGGCTTTTAAACTTCTTCCCGATATCGAACATGTTCCAGATCGGTTTCAAGCTGCACATCTGAATGGCGTCACACTTGTCATTGCCGCCACTAATGAAATCGAGACCAATAAAGAAATTTCGATCGAAGCAAAAAAAAGAAACATACCCGTCAATGTGGTCGATAACCCCGATCTCTGCACCTTCATTATGCCCGCAATACTTGATCGCTCTCCGCTCATGGTCGCTTTTTCAACCGGAGGAGCCTCCCCCGTTCTGGCAAGGATTTTACGAGGCAAGTTAGAAACGCTAATACCGCCAGCATATGGCCGGCTAGCTGCCTTCGCCGCCAAATTCAGGCAAGCAGTCAAAACGCATATCAGCGATTCTGGTAAACGTCGGATATTCTGGGAGGACGTGCTGGAAAGTCCCATTGCCGAGAAAGTTTTTTCGGGCAACGACGAGTCTGCCGAAGCCATGCTACTCACTATGCTAAAAGACAATAACCATAGCCCAGTCGGTGAAGTATTCCTGGTGGGTGCCGGCCCAGGAGCCGCCGATTTGCTCACCTTCCGAGCGTTACGGCTGATGCAAAAAGCAGATGTGGTGCTGTATGACAACCTGGTTTCCAAGCCGGTGCTGGAAATGACGCGACGCGATGCAGAAAGAATTTTTGTCGGCAAGATGCGCGGCCGCCACACGATGCCGCAAGAAAGCATAAACGACCTATTAGTAAGACTAGCAAAAGAAGGAAAACGGGTCTTGCGGCTCAAAGGGGGAGACCCCTTCATTTTCGGCCGTGGCGGGGAAGAAATCGAAACGCTATCAGAGCACAAAATAAATTTCCAGGTCGTACCGGGTATCACCGCCGCATCCGGTGTCGCAGCCTATGCCGGAATACCGCTCACGCACAGAGATCATGCGCAATCCTGTATTTTCGTAACCGGCCATCTGAAAGAGGGTGGCATGGATCTCGATTGGGAAATGCTGGCACGTCCCAATCAGACCATTGTGGTTTACATGGGCCTGCAAGGTCTCGAAATTCTATGCTCCCAACTAATAGCGCATGGCTTGCCGGAACTCACCCCTGCCGCCATCGTGCAACAGGGAACCACACAAAATCAGCGTGTAGTTTGCGGAACTTTGGCTACATTACCAACAGTCGCCGAGGCTGCAAAGCTTAAAGCCCCTACTTTAATCATCATAGGCGGCGTGGTGAAACTCAGAGAAAAACTCTCCTGGTTTGAGCCTGATAAAACTTGAAAAAACAAATATTTTTGTATGATGAACTACTGGGGTTTCAAACGTTTGAACTCATCTGCTGCTTGCCACAAATACCAAGTAGCGGTTGAACGATAAGGGCTCCATGCCAGCCCAATTTTGGACAGCTCCTTGGGCAAGGGCTGCTTGGCCAGTGACTTCAACACCCGCCAACCTTCACGCACACCAAAATCATCAGTGGGCAAAACATCAGGGCGTTCCAGCGTGAAGATAAGAAACATCTCTACCGTCCAGCGGCCAATGCCGCGTAGCGAAACCAGCCGTGAGATCAGTTCTTCATCCGTCATTGCCAACGCGACACTTCTGACGGGCACAACCCCATCCAGAGTCCCTTCCGCGATTCCGCGAATTGTCATAACTTTCGCAGCAGAGAAACCACAGGCGCGCAATAAGCTTTCGTCAGTCGCAAGAATACTCGTCGGTGATGGAAAGGATGCGTCCGTATAGAGCGCCAGAAATCGATTTAGTATTGCTTCGGCGGCTCGCGCATGGAGTTGCTGATAGGCGACTGCCCGAATCAACGCCTCGTAGGGTTCACGTTCCAGTTTTGGCTGCAATCCACATCGACCAATGCGAGCGATCAAACTTTCCCAATCGGGATCTAAAGCTGCCAGATGCGCAACTGCGGGGCCAAATGGATCGATAACTGTACTGATGGTGCCTGCTGCCACAATAAATATTGGAGCTTTGCTCATACAATTTATGCCTGAAACAGACTCTAAGCTACCACCCCGATTCGCGTTCCGGTGTTGCCGTAATCTTGTGTATGCTTAAATCTGAACCATTGAATTCTTCTTCCGCGCTCAGTCGAATACCTACGGTTTTCTTCAGCAGAAAATAGACTAAAAAACCGCCACCAAATGCAATGACGATACCCAACAGCGTACCGATTATTTGCGCTATAAGACTGATCCCGCCAAGCCCTCCCAATGCCTTCAGCCCGAAGATGCCTGCTGCGATACCGCCCCACGCGCCGCATATTCCATGAAGCGGCCAGACACCAAGCACGTCATCGATTTTCCACCGGTTCTGCGTTAACGTGAACATCCAAACGAACAGCCCGCCCGCAATGCCGCCGGTCACTAATGCGCCCAGGGGGTGCATCACGTCCGAGCCGGCGCATACGGCCACCAGCCCGGCTAGCGGGCCGTTATGTACGAAGCCGGGGTCGTTCTTGCCAACAAAAAGTGCAACCAGTGTGCCGCCCACCATCGCCATCAGCGAGTTAACTGCAACCAGGCCACTAATCTTGCCTATTTCTTGCGCTGACATGACATTAAAACCGAACCAGCCAACGGTGAGTATCCATGCGCCTAGTGCAAGAAAGGGAATGCTGGAAGGGGGATGCGCCGCGACGCGCCCTTCCTTGGTGTAGCGTCCGCGCCTCGCACCTAGCAGTAATACGGCCGCAAGTGCTATCCAGCCACCCACTGCATGCACCACAACAGAACCGGCAAAATCGTGGAACTCCGCGCCGAAATTGGTTTGCAGCCAACTCTGCACACCAAAGCGATGGTTCCAGGCGATGCCTTCGAAAAAGGGATAAATAAAGCCGACCAGTAGAAAGGTGGCGGCTAGCTGCGGATTGAATTTGGCGCGCTCTGCCATACCACCGGAAACAATAGCGGGAATGGCAGCGGCGAAGGTAAGGAGGAAGAAAAATTTGACCAGTTCATAGCCATTTTTCTGCGCCAACTGTTCAGCATCGGCGAAAAAATTAACTCCGTAGGCGATGCCGTAGCCGATAAAAAAATAGGCCAGCGTGGAGATGCCGAAGTCGGTGATAATTTTGACCAATGCGTTCACCTGATTTTTCTTGCGCACCGTGCCCAATTCAAGAAATGCAAACCCTGCATGCATCGCAAGAACCATGATAGCACCGAGCAAAATAAACAATGCGTCACTGCCCATTTTCAGGCTTCCAATATTTTCCATTTATAACTCCATATATGAACTTGCATGAGATATAAGCAAATTTCGTTCCAGCTTTCTTGTATCTTGATTTACATACGAATTCCTTTGGAATTAATATTCATACACGAATACGCTCACCAATTTAGTGCATTATTACCTCACGCATGCTTCATCTTGGCGCGTCATACCGAAGTAATAACATTAACCCGGATAATCCATTAGGAAATTTAACCAGCCTCCCCCTTTGAAAAAGGGGGACTGAGGGGGATTTTTGTGTCCCTGCAACGCTCAAATCCCCCCTAGCCCCCCCTTTTTCAAAGGGGGGAATGCGTCGTCATCGCGTGAATCAGGTCTAATGGACTATCTGGGATCAAGGTTTCCAGCCATTTAAAATCTTTTCCAGCCAGAAAATGCCAACCATGGTTTTGCTGTCATTGATTTTGCCTTGTCTTATCCAGTCCAATGCATCGGTGGGCGATAGCTCAAACACTTCGAGGAACTCGCCATCGTCTAGCTGTCTGCCTTGGTAGGTCAAGCCTCGCGCCAGAAAATATTCCATGCGCTCATTGGCATAACCTATGCACGGCCACGCCGTGGTCAAATGCGTCCAGTCGCTGGCAATGTAGCCGGTTTCTTCCAGCAATTCGCGTTGCGCGGTGAGTAAAATATCTTCGCCATGATCAATTTTTCCGGCAGGCAGCTCGATGAATTCACGTTGCGGCGCATAACGAAATTGCCGCTCCATCAATAGATTGCCATTATCCAGAATTGCCAACACTGCCACCGCACCGGGATGGGCTATATGTTCGCGCGTACTCACACTGCCATCCGGCAATTGCACATTGTCTTTAAACACCTTGATGAAATCACCTTCATACATGGCCATCGAATCAAGACGCGTTTCTTTTAAATCCATTAATACTCCCTAAATTTTAAACGTGAATGCAGGAACATGCAGGTGACTATAGATACTGTGCACTAATAATGTCCTAACCCGTTTTGCCAAATTTGCAAGCATTTATCAATTGTTTTGTCAGCACTGGCGCTTGCCTGACGCCGGGCTTAACGTTATACAACATTACCGACACCATAACTACGGGATGAGCACGATGTCCACGCATGCTGACTTTGCCGCCTTAAAAATTCAGGACAATTTTTGCTGACAGCATTTTTTCAACCTGGACAGGTTGAACGCTTCACGATATTTTATTGGATCAGCTATACTTCAAAAAGTGATATTTGCGCTTCTCAGAGCAACCCCTAAAACCCGTTTTCCACGTCAGATAAATGCAGTGCCCTGAAATTATTCCCATGACCTACATTCCGGCAAACTCTGAATTTTCAAAAATTTTTCTCGGATTTGAATCTATCTAATCACTTGGTGCAATTTCAGTTTGAATCCACACGTCTGCCTTTTCAAGAAGAACTCAACAAGTGCTTCTCAATCATCCTGGTAGCTCAATCATAAAGCGCACGCTCAAATTTTTAGCCCTTGCTGTTTTAATCTTGCTTTTTATTGCGTTGGCTCTTGCCGCCTTCTTTATTTATCGAGAAACAGTAACCTCTGCATACCAGGCAGACCGCTTGGCAAAATTGGCCAAGGATCTTCGCTGGGAGGTAAAAAGCGGCTCCAATGGTGGTTTACATTTACCACAGGCAGGGCCATATGACATGCGCCTTGGATATAGTCGGTTACCAGAGTTACTTCAAAATCTGACCGAACGCGGCTTCCATGTGCAAGCTCAGGCAAGAATTTCCCCGCGCATGAAGGAACTCGTTGAGCAAGGATTATTCGTTCCCTACCGGGAAAAAGCACAGACCGGTCTCAAAATTGTCGATGGCAACGGCCAGCCACTTTACCGTGCTGTTTTCCCCACTCGCGTTTATGAAAACCTTGAATCTGTTCCACCGCTGGTAACGAACAGCCTGCTATTTATCGAGAATCGTGAGCTGTTGGATCCGGCCCAACCTAAAAAAAATCCTGCCATCGAATGGACCCGGCTTGGGAAGGCAGTGCTGGACAAGGCGATTCAGTTCGTTCGCCCCGAACACGACGTACCGGGCGGTAGCACGCTGGCAACTCAAATTGAGAAATACCGGCACTCTCCCCACGGGATGACCCTCAGCCCCCATGACAAGATGCAGCAGGTCGCATCCGCCTCCGTGCGCGCCTATCTGGACGGGGAGGAAACAATGCCTGCCCGCAAGCGGATCGTAGTCGATTATCTTAATACGGTTCCACTTGCTGCCGCCTCAGGCTTCGGGGAAGCAAACGGACTGGGCGACGGGTTGTGGGCATGGTACGGCCTGGATTTTGAACAGACCAATCGCATCCTGAAAGCCTGGTCTGCTGGCGGCACGAACCTTGCCGAGGCAGCACGTTACTATAAACATGTGCTAAGCCTCATGATCGCCCAGCGCAGGCCTTCCGGTTATTTGATTAGCGACCGCAAAGCGCTGAACGAGCTTACCAATAGCCACTTGCGTGTACTGGCGCAGGCTGGCGTAATTTCACCCAGCCTCAGTGAGGCTGCACTGAAAGCACCGCTTCGCTTCCTTAATGCCGCTGTGCCGGAGGAAACCAAAAATTTCTCTGCCTCCAAGGCTGCCAATGCGGTGCGCGCACGTCTTGCTTCCCAAATGGGACTTCAACGTTTGTATGAGCTGGATCGTCTGGATCTATCGGTGCAAAGCACGCTCGATGGCGAGTTGCAAAAAAAGACCACCGATATCTTGCGTCAGCTCAAGGACCCGGAATATGCACGCGCTGCGGGACTCTATGGCAATCGCCTGCTGGGCGAAGCGGATCCGGGCAAAATAATTTACAGCTTCACGCTTTCAGAGCTGACGCCGCAGGGTGCAAAATTTCGAATTCAGGCTGACAACTTCGATCAACCCTTGGACATCAATAAAGGCACCAAGCTGGATCTTGGATCCACAGCAAAACTGAGGACGTTGGTAACGTATCTTGAAATTATCGAAGCACTGCATCAAAAATATGCCGCACTCGAAGCGGAAGCGTTACATAAAGAAGTGAGCGATCCGAACGATGTCCTCAGTCGCTGGGCGATCGAATATTTACAGCACAACACGGATAAAAGTTTGGCAGCCATGCTGGGCGCTGCCCTGGAACGCAAATATTCTGCCAACCCTGATGAGCAGTTTTTTACCGGTGGTGGAGCGCATTATTTCCAGAATTTTAAACATGAAGATGACCGCAGGATACTGAGTGTGCGCGAAGCGACGCTCAATTCCGTCAACCTCGTTTACATCCGCCTTATGCGCGATATCGTGCGCTACCATATGCTTGACATCAAGGGTTCATCTGCCAAGATACTCAAGGATGCCGACCATCCTGATCGCGAGACATACCTCATGCGATTTGCGGACAAGGAAGGCACGGAATTCATCAATCGCTTTTATCTTAAATACAAGAATAAAACAGCAAGCGAGATTGACGAAATATTTTTTTCCAGCTTCCGCCACACGCCGCGCCGGCTTGCCGCCGCTTACCGTTATATTCACTCTGAGGCTACGCCCGCCCAGTTCAATAAATTCATGACATCCCGTCTGCCTGGCCTTCTGGGGTCGGACGAGCGCATTCTCCATGACCAATATCAGCGCTATGCGCCAGGCAAATACTCGCTGGCGGATCAAGGTTATATCGCAGCTGCGCACCCCCTGGAACTATGGCTCGTGCGCTATTTAAGCAAGCACCCGAATGCGAAATATAAGGATGTAATCAAAGCCAGCGGCGAGGAGCGTGTGGCTGTCTATCGCTGGTTATTCAAGACCATTCACAAGAATGCACAGGACATCCGCATTCGCAGCCTGTTGGAACTGGAAGCTTTTCTGGAGATACACCGCAGTTGGAAACGCCTCGGCTATTCCTTCGATGCGCTTGTACCATCACTAGCCACGGCTATAGGCAGCTCGGCGGACCGCCCTGCCGCACTCGCCGAACTGATGGGCATTATCCTGAATAATGGAGTTCGAGTACCCGTGACGCTCATCGAACGCCTGCATTTTGCAGCGGGCACTCCCTTTGAAACCATCGTGGAACACACCCCTGACCAAGGCGAAAAAATGTTCTCACCCGACCTGGCCGCTGCGGTACGTGACGTATTGACCGGAGTAGTGGAAAAAGGCACAGCATCGCGACTCGCCCACGCCATAGTGAAAGAAGATGGCACCTGGATTCCGATAGGCGGCAAAACCGGAACCGGCGATCATCGTTATGTCACTTTTTCCTCGGCCGGTGTAATCAAGGAATCCCATGCGGTCAACCGCTCTGCCACTTTTGTTTTCTTCATCGGGGATCGATTTTTCGGAACGCTGACCGCATTTGTGCCAGGCGCAGACGCGGCTAACTATCAGTTTACTTCAGCACTCTCTACGCAAGTTTTGAAGCATCTCTTGCCCACTTTAAAACCGCTCATTGACAAGGCTCAACCTCTGCCCGAACAAACCTCATCGAAACCAATCGTCAAACACGGTTCGCCAAAAAATGTGGGAGAAGATGCGGCTGTTAATTCCAGCCAACAAACTGTTCCGGCAGAGGATGAATTGCCTTAATGGGTGAAATGGGCTAAAAATTATTTTGCATTTCCTGCTCATACAAATGAGCCAGGCTGGAAGCAAAATAAGCATCAGAGCTGAAGCTACCTATCACAATTAAGCTAAGCGCCCAGCTTGACAGTTGCCATATCGAATCGAATCCCTATCTGCCATTAGTCCTGCAATCAGCAGCAAGTAAAATAAGAAGCCCAAGCGGGTCTCATCAATCAGGCTATCTGTAGTGGTCTAATTTACACGGACACCTCAATAGGCGGAAAATCCACCATCAGAGGAGTACTAAATGACAAAGCAACGAAAGAAATACGACACCAGTTTCAAACTTGAAGTTGTGCGCATGATCCAGGAACAGGGACTGACCGTTCAGCATGTCAGCCAGGTCTAGCTGAACGAAATGAAGCCCAACCGAGCTACCGAACTACCGGGCTTGAAACGCACTCAAAACTGAGTGCGTCAAGTAATAAATCCGCCGCCGGTTCCATCGGCTATCCATAAATCAAAATTTATATGACACCTTAAACCCAAGCTCTTTAGTGGTATTTTTTGGCTCATAAGCGGTGAATGTTTGTGTTACCCCATTTACTACAACAAAACTATCAACAATCTCTGATTGATTAATATTCCAATAGTAGAAGTATGGTCCGAGAGCCCAATTATTCTCTATATATGCAGAAGATATGCGGTACCCATAACCTTTATTCTGTTTATTTTTAACGTCACTATAGCCGGGAACATCAGATAATCTGGATACTTGTTTACCATCCAAGAGATGGTCATATTCAATAATTGTTTCCAATTTACTATGGCCAGTCAAGTGCATTTTGTGATTAATACCTATCGGTATATACCAATAATTACTTTCTCTTCTGTAGCCTTCTGCCCCAGTTGTAGAGGTTCCTCTAATATCATTGAACAGATACCTATATCCATAACCTGCATAGGGAGCAATAACATGTCCGGAGACAATGAAATCCTTACCAAAAAGACCTCTTGCGTCATAGTACCAATCAGGGTTTCCTTTTGAAGTGCCTGAACCAGAGTAGTCCACTCTTCCATTAACGTATCTTAAGTCTGCCTTCGCAAACCAGTTACCCCCGAAAGCAAGAGTACCTGTGTAAGCAACACCCCCTTTATTTTGGCCTTTAATATCGACATCCAAGCTCTGCTCTTTGTAGAAGTAGTTGGAAATTGTTAGTCCAAGCTCATGACCACTTACTGTGCTTAGTCCAGGTATTTGCTGGGCCAATGAAAGGCTGCTTAATGACGTGAAGATTAAAGCTAGTGAGAGTTTTTGTATTTTTGAATTTTCAGCTAGTAGAGCTAGTTTATTAAACATGGAGCTATCTTCCCTTTCAAGTTAACTGCCGAAATCATTTTCATAATGTTATTTAGAGGCGACCCCGTTAGTGCTTGCGGGGAAACGGGTGTGATGAAAAAAATAAACTGGATTTCGTTCACACAGCGCAGCTTTTATTGATGCTGGTTGTCATTGTTCGCTCTGCCGTATCCTAATAATCACCTCACGGTTGCAGTTATTACGGCAGAATTCTTCCAAACTTTATAGCATCCTGTAAATTCACCACGAATCCCCCCATTGCTGGAGTTTATCGATGCAAAGCGGCTTGGATACCACCTTGAAAACATTTTCTTCCTGACGATGAAGCGTGCGATCAGCCAAGGACAAGCAATGCGATCGATCTTCAGACATTCACGGGTAATCCACTTCATAATTCATCTCACAGAATCAGGGTTTTCAGGATCAAACCGACCGCCGCGCAGGCGACGATCACCTCGATGACATTCCGCTTGAAGCGGAACAAAGCGACGGCTGCTGCCAGCGCGATGACGGCCGAGATCCAATCGAAGGTTCCAGTAAATCCCTGCGGCCACAGTACATGGTAAAGAAAAAATAACGCCAGATTGAGAATCACGCCTACCACGGCGGCAGTGATAGCCATCAGCGGTGCCGTGAACTTGAGGTCGCCGTGCGTGGATTCGATCAAAGGGCCACCCGCCAGGATGAACAGGAACGAAGGCAGAAAGGTGAACCACGTCACCAGCGAGGCCGCCACCGCACCGGCGAGAAACAAAGAGTCCGGCCCGAACAGTGCTTTCACGTAGCCGCCGACAAAGCCGACGAAGGCCACCACCATGATGAGCGGCCCTGGTGTTGTTTCACCGAGCGCCAAGCCGTCGATCATCTGCGTGGGCGTGAGCCAGCCATAGTGTCCGACCGCGCCCTGATACACATAAGGCAGCACCGCATAGGCTCCGCCAAAGGTCAGCAATGCAGCCTTGGTGAAGAACCAGCCCATTTGCGTGAGCGTGTGATGCCAGCCGTAAATGGCATTCAGCAGCCCCATCGGCACCGCCCACAACGAACCGCCAACGACGACCACCTTGACCAACCTGCCCCAACGGAAACGGGCGTGCTCAGGCGTTGGCGTATCATCATCGATCAGCGCTGGGCCAAAGGATTTATCGGCCTTGCCATGTCCGCCACCAGCCTTGAATTTATCCGGTGCGATGCGGCCCCCGATGTAGCCGATGATGGCCGCCCCTGCCACGATGGCAGGGAACGGCAGATCGAGGGCAAAGATCGCGACGAAGGACGCAGCGGCAATTCCCCAAAGCACATTATTCTTGAGCGCCCGCGAGCCGATGCGATACGCCGCTTGAGCCACGATGGCCGTTACGGCAGGCTTGACGCCATAAAATAGCCCCGCAACCAGCGGTAAATTACCGAAGGCGATATAGCCCCACGACAGCACGATCAAGATCAGCAGCGAAGGCAGAACGAACAGGGCTCCCGCTGCGATACCGCCCCAAGTGCGATGCATCAACCAGCCGATATAGGTGGCGAGCTGCTGCGCTTCCGGGCCTGGCAAAACCATGCAGTAATTCAGCGCATGCAGGAATCGCCGCTCGGAAATCCACCGTCTGTTCACGACCAGTTCCTGATGCATGGTGGCTATCTGCCCTGCCGGCCCGCCGAAGCTGATTAAGCCAAGCTTGAGCCAGAAGGCAAAGGCTTGCCAGAAACTCACCGGTTGAGGTTCGGTGTCGGTGTGCTCGGTGGCGAGCGCGTCAGGTTGGTTCATGGGTTGGCACTCCGTTGTCGAAGATTGCATACACGACCTGCTTCGATGATTGCATTTTCGACCGGCGCTTTACGTTTTAATTTTTGAAAATGCGGCTGCCATCGCGCTGGGTACGGTTCGTGCAGGCTCTCGTTGCTTGTCTCTTACTGCACTCTTTGTATGGCTTGGGCTATCCTGTTGTCTCTGTATATTTCTGGGTTCAGGTTTGCTGTTTGGTTGCGGCGCAGCGTCGGCCAAGCGCATGGTGAGCGCGATGCGCTTGCGTTTTTCGTCCACTTCCAGCACTTTCACCTTCACCACTTGCCCCGTTTTAACGATCGCATGCGGATCTTTCACGAAGCTATTCGACAACGCGGAAATATGTACCAGGCCATCCTGATGCACGCCAATATCCACGAATGCACCAAAGGCAGCAACATTGGTCACGACACCTTCGAGGATCATGTCCGGCTTCAAGTCAGACAATTTTTCTATGCCTTCCCTGAAAGTGGCCGTGGTAAATTCAGGACGCGGATCGCGCCCCGGCTTCTCTAGTTCTTTCAGAATGTCAGAAATCGTCGGCAGGCCGAATTTCTCGTTCACATATTTGGCGGGATTGAGCGCGTGCAATAACTGACTATTGCCAATCACGGATTTGATATCCTGCTTGATCTCCGCGAGGATACGTTGCACCAACGGATAGGATTCAGGATGGACGGCAGAGGCATCGAGCGGATTGTCGCCGCCCATGATGCGCAGGAATCCCGCTGCCTGCTCAAAGGTTTTTTCGCCCAGGCGAGGAACCTCGCGTAACTGAGCGCGTGAGGTGAACATGCCCTTGATGTCGCGGTAAGCCACAATTCCCTGCGCCACACTGCTGCTCAACCCGGAAACGCGCGCCAGCAGCGGAACGGATGCGGTATTAACATCAACGCCAACGGCATTAACGCAATCTTCAACTACGGCATCGAGTGAACGCGCCAATTGCGATTGGCCGACATCGTGCTGGTATTGTCCGACCCCAATCGATTTCGGATCAATCTTCACCAGTTCAGCCAACGGGTCTTGCAAACGTCGTGCAATCGACACCGCGCCACGCAGTGATACATCCATATCAGGCAGCTCACGCGAGGCAATTTCGGATGCCGAATAAACCGATGCGCCCGCTTCGGACACCACGACATTGGTCAGCTTCAATTCTGGATGGCGTTTGATCAGCTCCAGCGCCAATTTGTCTGTCTCCCGCGAGGCTGTGCCATTGCCGATAGCGATCACTGCTACGCGATGTTTTTCGGCCAACTTTGCCAAGGTATGCAAGGAACCCTCCCAGTCATTTCTCGGCTGATGCGGATAGATGACGGCGGTATCCACTACTTTCCCCGTCTCATCCACCACCGCCACCTTGACCCCGGTGCGTATCCCCGGATCCAGTCCCATCGTGACGCGCGGGCCGGCCGGGGCGGCCAGCAACAAATCTTTCAGGTTACGCGCGAATACATTGATGGCCTCTGTTTCCGCACGGACCCGCAATGCGCCCATCAACTCGGATTCCAAATGCAAAAAACTTTTTACGCGCCATGTCCAGCGCACGGTATCCATCAGCCAAATGTCGGCTGGCCGATGTTGCTGAGAAATGCCAAAACGATTGGCAATACGGATTTCGCAAGGATTGTGAGGCGCGCTCCAATTGACTTTGTCTGCCTCGCTGTCGAGACGCAATCGCACGTTCAGCAACTCCTCGCGACGGCCCCGTAATACGGCCAAGGTACGGTGCGAAGGAATAGTCTTGATCGATTCGGCGTAATCAAAATAGTCGGCATATTTCGCTGCAAGCTCTTCCTTGCCTTCGATCACTTTGGATTCCACGATGCCATGCTCTTGCACATATTCGCGCAGGGATTGCAGCAAAGTGGCATCTTCCGCGAAGCGTTCCAACAAAATTTGGCGTGCGCCATCCAACGCCGCCTTGACGTCCGGCACACCGGGGTTGTCGCATTGCTCAACGGTAAAAGGCGGCTTCAGATATTGGGCTGCTTCCTGTTCCGGTTGCAACATCGGATTAGCCAACAATGCATCGGCAAGCGGCTCCAGCCCCGCCTCCAGCGCAATTTGCGCCTTGGTGCGCCGTTTGGGTTTGTAGGGCAGATACAAATCTTCCAGATGTGTTTTATCCCCGGCATGCGTGATTGCATTCAGCAGCACGGGGGTCATCTTGCCCTGCTCGGTAATCGAGGTAATGATCGTAGCGCGACGTTCTTCCAGTTCACGCAAATAGCGCAAACGCTCTTCCAGCAAGCGCAACTGGATATCGTCCAATCCCCCGGTCGCCTCCTTGCGATAACGGGCGATGAAAGGAACCGTTGCACCTTCATCCAACAAGGCAATAGCGGATGCAATCTGTGCCGGCTTGGCAGCAATTTCTACCGCGAGCCGTTGTTCAATGGATGGGAGCATGGGGTGACTAACTTAGTGATTGTGAATTTTGGTGTATGAACAGCGTTCGGAATTTTACGCGAAACAGCGCCGGTTGTTACCAACAGCGTCGCCGATAAGCCTGATTTCATGCCGCCTGTTTTTGGGTGTAAATGGGTGTGTTATTGGATAGCGCACTCTAAATGGGTGTAACGGAAGCAAAATGTACAAGCTTCGCTGAAATAATTCATGCAAATAATCCGTTCGGGCTGACCCTTCGACTTTGCTCAGGACTGAAGGCATTGTCGAAGCCTGGTATTGGTGCGGGATCAACGGTTCGACAAGCTCACCGCGAACGGTAGGGTAGTGGTTTTGAACAGCAGTGGTTTTGCTGAAACGCACCACTAGTATCACAACCTGTTAATTGCGAAACATACGTTGCATGGTGTGATGCTCGGTTACGCCAACCCTCTCTCCAACTCTCTCCCGCAAGCGGGAGAGAGGGTGATCGTCCCCTCCCCCGCTTGCGGGGGAGGGTTAGGGAGAGGGTAATCAATTCAACTGCCATGCTGCGGGTAAATCCAAAACAATAGGTTTCGTTATTTACGATTGGCACCACTAACCCAATATCGGGAATTTCAGTAATTTGAATTCGGATGTCATTGCTTACCGCGACCCGTTTCAGCCTTGAACGCGAACCGTCCCTCGCGGAACAATTTCAGGCAAGCGTCGACGGCTGCCGAGTCGAAGGCGCTGCCACGGCCGCGTTCGATCTCGGCCAGCGCAGCATCTATCCCCAGTGCCGGCCGATATGGTCGATACGAGACCATCGCCTCCACCACATCGGCCACCGCCATGATGCGGCTTTCGAGCAGGATCGCCTCGCCCTTTAGACCCAGCGGGTAGCCCGAACCGTCCAGTCTCTCGTGATGCTGGTAGACCATCGTGGCGATGGGCCAGGGGAAATCCACGTCTTTGAGGATGTCGTAGCCGGCCTGCGGGTGCGTCTTCATGAGCATGAATTCGAGATCATTGAGCTTGCCCGGCTTGACCAGGATTTCTGCGGGCACTTGAACCTTGCCCAGATCGTGGATGGTGGCGGCCAGGCGGATGCCGTGGATCACCTCCTCCGTCAGGCCCAGCTCCTGCGCGATGGCTGCGGCCAGTATGCTGACGCGGCTCTGGTGGCCGGCGGTGTAGGGATCGCGTGCCTCCACGGTGTCGGCGATGGCCTGGATTGACTGCTCCAGGCTTTTCTGCAACCGTTCGACGTCACGCACATGCGCATCGGTCATGCGATCGCGCTCGGTATTGGCAATTACCAATTCTGCCGCCCGCTTGCTCTTCTCCTCGTTCTGAAAAGCCAACTCCTTCATGCTTTCCCGCACCGCCAGCTCCGCCCGCACCCGCTCGGAAATGTCACCCATTACCACGCGCACCGATAATTCCTTTGCATTATTTTTCAGAAGCAAGCAATGCAACAGGGCAAAGAAGCTTGATTCGTCATTGCGCCGAAGCATTAATTCACAATCCTTTGTATCGTCGTGGTTTAGCACAGACAGAAAATGGACATGCCAGCGGTAGCGGTCTTCGGTGGCAACGAAAGAAAAGAAGTGGCGGTGTACCAGCTTGCTGCGTTCCATTCCGAGCAGTTTGGCACCGGTAAGATTGATTTCGTCGATCATGCCCTCCTGGTTGAGGGTGATATAGCCGACGGGAGAAAAATCATAAAAATCCACGTATCGGTCGCGAGATTTTTCCAGTTCAACCTGTGCCTGCCGCAACTCCTCGTTCTGCGTCTCCAGTTCAATCTGATACACCTGGAGCTCGTGCAGAGTTTCTTCGGCAGAGCGCGTCGTCCCGCCCTTTTTAGGCGTGCGGGCAAGCTGCATTTCAGCTTGCGTGCGTAGCGGGTCTGGCTCGATTGGCTTCTTGCTCATGTGTTTTCCTGACAAAAGTCCGGTTACATCCGGTGTCCCGTAGGGGCAAATAAAATTCGCCCGGTTTACGCCTATTTCATGCGATTACGCAGGGTGCAGGCAGGTTCATCATATTTTCCAGTAGTTAACCCGACAGATGACGGCTTAATTTATTTCAATGTTCCAGGTGTTACTGGATATGTCAGTTATTAACGGTTCCCAGGTTCTGCGCTGTTTTATTTCCCTCTCCCTAGCCCTCTCCCACAAGTGGGAGAGGGGACGGAGGATTAAAGATTGCTTTCGTTGTGTAGTGGTCTAATTTACACGGACACCCCGATAGGTGGAAAATCCACCATCAGAGGAGTACTACATGACAAAGCAACGAAAAAAATTCGACACCAATTTCAAACTGGAAGTTGTGCGCATGATCCAGGAACAGGGACTGAGTGTTCA
>CAMCFJ010000008.1 GCA_945874105.1 Candidatus Nitrotoga sp. CP45 | reverse complement strand
TCGGATTTTTACGAAGCCAAAAATCGAGCAGTGAATTATCGCGAATCTACGCGGATAATATAAAGTCGGTTTGATATAGATCAAGTTTATGCCATTTTTCAACTTGCTTGTCCATCACGAAGCTTCGTAAATTGATGCGCTCATCGCTGACTCTTTGAACCCAGATTATTCATTGGAATCACGTACCCAATAAAATCAATAGAGTTCTAACTGGCATCCATTAAATACTTTTCATTTTTTCAATGAGGCGCTGCCTTGATGGACAGCCGGTTGAAAAAACATGAAGGTGGAAATCCTGGCCTCTTTGACCTCGTCATGGGCGAGGTCGCAACATCTTTGTTTAACAGCGGTTCAATTTCCCGTGTTGTAAACAGCTACTATGATTGTGTTAAAATTCTGTTTGATTGTTATATCGAACATTTTTTATCTTCTCCGGTTCCGAGGGGCGCTGCGACCTTGCATTAGGCAAGGCCAGGCTTGGAACACTGGGGTGTCTCTGTAGCAACGGCGCTCATTCATTAACTTGAATGGAGAGAAATTATGAACGCCGTTACCAACGCTGGATTCACCGACTACAAAATTACCGACATCAATCTTGCTCCTTGGGGACGCAAGGAAATAGCTATTGCCGAAACTGAAATGCCGGGGTTGATGGCGATTCGCGAAGAATATGCAGCCGCCCAACCGTTGCGCGGTTCACGCATCGCTGGTTCGCTGCACATGACTATCCAGACTGCCGTGTTGATTGAAACCCTGAAAGCCTTGGGAGCAGAGGTACGATGGGCTTCCTGCAATATATATTCCACCCAGGATCATGCGGCATCAGCCATTGCCGTTGGCGGTACACCGGTATTTGCGATCAAAGGCGAATCACTTGAAGAATATTGGGAATATACCCATCGCATCTTCGAATGGCCTAATGACAATCATGCCAACATGATTCTGGACGATGGCGGCGATGCGACCTTATTGTTGCATCTGGGAGCGCGTGCCGAAATAGATGCGTCGCTTATCAGCAAGCCCACTTCGGAAGAAGAAACTTTTCTGTATGCCGCAATCAAACAGCGCCTTGCTTCGCAGCCTGGCTGGTATTCCAAACGCCTGGCGACAATTAAAGGAGTAACGGAAGAAACTACAACAGGCGTGCATCGTCTGTACCAGATGCATACGCGCGGCGAGCTGAAATTTCCTGCTATTAACGTCAACGATTCAGTTACCAAATCCAAGTTTGACAACCTGTACGGTTGCCGAGAATCGCTAGTGGATGGCATTAAACGTGCAACCGATGTAATGATTGCAGGAAAGGTTGCTGTTATTGCCGGTTATGGGGATGTGGGGAAAGGCTCGGCACAAGCAATGCGCGCACTCTCTGCCCAAGTTTGGGTAACTGAAATTGATCCGATTTGCGCGCTGCAAGCTGCCATGGAAGGTTATCGCGTCGTGACCATGGATTACGCTGCTGAACATGGCGACATTTTCGTAACCTGCACTGGCAACTATCATGTGATTACTCATGAGCATATGAAGAAAATGAAGAATCAGGCCATCGTGTGTAATATTGGCCATTTCGACAACGAAATCGACGTTGCCTCGCTTAAGGCTTACGCTTGGGATAGCATCAAACCACAAGTCGATCACATAATTTTCCCCGCAGTAGACGGCCAACCCGGCAAGCGCATTATTTTGCTGGCCGAAGGCCGCTTGGTGAATCTGGGTTGCGGCACGGGCCATCCTTCTTATGTGATGAGTTCCTCATTTGCCAATCAGACCATCGCCCAGATAGAGCTGTGGAGCGAAGCAGAAAAGGGCACTGGCAAATATCCGGTCGGTGTGTATACCTTGCCCAAACATCTGGATGAAAAAGTAGCGGTACTGCAATTGAAGAAACTTAATGCGCAACTGAGTACGCTAACAGACCAACAAGCCGCGTACATCGGCGTACCTAAGGAAGGCCCTTACAAATCGGATCATTATCGCTACTAACGTGTGCGTTCCACACACTCGACAACAACATCAAAGGCAACCTTATGCGTCTCTTGCTGATCTGGATTTTCAATGCGTTAGCACTGCTGGCGGTTGCCTACCTGTTGCCAGGTATTCAAGTGGATGGTTTTATCTCCGCATTAATTGCTGCATTGTTACTGGGTCTCATTAATACGCTTCTGCGGCCCCTGCTGATTCTGCTTACTCTGCCAGTTACCGTGCTATCGCTTGGCCTGTTCATCCTTGTCATTAACGGCTTGTTATTCTGGTTTGCCGGCTCAGTGCTGAAAGGTTTCGAAGTCAACGGCTTCTGGGCAGGTGTAATGGGGGCTTTGTTATATAGCGCCTTCTCCTTTGTACTCTCGCAACTCCTGCGGCAAAAAATTTCGTAGCAGGGCCGGTGATTATCGATCATGACAAACTCTAACTCATTCAGTTTTGAATTCTTTCCACCACAAACGCCGGAAGGCGCAAACAAACTCGCCATCACTTGTAAGCAATTGGCCGTACTCAAGCCCGCATTCTTCTCGGTCACCTTCGGTGCGGGCGGCTCCACGCGTGAGCGCACCCTGGAAGCGGTACAACAGATCAAGGCCGATGGCTATGAAGCCGCGCCTCATTTGTCTTGCGTCGGCTCTACACGTGAGAACATTCGCGCGATTTTGCACACCTACAAAAATATGGGGATCAAGCGCATCGTGGCACTGCGTGGAGACCTGCCCTCCGGGATGGCCACTTCTGGCGAATTCCATTATGCCAATGAGTTGGTCTCATTCATCCGTGTTGAGACTGGCGAACACTTCCATATCGAGGTAGCAGCCTACCCAGAATTCCATCCGCAAGCAAAATCGCCGCGCGACGACCTATTAAACTTTAAGCGCAAAGTAATGGCCGGGGCAGATTCCGCCATCACCCAATATTTTTATAATGCCGACGGCTACTTCCGCTTTGTTGATGAGTGTCGCAAATTGGGCGTTACCCTTCCCATCGTGCCCGGCATAATGCCTATCATGAAATTCTCGCAGTTAGCGCGATTTTCAGATTTATGCGGTGCTGAAATTCCGCGCTCGATACGCAAAATATTGGAAAGCTATGGCGATGACAACGAATCCGTGCAGGCATTTGGCCTTGATGTGGTCACGCAGCTATGCGAACGGTTGCTCGCTGGTGGCGCGCCCGGCCTCCATTTCTACACACTCAACCAGTCTGCTCCCTCGGTGGAAATATGGAAACGCCTGGGGCTTTGACGGCCATGAGGTGATTGGCTATCCTCTGTGCTCGGTACGATAATTCTCTTAACTTAAGCGGCTGCTTTGTGGATTACAATAGGAACCATGTCGCAACTTGATTTCAGGCATCATTTTCTCATCGCCATGCCAGCCATGGCAGATTCTCCTTTTGCCAAGACACTTGTTTACATTTGTGAACACAATGAACAAGGAGCATT
Source organism: Candidatus Nitrotoga sp. CP45 (assembly GCA_945874105.1). Lineage (GTDB taxonomy): Bacteria > Pseudomonadota > Gammaproteobacteria > Burkholderiales > Gallionellaceae > Nitrotoga. The sequence continues at coordinate 79,056 of CAMCFJ010000008.1, read as the reverse complement.
GGGCATCATAGTGAACCGCCCGACCAATCTCACACTTGGCGAGCTGTTCGATCAAACTAAAATTCCAATGGGCAAGTTTGAATTAAGTAGCATGCCGGTATATTTTGGTGGGCCGGTGCAGACTGATCGGGGATTTGTGTTGCATAAACCAGTGGGTCAATGGCAATCCACTCTGGCCATCAACGACAATCTCGGCCTGACTACCTCCAGGGATATTCTGCTGGCGGTCGGCGCAGGGCTGGAGCCCAAAAACCTGCTACTGTCCTTGGGCTATTCCGGCTGGGCACAGGGGCAACTAGAGCATGAGTTAACACAAAATGCCTGGCTCACCGTACCAGCATCTGAGCACATTTTATTCGAGTTATCTCCAGAGGAACGCTTGCCTGCTGCAATGGCGCTGCTAGGAGTAAATTATGCATCGCTCTCAGAGTATGCGGGACATGCCTGACGAGGGCATTGCTATTACAGTACACGGCATTTTGCTGGGGTTCGATTTTGGCACTAAACGCATCGGCGTGGCGGTGGGCAATTCCATCTCTTGCACTGCGCGGCCATTAACCACCTTGCATGGCGAACATAATGGACAGCGCTTCGCTGCCATTGCTGAGCTTATTCGCGAATGGGGGCCATCTGCGCTGGTGGTGGGATTACCTTGTCATGACGATGGCACGCCGCACGAACTAACCCGCTTATGCCGCCGCTTCGCTCAGCGCCTCAAGGGGCGCTTTAATTTGCCTACCATTTTAGTGGACGAACGATATACTTCCACTGCCGCGAGTTCGCAGCTGGCTGAGATGGGCATACGTGGCATCAAACAAAAGCCGCTGCTCGACCAAGTCGCGGCGCAGCAAATTCTGCAAGCCTACTTTGACGAACCCGCGATAGAACAAATTGCATGAATAATCCACAACTAAATAAACACGGCGAACTACAGCACTTACTCTCTACCGAGGGGTTGCCAGCCCCTATCCTGCGCGGCATTTTAGACACAGCAGCTTCCTTTATGAGCGTGGCTGAAGGGCGCGACATTAAAAAACTTCCGTTGCTGCACGGCAAGTCAATCTTTAACATATTTTTTGAAAACAGCACCCGCACCCGTACTACTTTTGAGATTGCTGCCAAGCGCCTTTCGGCCGATGTAGTCAACTTGAACATTGGTTCTTCCTCCGCCAGTAAAGGCGAGACCTTGCTTGATACTGTCGATAATTTATGCGCCATGCACGCTGACATGTTCGTGGTGCGCCACTCGCAGAGCGGAGCAGCCCACCTCATCGCCAAACACGTTGCGCCGGAAATCCATGTCATTAATGCCGGTGACGGGCGCCATGCGCACCCAACACAGGCGCTGCTTGATATGTTCACCATCCGTCATTACAAGAAAGAATTTCATAACCTGCGAGTGGCTATCATCGGCGACATCCTGCATTCGCGCGTGGCGCGTTCGCAAATTCATGCGCTGACTACCTTGGGCGTACCGGAAGTTCGCGTCATCGCTCCCAAGACATTATTGCCAAGCTGCGTCGATAAACTCGGAGTGCAGGTCTATCACGACATGGCACAAGGCTTGCGCGATGTGGATGTGGTGATGATGTTGCGCTTGCAGAACGAGCGCATGCAGGGTGCGGTGTTGCCCAGCGCACAAGAATATTTCAAATACTATGGCCTCACCCAGGAAAAATTGGCACGAGCCAAAACGGATGCCATCGTGATGCACCCGGGACCAATGAATCGTGGTGTGGAAATCGATTCCAGCGTTGCGGATGGAACACAATCGGTGATCTTGCCACAAGTCACTTTTGGCATTGCGGTACGCATGGCGGTGATGAGCACTTTGGCGGGAGTTGGGCGATGAACATCCAGATTAAGAATGGACATTTGATTGATCCAAAAAACCAGATTGATGGCCTCTGCGATTTATTTATCGTGGCTGGTAAAGTGGCTGCTGTTGGCAGTGCGCCAGCAGGCTTTGTGGCGCAACAGGTGATCGATGCGACAGGTCTTGTGGTTGCCCCTGGGTTGATCGACCTTGCCGCGCGTCTGCGCGAACCGGGTTACGAATACAAGGCCACGCTTGAATCCGAGATGGATGCAGCAGTAGCCGGCGGCATCACGACACTGGCATGTCCGCCGGACACTGATCCGCCGCTGGATGAACCGGGTCTGGTAGAGATGCTTAAGCATCGCGCCCGCGCATTGAATCAGGCGCATGTTTATCCGGTCGGCGCGCTGACCTACGGGCTGAAAGGTGCGGAACTTACCGAAATGGCTGAACTGGCCGATGCCGGTTGCATAGCCTTCAGTCAAGCCGATGCTGCGCTGACTGACACTCGTGTGCTGATGCGTGCCATGCAATACGCCGCCACCTTTGGTTTCAGTGTTTGGTTGCGCCCGCAGGATAGTTTCCTGACACGCGAGGGAGTGGCGCACGATGGCGAAGTGGCGACACGTCTGGGCTTGCCCGCCATTCCGGCGTGTGCGGAGACCATTGCGCTATCCACCATGTTGCAATTGGCGCGAGAGACCGGCGTGCGGCTGCATATCTGCCGTATCTCCAGCGCAGAAGGCGTGGCGCTGGTGCGTGCCGCCAAACAACAGGGATTGACGCTTACCTGCGATGTGTCTGCCAACCATGTACACCTGTCCGAAATGGATATCGGTTTCTTTGATGCCAACTGTCATCTGGTACCACCGTTGCGTAGTCAGCGCGATCGCGATGCATTACAAGCCGGTTTACTTGATGGGTCAATAGACGCAATTTGTTCCGATCACACGCCAGTAGATGAAGATGCCAAACAACTGCCTTTTGCCGAGGCCGAAGCAGGCGCGACCGGACTGGAATTGCTGCTACCGCTGGCGCTCAAATGGACGAGGCAAAGCCGCCTCGCGCTTGCTGATGGGCTCGCCAAAATTACACTACAGCCTGCGCGCATATTAGGCCTGGACGCGGGACATCTGTCTGTCGGAGCCGCCGCCGATGTGTGCGTGTTCGATCCCGAAATGTACTGGAAGGTTGAACCTGCGGCATTGAAAAGCCAAGGCAAAAATACGCCATTCATCGGTATGGAGTTGCAGGGTCACGTGCGCTATACCCTGGTTGATGGTCAGCTTGTTTATCAATCAAAGGCTAGTCAATAAAAGGCTGTCAATAACCTTGGTTGTGCGGCGATCTGTAGATTTAAGTTGTCATTTCAATAACTGGCTTTTCTGAAATAGTTAAAGTTCGCCCAGAGCAAGGCATTAAAAAATTTCACAGCGTTATATCTGGCTGAACCAATAGCATCTGGCATTTCGCTCAGGCTGCTGTACATTTAAATTGATTGTGATAGGGAAACATTGCGTTTAGGCGTATCACAGATGCCTCACCGCTGCATACACCATTACCCTTGAAAAAATATGATTAACACTTTGACCATTAAATCGCGCTTGATCGTTAATTTTTTTCTCATTGCAGTCACCCTGTTAGGAGTTGAGTCGGTTTCCCTGTATGGGATGAGCAAGGCGAGAGACAGTCTGAAAACCGTTTTTGAGGACCGCATCATTGCACTCGATCAGTTGACGGACATTGAATCGCTGATATTGCAAAACCGCATCGCCATAACGGCTAGCCTGGTAGCGCCGACGCCCGATGAAGTTAGCATTAATATTGCAAAGCTGGAAAAGAATGAAACGGAAATTGACAAGCTCTGGGAAGCTTACATGGCCACCTATCTAACGCCCGAAGAAAAGATACTGGCGGCTCAATTTGCCGATGACCGAAAAAAATTCGTTACCCAGGCTCTGAATCCCGCAGCCGCAGCTTTGCGGGCAAACGACCCAAATAAAGCGACCCAAATTGTCGTGAAATATCTCCGCCCCCTCTATCAACCAGTTGGGAAAGGAATCAAGGCACTTGGCAAGCTGCAATTAAGTGTGACTAAGCAGGAATATGAAGGGATGCAGAGCCTCTACGATGTTATTCGCAACATTGTCTTCGCTACAGCTATCATTGGCTTGGGATTGGCTATCTGGATTGGCTTTATTCTTGTCCGTGCCATTTCCCGGCCGCTGGAAGATGTAGTAAGGATTGCCCAGGGCGTTGCCGCAGGCAATTTGACACAGCAAATCAAAGTCCGCTCAACAAATGAAATTGGTCAGCTGATGCAAGCCCTGAAGGAAATACACGATAACTTAGTGAAAGTCATCGGCCAAGTGCGTGACAGCGAAGCGCGTACCCGTGCAGTGCTGGACAACGTGGATGAAGGCATCATTGCAATTAACGAAAGCGGTGTGATCGAAATCTTCAACCCGGCCGCAGAGCAGATTTTTGGCTACAAAGGACACGAGATTATTGGTAAAAATGCCAGCCTGCTGATGCGGGAGCCAAGCCGAGGTCAGCATAATGGTTCTCTTGAACGACGTCAGCAGTTGAACAAACCCACGGCTTTTGGATTGAGCAATGAAGTGGTGGGCGTGCGCAAGGACGGCACAAATTTTCCGCTGGAATACAAAACGCGTGAAATCCGCTTCCATACGGGGAAGCTTCACATTGTGGTGACAAGGGATTTGACCGCCAGCAAGCAAGTAGAGGCGGAGCAGAAAAAGCATGAGCAGGTGCAGCAGCGGAACGTTGAGTTGGAGGCAGCCAGCCGGATGAAATCAGAGTTTTTCTCTACTATGTCGCATGAACTAAGAACGCCGCTTAACGCCATTGTCGGTTTTTCTGAATTGCTCAAGGATGGCCTGATAGGCGATCTGACTGACGAGCAACGTGGCTATATCGGTGACATTCTGGATAGCGGCCAGCATCAATTATCTCTGATCAACGATATCCTGGATCTGTCCAAAGTGGAAGCCGGCAAAATGACCCTTTATCTGGAGCCGATCGATCTGACCTCGCTGCTCTCCAATAGCCTGTCTATGGTCAGAGAGAAAGCTGCTACCCAGCACATTCGCCTCAATCTGGATATCGCCGATGACTTGGGCGATATCCAGGCAGACATGCGCAAGGTCAAGCAAATCGTTTATAACCTGCTATCTAATGCAGTCAAGTTTACTCCCGAAGGCGGCGATGTAACCCTGCGTGCCCGCCGCGTGTCACACGCCCAAGTCGGCCAACTACCCCGTCAATGGGCTGGGCTGAGATTCCCTTGGAGTGACAGCGGAATTATGGATTTCATCGAAATCAGCGTCACCGACAGCGGCATCGGCATCGCCAATGAAGATTTTGAGCGGCTGTTCAAGCCTTTCAGCCAGATAGATAGCAGTCTGGCGCGCAAATTTGCAGGGACGGGATTAGGTTTGGCGATAGTAAAGAGTCTCGTCGAACTGCACGGCGGCACGGTGGCTGTGGAAAGCGCCCAAGGCCAGGGCACCTGCTTCACGGTCTGGCTGCCGCTATGGGTAGAGGAAGTGGTTGCCGCACTGACCAAAGATCCGGCCGATCTGGTCATCTCGTCACCCTTGATGGCGCTCCGCCATTCCGGAGAGCAGCTCGCCCTGGTGGTAGAAGATGATGACCGGGTAGCCGCGTTAATCCGCCTCCAGCTGGAATCTTTAAGTATCCGAACATTGCGCGCCGTTAGCGCTGAGGCTGCATTCAATCTCGCCATGCAACAGCCACTGGCGTTAATCACCTTGGACATTTTGTTACCCAACATGATTGGCTGGGAGTTTCTCACTCGCATCAAGCAAATTCCAGCGCTGGCTCATATTCCGATGGTGATTACGTCAACTATGGCAGATTGCAGCTTGGGTCTGCCCTTGGGTGCATCGGCGGTACTACAGAAGCCAATCAGCCATGCGGATTTGCATGGCACGCTGATGGATATTGGTCTGCATCCGTCATTACTACCCGGAAAGCGGCTGACCATATTGGTGGTGGATGACGATCCCAATGCAGTGAAAGCCATTGCCATTCATCTGCGGGATACCGGCTACGCAATAGTACGGGCCTATGGCGGACGTGAGGCGATTGAGGCTGCGCACCGTTTGTTGCCCGACCTGATCATACTCAACCTGCTGATGCCGGAAGTGAACGGCTTTGACGTGGCTCGGGTACTTAAAAACAGAACTGACACTACCCATATCCCGATTTTAGTCGTCACCTCCAAACCAATCTGCATCGAGGACTATGCCGCGCCCGATCCTCAGATTAACAAAATCATGGAAAAGACTGTATTGAGCCAAGGCCAGTTTCTTAGCGAAGTGCGGTCGGCAATGATGTCTAACCGAAAGGAGCCCTGACATGGTGAAAATACTGGTTGTCGAGGACAACATTGTGAATATGAAATTGGCAGTACTTCTCTTGCAAAAGGCGGGTTATAGCGTGCTTAGCGCGATTGATGCAGAGGCTGGCTTGGCGTTAGCGCAAACTAAGCAGCCCGATTTGATCCTGATGGATATCCAGTTGCCCGGCATGGACGGCCTGGTCGCCACGGCACTGCTCAAGCAGAACCTTGCCACGCACACCATTCCGGTCATCGCACTTACCGCCTTGGCGATGAAAAGTGATGAAGATCGCTGCCGTGATGCCGGTTGTGACGGATATATCACCAAACCGTTGCGCTATCAGGAATTGTTGGCAGAGATCAAGGCACAGTTGGCGAAGCGTGATCATTCGTTATATTCTTCAACAGAGCCGAACAAAGAATAACATTCACCATGACACCCCATAAAGCAACAATCCTGATTGTGGATGATGAGCCAAAAAACAGGAGCTTGCTGGAAGTCATGCTTAAACCGGAAGGCTACCTTACCATCACTGCCAACAATGGCGAAGAGGCATTGGCGATGGTGGCGGAGCAGCCCCCGGACTTGATTCTGCTCGATGTCATGATGCCCGGCCTGAATGGCTACGATGTGGCGATCAAGCTCAAGGCCCATCCTGCCACCCGCAACCTTCCCATCATTATGCTCTCCGCGTTGGATGACCGCTGCTCCAAGCTGGCCGGGTTGAACGCCGGGGCAGAAGACTTTCTTACCAAGCCGATAGATCGTGCCGAGTTATGGGTGCGCGTGCGCAACCTGCTCCGCTTGAAGGAATACAGTGATTTCCTGGCCGAGCATAATCAACTCCTCGAGCAGGCTGTGCGCGGGCGAAACGAGGAGATCGCGGAGCGCAAACGCGCAGAGATTCAAATCATTCGACTCAACCGCCTCTATGCAATCTTGAGCGGCATCAATGCAGCCATTGTTCATATTCGGAACCGGCAGGAGTTATTTGCTGAAGCTTGCCGTATCGCAGTGGAGCACGGCCATTTCAGGATGGCCTGGATAGGATCGGTGGACTCCAAAGGGACAGGACTGACACCCTTGGCTTGGTCGGGCTTTGATGAAGGATATCTTGACAAACTCACCTTGGCCATCAAGAACAATGAGGCCGATGCTTTATTGCTGGTAATGCGGGCGCTGCAGGAAAAAACGCCCATTGTCTGCAACGACATCAATTCAGACCCGCAGCTAGCACACTGGCATATAGATGCATTACAGCGTGGCTTCCATTCCATGGGTATATTTCCCCTGATGGGAGATGACCAGCCGGTTGGCTTATTCGTCTTCTATTCTTCAGAACCAAATTTCTTCGATATGGAAGAAATAAAACTGCTCACCGAGCTGGCCGCAAATATTTCATATGCCCTGGAATATATCAAAAAAGAAGAAAAACTCAATTACTTGGCCTATCACGATGTCCTGACCGGACTTCCCAGCCGCACCCTGTTCCTTGATCGGCTTGCCCAGGCACTGACCAACGCGCATCGTCACGGGGATAGGCTAGGAGTGCTGTTCATTGACCTGGACCATTTCAAGAACGTCAACGACAGTCTGGGCCATCATGCCGGTGATATTTTGTTGAAGCAGGTTGCCGCCATGTTTTCCGCCTGTATGCGAGAGGGAGATACGGTGGCACGCCTGGGCGGGGACGAGTTTGTGGTGATTCTGGAGAGCATGACAGCAGAAGACGATGCCTGGATAGTATCGCAGAAAATCCTCCAGCTTATGACTACGCCACTCACTATTGAAGGCCACGAGCTACTCGTCACATGCAGTATCGGCATCGCGCTCTACCCCAAGGACGGCGAGGACGCCAAAGCTCTGCTGCAGAGTGCCGATGGCGCTTTGTACCTGGCCAAGAACAAAGGACGCAACAACGCCCAATTCTGCACCTCAGAAATGAACATCAAAGCACTGGAGCGGCTAACGCTGGAAAACGACCTGAGACAAGCAGTTAATCGCCAGGAGTTTCTACTCCATTACCAGCCGCGAATAGATATAGTTAGCGGTGAAATAACCGGCATGGAGGCTTTGGTGCGCTGGCAACATCCCGTCCAAGGCTTGCTATACCCGACCCAGTTCATCCCGGTGGCCGAGGAGTCTGGCCTGATAGTGCCGCTCGGGGAATGGGTGTTGCGCACCGCCTGCGAACAGAATAAGGCGTGGCAGCGTGCCGGACTCAAGCCAGTGAGCGTCGCAGTCAACCTTTCGGCGCGCCAGTTCAAGCAGCAGGATTTGGTTGAACTCGTTACCCGTATTTTGCAAGAGACTGAACTGGATCCCTCCTATCTTGAGCTGGAGCTGACCGAGAGCATGGTCATGCAGAATGTTGAGGCGACCATAGCTACACTCAATCAATTCAAGGCAATCGGAGTAAAACTCTCGATTGACGATTTTGGTATCGGCTATTCAAGTCTGAATTACCTCAAGCATTTTCCAATTGGTTTTCTTAAAATAGACCGGTCATTCGTGCGCGACGTCACCACCAACCGGGATGACGCGATCATCGCCAAGATCATCATTTCCATGGCGCATGATCTGGGACTCAGGGTAATCGCCGAGGGTGTCGAAACCCAGGAGCAGAAATCCTTCCTGTCCTTGCATCGTTGTGACGAAATGCAGGGCTATTTTTTCAGTGTGCCTATCCCCGCCGAGGAATTCGAAATTCTGCTCAAGGAGGGACGCTGCATGTCGGTGGCAAAAACCGCAGTTACTTTGAGTTAGCGCGACGACCTTTCTTGAAGGCGAAGAAAACATCAACGTAATATTTAATGTTGATCTGCTACGATCCGTACTTGAATTTGCCTGTTAACAGACCAAACATGAAAGGTTGCTTTAAAGATATGAATCCATTACTTGATTTTTCGGGTTTACCGCGTTTTGAGGAAATCCGCTCCAAACACGTTGCGCCGGCGCTTGATCAACTTTTAGCTGAAAATCGTGAGCTATGCGAGCGACTATTGACCGATGGTGCTGCCCCCACCTGGGACAATTTCATACAGCCATTAGCAGATGCCAACGAGCGGTTGTCTCGATCATGGGGCCAGGTCTCGCACTTGAATGCAGTGATGAACTCGGCTCCGCTGCGGGAAGTATACAACGCCAATTTGCCAAAAATTACCCAGTACTATGCCGAGCTGGCGCAAAATCTCGCATTGTTTCAGAAGGTGAAAGCCATACACTCCAGCGCGAAATTTGCGGCTTTGAGTGCGGCACGCCAGAAAATTATTAAAAATCAATTGCGTGATTTTCGCCTAGGCGGGGCTGAATTGCCGGAAGCACAAAAGGCACGTTTTCTCGCTATTCAAGAGGAGCTTTCCACGTTGTGCTCGCGTTTTTCCGATAATATTCTGGATGCCACTAACGCTTACACATGGCTGATTGAAGACGAGGCAGAGTTGTCCGGCATTCCAGCAGACGAGCGTCAAGTAGCTGCCGAAGCGGCGCAAGAAGAAGGCAAAACGGGTTGGTTGTTTACCCTGAAAGCCCCTTCCTACGGCCCGCTCATGCAATATGCAGATAACCGTGCGCTGCGTAAGCGTATGTACACTGCAAGCAGCACCCGCGCCAGCGAGCTTTCGCCGAACGCTTCAGCAGAAGATCAAGCCAAGTCGGAATGGGATAACACACCGCTGATGAAGCAGATTCTAAAACTGCGCGGCGAAGAGGCGCATCTGCTGGGATTTTCCAATTTTGCAGAGTTGTCGCTGGCAACCAAGATGGCGAGCACGCCGCAACAAGTGCAAAAATTCCTGAGTGAATTGGCGCAACGCGCACGACCATTCGCCGAACGAGACCTGACAGAGTTGCGTGAATTTGCCCGCGCGCACCTCAACATAACCGATTTGCAGGCATGGGATGTCAGCTACGCCAGCGAGCATCTACGCCAACAGCGCTATGCTTTTTCCGAGCAGGACGTGAAGCAATATTTCCCGGAAGATAGAGTGCTGGATGGCATGTTCAAGTTGGTGAAAACGTTATATGGCCTAACCGTCCGCTCTGCGCCAGCGTCGCTGTGGCATTTAACAGTAAGTTTTTACGATGTTCTGGACAGTGATGGCAGTTTAGTGGGTCAGTTTTATCTCGATTTGTATGCACGCAGCAGCAAACGCGGCGGCGCGTGGATGGATGATGCCATCACGCGGCGCCGCATTGCAGCTGGCATCCAAACACCCGTCGCCTACCTCAATTGCAATTTTGCTGAACCGGTGGGAGACAGACGCGCGCTCTTCACACACGATGAAGTCATTACCCTGTTCCATGAATTCGGCCATGGCCTGCACCATTTGCTAACTCAGGTAGAAGACCTCGGTGTGTCCGGCATCAACGGTGTGGAATGGGACGCAGTGGAATTGCCCAGCCAGTTTATGGAAAACTTCTGCTGGGAGTGGAATGTACTGCAAGACTTGACCAGGCATATCGATACCGGACAAAAATTACCGCACGCATTATTCGACAAAATGCAGGCGGCGAAAAATTTCCAGAATGGTTTGCAAACCTTGCGCCAGATAGAATTTTCTTTATTCGACATGCGACTGCATAGCGACTTCGACCCACAAGGTATGCAAACCATCCAGCAATTACTGGACGAAGTGCGTAGCACAGTGGCGGTACTTATCCCGCCCGCATTCAACCGGTTCCCTAATAGTTTTTCGCACATTTTTGCCGGTGGTTATGCGGCTGGCTATTACAGCTACAAATGGGCGGAAGTATTGTCCGCTGATGCATATAGTGTGTTTGAGGAAAGTGGCGTACTCAACTTGACGGCAGGCCTGCGCTTCCGCGAAGAGATACTGGCGGTGGGGGGCAGCCGCGATGCGATGCAATCCTTTGTGGCATTTCGAGGTCGTGAGCCGACAATTGATGCGCTATTGCGCCACAGCGGTTTGATCGCGGCAAGTTAAGTTTATGTTCAATTTTCAGGAGGCAATATGAGAAGACGTTTCGTATGGGCAGGATTGATAGCGTTAGTGTGTGGCAGTGCACAGGCAGATGGGATGTACCGTTGGGTGGATAAATCCGGCAAGTTCTATTACGGCGACACCCCAGCGGAGGATGCGGCGAAAGTGGATAAAATGAAATTTGGCGCTGTCCAAGCAGCTGGTGTGAATGATTTACCATACTTAACACGTCGTGCCAAACAAAGTTTTCCCGTCACCCTGTATGTAGCCGAGAACTGTGGCGATTCTTGCAAACAAGCACGCGAATTCCTTACCAAGCGCGGCATTCCATTTACCGAAAAAAATGTGCGTACCAAAGAAGAGCTCGAGGATTTCAAAAAATTATCTGGTAGTGCGGGCGTACCGACACTCGCGGTCGGACAAACCTGGTTCAAGGGTTTTCAGGCTGAGCAGTGGGGCGGTGGACTGGATACGGCAGGTTATCCTCAAGCTCCATCCCAACCGCAACCACCTGCTAACCCATCAGCAACCAAGCATGAGAAAACTGAAGCTCAACATTAGCAAAATCGGAGGTGTCATGGGATCAATCGTAAACACATTCAAGAAAATCGGTAGCCTGACACTGGCCTGTATTTTGGGCGCCGCAACCCTGACTATCACCGCCTGCGGCGAAAAACCTTCAAAACCACCCCTACCCAAAACCGAGCCCGCCCAATTGTTCCAGCAGCAACATACAGCGCTTGAAAAAGCAAAAAAAGTAGAGCAGATCGGGATAAACAACGCTGAGGATTTAAAGCAGAATGTGGAGCAACAAACCAAGTAAAGCGATGTAGGAGACCGCAGGTTACTCAGCTGCCAAGCCCCCGTGTCAGGCTCATGTACAAGAAAGAGATCACTTGGATCGATAAGGATGTCCGATCCAAGCAGGAGCCAATACACTTGACAATACCCCACATAAAATCCCATACAACATGCGTATGAAAATTGCGACCTGGAATGTGAATTCGCTTAAGGTGCGTCTGCCTCATACGTTGGACTGGCTGGCGGCTAAACAGCCGGATGTTCTGTGTTTGCAGGAAACCAAGCAAGAGGATAGTAAATTTCCTCTGGCAGAGCTACAACAAGCTGGCTATCAAGCTGTGTTCAGCGGGCAGAAGACCTATAACGGTGTTGCCATTATCAGCAAGACTGTGCCTGAAGACGTCATGGTCGGCATGCCGAATTTTCCGGATGAGCAGAAGCGTGTAATTGCTGCCACGCTCAACGGCGTGCGTGTGATATGCATTTATGTACCGAACGGTCAGAGCGTGGATTCAGACAAATATCAATACAAATTGGCGTGGCTGGCTGCTTTGCAACAGTGGTTAAAGGACGAGTTGGTTCGCTACCCCAAACTTGTGCTGCTTGGCGATTACAACATCGCACCCGAAGACCGTGATGTGCATGATCCGCAGGCATGGGTAGGCAATGTGCTGGTGAGCGAGCCTGAGCGCGCGGCGTACAGAGCGCTCGAACAACTTGGACTGCGCGATAGTTTCCGCCTGTTCGAGCAGCCGGAGAAATCCTATACCTGGTGGGATTACCGCATGATGGCCTTCCGCCGCAATATGGGAATGCGCATAGACCACATTTTGGTGAGTGAGGCGCTAGTACCGAATTGCACTGCCTGTTCAATAGACCGTACGCTACGAAAATTGGAGCGTCCATCAGATCATGTGCCGGTGGTGACGGATATCACAATTTAGGCGTCTGGCAGCACAAGTCCAATTCCTGTTTCGTCAGCATTATCCAGCCCAGCCAATACCATCTCGGCGGCACGTAGCACTGCGCGTGCTTTATTCTGGGTTTCTGTCCATTCGCTAGCCGGTACCGAGTCGGCTACCAAGCCACCCCCGGATTGGACATAGAGAGTGCCTGCTTTGATCACTGCCGTGCGGATGGCGATGGCAAGATCCATGTCGCCGTTAAAGCCAAGATAGCCTACTGCGCCGGCATAGATGCCACGCTTGGTAGGCTCCAGTTCGTCGATGATTTCCATCGCGCGTACTTTGGGTGCGCCGCTCACCGTGCCAGCCGGGAAGGTGGCTTTCAAAACCGCAATTGCATCCAGCCCCGGTTTGAGCGTGCCTTCGACATTGGACACGATGTGCATCACGTGCGAATAGCGCTCAATTACCATTTTCTCGGTGAGCTTCACCGTGCCCTGCTGCGCGACGCGGCCAACATCATTACGCCCGAGATCTATGAGCATCAGATGTTCCGCCAGCTCCTTGGGGTCAGTCAGAAGTTCTTTCGCAAGCGTGGCATCCTGTTGCGGTGTCATACCGCGCGGACGGGTACCGGCGATGGGGCGCACGGTCACGTTGTCACCTTCCAGTCGCACCAGAATTTCCGGCGAAGCGCCGACCACATGATGGTCCCCCATGTCGTAATAGAACATGTAGGGTGAGGGGTTGATGGAACGTAGCACCCGGTAAAGGTTGAGCGGTGACGCAGGGAATGGCTGGCTCATGCGCTGCGAAGGCACAACCTGCATGATGTCGCCATCGAAAATGTAGCGCTTGGCCTTTTCTACGGCCTGTTTATAGGCTTCCTCACCGAACTCGGATACGGCCTGCTGCGGGGGGAATTGCGGGGCACGCGGTATTTCCACTGGTTGGCGCAGCAACTGTGTCAGCTCTTGCAGGCGCTGCCGTGCCAGAGCATAAGCATTCGGCAGTTGCGGATTGGCATATATGATGAAGATGAGCTTGCCGGATAGATTGTCCACTACCACCAGCTGCTCGGTGAGCATTAGCAGTATATCCGGCGTGCCAAGCACGTCCTGCTTTTGCGTTTTGGCCAGACGCGGCTCGATATAGCGTACGGTGTCATAGCCGAAATAACCAGCCAACCCGCCCGTAAAGCGCGGCAGGCCGGGCAGTGGTGCGACTTTGAAATGCGACTGGTAGTCCTTGATGAAGTCCAGAGGATTGTCTGCATTTTGGACGGTTTCGCTAGTCGGAGTGATGAGCGTAATGTGCTTACCTCGCACCGTAATGCGTGTATCGGCGGGCAGGCCAATGAAGGAATACCGGCCAAAGCGTTCACCACCCTGTACTGATTCCAGCAAATAGGAATAAGGTTTATTGGCGAGCTTGAGATACAACGACAGTGGCGTGTCCAGATCAGCAAAGGTCTCTACCACCAGCGGGATGCGGTTATATCCTTGCTCGGCAAGCTGATCGAAAGATTGTTCAGAAATGGGGTTCAACACGAATTGCTCCTAACTCAAAAAATGGGAAGACGGCAGCACTAAAACGGGGCGGCCACGCCGAACGGGGTGGTGATCACCATCGCCATGCGCCAGTTTCTCTCCGGATTTTGAAATTTTCGTGTGTCATCAGGTCATGCTTTTTGAATCAGCTTTATCACATCTGGCAGCGTGTCAATCACAGCATCCAGATCAAGTCTATCCACTGGCTCGCCGTGGTTGTAACCGTAGGGCACGCAGACTATTGGACAGCCAGCGGCGCGCGCCGCAACCGCGTCATTGAGTGAATCGCCAATCAGCAGCACTTGCTCCACCGGAACGCCGAAAAACTTCGCTGCATGCTGTAGCGGCAGCGGATGTGGCTTTTTTTCCGGCAGGCTGTCGCCGGACAGCACGATCTCGAAATAATGTGCAAGTCCTAAACCCTCAAGCAGGGGCTCAGTGTAGCGTTTTACCTTGTTGGTAATGCAGCCCAGGCGAAAACCCGCCGCTTTCATGGCGTCCAGCCCGGCAATCACCCCCTCAAATGGTTTGCTCTGCAACAGCAACTCATTGTAGTGCTGCTCGAAAATCGGCAGCGCCTGTTCATATAGACTTGCATCCGGCTCGGCATGCATGTCGCCGGTCAGCGCACGTTTCACCAGCCAACTGACACCGTTGCCAATGTAGCTGGTCAGCAAATCTTGCGGCACAGCAGGACGACCCAGGTCACGCAACATGCGATTGGCGGAGGCCACCAGTTCAGGTGCAGTGTGAAGTAATGTGCCATCCAGATCTATTAGGATGGCGGAGATGCTTAGCGGGAAACGCGCTTGCGGCATTACTTGCTTACTTTGGCCAGTTCGGCGCGCAGAGCGGCGATGATGGAATCATAGCGGTGCGGATCAGTATCCTTGCCTGCGCCATACACAGCGGAGCCAGCCACGAAGGTATCGCAACCAGCAGCAGCAATTTCCGCTATGTTGCTGGTGTTCACGCCGCCGTCGATTTCCAGCATGATGTCGCGCCCGCTATCATTAATCTTTTGGCGCGCAGTGCGTAGCTTGTTCAGCGCATCGGGGATGAATTTCTGGCCACCGAAACCAGGGTTCACTGACATAATCAGGATCAGATCGATTTTGTCCATGACATGGTCGAGATAGCTCAATGGTGTGCCGGGATTGAATACCAGCCCGGCCTTGCAGCCGTTTTCCTTGATCAGGCTAATAGTGCGGTCAATGTGCTCGGACGCTTCCGGGTGAAAAGAGATGATGTTGGCGCCGGCTTTGGCGAAATCCGGGATGATACGGTCCACTGGCTTGACCATCAGGTGTACGTCGATTACTGCCTGGGTAATCGGACGAATGGCAGAACACACCAGCGGACCAATGGTCAGGTTGGGTACGTAATGGTTGTCCATCACGTCGAAGTGGATTATGTCCGCGCCGGAGGCGATGACATTGATGACTTCTTCACCGAGCTTGGCGAAATTGGCGGAGAGAATGCTAGGTGCAATTTTGTACATGGCGACGCCTTTAATAAGTTTGAATTTGAAGCGCGCATTCTACCCGAAACTTTCCCGATGAATAAATCCAACAGGTGCAGCTCGCTGCTTTCATCGTGTTAGCTGAGCGTTACGCGTCTCACTCATATTCGCCGCCAAACTGTTGCAAGACTTTCAGCATTGCTACCGCTTTGTCTAATGTCTCTTGATATTCTGCATCTGCGTTTGAATCCGCCACGATGCCGCCGCCCGCCCAAAAGCGGATTTCGCCATCGGCATATACCAAAGTACGGATAGCGATGTTGCTATCCATATTGCCATCGAAGCCGACATAACCAATCGCACCGCAATATACCCCGCGTCGATGCGGCTCCAATTGTTCGATGATTTGCATGACGCGTTGTTTAGGTGCGCCAGTGACAGAGCCACCGGGGAAACAATCGCGTAACAGCGCCATCGCGTCGCGCCCCGGCGCAAGCTGACCGGTGACGGTACTTACCAAATGGTGTACTTGGGCAAAACTCTCCAGTTCGAACAGCTTGGGTACTTGCACTGAACCAGATATACAACTCTTGCCCAGGTCGTTACGTAGCAAATCAACAATCATTAGATTCTCTGCGCGGTCCTTGTCGCTCTGGCCCAACTCTTGCGCTATCTTCGAATCCTCGCACGGATTGTCGTGACGCGGGCGAGTGCCCTTGATCGGATTGGTTTCGACGCGTCCCTGTTGTACTTGCAGAAATCGTTCCGGCGAGGTGCATAAAATTTGCGCGTGCGGGAAATTGAGAAAAGCGGAATAAGGTGCCGGGCTCAAGCGGCGCAATTCGAGATAGGCAGCTAGCGAATCACCGGAAGCGCGTGCTGCATAGCGTTGCGCCAAATTGACTTGATAACAATCGCCCGCGTGCAAGTAGCGCTGTATGGCATCAAATGCGGATTGATACCCCACGCGGCTAAAATTCGACTGTATGCGGCCATGTACTTTAAATTTTTCCTGAGGCGCATTACTGTGTTGCTGCAATCGCGCAAGAATTTGCGGCAACACTTGCACCGTTGCTTGTTCGCGTTGCCGTGAAACCAGACGGGTCGTCTTTTCCTGATGATCCAGCACTATCGCCCAGTCGTAGATACCAACCATCATGTCCGGCAGATGTTCAGTATCCTGTGCCTGTGTAGGCAACGTAAACAGGCGACGCGCCAGATCGTAACTCCAATAGCCTAATGCGCCGCCCATAAAGGGTATATCCGGTATTGCTGCGATGGGTGCACCCAATTGCTGGCGCAAGAGGTCAAATGGATCTGCGGTTAAACGATGTACACCGGCTGCATTTGTGATTTCGGTGACTATGCCATATGTGACCAACGTTACGACCGGTTGTGCACATAGAATGTCATAACGCCCTCGCCCACCGCTGTCCAGCCAGACCGCCCAAGGCAAATCCGCGATGGCCGCGAAGTAAGCGGCAGCATTGGCAGCATAGGGAAGATGGGTGCTATAAAGCATCGGTGTTGGTGGGTAAGGAGGAAAGCTTGTGTCGCTCCGCTGTGCGGCTCGATCAAATGCTGTGGCCAGATGATTAAGGGCGAAGTAGCTATGCTTTACACTGGCAGTTTTTTGGAGCGATTAAATCAGCTTTGCGCGACCCAGTTGGCCAATTTTTTGTTCAGGTCGCTTATCATTTGCAGCTGAAATTGTTGCAGTTAAAATTACCAGCGCGAACGGCTGGAAACTGAGATTTCTAGGCTAGTCCGCGAGCAAGCATTTCCAGTCCTACCTTGCCTTCGCTGATTTCGCGCAGGGCAATTACTGTGGGCTTATCTTTGCATTCTGCCACTAGATAGCTGGCACCATTAGCCAACTGGCGTGCGCGGTAGGCGGCAGCCAAAGTGAGCTCAAATCGGTTGGGGATGTTAACCAAACAGTCGTCTATCGTTACGCGGGCCATGGTGTGGTTCTCCTTATTGCAGTTGATTGATTAAAGTTTGCTGGCGTGAGAGCTGTCTGTCGCGGCGAAGTCCAGCGGCAACGACAATGGCATTGAGCTGTTGAAAAGCAACGTCCAGCGTGTCGTTAATGATAACATAGTCGAACTCCACGACATGAGCGATGTCCTCCTTCGCGGCGCGCAGACGCTGTGCGATCACGTTAACATCATCTTGTCCGCGCGCATGCAGGCGATCCTCCAGTGCTTGCAAAGAGGGCGGCAGGATGAAGATGCTGATGCAATCCGAAAATGCGCGTCGTACTTGCGCCGCGCCCTGCCAATCAATTTCCAATAGTATGTCGCGTCCGCTCAAAATTTCAGCTTCAATCCAGGATTGTGAAGTGCCATAGAGATTGCCATATACCTCGGCGCTTTCTAAAAAATCACTATGGTTTGCCATATTCAAAAAAGTTTCACGGCTCACAAAATGATAATCTTCCCCCTCGGTCTCACTTGGGCGTGGCGCTCGTGTGGTGTAGGAAACAGATATATCAACCTGCTGATTGCTAGCCAGCAGCGCGCGAACCAGGCTGGTTTTTCCTGCACCCGATGGTGCACTGACGACAAAGAGATTTCCTGGCATATTATTTAAGTATCTTTAAAAATTGAGCAGTAATTTCAATACAAAACCCCACTGCAAACATCAGTGCAATTTTATCATCAACTGGCGGGAGCTTCTGAAAATTCAGTACTTGCCCAAATTCAAGTTATGCAAACAAATTCGCTACGCCTTATCTTTAAGCCTTCTCCTTGGTGGAGATACACCGCTGTTTAGCCTGAATTTCATATCGGGACAGGTTCTAGGTTGCTGTTCGACCCGAGACAAGGTAATATTTCCGCCCTTTCGCCTTGTATTTTTTGTGGGCATAGATTGTATAAATAGCGCTGTGGCGATGTGTGTCGCCACTTTTTTTGGGGTTAGTGATTTTTAATGAGGAACAACGTGTGAGTCATTCTTCGTTGCCGGTCCAGCAGGGTTTGTATGACCCGCGCCATGAGCACGATGCGTGCGGAGTGGGCTTTGTGGCACATATCAAAGGTAAGCAGAGCCATGACATGATACGTCAAGGTCTGCAGATACTGACAAATCTTACTCATCGCGGCGCGGTGGGCGCTGACCCTTTGGCGGGTGATGGCGCAGGCATTCTTATCCAGATTCCGGATGCATTTTTGCGCAATTCGTGTGCTGCACAGGGTATGTCGCTGCCGACGGCTGGCAAATATGGGGTTGGTATGTTGTTCCTGCCGCGCGATGCAGCGGCACGCGCCGCCTGCGAGCAGGTGATTGCCGACAGGATTGCTGCGGAAGGACAAATTTTATTGGGCTGGCGTGATGTGCCGGTGGACAACGGCAGCTTGGGCGAGAGCGTTAAGGCGGTTGAGCCAGTGGTGCGCCAGGTATTTATTGGGTGCGGTACGAATTGCCCAGACACTGATAGCTTCGAGCGTAAGTTGTTTGTCATTCGCAAGACCGCAGAACACACCGTGCGCAGCTTGCCCAATGAACAGGGGCGGGGTTTCTACATACCATCGTTTTCTGCGCGCACTATTGTATACAAGGGTATGTTGTTGGCCGATCAGGTTGGCAAATACTATCTCGATCTGCAAGATGAAAGCATGATCAGCGCATTGGCGCTGGTACATCAACGTTTTTCCACCAATACTTTCCCCTCCTGGGATCTGGCGCATCCATTCCGTATGATTGCGCACAACGGCGAGATCAACACCTTGCGCGGTAACGTGAACTGGATGACAGCGCGGCATGCAGCGATGTCATCCAAGCTGCTGGGCGCAGACCTGGAAAAGTTATGGCCGTTAATTGTGGAAGGCCAATCCGATTCCGCCTGTTTTGATAATGCACTGGAACTGCTGGTGGCAGGCGGTTATTCGCTGCCGCACGCGATGATGCTGCTGATTCCTGAAGCTTGGGCAGGCAATCCATTGATGGATGAAGAACGCCGCGCTTTTTATGAATACCATGCTGCGTTGATGGAGCCGTGGGATGGCCCTGCTGCCGTGGCTTTCACGGATGGTCGCATGATCGGCGCAACGCTGGATCGCAACGGCCTGCGCCCGGCGCGTTATCTGATTACAGATGATGACTTGGTGCTGATGGCATCTGAAATGGGCGTGCTGGATATTCCGCAATCCAAGATTGTGAAAAAATGGCGACTACAGCCGGGCAAGATGTTTCTCATTGACTTGGAAGCAGGCCGAATTATAGATGATGCCGAATTGAAGCAGCAGCTCGCCACCGCAAAACCGTACCGCGAGTGGATTGAAAAATCACGCTATTTCCTCGGCGATTTGCCAGGTGTAGACGTAAAGAAAACACCCAGGGAAAGATTGTCTGACACCAGCTTGCTGGATGCTCAGCAGGCATTTGGCTATTCGCAGGAAGACATCAAATTCATTCTTGCGCCCATGGCTGCCGCAGGGGAAGAGGCAACCGGTTCTATGGGCAATGATGCCGCCTTGCCTGTGCTGTCGGATAAAAACAAGGTGCTGTACAACTATTTCAAGCAGCTTTTTGCTCAGGTGACTAACCCGCCTATCGATCCGATCCGTGAAGAGATCGTCATGTCGCTTACCTCGTTTATTGGACCAAAGCCCAATCTGCTCGGCATCGACGAGACCGACCCGCCGCTGCGCCTCGAGGTGCATCAGCCTGTGCTATCCAATGAAGATTTGGCCAAGCTGCGCGACATCAGCACATTAACTCAAGGACGTTACAAGGCGCTGGTGTTGGATATCACTTATCCTGCGGCACAGGGCGCGGCGGGTTGCGAGGGCGCGATCAAGGCGCTGAGTGCCGCAGCCGACCAGGCAGTGGCGGATGGCTGCAACGTACTGATTTTGTCCGACCGTGCGGTTTCAAGCAAACGCGTGGCGATTCCGGCTTTGCTGGCTTGTGCGGGAGTACACCATCATCTGGTACGGGAAGGGCTGCGCACCAGCACCGGACTGGTGGTGGATTCCGGTTCCGTGCGTGAAACTCATCACTTCGCTCTGCTTGCCGGTTATGGCGCCGAGGCGGTATGCCCATGGCTGGCGTATGAAACTATTTCTGCCATGAGCGATTATTTACCTGCTGGCGTATCGAGTAAGGATGCGAATAAGCGTTTCATTAAGGCGGTGAACAAGGGTCTGCTCAAGGTCATGTCCAAAATGGGCATCTCGACTTATCACTCTTATTGCGGCGGGCAGATTTTCGAGGCAATCGGCCTGAACGCTGATTTTGTGTCGCAATATTTCACCGGCACGGCGACCCAGATCGAAGGCATTGGCCTGCATGAGGTAGCCGAGGAAGCGGTGCGTATTCATCAAGCCGCTTTCGGCAACGATCCGGTGCTGTCCAATGCGCTGGAAGCGGGGGGTGAATATGCCTATCGTGTGCGTGGTGAAGAGCATATGTGGACGCCGGATGTCATCGCCAAGTTGCAACATGCAACCCGTTCCAATAACGGGCAGACGTACAAAGAATATGCAAAGCTGATTAACGACCAAACTCAACACATGAAGACGTTGCGCGGCTTGTTCGAAATCAAGCCGGCCGGCGCGCCAGTGCCGCTGGCAGAGGTCGAGTCGGCGAAAGAAATCGTTAAACGTTTTGCTACTGGAGCGATGTCGCTTGGATCTATTTCCACAGAGGCGCACACCGCTTTGGCCATTGCAATGAACCGTATCGGGGGGAAATCCAACACGGGCGAAGGTGGCGAAGACCCGATGCGTTTCAAGCCAATTAAAGGCGGTGAAAAATTATCTGAAATTATAGGCAAGGGACGCATTGAAGCCGATCTTACTTTGTTGCCGGGTGATTCATTGCGCTCCAAAATAAAACAAGTGGCTTCCGGTCGCTTTGGTGTGACTGCGGAATACTTGGCTAGCGCCGATCAAATTCAAATCAAGATGGCGCAGGGCGCGAAGCCTGGTGAAGGCGGTCAATTGCCCGGCCACAAGGTGTCTGAGTACATCGCTAAACTGCGTTTCGCCATTCCTGGTGTGGGGTTGATTTCACCGCCACCGCATCACGATA
This sequence comes from Candidatus Nitrotoga sp. CP45, assembly GCA_945874105.1. GTDB lineage: Bacteria > Pseudomonadota > Gammaproteobacteria > Burkholderiales > Gallionellaceae > Nitrotoga. The sequence goes on along the minus strand of CAMCFJ010000008.1, from coordinate 57,149 downwards.
TTTATTCCATCGAAGACCTGGCACAGCTTATTCATGACCTGAAGAACGCTAATCCGCGCGCCTCCATTTCGGTCAAGCTGGTATCTGAAGTGGGCGTTGGCACGGTGGCGGCCGGTGTGGCCAAGGCCAAGGCGGATCATATAACTGTATCTGGCCATGACGGTGGCACGGGTGCCTCGCCCTTGTCTTCCATTAAGCATGCCGGCACCCCGTGGGAACTCGGGCTGGCGGAAGCTCAGCAAACGCTGGTGTTGAACCAGTTGCGTGGGCGTATTGTTTTGCAGGTGGACGGCCAGTTGAAGACCGGGCGCGATGTGTTAATCGGTGCGTTACTCGGCGCGGATGAGTTCGGTTTTGCCACAGCGCCACTGGTAGTCGAGGGCTGCATCATGATGCGCAAGTGCCATCTCAACACCTGCCCGGTGGGCGTGGCTACGCAAGATCCCGAGCTACGCAAGAAATTCACCGGTCAGCCTGAACACGTGGTGAATTATTTCTTTTTTGTGGCCGAAGAGGTACGCGAACACATGGCGCAGATCGGTATTCGCAAGTTCGATGATCTGATCGGTCGTAGCGATTTGCTTAATACAAAGCATGTCATTGCACATTGGAAAGCCAAGGGTTTGGACTTCTCCAAAATCTTCCATCAGCCTGACGTACCCGTCAGCGTGGCACGCCGTCATGCCGAGGAACAGGATCATGGGCTGACTCAGGCGCTGGATCATCGGCTCATTGCCGAAGCCATGCCTGCGTTGGAAAACAAGCTGCCGGTAATAATTGAAGGCCGCATTCGCAATGTTAACCGCACCGTCGGCGCAATGCTGTCGCATGAAGTGGCAAAGCGCTATGGTCAAACGGGATTGCCGAACGATACCATTACGGTGAAACTACAAGGCACGGCAGGACAAAGCTTCGGCGCTTTTCTCGCGCATGGCATTACCTTGGAGTTGTCTGGCGAGGGCAATGACTATGTCGGCAAAGGGTTGTGTGGCGGGCGTATCGTGGTGCTGCCACCCAAGGAATGCAACATCGTGGCCGAGGAAAATATTATCGTTGGCAATACCGTGTTGTACGGTGCGACCAGTGGTGAATGCTATTTCCGAGGGGTGGCTGGTGAGCGTTTCGCGGTGCGCAATTCCGGCGCTATTGCGGTAGTGGAAGGCTTGGGCGACCACGGTTGCGAATATATGACCGGCGGCATAGTGGCTGTGCTGGGTCAGACCGGACGCAATTTTGCTGCTGGCATGTCCGGCGGTATTGCTTATGTTCTGGATGAGGATGGCGGTTTCGAACATCGTTGCAATCTGGCGATGGTGCAACTGGAACCGGTACCCGATGAGGCTGCTGCGAGCGAACTGGGCGAAGTCGAGACGCATGGCCGGGTGCATTTCAACCACCTCGGCAAGGCTGATGAACAGGTTTTGCGCGACATGGTGGGTGCGCACCTGAGCTACACCGGCAGTGTCCGCGCTCAGGATATTCTAAATAATTGGGCGCGCTACTTGCCGAAATTCGTCAAGGTCATGCCGACCGAATACCGCCGCGTTTTGCAGGAAGTCGCGGCGGAACAAACCAAGCAATTGGAGGCTGTATAAATGGGTAAAATTACCGGGTTTATGGAATTCCGCCGCTTAAGCGAGCACAGCTTGCCGGTCGCAGAACGCCTGAAAAACTATAAGGAATTCATCCCACGTCTGACCGACCAGCAGACTGCTATGCAGGGTTCGCGCTGCATGGACTGTGGCATTCCATTTTGCACTACAGGTTGTCCGGTTAATAACATCATCCCGGACTGGAATGATTTGGTTTATCGCGACAACTGGAAGCAGGCGCTGGACGTGCTGCACTCTACCAACAACTTTCCGGAATTCACCGGACGTATTTGTCCTGCGCCGTGTGAGGCGGCCTGCACACTGGGCATCAATGACGATGCGGTAGGCATCAAGTCAATCGAGCATGCCATCATCGACAAAGGCTGGGAAGAAGGTTGGGTGCTGCCGCAACCAGCACAGACCAAATCCGGCAAGAAGATTGCCGTGGTCGGCTCTGGCCCGGCCGGTTTGGCGTGTGCCCAACAATTGGCACGCGTCGGACATGACGTGGTGGTGTTCGAGAAAAATGATCGAATTGGTGGCCTTTTGCGTTATGGCATTCCCAACTTCAAACTTGAAAAATCCCACATCGACCGTCGCATTGAACAGATGCGTGCCGAGGGTGTGGAATTCCGCGTCAAGCAGAATATCGGTGTGCAGGTGTCGGCACAGAAATTGAAGGATGAGTTCGACGCCGTGGTATTGGCCGGTGGAGCTGAGCAGCCACGCGACTTGCCCGTGCCCGGGCGCGAGTTGCAGGGTGTGCATTTCGCCATGGAATTTCTGCCGCAGCAGAACAAAATAGTGGCGGGAGACGTGGTGCCCGATCAGATCAAAGCGACTGGCAAACACGTGGTGGTGATCGGCGGTGGCGACACGGGTTCCGACTGTGTAGGCACGTCCATCCGCCAAGGCGCAGCTTCGGTGACCCAGTTTGAGGTCATGCCGCGCCCGCCCGAGCAGGAGAATAAGCCGCTGACCTGGCCATACTGGCCAATGAAGCTACGCTCGTCCAGCTCTCATGAAGAAGGCTGTCAGCGTGATTGGGCTGTGGCAACCAAGGAATTAACTGGCAACAATGGCAAGATCGAAAAATTGCATGCCGTGCGCGTCGAATGGAGAGACGGAAAAATGCAAGAAGTGCCGGGCAGCGAAATTGAGATGCAGGCCGACCTCGTACTTTTGGCGATGGGCTTCGTCAGCCCGACGCAACAAATCCTGGAAGCGTTTGGCGTTGAAAAAGATGGTCGCGGCAATGCCAAAGCTGTCACTGAAGGAGCGGGCTATTATCAGACATCGGTGGCCAAGGTATTCGCTGCTGGCGATATGCGGCGCGGCCAGTCACTCGTGGTGTGGGCAATACGCGAAGGCCGCCAGGCGGCGCGTGCAGTGGATGAGTATTTGACGGGCAGTTCCAGTTTGCCGCTCTAAATTAAGCAGTCCATAGCAGGCGCTGAATGACGGGTAGCCATCAGCAAGCTGCGCTGATCTCACTTAATAGCCGCCACTCCGGGGCAGATGATGCAGCAACAAAATAACGCAGGCATCCCTACACTTCAAGATATTGATGCTTGAAGACGATATTATCTTCCCATTTTTTGCGTTTATCTGCGTCACCAATTTAGTCAACATAAATTAAAAGAGAACAACATGAATTTCAAGTTAAAAAACGATACCTTCCTGCGTGCCTTGCTGCGTCAACCGACTGACTATACCCCCGTGTGGATGATGCGCCAGGCTGGACGATATCTGCCGGAATACTGTGCTACGCGCAAGCGCGCCGGCAGTTTTCTGGAATTATGCAAAAGCCCGGACATGGCTACGGAAGTTACATTGCAACCTCTGGAGCGATTCCCTCTGGATGCTGCGATTCTGTTTTCGGACATTCTCACCATACCGGATGCGATGGGTCTTGGATTGTACTTTTCCGAAGGAGAGGGGCCCAAGTTTGAGCGGCCCTTGCGCGACGAGGCTGCCATCAAAGCGTTGCGGGTGCCAGACATCGATAAAGATCTGCGTTACGTCACCGATGCCGTGTCGCAAATTCGCAAGGCACTGAATGGTAGCGTGCCGTTAATCGGTTTTTCTGGCAGCCCGTGGACGTTATCTTGTTACATGGTGGAAGGCGGCGGCAGCGACGATTATGCACGCGTAAAAACGTTGATGTACAAAGAGCCCAAGCTGATGCACCACATTCTGGAAGTCACTGCGCAAGCGGTAACGCAGTATCTCAATGCCCAGATTGAAGCGGGTGCGCAGACCGTGATGATTTTTGATTCCTGGGGTGGCGTGCTTTCACATGCTGCTTACTACGAATTTTCACTGCCTTACTTGCAGAAAATCGTGCAAGGGCTGAAGCGCGAATATGACGGCGTGAAGATTCCAGTGATTGTATTTACCAAGGGTGGGGGTTTATGGCTGGATAGCATCGCCGATATTGGCTGCGATGCGGTAGGTTTGGACTGGACCATGGATATTGGCATAGCGCGACAAAAAGTGGGCCATAAGGTCGCGCTGCAAGGCAACCTGGATCCAGCCGTGCTGTTTTCCACGCCAGAAGTTATCCGTGCCGAGACGGAACGCGTACTGGCTAGTTATGGCTATGGCAGCGGTCATATATTTAATCTGGGACACGGCATTTCTCAATTCACCAACCCTGATAATGCTGCGGCATTGGTGCAGGCAGTCCATGAATTAAGCCGCAAATATCACTAATAATTTTTTAACATCATGATTGGTTATACACAAATCAAATAGTTATCCATCATGAGAATAATTTTTATTATAATATTAGCGTTCTAAACTTAAGTTATTGTTTTTATTAATAATAAATTATGCCCATGAAATGAGCGACTGGACAAAACCGTATATATCATTAGTAGTTAGCTTGCTTATATTGGAATTGTCCACATAGTTATCCACAGCTTATGTGGACAATAAAAAATACTCAATTAAGTCAGTAAACTTAGCTCAGTATTATAGAAATTGATGGAGCAAACTTTATTAAATGGCCATTGTTCGCGTCGCGCTGGATGTGCCGTTGTCAACACTATTTGACTACTCGTTAGACAGTAGTATCAAGATCGTCCCGGGAACCCGCGTACTGGTTTCATTTGGACGCAAAAAAATGGCCGGCATCGTGATGGAATATGGAATGGATTCTGTCCTTTCTGCGGAACGTATCAAACCCGTTTTGCAGGTGCTGGGTGATGTTCCACCCCTATCCGATGAGCTGCTTGTTTTGCTGCGCTTCTGCAGCGACTATTACCACTATCCCCTTGGCGTTACTGTGCTGTCCGCCTTGCCGGTACGTTTGCGTGCCAGCCGGCTTGTCACGCTCAAGGAAACGATGCAATACAGCCTAAGCGTTAGCGGTCGTGCGCTCGACTTGAGCTTGCTATCGAAGCGCAAGGTGGTTCAGCACCGCATACTCGCAGCCTTGAAGCTGGATTCATTAAGTGCCGCGCAAATGTGCGCGCTATCACCAAGCGCAGCCTCTGCCCTTAAAGCATTGTCACATGCGGGATGGGTGGAGACGTGTGCCGTGCCTGCGGCTCCCAGCGTATTTACATTCAACAATACTCATACGTTAACCTTGGAGCAGCAGCAAGCAGTGGACGCAATTACTAAAGCATCATGCTTTGGCTGCTTCCTGCTGCACGGCATCACCGGCAGCGGTAAAACCGAGATTTATGTGCATCTGATGAACCGGATATTGCAGCAGGGAGGGCAAGTGTTACTGCTGGTGCCGGAAATCAATCTTACGCCTCAGCTGGAAAATTATTTTCGCAGCCGCTTGCCGGATGTTGAGCTGGTCAGCCTGCACAGTGGCTTAAGTGATGGTGAACGCATGCAGAACTGGCTGCGTGCGCAGTCAGGCCGGGCGCGGATCATACTGGGTACGCGTCTGGCAGTGTTCACGCCGCTGCCACAACTGGCGCTGTTGATTGTGGATGAGGAACATGACGCTTCGTTCAAGCAACAGGATGGCTTACGTTACTCGGCGCGGGATGTGGCAATCTTTCGTGCCAGCCAGCGTGGCGTACCGATTGTATTAGGATCCGCGACCCCTTCACTGGAAAGCTATTACAACGCTCAGAGCGGACGCTACCAAATGTTGCGCCTGACCCAGCGCGCGGCGGCGCGGGCGCGGTTGCCGACGGTAAGCTGCATTAACACCAGCAATATAATTATGCAGCATGGTCTCAGCGAGCCGCTTCTCAAGGCCCTGGCCGAGCGGCTACAGCGCGGCGAACAGAGCCTGATATTCATTAATCGGCGCGGTTATGCACCCGTGTTGATGTGTGGCGCTTGCGGCTGGCTGTCCGGCTGTTCAAATTGCGCGGGCAAGTTGGTGCTGCATCTTAAAGATCGCCGCCTGCGCTGCCACCATTGCGGCCATCAGGAGCGTGTGCCGCATGCCTGTCCGTCGTGCGGCAACACCGACCTGCAACCAGTTGGCATCGGCACGCAACGGGTGGAGAGTGCCTTGCAGGAACATTTCCCCAAGGCGCGCATCCTGCGCGTGGATCGTGACAGCACGCGCAATAAAGGAGCATGGCAAGCCATGCGTCAGCAGATTCAGGATGACGCGGTAGACATTCTGGTCGGCACGCAAATGCTGGCAAAGGGACATGACTTCCCTAACCTGACGCTGGTGGGTGTGCTGAACCCGGACAGCGCGTTATACAGTAGTGATTTTCGAGCATCGGAAAAGTTGTTTGCCCAACTCGTCCAGGTAGCAGGGCGCGCTGGCCGTGCCGACAAGCTGGGCGAGGTACTAATCCAGACCGCATTTCCTGATCACCCATTGTTCCGCGCGTTGCGGGAACATGATTACGATACGTGGGCAAAAATCCTGCTGGCGGAACGCCAATCCGCCGGTTTCCCGCCATTCATGTATCAGGTGTTGCTGCGTGCTGAAGCCAAGCATGAGGCCCACATGTATACTTTCCTGCAACGAGCGCGCGAAGCTGCAGTTGAACTCGCCATGCCAGTTGAGATTTACGGTGTGATTCCTGCTGCCATGCCGCGTCGCGCTAACCATTTTTTAGCGCACTTGCTGGTGCAAAGCGAAGCGCGAAAACCCTTGCAGCAATTCCTGCGCGAGTGGCGACCCTTGCTGGATGCGCTACCCTCACAAAAAGTGCGCTGGTCGCTGGACATTGACCCGATTGATTTCTAGATCATCTGGCTCAATTGTTAAATAAGGAATTTCAAGGAAATATTTTATATGCTTCCAGAATTGATAAATTTACTACGTAACATAGTCGGTACCGACCACGTGCTGAGCGGTGAAACCGCAACACCCTATTGTACCGACTGGCGCGGGCGATACAGCGGCAAGGCGTTGGCTGTGGTGCTGCCTGGCAATACGCAACAAGTTGCTGCAGTGGTCGCACTGTGTGCCGAGCACCGCATCGCCATTGTCCCTCAGGGCGGCAACACCAGTTTAAGCGGGGGGTCAGTACCGTTGCCGCAAGGCCAACAGATCGTGCTTAACCTGTCGCGCATGAACAAAATTCATGCGCTGGATGCTACCAACTATACATTAACCGTGGAGGCAGGCTGCACCCTGGCCGCGGCACGAGAGGCGGCAGAGCAGGCTAATCGCTTGTTCCCGCTCGGCCTCTCCGCCATAGCGGCGCAATGCGAAATCGGCGGCAACATTTCCACCAATGCCGGCGGCATCGGCGTGCTACGCTATGGCAACATGCGCGACCTCGTGCTCGGACTGGAAGTGGTCTTGCCCGATGGCCGCATCTGGAATGGATTACGCAGTTTGCGCAAGGACAACACCGGCTATGATTTGAAACATTTATTCATCGGCGCAGAGGGCACGCTGGGCATTATTACTGCCGCCGTGCTGAAGCTGTTTCCGCGCCCGCAATCAGTTGTGACCGCGTGTGTGGCAGTGCGCGATCCGGCGGTGGCGGTAAAGTTGCTCGCACATTTGCGTGCTAATTGCGGAGATAAAATAAGTGCCTTCGAGATCATTTCGAGATCCTGCCTGGATCTCGTTTTAGAGCATATCCCCGATACGGTTGAGCCATTTGTTTCGCGTTATGAATGGATCGTACTGATCGAACTGTCGGATGTGCTGCAAGCGCCCCTGGATGCGCCTTTGCTCAATGCGCTGCAGGCGTTCGGTGCTGGCATCTTCGAGTTCGCTGTAGATTCGAAAAGTAACGCCGTAAGCTGGTGGAATTTGCGCAAAAATATTAGCGAAGCGCAGAAACGCGAGGGCATCAGTATCAAACATGACGTCGCCGTGCCGATCAGCCACGTGGCAGAATTCATCACCCAGGCAAATGCCGCCCTGCATGCCGCGTTCAATGGTCTGCGCATCGTTGCCTTCGGCCATATCGGCGATGGCAACATTCACTACAACGTCTCAATGCTGGATTCAGCCCAAAACCTGGCCTTCATCGCGCAAAGCCAACAGATCAACAGTATCGTGTACGATATTGTTCATGGACTAAACGGCAGTATCAGCGCTGAGCATGGGTTGGGGCAACTCAAACGTAACGAGATAAATCATTACAAAAGTGCGCTGGAATTGGAATTGATGCGTAGCATCAAGCACACATTTGACCCGAATAACTTAATGAATCCTGGGAAGGTAATATAGCGAATACTTTGTGAGATTTACTGCAAATAATCGCTGTTATATGCGCATGAAGAATCAAAAATTTAGCTTGTTACTCACAGTAAAATCAAATTGTCTCGATGTATCAGCTCTGGCTCATCAACATAACCCAAGATGGATTCAATTTCGTTACTAGGATGACCGGCGATGCGACGCGTTTCTGTAGCATTGTAGTTGATCAGACCACGCGCGATATCTTGCCCATTCGTATCCAAAATGGCGACCACTGTGCCGCGCTCGAATTCCCCGCTCACATTGGTGATGCCAACCGGTAGCAAGCTTTTGCCTTCGTTACGCAGCGCATGGACTGCGCCAGTATCCAGCGTCACTTTGCCGCTGATTTGCAGATGATCCGCCAACCATTGTTTGCGAGCATTCAAAGGTAAAGTCTGTGCTTCCAACAGAGTGCCGATGCTGTCGCCACGCATCAGGCGTGGCAACACGTCAATTTCATGGCCAGACGCGATCACAGTGTGCGCACCGCTCCGTGCAGCACGTTTTGCGGCGAGTACCTTGGTGAGCATACCACCGCTCCCGATGTGGCTTCCAGCACCACCCGCCATGGCTTCAAGCTTTTCATCGCCAGCTTGTGCCAAACTAACTAACGTAGCATTCGGATCTTTGCGCGGATCGGCAGTGTAAAGGCCGATCTGGTCAGTGAGGATAATGAGCGCATCAGCTTCAATCAGGTTGGCAACCAATGCACCTAAAGTGTCGTTGTCGCCAAACTTGATTTCATCGGTAACCACAGTGTCATTCTCATTGATGACAGGAATAACGCCAAGGGTCAGCAGAGTGCAAAGTGTAGAGCGGGCGTTGAGATAGCGTTCACGATCGGCGAGGTCGGCATGGGTAAGCAATATTTGCGCTGTATGCAGGCCGTGCGCGCTAAAGCAGCTTTCATACACCTGTATCAGGCCCATCTGACCGACTGCAGCAGCTGCCTGCAATTCATGCACGGCACTGGGACGTTTTTTCCAGCCTAGTCGCTGCATGCCTTCGGCAATCGCGCCAGAGGAGACTAATACGACTTTGTGCCCACCTTCACGTAGCGTAGCAATTTGCTGCGCCCAGTTTCGGATTGCGGGGATGTCTAGCCCTTCACCCTGGTTGGTGACCAGGCTGCTTCCAACTTTGACGACGATGCGTTTGCACTGGGCCAGAATGGTTTTCATGATGCATTAAAGTATTAGAGTATCGGTTTTTTTGGCACTTTCGGCATTGTCCAACTCTTCCTGCCTGGCGACCTGCTCCACGTGCTCCATGATGGCATAGCACAGCTCTTTACAGCCATCACCATTAATCGCGGAGATAGCAAAATAACGCGTGTAGTCGTGGAATTCTTTCAGAAAAGCGGCGATCTTTTCATCTTTATCTTGTAACAGATCAAGCTTGTTAAGTACTAGCCAGCGCGGCTTGTTATACAGCGCTTCATCATATTTTTTGAGTTCATTCAGAATTGAATTGGCTTCATGCACCGGATCGACTCCCTCGTACATCGGGGCAATGTCGACCAAGTGCAACAGCAAACGGGTACGCATCAAATGGCGTAAAAACTGGTGTCCCAGCCCTGCACCTTCGGCAGCGCCTTCAATCAGGCCGGGAATGTCGGCGATAACAAAGCTCTTTTCGGCCGATACTCGCACCACGCCCAAGTTCGGGTGTAGCGTGGTAAAGGGATAGTCGGCCACCTTGGGGCGGGCAGCGGAAACCGCGCGAATGAAGGTGGATTTGCCTGCATTGGGCATGCCCAGCAAACCCACGTCGGCGAGTACTTTCAACTCTAATTGCAGTTCGCGCCGTTCACCTTCAACGCCTGGGGTGCATTGACGCGGGGCGCGATTGGTACTGGATTTAAAGTGCAGATTGCCTAAGCCGCCTTTGCCACCCTGGGCGAGCAACATTTTTTGTCCATCATGATCCAGGTCGGCAATCAATTCACCGGTATTAATATCAGTGATGACGGTGCCGACCGGCATGCGCAGTACAACATCTTCCGCACCCTTACCATAGCAATCTGCGCCACGCCCGGCTTCACCATTGCGCGCGCGGTGATGGCGCGCAAAACGATAATCCACCAGGGTGTTGATGTTGCGGTCTGCGAGCGCATACACGCTGCCGCCCCAACCGCCATCCCCGCCATCAGGGCCGCCCTTGTCGATATATTTTTCTCGCCGAAAGCTGGCCGCACCGTTGCCGCCATCGCCTGCGATGACTTCAATTTTTGATTCGTCGATGAATTTCATGATGTCTGATATCCCAAATAAAAAAGCCCTACCTCGCGATAGGGCTTATTGTACTTGGCTAGGAGTACTTAAGCTGGAACCACGAAGATAGTCTTGCGTCTTTGTGCACCTTTGACGGCGAACACTACCTTGCCAGTAATCTTCGCAAACAAGGTGTGATCCTTGCCCATGCCAACGTTGTCGCCCGCGTGGAATCGCGTACCACGCTGACGTACGATAATGCTGCCAGCGCTGATTAATTCGCCGCCATAAGATTTCACGCCGAGGCGTTTTGAGTGTGAATCGCGACCGTTACTGGTACTGCCGCCACCTTTTTTTGATGCCATGTTTCTTCTCCTTCAATGTTACGCCGAAATGCCGTCGATGCGGATCTCAGTGAAGTTTTGACGATGACCTTGATGTTTTTGATAGTGCTTACGTCGACGCATCTTGAAGATTCTGATCTTCTCGCCACGACCATTTGAAATTATGGTTGCCGTGACAGTAGCGCCAGCCAATAGCGGTTGGCCAACAGATACTTTATCGCCACTGCCGACCATGAGCACCTTGTCCAGCACGATAGCGCTGCCGACTTCACCAGCAACGGTTTCAATTTTCAGGGTTTCGCCTGCGACAACACGATATTGCTTACCACCGGTCTTGATTACTGCGTACATAACAACCTCGCTTGAATGCGGTTTTACAGAGTCGCGCATTATACACAAACGGCACCAGCCGTCAAAATGGTTTTTAACAAATAGCGTTTATCCAAAATAATCCATTAAGCCGTTCGTGGTGAGCTTGTCGAACTACATGCACCGGAACGCTGTGCCCTTCGACTGGCTCAGGGCGAACGGAGGCCAGCAAATCACCTTGTATCGAATCTAATGAACTATCTGGGTTTATTATTGACAACCTGCTTTTCAGTGTGCTGTATTCTGCACAACAGCTGGTTAATCCACATCCAGATCAGCAAACAATTTAGTAGTCAAATACCGCTCACCAAATGACGGGATCATCACCACGATCATCTTGCCAGCATTTAACGGACGCTTGGCAATTTCAAGGGCGGCCCAAACTGCCGCACCGGAGGAAATGCCGACCAGCAGGCCTTCCTCCCTTGCCAGGCGTCGCGCCATATTGAATGCATCTTCATCTTTCACACGTACTGCTTCGTGGAATATATTTTTGTTGAGGATTTCAGGCACAAAACCTGGCCCTATACCTTGAATAGCGTGCGGGCCACGCTCGCCACCGGAAAGTACCGGTGAGGCATCGGGTTCCACGGCAATTATCTGCACGCCCGAGTAGATTTCTCTCAATGCTTCACCTACACCAGTGATAGTGCCCCCAGTTCCCACACCCGCGACAAAAATATCTATCAAGCCGTCGGTGTCGCGCATGATTTCTTCGGCGGTGGTGGTACGGTGAATAGCAGGATTAGCGCGATTAGAGAATTGCTGTAATACGAGGTAGCGCGGATCGGCTAAAGCCATTTCCTTCGCCAGCTTCATTGCCCCGGGCATACCTTCCGAGCTTGGAGTTAGAATAAGTTCTGCGCCATAAGCCTTCATCAACAGCCGGCGCTCGCGGCTCATGCTGTCCGGCATAATGAAAGTGCACTTATAGCCGCGAGCTGCACAAACCATAGCAAGGCCAATGCCGGTATTGCCAGACGTTGGCTCCAGGATAATTGTGTCTGGTTTTATTTTGCCTTCTTTTTCAGCAGCTTCAATCATTGATGCGGCGATACGATCCTTAACGCTGAGCGCGGGACTGAAGAATTCCAACTTGGCCAGGATAGTGGCATCTATGCCTTCGCACACGCGGTTTAATTGCACCAATGGTGTATTGCCTATCAGTTCCAAAACATTTTTTGCAATCTTCATCTATGCTTCCTCTCTTCTATTCACGTTCACATTGCAGCGTACAGTGCCGGATCAGCCCGTGTACTGCGTTGACCAAATAATACCTTATGAGAGGTTTTCCAGTCCAAGCATTTTCGGGTCTGATGGGCATGGCACTCGATTAAGCAATCGTTGAGCGTAAATGATGTCGCCTGCGACTTGACGTGGCACGGTTAGTAATAGAAAGTTCTTGAGCCGTCGTTATCTTCGCGCGCGGCTGGATGAGGTCAATTCAGGTAAATTAGGCAGCTTAGAGAACAGGTTCTCCCGGATTCCAATAATTCCACTTTCATCTGCTGCGGATGGCGCTGAGATAGGCTTGCAGGAACGTGTCCCAGCCGGTCTTCTTGCTGAAGTCCAGGCCGGCATACAGGGGGGATACTGACTGCAGCGGAAAATAAATCGCCACGCCGTTGGAATTTTTCATGTCCGCGCCTTTGTAGCCTTGCGCCATCACAAAGGCAGATTTCACGGCCTTGATGACATTCTGGCAAGCAACCGTGGTGGCAGAATCTGCACCCGCCCCGGCCAACAGCGAACAAAAGTCGACCAAATCGATATTGTCCGGAACGTAGTAGCTTTGCACCTTGTTGCGAACCGTCAGAATACGCTGCCGCGCTGCGCTATCTTTCAAGCTCACTTTCAGGGCAGCAGCCAGCGCGGCCACCGCAGTGGCAAGTCCAACCACCTTGGATAAGTCGCAGGCCGAGTAGGTAACGCCGTCGTCTTTGGTGTACGAAGCGAGATACTTGTAGACAATGAGCGCGCTGAGATCACGCGGCGTCATTGCCGGGTTCTTGGCCAAGGCTCCGAGGATGGTTTGATACGGCCAGCCTTCACCCGGCTCGGTTTGCTCCGAAGCCAACATGTACGAAGCACTGTCGCGAATCTGGTAACCCACCTCGGCCATGCTCATCAGGCAGGCGTCCATGCCGAGAATGTCGAGTTTGCGTTTCAACAGTTTGGCCGTGTCGGCCATCACTTTCTTCATCTCCAGATTGTCCAGAAAGTCCTTGGCATTGTCGTCGAGCAGGATGGCGCGCGCTATGGTGTCGCTGTCGGCCTTCTCGAGCATATTGCGCACGGGCGGACGAAACAACGCATGGCGGATAGGGCCGGTGGCCAGTCTGCGCAGGCCGCGATGACGTTCGTTTGCGTAAATGTCCGTGTCATCCCACCCCTGGCCGTGGTTCCAGAGAACCAGCATATAGTTGTCGGCTGGATATTTTTTGATACCCCATTGAATGAAATCAATGAGGCACTTCGGGTCACCGGTGTTGATGGCGCCAAGGGAAGCGACGGCGTCTCCCGTGACGATGCCGCCTTTCCGCAGATAATAGCGCCTGGCGACATGGCCCTCGGCGCGGTCAAACTGGGCAACGATGTTGAGCTTGTCGGTCGAACCCACCTTTTTCATTTCCTTCAGATCCTGCACCCCTTCGGGATCCAGGCTGTTGTCCCCTGCCATGTACACCATGACCGTCCATGGTTTTTTTGTTGTAGTGGCCATTTCATTTCTCCTTTCGTGCAATTGGGGGCTTGCCCCTAATAATTATTTAATTTCCGCGCCCAGCCGGTAAGTAGTTCGTCATTCGCGCCGCATCAAACGTCAATCGAGTACCAGCGTACACCTACCTGATCGCAAACTCTGTGCGGCATCCAACATAGGATATAAGTTCTCGCTTGTAAGAAAAATGGGGAGAAATTGGGCAGCATAGAAATCAGGCTCTCACCTGCACTCCTTTGAGAGCCTGTTTTCTAATCTATTCAATTATTTGAAGAGAGAAACTCTTGCTCGGAAAGCCAAATTTCACGATGAATTTGCCGTTATCAGCAAGAGGGGTCTAAACTCTGTCAATTCAACAAAGGACTACAACATGATAGCCCCAGCCATACCGGCCAATGAAGACACCCGGATCAACACCTTGCGGTCGTTCAATATTCTGGATACTTCTCCGGAAGAGCGCTTTGATCGCTTGACCCGCTTGGCCAAACATCTCTTCAACGTGCCCATTGCCCTGGTTAGCTTGGTGGACACAAATCGTCAGTGGTTTAAGTCGTGTGTGGGCCTTTCTGCCAGTGAAACGCCTCGAGACATTTCCTTTTGTGGACATGCAATTTTGGGCGATGACATTTTTATGGTGCCCGACACCCTGATCGACGAACGTTTTTACAGCAATCCACTTGTCACTGGCGACCCAAGTATTCGCTTTTACGCAGGATGCCCTCTGGCAGTTCAGAATGGAAGCAAGCTTGGCACCCTTTGCCTAATTGATGTCAAGCCACGCATATTGGATGAGGAGGAGTGCAAACTTTTACAAGATCTTGCCCATATGGTTGAGCAAGAAATCGCAGCGGTTCAGATGGCAACCAATGATGAGTTAACCATGCTGGCTAATCGACGAGGCTTTGAAGCACTTGCACAGCATGCATTGAAAGCTTGTCATCGTATGAACAAACCTGCATCTTTACTTTTTTTTGATTTAAATGACTTCAAAAAGATAAACGACACCTATGGGCACATGGAAGGAGACAGCGTACTCGTAACCTTCGCCAGCCTATTGCAGAAAGCTTTTCGCGAATGCGATGTAATTGGCCGCCTCGGCGGTGATGAGTTCGTTGCGCTACTGATAGACTCAGATTATGCGACAACATCGGAATGCATACAGCGTTTCAATGACATGCTGGACGTGCATAACAATGAAGCGCATCGTGGCTATGATATTCACTATAGCGTGGGCCAAATAGAATACGATGCTGAGCGGCATTCGTCCATCAAGTGCATCCTATCTGACGCCGACACAGCTATGTACGCTAACAAGCGAACATTGAAGGCGCTTTCGGAACGGCATGAAAAATAAGTGTTGAATTGCAGTTTAAGGTGAGGCCTTATCAATCGAGTCTGACCGTTCGCAGTAACAGCATTAAATCTAGCGGGTCAAAGTCCCGCATGGGGAGCTGTCCGTACATGGCGGGATGTTCAGACTCGATTTAGTTTCAATTTATTTTTAATTTTGTCTAACTCAGATTTTTTTAGAACGTTAATGCTTTGCTACAGATTCAGCGATCTTGTCCATCAGTGCAAACAGGACACCAGAAACGATAAACGTTATATGTATCCCTACCATCCACGCCATCTGTGTATTATCCAAATGCTCCACGCCGGGTGACGCTTGATGCATAAAAGCCTTCAACAAATCAATTGCCGAGATAGCGACGATGGATCCAATAAGCTTTAGTTTGAGTCCGGAATAATTTACTTTGCCCATCCAGTCTGGTCGATCAACATGATCTCCAACATCAATCTTGGAGACGAAATTCTCATAGCCACTAAAAATTACCATTATCAGAAGGTTCGCAACCAGTGTAATGTCCACCAATGCCAGAATCGATAAAACGACTTCTTGCTCTGATGTGTGCAATATATTGATCATTATGTGAAAAAATTCTTGCCCGAATTTCACAAGCAAAAATATCAATCCGCCGACCAGCCCGATATACATGGGCGCAAGCAACCAACGGCTGCGAAATATTATTCCTTCAATAAAATTTTCCATTGTTGCCTTATAAATTAATTCAATGTTGTTTAAATATGCTCATCCAAAAACAATGCCTGAGTTTGGCGCTACTGATCACAATCTTTCTTGAGAAAAATGAAAGACGCTTCGCGCCCAATTCTACGGCATAGTCAACTTAACGGGATAGTCATGCGCCATAGTTGTTACGCATAAAATTGCTGCGCCAAGGCCGCAGATGACAGGTAGCCAAAGTGTGCCTGCTTCCGTTGCCGATTGTAAAATCTCACTGCACCCAGGTTCCCCTGAGTTGCCTGCGTCTTCAACCGCATGGACAACATGCATGTGAGTGAAAATATTGCGAGCGCGATGATAGTCGACTGAATTGTTAAACCACAATTCAGTTTGGCTAGGCTACTATAGGCAACAAATCGCCACCATAAAAACCCCTCCTCCATGAAACTGAAACGTCTTATTCTCGCCCCGCTGATCTGGCTTGCTGCCATGTTTTTCTTGATTGAAGAGTTTATCTGGGATCAAACGGCACGGCTGATGGCTCGGCTTGGAGCGCTGCCCGTGGTCCATGCGATAGAACGTCATATCGCTGGACTGCCACCACGCTGGGCTGTATTCGCTTTTTTGCTACCCAGTTCAATATTAATTCCGGCCAAGCTAATCGGGTTGCATATTATTGCATCTGGGCATTGGTTCTTCGGTGCTGCAATTTTTGTGGTAGCCAAAGTGGTTGGGGTAGCGCTGTTTTCCCGCATCTTCAACCTGACTCGACCGGCACTCATGCAGGTTCTTTGGTTTGCCGGGCTCTATAACAAAGTGATGTACTACCGCAACCTGATTCACTCTTACCTGGATCAATGGGCGGCTTACCAACTGGCCAAGCAACGCATCAAATCGTTGATTGCCCGAGTTAAGGCGATAATCCGGCCTTTATAGCTATACAAACGGCTAGGCCACGCCGACTGGAATTGTCAGGTGCCCTTCATCGCATCACCTCGCGCGAAGTATGAATTTCAGTCAGTCGATCCCTCTCTCTTCCAGAGTCACGCGTTCGAGATATTCAGGTATCACACATTGCCAATGCAATTCTTCCTCGATACGCTGGCGCAGCGCATCCGCCGCCTCAGGCTCGCCATGGGTAATGAACGTGCGGCGCGGCGGCTGGGTATATCCTTTGAGCCAGCCGATAATCTCGTCGGCATCGGCATGTGCGGAAAGATTTTCCAGCATCCGCACTTCAGCTCGTACCGGGATATATTCGCCGTGAATCTTGATTGTCTCCGCTCCCTTCATCAGACTGGCACCGCGTGTCCCACCGGCTTGAAAGCCGGTAAACAGAATGGTGTTGCGTGGATCTGGTGCGAACGCTTTGAGGTGATGGGTAACGCGACCGCCAGTCGCCATGCCGCTTGCGGCCAAAATGATCATTGGCCCATGCGACCGGTTAAGCTGCTGCGATTCTTCGACACTGTTGACGATCCGCGCCGCGCCACATAAGGCATCGCATTGCGCCGGAGTCAGGCGGTGCTCGCCGTGATGCTGATGGAAAATCCGTGTCGCATCCTTGGCCATCGGGCTATTCAGATAAACTGGATAATCTGGAATGGCCTTGCGCGCCTTCAACAAATGAATGCAGTACATCAGCGTCTGGGCGCGCCCCACCGCAAAAGTCGGGATCAATACCACTCCCCCACGGCTAGCTGTCTTATTGATGGTTTCGGCAAGCGCAACCAGCGGGTCAGTCGCGTCATGGCGACGGTTGCCATAGGTCGATTCAACCACCAGGTAGTCCACCTTTTCGATGCGGGACGGAGCGGACATCACCAAGTCGTGCGGTCGACCGAGGTCACCGGAAAACAACAGCGAGGTTCGTGGCGTATTCAGGGCAACGAATGCAGAGCCCAGAATATGGCCGGATGGCAACAGACGCAGTGTGAGTCCGTTGCCGAGTTGAACTTCGCGTTCGAATTCAATCGGACGAAACAGGCTTAAACAGCGTTCGGCATCTTCACGCGTATAAAGCGGCAGAGCCGGCTTGTGTTTGGAGAACCCCCGATGGTTTGCGTAGTTTGCTTCCTCCTCCTGCAAATGTCCGCTGTCCGGAAGCATTATCTCGCAAAGATCGCGAGTCGCTTCCGAGCAATAAACCATTCCGGAGAAGCCGTTCTTGGCGAGCAACGGCAAGTAGCCGGTGTGATCGATATGCGCGTGGGTAAGAATTACACATTCGATAGTGGATGGATCGCATGGAAACGGCGCCCAGTTTTTCAGCCGCAGCGGCTTGTATCCCTGAAATAACCCGCAATCAACCAGGATGCGCCGCGAGCCATGCTCAATCAGGTATTTCGATCCGGTGACCGTTCCGGTTGCCCCGAGAAATTGAATGGTAGTCATAACCTGTAGTCCTCATTCGCCGTACTGTTGGTTTCAGATACCACCGTCTATTATTTCCTGCCATAAGTAACGAAATGGTATTCCAGGGCCTGAGGGGGTTCCTGGCTACATTGCTCGCGCGACAATTCCTGCCATAATTTTTTATCAAATTCCGGAAAGTGAGCATCGCCTGCTACGTCTTGTCTGATTTCGGTGAGGTAGATCGTGTCCACTAACGGCATGGCCAATGCGTAGAGTTCAGCACCGCCGATGATGAAAATTTCCTCATCCCCCGCACATGCCTTTATCGCTTCTTCCAGCGAGTGCGCCATGAAGCAGCCTTCAATTTTTAATGCATCATTTCGGGTTATCACCACGGTAGTGCGGCCGGGCAGCGGCCTGCCGATGGAATCGAAAGTCTTGCGCCCCATGATTAGATGATGTCCCATGGTGAGCGATTTAAAACGTTTGAGGTCTGCCGGAATACGCCATGGCAGCGTGTTGTTGATTCCAATGGTCCTGTTACGAGCCATTGCAACAATGATCGCAAGCTTTCCCTTCCTCTTGCCCCCTCCTTCGTCACTCGTCATACAGCGACTGCGGCTTTAATCGCCGGGTGTGGGTCGTAGCCATCCAGCGAAAAGTCCTCAAATTTAAAATCGAAGATATTTTTCACATTAGGATTGATGTGCATGACGGGTAACGATCGCGGCTCGCGCGACAGTTGCAGCTCAGCCTGTTCCAGATGGTTGAGATACAGATGTGCATCGCCGAAAGTATGCACAAAATCGCCTGGTTTCAGACCACATACTTGCGCCATCATCGAGGTAAGCAACGCGTAAGATGCTATATTGAACGGCACCCCAAGAAAAATATCCGCGCTGCGCTGATACAGTTGGCAGGAGAGCTTGCCATCAGACACATAAAACTGGAACAGGACATGGCACGGCGCCAGCGCCATTTGATCCAGCTCCCCTACGTTCCAGGCGGAAACGATCAGGCGGCGTGAATCGGGATTGCATTTAATCTGTTCTATAACATCTGAAATCTGGTCGATGGTAAAACCATCCGATGCTGTCCACGAACGCCACTGTTTGCCATACACCGGGCCAAGGTTGCCATCCTCGTCTGCCCATTCATCCCAAATTTTTACACCATTTTCCTTGAGATAGCGGATATTGGTATCGCCCTGCAAAAACCACAGCAACTCATGGATGATGGATTTCAGGTGACACTTTTTGGTGGTGACCAGCGGAAAGCCTTCTGCCAGATTAAAGCGCATCTGATAGCCGAATATGCTTACCGTGCCAGTGCCGGTGCGGTCGCTCTTTTTTGTGCCGTGATTGAGCACATGCTTCATCAAATATAAATACTGGCGCATAAAGATTCAGGGGATAGGTGGTGACTGTTTGTATAATGCCAAACAATACATAAAGTTTATTGAGGAACAAATGCTAGCACAACTTACTCTTTCTCTGACGCTGCCCAAGAACCTGATTAACCAACATCTGCTGGTGCTGCTGCCCAAAGCCAAGACGCTACCCCAGGACTTGCCGCATAGCGACTTGCTCAAGACAGTGCTGGCACGACGCGGCCTCAAGGTGGATGAGCTGACTGACTCACCAGTTTCTGCTAATGCCGCTAATGGCGCGTTGATAGCCTGGACGATGCTGGATTTTTCCAAGGACGCCTTCACCATCCAGACCCAAGTGCGCAAAGCCATGCAATTGCTTCTGGCAGAAATGCCCGCAAACATTGCCATTGTGGTGCTGGGCGATCCTGCGCAACGCAAGCTGGCTGCAGAGCTGGCTGTGTATGGTGCATGGGTGAATGGCGCCCTGTTGCCGGAATATAAGAAAAAAGATAAACGCAAACAGCTGCGAAAAATTGAACTATTCGGTTTTGCTGACAAGCAAGCATTTGTATCTCTCAAGGCACAGGCCGAAGGCAATTTTCTATGCCGTGAACTGACCGTGCTTCCGCCTAACGAGCTGACTCCAGCGCTATACCGGGCACGGGTAAAGGTACTCGCACAGCAACATGGCTGGAAGCATGTGGAGTTTGATCTCAAGAAACTGCGTAAGTTGGGCGCGGGTGCTTTCGTGGCTGTGGCGCAGGGCAGCGCGGACGAAGATGCCGCCATCGTGCATCTGCGCTACACACATCCAAAAGCCCAAAAAACCGTAGGGTTGGTGGGCAAGGGGATTTGCTTCGATACCGGTGGACACAACCTGAAACCAGCGCGCTACATGCATGGCATGCACGAGGACATGAACGGGTCGGCCGTAGCACTCGGCATTTTGCTTGCCGCATCACAGAGCAAGCTGGCGGTGAATATCGATTGCTGGCTGGCGATCGCTCAAAACCACATCAGTCCCAAGGCGTACAAACAAAACGATATCGTGACTGCGCTGAACGGCACCACAATCGAAATTATTCACACCGATGCCGAAGGACGCATGGTGCTAGCCGACACACTCACGCTGGCGGCACGCGCCAAACCAGATCTGATAATTGACTTCGCCACTCTAACCGGCAGCATGGCCGTGGCTTTAGGCGCGCGCTACAGCGGCGTGCTGGGCAACCGCGATGAGCTATTACAGCGTGCGGTCAGCGTGGGCAAGCAAAGCGGCGAGCGTTTGTGCGCCTTCCCGCTGGATGACGACTATGAAACCACGCTAGATTCAAAAGTAGCTGACATCAAGCAATGCACGCTGGACGGCGAGGCCGATCATATCTTGGCATCCCGTTTTCTCAAGCGCTTTGTCGATGACACTCCTTGGCTACATGTGGATTTATCCGCCAGCCGTTGCGAAGGTGGTCTGGGCATAGTAGCAAGCGAAGTGACGGGATTTGGCGTGGCATGGGGAGTACGGATGTTGCAGGGTTAGCTCATACGATAGATTAGACACCATAGTAATGCGTCTCAGCAGACTACCCCCTCAGTACCTGCCAGGGAAATTGGATTTTTAGAGGTGCCCTGTAAGCGTTAGTTCATAGGGGGTTACCTTCCAGAAATAAAAAGACCCGGCATTTTCATGCCGGGCCTTTTTATTTAATCAAGAACCGATTAAGGAGCTTGAATATTGGATGCTTGCTTGCCTTTAGGACCTTGTGTCACTTCAAAAGTAACCTTTTGGCCCTCTTGAAGAGACTTGAAGCCGCTCATGTTGATTGCGGAAAAATGCGCAAACAAATCTTCGCTGCCATCATCCGGAGTAACAAAACCAAAACCCTTTGCGTCGTTGAACCATTTTACTGTACCAGTTGCCATGTGTATTACTTCCTTAACTAAAAACGGGGAAACCCCCCGCGAAACTATTTGAATCGAAGATTGCACATGGAAAAAACCAGTATCGCAAAAACTTTGAATCAAACGCCAGAAAACTTTATACACTCGTCAAATAGATATTGTCAAGGTAATTTCCAGAACATCCGAAATCCATGTTTTAAATTCATCAAAACGTTCGTGCCCATTTTTTTATTTACCTCAATCTGGAGCTGAGCTAATCCGGACAATCATGTGCTACAAGTCCAGACAATTTTTTTGCTCGCCACGCAGCTAAAAACAAAAAATTGCTAAAATCGGCAAGCCTTCGTATAATCCGCTCTTTAAATATTGCACGAGAGATCCTCAAGGAATTGCCATGGCAAACACTGCACAAGCTAGAAAACGCGCAAGACAAGCAATCAAACAGCGCGATCATAATACGAGTCTGCGCTCTGAACTTCGTACTGCAATCAAGAAAGTGGCGAAAGCCATTGAAGTTGGCGACAAGGCTGTAGCACAAGCCGTTTTCATCGAATCTACCAGTATCGTGGATTCCATCGCCGACAAAAAGATCATTCACAAAAATAAGGCTGCGCGTCATAAGAGCCGCCTGTCCGCTGCCATCAAGGCAATGGCTTAAGCATAGCAGCACGCGCACCCCAAGTAAGCCGACAGCATGTGCTGTCGGCTTTATGTTTTAGTTCGCAAAAATCATGGATCACATAGATCCGCCACAGCAAATATTCGAGCCGAGCTGCACAAACTAATATTATTAATGCAATTAGATTACTGACGCCCTTATTAATAAAGCGCAATATGAATTTTCCCCTTGCACAATCCGGGCAATTTAGCTCAATATACGCGATTTCCCGAACCCAATACGGCGGCCATGCCGCCGTCTGTCATTCTATCTATCTATGTCACATTTGATGAACACCTATGCTCGCCTGCCAGTCGCCTTCTCGCACGGAGAAGGCGTTTGGCTGTGGGACAGCAATGGCAAACGCTACCTTGATGCGCTGTCCGGCATCGCTGTCAACACGCTGGGACATGCCCATCCACGCTTAACAGCGGCGCTCAAGGAGCAGATCAGCAAACTGATGCACGTTTCCAACCTGTATCAGATAAGCGAGCAGGAAGTTGTAGCCGACAAGTTGTGCGCGCTGGCCAACATGCAAGAAGTATTTTTGTGCAATTCTGGCTGTGAAGCTAATGAAGCTGCGATCAAGTTGGCGCGTCTATATGGCCATCAGCAAGGCATCGAAAATCCTGCCATCATCGTGATGGAGAAAGCGTTCCATGGCCGTACTTTGGCCACGCTATCCGCCACCGGCAACCGCAAAGTACAGGCGGGATTCGAGCCACTGGTGAAAGGTTTTGTACGCGTTCCTTATAATGATCTGGATGCCATACATCAAGTTGCCGAACACAACCCCGATGTCGTAGCGGTGCTGATCGAACCCATTCAAGGCGAAGGCGGAATCCGCACCTTGGATATCCATTATCTCGAGCAACTGCGCAAAATTTGTGACCAGCACAACTGGCTGTTGATGCTGGATGAAGTGCAATGCGGTATTGGCCGTACCGGCAAATGGTTCGCCCACCAGCATACTGGCATTCTGCCGGACGTAATGACACTAGCCAAAGGTATCGGCTCCGGCATTCCTGTCGGCGCTTGCCTGGCCGCTGGTAAGGCGGCGGGCACCTTCAAGCCGGGCAATCATGGCTCAACTTTCGGCGGCAACCCATTGGCCTGTGTAGCTGTGCTGACCACGCTGGCAATAATGGAAGAAGACCAACTGGTGGCAAATGCAGCCACGGTAGGCGAATTTATACAGCAGAACTTACGCACACGCCTGGCCACAGTGGCTGGCGTGGTGGAAATTCGAGGGCAGGGGCTGATTATCGGCATTGAACTGAACATGCCCTGCGGGGAATTGGTCAAGCAAGCCTTGGCGCAAGGGCTGTTGATCAACGTCACCGATGGCAACGTTATCCGGCTGCTACCCTCAATGGTGTTCACTACCGCAGAAGCGCTGCAATTGCTGGATAAGCTATGCCCGCTGATTTCCAATTTCCTGGCTCAGGGCACATAACGTGAGCATTAAACATTTTTTACAATTCAATGACCTTACCCGTGCAGAGTTAGAACACGTGTTCGCCCGCGCGCGCATCATCAAGCAGCGCTTCAAAACCTACCAGCTCTATCATCCGCTAGTGGATCGCACTTTAGTGATGATTTTTGAAAAAAGCTCCACGCGTACGCGCCTATCGTTTGAGGCAGGTATGCAACAACTTGGCGGCAATGCCATTTACCTCAACACTCGCGATTCGCAACTGGGGCGCGGCGAGCCGGTAGAAGACGCGGCACAAGTTATCTCGCGCATGAGTGACCTGGTAATGATCCGTACTTTCGAACAGGAAATTATCGAACGCTTTGCCGCAAATTCGAGAGTGCCGGTGATTAACGGCCTGACCAATGAATACCATCCCTGTCAAATATTGGCCGACATCTACACCTATATCGAGCAACGCGGTTCCATTCAAGGCAAAACCGTAGCCTGGATAGGCGATTCAAACAATGTATGCAATACCTGGCTACAAGCAGCAGAAGTGTTCGACTTCAACGTCCATGTTTCCACTCCTCCTGGCTATGAAGTTGAGCCAGAACGGGCCGGATTATTCGGCGAAGACCACTATGAGGAATTTGCTGACCCGATGGATGCGGCACGCAATGCCGACCTGGTTACCACCGATGTCTGGACCAGCATGGGCTTTGAGCGCGAGAACGATGCACGCCGCAAAGCGTTCGCCGACTGGATTGTGGATACAGAAATGATGTCTGTCGCCAAACCGGATGCGCTGTTCATGCATTGCCTGCCGGCACATCGGGGCGAGGAAGTGGATGCCGCCGTAATTGACGGCCCGCAAAGCGCAGTATGGGATGAAGCAGAGAATAGATTACATGTACAAAAAGCACTGATGGAATATCTGCTATTAGGTAATGTGAACAACTAAATGCAGGGTGTATAAGCACACCCTGCTTTCATTAGTGGATTATTAAACAGAGAAAATCGAAATGAGTGAAATCAAAAAAGTCGTCCTCGCCTATTCTGGCGGGCTGGATACCTCAGTAATCCTGAAGTGGTTACAGGATACCTATCAGTGCGAGGTCGTGACCTTCACTGCCGATATTGGTCAAGGTGAAGAACTCGAACCCGCGCGCAAAAAAGCCTTGCAGTTCGGTATCAAGCCGGAAAATATTTTCATCGACGATCTGCGCGACGAATTCGTACGCGACTTTGTATTCCCGATGTTCCGCGCCAACACCGTGTATGAGGGGGAATATCTGCTCGGCACCTCTATCGCGCGCCCGCTAATCGCCAAGCGCCAAATTGAGATCGCCAGACAAACTGGCGCGCAAGCGGTGTCGCACGGCGCCACCGGCAAGGGCAACGATCAGGTGCGTTTCGAGCTAGGCTATTACGCACTTAACCCAAACATCAAGGTAATCGCGCCGTGGCGCGAGTGGGACTTACTCTCGCGCGAAAAATTAATGGCCTACGCTGAAAAGCATAGCATCCCCGTAGATATGAAGCATAAGCAGGGCGGATCACCTTATTCAATGGATGCAAACCTGCTGCATATCAGCTTTGAAGGTCGCCATCTGGAAAACCCCGCCGCCGAAGCTGAGGAAAGCATGTGGCGCTGGACAGTGTCACCAGAGCAAGCGCCAGATGCCGCTGAATATCTTGATATTGAGTTCGAGCGCGGCGACATTGTCGGCCTCAACGGCTCGCACATGGGCCCGGCTCAGATACTCGCCAAACTAAATGAATTGGGGGGCAAACACGGCATTGGCCGTCTTGATCTGGTAGAGAACCGCTACGTCGGCATGAAATCACGCGGCTGTTACGAAACCCCCGGCGGAACCATCATGCTCAAGGCACATCGCGCAATAGAATCCATCACGCTGGACCGCGAAGTAGCGCACCTGAAAGACGATTTGATGCCGCGCTATGCCAGCATGATTTACAACGGTTATTGGTGGAGTCCCGAACGCCAAGCACTGCAAACACTGATAGATTGCACGCAGCAAAATGTTAACGGCTGGGTGCGCATCAAGCTGTACAAGGGCAATGTCATCGTGGTTGGACGCGATTCCAAAACCAATTCGCTGTTCGATCCGAACATCGCTACTTTCGAAGATGACAGGGGCGCCTACGACCAGAAGGATGCTGCCGGATTTATCAAACTGAACGCTCTTAGAATGCGTATTGCGGCGAAGCTAGGGAAGTAGTTAATACCTGTTCGAAACGCTTTATTTTTTGTAGACAACTGAATAATTAATATTAAATTATCTCGTTCCCAATATGGAGTACCTATGTCCCAATTCGATAACGTTAGCGTCGTTAAAAAAGCCAATGTGTTCTTCGACGGTAAGTGCGTGTCACACTCCGTCCTGTTCCCGGATGGCACACGCAAAACCGTCGGAGTGATAATGCCGGGCAGCCAGCTCACTTTTAACGTCAACACCCCGGAACTAATGGAAATTACCAGTGGCACCTGTCAAGTTAAAATAGCAGGCGACGATGCCGCCAAAACCTACACTGCCGGCATGCAGTTCAGTGTGGCTGCTGATAGCAGCTTTGAAATACATGCGCAAGATGCAGTCAATTACGTTTGCAGTTTTGGTTAGCGAATCGAACTCACTCGTAGCACCCCTCATCAAGCATTTCCTCCGTCTGAAAAAGAAGGTTAATGCAGATAAACTTTAAGGAGAACTGCAATGCCATCATTCGACATCGTATCCGAAGTGGATAAGACGGAAGTTAAAAATGCAGTCGAGCAGACCAACAAGGAAGTTGGCACGCGCTTTGATTTCAAGGGTTCAGACGCTCGCGTGGAGCAGGCAGAGTTAGTACTCACCGTGCATGCTGATAATGAATTTCAGCTGAACCAGGTACAGGATATTCTTAATGCCAAACTTACCAAGCGAGGCGTGGACATCAAGTGCTTGGAGGTTAGCGATAAAATTGAAAAGGTCAGCGGTAACAAGATTAAACGATCCTGTACCGTGAAGGTGGGAGTGGAAATTGAACTGGCGAAAAAGATCGTCAAGTTCGTCAAAGACAGCAAAATGAAAGTACAGGCCAGCATACAAGGCGACACGGTGCGCATAACTGGCAGTAAGCGTGACGATCTGCAAGCTGCCATCCAGTTAATACGGGCATCCATCACTGACTTTCCGCTGCAATACCAAAACTTTCGTGACTGAAAAAATATTGTGAAGCTAAACCTTGCTTCATGCTCTGGCCAAGTTTTTCCTTGACTCACAGCGACTACAACACGCTCATTTTTTATCTTTAGACGTAAATTTGAAGCGGCAAACGTTACCTCCTTTGGCCATGCATTCCTCGTGATTAACCGTACTGTCTGTAAAGGTCGATAACAAGGCCAGATCAAACTGGCAAATCTCCGGTTTTTTCATGGCGAGATTGTGAAAAATGCAGTTGACTGCTTCAATTGTGGACGTATCGCCATCAACAGTGGAACTCCCCGTGTTATAACCCAGCATTTCCATCACCTCAGAAAGCTTTTCCACTTTTTGCTCGCGTGTTTTGAGTGCTCCATTTTGGCTAAGTAGCTGTTGAGCAACTCCCGCCCCCATAGCAGCCATTTTTTCCTTCAACCCCGTCACCCCAGATTCTTGAGTGATTGATTCGACCATTAGCTGAGCAAACCAGGAATAATTGCGCGGAAAGAACTCTTTGCCTTCATCGGTAAGTACATAAAGCTGTTCCGGACGCCCCCCAGAAGGGCGGCTGATCCCTTCAGTGACTATTCCATTGTTCTCCAATGCAGATACGTGCTGGCGAACGGCGTTTCGGGAAATTTTTAGATATTCCGAGAGCTCTTCTAAAGTTAAACCGCCCTTGTGTTTGAGTAGGAGCTTTAAAAGCTCTTGTTGACGATTCCCTAATAATTCAAGCATTTTATATACACCTTTAACACGTTTTACTCCCTTTAAGGAGATTTGTTGCATTTTACCCTAGACCGTATGAAGAGCGAAACTAGACGGCTTTATGAGAAGTAGCGTGGGCAATGAAA
This sequence comes from Candidatus Nitrotoga sp. CP45, assembly GCA_945874105.1. GTDB lineage: Bacteria > Pseudomonadota > Gammaproteobacteria > Burkholderiales > Gallionellaceae > Nitrotoga. Next base: position 29,491 of record CAMCFJ010000008.1, on the reverse strand, counting down.
TTCTCATCGCTGGGGATTGGTCTGGATGTATTCCGCGATTTTAAAGTAGGGGCAAAAGATTTTTTGCCCCTACGATTTTTGCCCCTACAATTGCCCCGATGGTGATAATTCCATGCACGTGGTTTGTCTTGACAATAAATGCATCCAACCAGGCCCACGGAATATGACCGGGTGTGGCACACCAATATTTTTCTGTCATCTTTCAACCTCCCGCAAAGGAAGTAAATCCGCTCATCCTTCGACAGGCTCCGGACGAACGGATTTATTGTTTACCACTTCTTATTTTACGATCACTCGTCCGCGCATACTGGGATGAAAATCACACGAATAATTCTGTACTCCCGCCGGTTCAAATAACACCTCATGTTGTTCGCCACCTTTTATGATGCCGGAAGGAGCAAAGTGACCATTTTTTTCAGGTGTCACAGTATGCGGAACTTCATCCTTGTTAACAAAGATAACGCTCTGCCCGCGTTTTATCCGTATCTTATCGGGTTGAAATTGGAAGGCATCAATCGTAACCGTTATGGGTGCCTTGGTAGCATGGCGCTTCCCGCTTGCCTCGTTAGGAGCGGCTGACACCGTCATTGAAGTAGCTGCCAGCCCCAAATATACCCCTGCAAGTAGTGTGATGGGCATCCTCATGGTACGCGCCATGCTGACTAGACGGGCAGTATCCACTGGCTGCGAGTTTCTTTGCTGAGTTGTGCATCCGGCACGGCATGGATCGTCGCATCAAGCGTGCCAAAGACCGCGCGAATTGCAGTGGCATGTGCTGATTCATCCGGCAAGATAGTCAGTCCGGCAGCAACCAGCGCGGGGGTACGCAGTTTGCTGACGGCACTGGCGTAGGCAAGCACCGCATCTACTTCCAGCGCCAATGCAAGTTTTGCGATATTGGCGTCACTATCAAGATTACCTTCCCCTGCCTTGATATAAGCAGAAAGATCATACGTTCCCTTTGCACTGACTGGTGTGCCTCCCAGGCTCTTGATCGTGGATATGAAGATATCCCGATGTTTAATGTGATCGGCCTGATTACGCAATGCCAGGGACTTGATGACATTTCCCACCTTGCTGTTGCTCAGCTTTCCAGCCGCCACGCCGTATGCCCAAATTGCTTGATTTTCAAGGTCCAAGGCTGCATTCAATATAGCCATATCGTGCTTTGTATCGCTCCCAGTATTCGCATTTGCGCTATTGAGAGTGGTTAAGCTAAGCGCAGCGAGCGCACTTGCGGCAAGACCAGCCTTAAGAGCGGTACGGCGAGAATTGTCAGGTATGTTGTTAATATTTTCCATTGTTGTCTCCTAAGTTTAGTGGTCAGCTGTGTTTGGTTCGTTAATTACTAGCGAACCAAACACATCCTACGCGAACAATGATATATGTACAACATGTTTATGTTGTATCTGTTAGTAAATTGCAATTCTAACCAAGTTAATAATTAAAATAGAAAGTGCCGTCATGAACGGGGGCTCACCCTACCCTCACCAATGTGAAGACGGTCGACAGATTTGCACTTCGTCTATAATTGCTGCCAATGTTCCAGCCACGGGCAACATGAAAAAATTTCTAACATATGGTTTATGGTCAGCAGCTGTGGTGGTCGCCATTGCGATAGCCGGAGTAGCTTATATCGCCGCCACATTTAATCCCAATGATTACAAGTCGCAGATCATCCAGCTGGTGAAAGATAAGCAGCAACGTAATCTCAAGCTGAATGGCGATATCAAACTGGTTTTCTTCCCCGGCATAGGCGCCCATATTGGCAAGGCATCATTGTCTGAGTTTCAGAGCGGCAAGGAATTTATGTACATTGACAACGCGCGCTTCTCACTGGCGCTATTGCCGCTACTATCCAGACGAGTGGTTGTGGACGAAGTTTCGATCATTGGCCTGAAGGCGGCTCTGGTGAAATTCAAGAACGGCAAGTTCAACATTAACGACCTGTTGAGCAAAAACGAGACCAGCAAAGACACAGCGCCGCTTGAGTTCGACATAGCCGCAGTGCATGTGAAAGACTCAGAGCTGACCTACCTGGACGAGACTACAGCTGCTCAATATGTGCTGAAAGGCTTTAGCCTGAATACCGGACGTATTGCCAACGGTGTGCCGGGCAAACTAGATCTTGCCACAGCCATTCAATCCAACAAACCCAAGCTGGACATAGCCGCACATATGAAAGCCACATTGACTTTCGATCTGAAAAAACAGCAATTTCAAATGGACGGGCTGGCGTTGCAAGCCAAGGGGGCAGCACTCGACATCATTAATCTGGCCGTTTTGGCTAACGGCAATATCAACGCGAATTTTGACACGCAAGAATTTTCTACAAAAAATTTGGCGGTTACGGCCACTGGCGTGCAAGGTAAAAATAACTTCGATGCCAAGCTGGATGCGCCTGCGTTAACCATGATTAAGAATAATTTCACAGGCGACAAGCTCACATTAAACGCCAAGCTGGATAGCGCATTCGGCAACATCGTGGCCAGTCTTGCTCTGTTTGATTTGGCTGGTAATCCTCAATCGTTCAAGAGCAGCGCGCTTACGTTATCGCTGGATATGAAGCAACCCGAACAGGCATTCAAGATAATGCTCGGCTCACCTGTAACTGGCAACATCGAGCAGCAACAGCTCAACCTCTCCAATCTGACCCTCGCAGTAAATGTAACGGGCGACCAGATGCCAAATAAATCAATCAGCAGCGAAATGAAGGGTAGCTTACAAATAGATGGCAGCCGTCAGAACGTCCAGACCAACCTCGCGGGTGGGCTGCTGCAAAGCCAGGTTAAAGCCAAGGTGGCGGTGACCGGATTTCAAGATCCAGCCATACGCTTCGACATAGATGTAGATCAGTTTGATGCTGATTTATACCTGCCGAAGAAGGCAGCAAGCATTGCCCATAAACCCACCCCGACAGAACAGCCTCTTGATTTGGCAGCTCTGAAAAATCTAAATCTTGAAGGCGGATTACGCATCGGAGTGCTTAAAATCGCCAATGTGAAACTCTCACAAGTACGCCTCGATGTAAAAGCACATAACGGCTTGATCACATTCAGCCCACTTCATCAGGGCAGTGTGAAAGGCAGCCTGAAAATAAATGCGCAGACTACGCCTCACATCGCTATAAACCAGAACCTGACGCCGTGATCAAGAATCAAAATAAGCCGCGCCCGGAATTATTTGCTCATCGCATCATAGACTGGCAGCAACAGCATGGTCGGCACGGCTTACCGTGGCAGGGCGCGGATGTTTATCGCGTATGGCTATCAGAAATAATGCTGCAACAAACCCAGGTCGTCACCGTTATCCCCTATTACCTCCGTTTCGTGGCACGCTTTCCCACTATCGCAGTGCTCGCCGCCGACAGCGAAGAGTCAGTATTGGCGCACTGGAGCGGCCTGGGCTACTACTCTCGCGCGCGCAACCTGCACCGTGCCGCGCAACTCATCATTCAACGGCATGAGGGAATATTTCCTCGCCATCTTGAAGACATCCTTGCTCTTCCCGGCATTGGCCGCTCCACCGCCGCCGCCATCAGCGCATTCGCGTTCCATGAACGGCGCGCGATTCTCGATGGCAACGTCAAACGTTTGCTGGCGCGCTACCATGCCATTGAGGGTTACACTGGCGAAAAAAAGATAGAAGCTCAACTGTGGCAACAAGCCGAAGCATTGCTGCCACAGCGTGATGTCGCGGTCTATACGCAAGGATTGATGGATCTGGGCGCGCTGGTCTGCACGCGCAGCAAACCACAATGCCCCAACTGTCCGCTGCAAGCAGACTGCATGGCAAATCAAAACGGACTGGTCGCACAGCTACCCACGCCACGTCCACGCAAGGTGCTGCCGGAAAGACACAGCACCTTCCTCTTGCTGCTCAATGGCCCCGATATCCTGCTGGAAAAGCGCCCGGGGAGCGGCATCTGGGGTGGCTTGTGGTGTCCACCGCAAGTGGATCCACAATTTCTAAGTAGGGTTGAAGATGCGAGTGCCTACTGCCTTCAGCACTTCGGCACGGAGACAATACACACACTTGCACTACCAACATTCACCCACACTTTCACCCATTTCAAGCTGCATATCACCCCCCTACTATTGCAGGTAATTAACAAACCCAAGCAAATTCAGGAACCAGGCATGATGTGGCTGAATGCGGATGATGCATTGCAAGCTGCAATCCCTACGCCGGTGCGCAAATTATTGCTGGAGATACAAGCAGAACGCAGTCTGAGGTGAATAGCGTTGGCAAACTCCAACATGTTTTTGAAATTCACGGGGGTCGTGCTGCCGTGTAAAGATTACAGCTTCAAGTAGTCGGCAAATTCCAAGTCTGACGTACTATTGTAACCAAGGTGCCTTGGCAGTATTGGTGCGAGAGTGAGAGATGTTGGGCTTCATTCCATTCATATCAACCGAGCTACGCTGGGAACTCTCCAAGGTTTAACCCTAGCAACTGCGGTGTCGAGACCTGTCCCTTTGCTTATGAATACTCAACTGCTTGCACGTTTTTCCCATGCAATATTTCCCCCAAAAATATTGCACTTGGTTCTTCAGCGCACCTTACAATTAAACCTTGATGGATTTCCAAAATTGGCTATTGCCCAATTCTCTGCCAGTATTGAGCCGCAAAGCTTCAAGTGACTGGATGAAAATTTATAATCTGATAATGAGCACTCAACAAGTGTCTACGGCTAAACTGAAATGATTAACCAACATGAACTGGCCGCCCATATTTTTGCCAATGTAACCACTGCTCTCGATGAAGACCTGCGCGGCGGCGATCTCACCGCGCAACTCATTCCCTTGCATACAGAAGCACATTCCAATGTTATAACGCGCCAGGATGCAGTGTTATGCGGCACAGCTTGGTTTGATGCGTGTTTCAAAACGATGGATAAAGATTGTGTCATTCTTTGGCTTGCGCAGGATGGCGATGCCGTAACAGCCAAGCAAACGCTGTGCGAGATACGCGGTGATGCACGTGCGATGCTGACTGCCGAACGGTGCGCACTCAATTTTTTGCAGACACTTTCTGCGACCGCTACGCAGACGCGGCGCTATGTCGAGGCGGTGCGCGGCACGCACGCAAAAATTCTGGATACACGCAAGACGCTGCCAGGTCTGCGCATGGCACAGAAATATGCAGTGAAAACGGGTGGCGGGCATAACCAGCGGATTGGTTTATTTGATGGTGTGCTGATTAAGGAGAATCATATTCTGGCTGCGGGCGGCATCCGTCCTGCGTTGGCACAAGCTTTCCATCTTGTTCCTGAGGGTGTAAGCATCCAAATCGAAGTAGAAAATCTGGAACAGTTGCGTGAAGCACTAGATGCAGGTGCCAGGCTAATTTTGCTCGATAATTTCGATCTCGATAGTATGTGTGTTGCTGTCAAATTCACTGCCGGACGCGCCGAGCTGGAAGCCTCCGGCGGCATTACTCTTGATAAAGTACGCGCTATCGCCGAGACCGGCGTAGAACGCATCTCCATTGGTGGCCTGACCAAAGATATACAGGCTATAGATTTATCGATGCGGTTTGAAATTTAATCTATCGTTTTAATCTATCGTTGCCTATGTAGGAAGCATTCACAGCTGAGGTTCTTTGTGGAATATCTGATAGCCGCCTTGCCGCGCTGACCCTGCATGGCTTACGCCGTTCTTTTGGCACGTTAGCCCAGCGCCACACTGCATACTGCGGGAACTGGGCCTGTTACACCTGTGGCACGTCAAAATTGAAGCGTTGATATTGGAGCAAGCCGGGATTGAGTTTGTACCAGCGCAAGCGGCTTTGTGGGTGGTGAAGCGATTAAATGCATCTACAAATAATCATTGACTTTGCTATTAAAAATAACTACATTAAATGCCATGCAAATCACTTTCGACGAAACGAAAGACGCACTGAATAAAAGCAAGCATGGCTTGTCATTATCCGATGCGGTAAAGCTGGAATGGGATGACGCATTGATATGGCCGGGACACCCGCCACGATTATGGTGAAGCGCGCATGATTGCTTTGGGTGTGGTTGGTGCAAGGTTGTATTGCGTAGTTTTTGTTAACCGCGAAGATACGAGACGAATAATCAGCTTGCGAAAAGCTAACTATAAGGAAGGTATTAAATATGCAAATCAAAACTAAATCAGGGCGAATATTGATATTGCCTACACCGGAAGAGGATGCGCAAATTACCGCCGCCGCACTCACTGACCCCGATAATTTACCACTGACGGATGCTGAGTTAAGCCAGTTCAAACCGATGCGCGGAAGGCCATTAGGAAGCGGTAAAAAAGAGCAAGTAACACTGCGCCTTGACACTGAAATTCTGGAGCAATTTAGGGCGACCGGCAACGGCTGGCAGACTCGCATAAATGATGCGCTTCGGGATTGGACAAAGCACCATTGAGTTTAAGCCGCCGCCCGCTTGACCTACTTCACCTGTGGCACGTCAAAATAGAATCGTAGATATTGGAGCAAGCCGGAATCGAGTTTATACCAGTGCAAGCGGGTTTGCGCATGGTGGCTTAAAGAGAGTAATTCGCTTGACTTGCGAAACGCTACGCTATACATTCACGTCATGATCAAAACATTCCGGCACAAGGGGCTGAAATCATTTTTTGAAACTGGCAGCAGGGCAGGCATTCAGCCGCGCCATGCCGCGAAACTGGAACGGCAATTGATACGCCTCAATGTCGCCAAAGACCCCAGCTATATGAATATGCCGGGATGGGATTTTCACCCACTGACTGCGAACCTTGCCGAGCATTATTCAGTAAGCGTCAATGGCAACTGGCGCATGACATTCACCTTTGAGGGCGAGGATGCCGTGCTAGTCGATTATCAGGATTACCACTAGGAGAAAATATCATGAGCAAAATGCACAATCCCCCACACCCGGGCGCGACCTTGAGAGAAGACGTATTGCCCGCACTAGGGTTAACCATTACCGATGCCGCCAAGCAGCTGGGCGTTACCCGTGCCGCCTTGTCCCGCGTGTTGAACGAGCACGCTGCAATTTCCCCATCAATGGCGCTGAGGCTCGAAGGTTGGTTGGGTTTAGAGAATGGCGGTCATGCTGATGCGTGGATTGCACAACAAGCTGAATATGACCTTTGGCAAGTGCGCAAAGCAGGTATGCCGAAAGTGCAACGCGCCCACGTGATAGCGACTTAAGCGTTTTACTGCGCGAACATATTATGAGCAGGAAACTAATTCGACTCACCGACATTGAAGATGCGCAGATTACCGCTGCCGCACTGACTGACCCTGACAACTTACCGCTGACTGATGCGGAATTACAGCAATTCCGGCGCGGCCCGGGCAGGCCTTTGGGGAGCGAGCAAGTGACACTGCGCCTTGATACTGAAATCCTGGAGCAGTTCAAGGCGACCGGCAACGGCTGGCAGACTCGTATAATTGATGCGCTTCGAGATTAGGCAAAGCATCACTGAGTTTAAGCCCCCGCCCAGCTTTTCTGTTTAGCACCGGACTATCCCAACGGTGAGAAACAATACAGCCGCCGCCCGCTTGACCTACTTCACCTGTGGCACGTCAAAATTGAAGCGTAGATATTGGAGCAAGCCGGGATTGAGTTTGATGCCAAGGCCGTACCGGGCGCGCTGCGCGTGGTGCGCCGGTAGGGCGCATCCAAAAGTAAATGCACTGGATTATATTCTTTTTTGTTGATAAGTGTTAATTAACAACATACAATCTGACAATGATAAAAACCTTTCGTCATAAGGGCCTGGAAACCTTCTTTCGAACAGGGAGCAAGGCAGGCATACAGCCGCACCATGCCGCAAAGCTGCGGGTGATGCTGACCATACTGGACAGTGCTAAATGCCCTGACGATATGAACGCGCCGGGCTGGAAATTGCACCCTCTGACTGGTGCCATTGCCGGGCATTATGCCGTGGCATTAAACGGTAACTGGCGCATGGTCATCACCTTCGATGGTGAAAATTCAGAGCTGGTGAATTATTTGGATTATCACTAGGAGACAATAAAAATGAGCAGAATGCACAATCCGGCGCACCCCGGCGAAGTATTGCGGGAATGGTTGCCCGAAGGTATGACGGTAACAAGTGCGGCAAAGGAATTGCAAGTTTCCCGCGTCACGCTTTCCAAGGTATTGAACGGGAACAGCGGAATAACGGCGCAAATGGCCTTGCGCCTTTCTGCGTGGCTGGGCACTTCCCCCGATGTATGGATGGGAATGCAAACACAGTTTGACCTTTGGCAAGCCGGGCAACAGCCAAGACCGAATATCAAGCCGCTGGAAAGACTGGCGGCATAACGAGACATGAGCAAATCATCCCGCCCCCATGGTGATGCAGTGGTTGAACTACTGCATGAAGACCCGGCCTTTGCCGAAGAACGCCTTTCCGCCGCACTGGATGAAATCAACCAGCCCGGAGGCCATGAAGTCTCGCTGGCCACCCTGCGCCATATCGCCAAAGCGCAAGGATAACCGCCGTGGCCGCAGAAATTAGGTAGCATAGCGAACAGGCTCTCGCCTGCCCTCCCTCATCAACCGTCAAACAGGAATGGAATCGCATGAAAATTCTAAGAATGGTTTATCCACTTGTTATTGCGTTTGCATGCCATTCTGAAGCCTATTCTCTGGAGCAATCTGCCTCGGTCAAGGCTTCCACGGTATTGAAAACAGAAGCAAGCTGGGATGGTAAACCAATTGAATACCCATCTGGAAAAGCTGAAATTACAGGCATGATTATCGAAATTTCGCCAGGCGGTGAAACAGGTTGGCACTTGCATCCTGTTCCTTCATTCGGCATGGTTCTTGAAGGTGAGCTGGAAGTTCTGTTAAAAAATGGCGCAGTAAAACGGTTGAAGTCCGGTGAAGCCATGGCAGAGGTTATTAATACGCTTCACAACGGTCGCAATATTGGTTCTGTGCCGGTAAAGCTAGTTGTTTTCTATGCTGGCTCAGTGGGTCAAAAACTTTCAGCGAAATAAAATGCGCTTTAGCAAGTCGCCCAAGGTCGTTCGCGTTTGCTCACTGGACAGCCCCAACCGGCGCATCCACACAGCCCGTAAATTCTTGCACTGGCCTTACACGGCACAGGAACAACTGGAAGTTAGAACAGCGTGAATCGCTGAAAACCTGATGGATATTGGTGCCCCGAAGACGAATCGAACGTCCGACCTACCCCTTAGGAGGGGGTCGCTCTATCCACTGAGCTACCGAGGCGCGCGCGCATTCTAACGCAAATGAGCTTTGATCACACCTCTGCTACTCAGCATTTAATTTGCCTGAGTTATTCATACCGACGGCAAACAACACTGTAACTATTTGTTATAAAGTTGGTTATCAAGTAATGTATTCGTCAAGCAGATGCAATACCTTGCTCATGCCATATTCTATTTTAAAGAGAACGAACTCCTCTTGAAAATTAAGGCTTACCTTCTTGCCCATGAAAAAAAACGAAAGTGGTTATTGTGTCTGTGGATAATCATTCCCGCTTGCGTGAAGTTGCAATAGTCATCGCAACCAGTTTTCTGGCTGGGATGGCGGCTCCTGCCATGGCGGAGAGGGTCGATCCTTTTTCGACGCAGGGGCTGACCGCGAGCTCCATGGCGGAGAGCATTCAGCATCCTCTGCCCGTTATTCCCTGCGAGAACGCCCAGTTCACCAAAGCTGCGCTTTCTTTGACTGATGTAGTGGAACGGGCGCTGTGCAACAATCCGCAAACGCGCGAGGCGTGGGCAAACGCAAGAGCCCAGGCGGCCCTGGTGGGCATCGGAAAATCCGCCTATCTGCCATCGATCAGCATCGCCGGCGCAGTATCAAGAAACCGTACCGGTGGCAGCAATTCGTTCACGCCCCGCACGGCAACTTATGACCAGCAAAGTGTCAGTGCTTCATTGAATTACCTGTTGTACGATTTCGGCGCCCGTGCCGCCGCCCTGGAAAACGCCAGACAGGTGCTTACCGCACTAAACTCAACCCAGGATGCCACTATTCAGTCGGTCTTCCTGTTCGCCGTGCAGTCCTACTATCAGCTGTTTGCCGCCCAGGCTGCCGTTATCTCCGTGAAGAAAGCGGAAAGCTCCGCCCTCGAAAGTTTCAATGCCGCTACCGCCCGTTACACCATCGGCAGTGGCACGCCAGCCGACAAACTGCAAGCCCAGACGGCCTATTCGCAAGCAGTATTGAATCGGATACAGGCCGAGGGAGACGCCAGAAACGCTCAGGGCGTGCTGGCAAACAGCATGGGGTTGGACGCCAACCGCACTTTTGCAATCACACCTCCTTCCCTTCAGGTGGCGGATGCAGAGTTCGAGCACGATATCGCAGGGCTGATCGAAGAGGCGCGAAGCTTGCGCCCCGACCTGGCCGCCGCAAAGGCTCAGGTCAACGCCGCCAAGGCCAATGCAGAGGCTGCGAAGTCTGCTGGAATGCCGACTATTTCCCTTTCGACGAACCTATCACATAGCGAATCAAGCCTCTTTACCACTGCCAATAATTCGGCACTAGGTGTGTCGTTTAATTACCCGCTTTTCACCGGCTACAATATTAATTACCGCATTCGAGCGGCCGAGGCGCAGATCGAAACACGCCTCGCCCAGCACGAAAAAATCAGCCAGCAGGTTGCCCTGGACGTGTGGAAAGCCTACCAGGGCGTCGTCACCGGAACCCAAGCGGTTAAAAGCAGCATCGTTCTTGTGTCCAGTGCAATTCAATCGGAACGAGTCGCACTCGGGCGCTACAAGGCGGGCGTGGGGAATATCCTTAATCTTCTGACCGCCCAGGTATCGCTCGCCAGCGCCCGGATGCAGAACATACAGGCCGTTTACAACTGGCACATCGCCAAAGCGGCACTGGCTCAATCCATGGGCAAACTTGATTTTTCCGCCATTGCGACGGAAAAAATCTCTCCTTAACTGTTGACGAAAAATCCACCTATGAAACCAAGCCAATTGCTGTGGATCAAAATAACCCTGACTCTGGCCCTGATCGGTCTAGGCGCAGGAGGATACTTCTACTGGCAGAAATCATATTCACTGTCCCTGGAGGAGCGCTACAAATCCCAAGCATTGGAGATGGGCGATATTACCCAAACAGTTTCCGCCAACGGCACGCTCAATCCGGTGGTGCTGGTGAATGTCGGCACTCAGGTTTCGGGGACGGTAAAGAAACTGCATGTAGATTTCAATGACCGGGTCAGCAAGGGACAAATTCTGGCGGAGCTCGATCCGGCCTTGTTCCAGGCACAAGTGAATCAGAGTGAAGCGAACGTAAGCAACGCCCAGGCATCTCTGGATCTGGCTCTTGCCAATGAGACGAGAATGCGCGAACTGTTCAAGCAGGAATACGTCTCCAGGCAGGAGCTGGATCAGACGGTACAGGCACTGAAATCGGCCCGCGCCCAGCTCGCCCTGGCGCGGGCACAGCTACAGAAAGACCGTACAAACTTCGACTACTCCGTCATCCGCTCGCCGGTTTCCGGTGTGGTGGTATCGCGCGTAATTGACATCGGCCAGACCGTGGCCGCCAGCTTCCAGACGCCGACTCTGTTCACGATCGCCCAGGATCTCTCCAAAATGCAAATCAATTCCAGTTTTGCCGAGGCCGATGTTGGCAATATCCGGGTCGGGCAGGCGGTACGTTTTACCGTGGACGCCTTCCCCAACCGCACTTTTCAGGGGGAGGTCAAGCAACGTCGGCTCAATCCCACCACCCTGCAGAATGTGGTGACCTACGATGTGGTGGTGGCGGTTGACAATCCTGAGCAGATACTGATGCCGGGCATGACAGCCTATGTCAACATCACTATTGCCCAGCGCAAGAACGTGCTACTGATACCCAACACGGCATTGCGTTTTAAACCTGTCGATGCTGCACCCAAAAAAATGGAGCCAAGAAGTAAAGAGGAACGCAAAAAAGCCCCGGGCGGAACCGTGTATGTTCTGGAAAAAAACAATCTAAAACCGGTCAGGATAAACACCGGTATCAGCGATAACAAATTTATGGAAGTCGTGTCCGGGGATTTGAAAGCAGGTAATCAGGTAGTGACTGCGGAAGCTATTTCATCCACGGATACAGGACAGTCATCAGGAATCATGAAGATGAGAATGTTCTGATGGATGGCGAACCGATCATCCGTATCAGCGGCCTGGGCAAAAATTACCTGACCGACGCAGGGCCTGTTCCGGCGTTGGTAGACATCAATCTCGTCATTAACCCAGGGGAGTTCGTTGCCATCATGGGGCCTTCCGGGTCGGGCAAATCCACCTTCATGAACCTTCTCGGCTGTCTCGACACTCCCTCCAGCGGCGCCTACTCCCTCAACGGAACCAACGTGCGGACGCTCGACAAGGACCAGCTCGCGCGGCTAAGAAATGGTGTAATCGGCTTCGTGTTCCAGGGGTACAACCTGCTTCCCCGCGTCAATCTTGTCGACAACGTGGCGCTGCCCCTGATTTACGCTGGGGTTGGCAAGGCAGAGCGGAACAGGCGGGCGCAGGAAATGCTCGACAAGGTTGGCTTGGGCAAATACGGCGATTCCCGCCCCAGCAATATTTCTGGCGGCCAGCAGCAGCGGGTGGCCATCGCCCGCGCCCTGATCAATCGTCCACGACTGATTCTGGCTGACGAACCAACCGGCAACCTGGATACCAAAACCAGCCATGAAATAATGAGTGTGTTAACGCAACTCAACCGAGATGAGGGCATCACCGTGATTCTGGTGACCCACGAAGCCGACATCGCTTCCTTTGCCAACCGCTTGGTGCGCTTCATAGACGGACACTTGGCCCACGACGGCGCAGTAGAGTACGAATCACTTGGTACACACGCATGATAGGCGCGATGCTGAGCGAAGCTTGGCTGGCCATGGGTGCGAACCGACTACGCACCTTTCTCACCATGCTGGGAATGATGATCGGCGTCGGTGCCGTGATCCTCATATTGGCCATCGGCAAGGGTGCCCAGTTTCTGGTGGATCAGTCTATCGCCTCCATGGGAAGCAATCTTTTCATCGTCCTTTCCGGCTCCTCGACTTCTGGCGGCATACGCATGGGCTTGGGCGCAACCCCTACACTGACCATCGGGGATGCGCAGGCCATCGCCGAACTACCCGGCATCTCGGCGGTTGCACCCAACGCTCCCGGCACGGCACAACTGGTGTACGGCTCAAACAATTGGAGTACTCAGGTGATTGGCACTACGCCAAGCTACCTTGATGTGCGCGATTGGAAACTGTCCGCCGGCTACCCTTTCTCTGATTCAGACGTGCGCTCCGCCACCCGCGTCGCCCTGCTGGGGCAGACCGTGGTAAAAAACCTGTTCGGCGACGAAGACCCGGTAGGCAAAACTATCCGCATCAAAAAAAGTCCTTATCAAATAGTGGGTGTGCTGACCCTGAAGGGGCAAAGCCTGGACGGGCGGGATCAGGACGATAGCGTGTTGATTCCGGTCACCACCGCCCAGCGCAAGCTGTTCGGCTCCCAGTTTCAAGGCACCGTGCGCCTCATCATGGCCCAAGCGACCTCGGCCCAGGACATGCCTGCGGCCGAACGTTCCATAAACCAGTTGCTGCGCCAGCGCCACCGTCTTCAGGAGGCGGTAGAAAGCGATTTCACGGTGCGTAACCTCACTGCCCTGGCGAATACCGCCGCCGAAACCACCCGTGTCATGTCCGTCATGCTCGGCGCCATCGCATCCATCTCCCTGCTGGTGGGCGGCATCGGCATCATGAACATCATGCTGGTCTCGGTCACCGAACGCACCAGGGAAATCGGCATCCGCATCGCCATTGGTGCCCGCCAGCGGGACATCTTGCTGCAGTTCCTGCTTGAAGCGATCACTATTTCCATTGTTGGTTGCCTGGTAGGCGTGGGGCTTGGTATTGGTGGCGCAGTGCTGATAAACCAGCTTACCCAGACTGCCGTGGTTATTACCATGAGTTCCGTTGTCATGGCGTTCATGGTGGCAGCCGCAGTGGGGGTGTTTTTTGGTTTTTATCCGGCTAGAAAAGCAGCTCACATGGAACCGATTGAAGCGTTGCGCTATCAATAGAAACTTAAACTTGAGGATCTGAGGCAAGTTGAAAAAAGTGGGCAATGCCGACCTAGGACTGGAAGGCTGCTCTGAACCACCTCACCATCCAGTTCGATGGACGGAATTTACTGAGTTAATCGAAACCGCGTTTACATAAAATCCCGGACACCCCGCCACTCAGTTAACGAATGCTTGACGGATAGTTTTTTCATCGGGCAATTCACTTACGTGCCAATGTATGAGCTCTATTCCCGCAGCGGACAGCGCCTTCCCCTTCTGCGCATCCGTTTTAACGCGTATTTCCTTCTCATGTGTTTTGTCATCAAGCTCTACGGCGGCAATGACAGTTGAATCCTTGAGGCATACAATAAAATCAAGGCTCATGCGGTTGATATGGTTGTTCCACACACCGAAATTAAATCCCTTATTCACGCCAACCACCTGGGATAGCTGTACTTGTGCTAACACAATACACTGAGGCAGTGCTGCAACACGGCGGTGATAAAGAATTTGCTCTGGTTCTGACAGTGGTTTTTTTGCATGGTATGGCCAAGCCATATTGCCTCCACCAGAAGACTTACGCTTTTTCAAAAAAGCAAAAAATATTGCAATAACTATTATTAGAACGATTGCAGCTAATAGCGCCTTCTCCATACGATATCCTCAAAGGAATTAAACCATCTAATCCAAACAGCTAAGTATCAAATCTGAATCAGAAAATAATACAGATGGAACTAAAATTTTAGTTGAAGTGCAGCTCATCCGAACACTACAGCTTGTCACCGAAGATGTTATTGGCATCGTTTGTCTAAACTTTAATTACAAATAGGATGTAACTGCCATACCTTAGTTCCCGCTCACAAAAAATACGCCAGGCACCGCAAAGCCCCGACTGCTGGGTGCTCTGAATGCTTGCCAAAATTGAAAATCGCCTTATACGTGCAAAAATCAGAGAAAAGAAAAAAGGCCTGCATCGCTGCAAGCCTGATTCTATATGGTGGGTCGTCAGGGACTTGAACCCCGGACCAAAGGATTATGAGTCCTCTGCTCTAACCAACTGAGCTAACGACCCAATACTGTTTGAAGCACTTTTTAAAGTGCGCTCATTATAATTAACTCTCGCCGTCGAGGAAGCTTTTCAGCTTGTCTGAACGAGACGGATGACGGAGCTTACGCAATGCTTTTGCCTCGATCTGGCGGATACGCTCGCGTGTCACATCGAATTGTTTACCTACCTCTTCAAGGGTGTGGTCAGTATTCATTTCTATACCAAAGCGCATGCGTAGCACCTTGGCTTCACGCGGTGTGAGCGAATCGAGTATGTCTTTGGTGACATTGCGCAAGCTGTCGTATACCGCCGCTTCAATGGGTGCCAACGTATTGGAATCCTCAATAAAATCGCCCAGATGCGAATCGTCATCGTCGCCTACCGGGGTTTCCATGGAAATCGGTTCCTTGGCAATCTTCAAGATCTTGCGGATCTTGTCTTCGGGCATTTCCATCTTTAGCGCCATCGTTGCAGCATCCGCTTCCAGCCCGGTTTCTTGCAATATTTGACGCGAAATGCGATTCATCTTATTGATGGTTTCAATCATGTGCACCGGGATACGTATGGTGCGAGCCTGATCGGCGATGGAACGCGTAATGGCTTGGCGTATCCACCATGTGGCATACGTCGAAAACTTGTAACCACGGCGATATTCGAACTTATCTACCGCTTTCATCAATCCGATGTTGCCTTCCTGAATCAGGTCAAGAAACTGCAAGCCACGGTTGGTGTATTTTTTGGCGATGGAAATCACCAGACGCAGGTTAGCTTCAATCATGTCGCGCTTGGCGCGACGTGCTTTGGCTTCGCCGTTGGTCATTTGCTTGTTGATTTCTTTCAGGTCACGAATGGGAATGCCCACACGCTGCTGCAAATCAAGTAGCTTCTGTTGTTGCTCGACGATGGCAGCCTGGAAACGCGACAGTGTTTCGCTATAAGGTTTTCTGGCAGCCACTTCGCGCGCTACCCAATCAAGCCGCTCTTCGTTGCCCGGAAAGGTCGAAATGAAATGTGGACGCGGCATACGCGACTTGGTAACGCATAGCTCCTGAATGATGCGTTCGTGGCTGCGCACTTCTTCCACCAAATTGCGCATGGTGTCGCAAAGCGCATCTACCTGCTTGGCTGAAAAACGGAGTTGCGTAAGCTCGGCGGAAATCTGCTCCTGTAGCTTGTTGTACTGTGCGCTTCGGTAACCATGCTTCTCGTAGGCTTTGCCGATTTTAATAAACAGGTCGCGAATGATTGCGAAACGCTCCAGCGCATCAATCTTGAGTTTGGCCAGATTGGCTGCTGCAATAGCCTCAGTATCTTCTACATCTTCTTCTTCATCCTCCATGGCTTCATCGCTAATCTCCTCCTCAACGATTATGGATTCACCCTCAGGCTCAATGAAGCCATCGACAATTTCGTCAATACGCAATTCCTCACGTATAACTTTATCGACTAGCAGTAGAATTTCGGCAATGGTAGTCGGACAGGCAGAAATCGCCTGAATCATGTGCTTCAGGCCTTCCTCAATGCGCTTGGCAATGACGATTTCATCTTCGCGCGTGAGCAAGCCTACTGTGCCCATTTCGCGCATATACATGCGCACAGGGTCAGTGGTACGGCCAAATTCCGAGTCTACTGTTGAAAGTGCTGCCTCGGCAGCTTCCACCGCATCTTCGTCGGCCACAACAGGCGCCGCATCCGACATAATTTGATTTTCAGCATCAGGAGCATCATCACACACGGTGATGCCCATATCGTTGATCATGCTGACGACGCCTTCAATCTGCTCGGCTTCTAGCATTTCTGGCAGATGATCGTTGAT
Organism: Candidatus Nitrotoga sp. CP45; assembly: GCA_945874105.1. GTDB lineage: Bacteria > Pseudomonadota > Gammaproteobacteria > Burkholderiales > Gallionellaceae > Nitrotoga. Next base: position 12,607 of record CAMCFJ010000008.1, on the reverse strand, counting down.
TTCGCCAAAAGTCAAATAGCCGCGCTCCTTGCCCAGGATGATCAAAGCCTTCAGGCGCGTGCGCCGTGCCTCAATATCCTGCGCCAGCTCTACAGGGTCAGCAATCTGCTTTGCAATTGATGCCTGTTTGGCTGAAATAGATGTTTTTTTGTCTTGCTGAGTTGCCATATTCGGTGGATTCCCATTTAATTAAATGAGTTAACACATTGCGGGTTAACACAATGCTTTTGAAAAGGGTGCGGATTATACCCGATTTTACAAAAACTTTCCGCCCCCCAATTTTGCATTGCCGTCACTTGAGTTCACTGCGTTGTAATAGTTGCAAATACAGTGATCGTTCTTGTTCGTCCAAGCCCTTCATTCCTGTGCCATGCATTTTTGCATGTAAATCCTGCAATTGCTGATTGCGCTGTTCAGTGCGTAATCTGGTTAAACCATCTTGAAACTCTGCTACTACATTAAAAGTTTCACCCCATTGCATAATTTCAGCTTGCTCTGCCGCTAATAATGATTCATGCACTGTGCCTTGAAAATTCTGGATCACGGCTGCACTGCTTATCGCCCCTTCCTGCATGCGCGACCATTCGGCCAGCGCAATAATCGCTGCTGCTTCCGACCCTACTGGCATCCAATGTTCTGGTAACTCCCGCGCCAGATCGGGCTGAAATAATAAGCAGCGCAGTAACACGCGCAAGTTTGATACGACAGGGCGCGCCGCTTTTTGTAGCGCACGACGTGGCGAAGCGCCTATCGGTTTGATCGCATACAGCGCTTCCAATTCCGCCTGGGTAATCCCCGCCAGCACCGCCACTTCCTTGCGCAGCAGTAGCGCGGTAGCGGGCGCAGAAATAGCTGTTAGCAAAGGCTTGGCGCGCTGCAACAAGGCAGTGCGCCCTTCCTGGGTACGCAGGTCAACTTGCGTGGATAATTCACGCAACACATAACTGGACAGCGGCAAAGCCTCTTGCAGTAGTTGCTCAAATGCCGCCGTTCCATGCTCCCGCACAAAGCTATCAGGATCATGTCGCGAAGGCAGAAACAGGAAGCCGATGTTTTTACCATCTATCAATTGTGGTAATGCATTCTCCATCGCACGCCACGCCGCACGCTGTCCAGCTGCATCGCCATCAAAACAGAACATCACTTTATCGGTCAAACGCAGCAGCTTTTGCACGTGATAGGGCGTAGTCGCCGTTCCCAATGTGGCAACGGCGTATTCAATACCATGCTGGGCAAGTGCTACTACATCCATATAGCCTTCTACTACCAAAACCTGCCGTTTGGTGCGTATTGCTTTCAGCGCCTGGAACAGGCCATATAACTCTCGTCCTTTTTCGAATAGTGCGGTCTCCGGCGAGTTCAGATACTTGGGATCACCCGAGTCCAACACTCGCCCACCAAAGCCAATCACCTGCCCGCGCGCATTCACAATAGGAAACATGATGCGGTCGCGAAAACGGTCGTACCGTTTGCCGTCCTCGTTTTCTATTACAAGACCCGTCTCCAAGAGGCTACTGTCCTGGTAGTTTGCGAAGAAGCTTCCCAAATTTTGCCAGCCCTCCGGCGCATAGCCGATGCCAAAGCGTAACGCTATTTCGCCACTTAAGCCGCGCCGCTTAAGATAGTCGATGGCGGGTGACGACAGCTTGAGCTGGTCGCGATAATAACGAGTTGCAGACTGCATTACTTCATACAAATCAGGCGTAACTTTATGCTGTTGCGCTTGCTCCGGCGTAGGGGCTTCGCGTGGCACCGTCACGCCAGCACCGCGCGCCAATTCTTCCACGGCATCGACAAAACCCAACCCACCGTGCTCCATGACAAACCCTATAGCCGTACCATGCGCGCCGCAGCCAAAGCAGTGATAAAACTGCTTATTTTGGCTGACGGTAAATGAGGGGGATTTTTCGTTGTGGAAAGGGCAGCAGGCAACATAATTAGCGCCTGCTTTTTTTAGCGGAACGTAACGCTCGATTACATCCACAATGTCGAGACGGTTGAGCAAATCATGAATGAAATTTTTTGGAATCATCCTGGCTCCGCCTCTCGTTTTACCAATGTGGTATGTACACCGAGGAGTAATTGATTGCTGATTTTACGTAATTCGTGACAGATTCATATTCACTGTAGCGATCATTTTCATGAACGCGAAAATGATTGTGTGATCAAGTGGTGGCCTACGAATTTATGGTGCGAATTCAATATGCATTCGCATTGCTTAATTTAAGCAATACACAATGCATAATGTTACTGAGATAAACGCGCCTTCACCAGCGCTGAAACTTTGCCCATGTCTGCTCGACCCGCCAGTTTCGCCTTGAGCAATGCAATCACCTTGCCCATTTCCTGTGCACTCTGAGCACCACTACTGGCAATGGCATCGTTAACTGCATCTTCCACTTCGGCTTCAGTCATCGGCTGCGGCATGTATGTTTGCAGTACACTGATTTCAAATTTCTCAATGTCGGCCAACTCTTGCCGAGCTGCCGCTTCAAACTGGGTAATTGAATCACGCCGTTGCTTGATCATTTTATTGATGACTGCAATAACGTCGGCATCCGATAACTCGATGCGTTCATCTACCTCGCGTTGCTTGATTGCGGCCAGCAACAGGCGGATAGTACCGAGGCGCACCGAATCCTTGGCGCGCATGGCCGTCTTCATGTCTTCTCTGATTTGCAGCGTCAGATTCATGTTGAATTCAATCTCGCGGGAAATTTGATGGCAGACTCCGCATCAACGCGAAGTCGCTAACAATTTGGGGATTAATATAGCTTTGGTGGCAGGACTTGGCTACGCAGGCGCTTGTAATGCCGTTTCACGGCAGCAGCCAGCTTGCGTTTACGTTCCGCTGTAGGTTTTTCATAGAATTCGCGAGCGCGCAATTCAGTTAGCAAACCAGTCTTTTCCACTGAACGTTTAAAACGACGCATGGCCACTTCAAACGGTTCATTTTCCTTAACACGCACAGTCGTCATAAACAAACTACCCTTCAACAAAAAATTAAGGGCGCGATTCTACCAAAATATCGTCCTATTCCACAACCTGAATTTAGATGTTCTTTTTTAAGGTATCGCAAATGCCTGATCATCCCCCCGGTTTCGTCTTCTCGTGAAAGGCTTCATGCAACCAGTTTTTTTATCATGCAGAGGACTAAATATAGTATCGGTTAATATATGACACATTTTGAAAACTTATGAAAAGGTAATGGCGATATGAAAGCGAGCATTAAATGGGTAGAGCAGGTTTCCTTCTTGGGCGAAACCGAAAGCGGTCATGCCATCCTGATGGATGGCCCTCCCGAAGGTGGTGGACGTAATCTCGGGCCGCGTCCAATGGAGCTGGTACTGCTCGGCACGGGCGGCTGCACTACTTACGACGTTATTCACATCCTCAAGAAAAGCCGCCAGCAAGTAACCAATTGTGTGGTGAAAATCGAAGCCGAACGGGCTGTAGAAGACCCCAAGGTATTTACCAAGATCCACTTTCATTTTATCGTGACAGGCAAAGATCTCAAACTCGAGCAAGTCGAGCGAGCCATACAGCTCTCTGCTGAAAAATACTGCTCGGCCTCCATTATGCTAAGCAAAATGGCGGATATTACACACGATTTTGAGGTAATTCAGGAAATACCTTAAGCGATTGAAACTCAAACCCACCCCTAATAAATTTAACAATTTTTTAATTTGCGGTAGATGTTGCAGAAATACAACAATTGTTATAAATAGAGAACGAATTCTTATAAATTAAGAACACATAGCTTTAAACGTTATATACTCGTAAGCAGTAAGCTACAAACAAATTTTTGGTAAATTTATAAATTACTCACAAATTTAAATGGTTGCGTAATCATTGCCATTTGGGTAGCTTCAGTTGAAGGTTTTATTAGTCCAGTCGAGTTTAACGTACCGAAAATGCATGCAGAAGTGACGACTTAAAAAATTTTTTACTAAAGAATCAACATAACGTTTCCAGGGAGGCAACAAACAATGAAGCTCAAAAACAGAACATTACTTCAACAAATGTCATTAGTCTTTACGCCGCTAGCATTACTCGCTCTAGCTCCTCAAGCATATTCAGGAGATTATGCTGACCATGCGGCAGGTGGCAGCAATGTCGGTGGGCTATACGCACCCGCTCAAAAGTCAGCAGACACCTTTACTGACGCCGTGACCGGGGGGAAGGTTACCGCCAATATACAATACCGCTATGAACAAGTTGATCAGCCAGCTCCAACTACTGGTGCTAAACTCAACGACGCTAAGGCCTCAACGATCCGGTTGCGTTTGGGTTATGAGACAGCAGAATATATGGGATTCGGCGGTCTGGTTCAAATTGAACATATCTCAGCCAACGATTCATTCAACAGCCGGACAAATGGCAGGACTAATTATTCTGTTGTGGGAGATGCAAATGTCACTGAGCTCAATCAGGCCTATATAAGTTATAGTGGCTTACCCCAGACCAGAGTAAAATTTGGTCGTCAGCTCATAAGGTTAGACAACGATCGTTGGATCGGTAACGTCGTTTGGCGCCAAAACCAGCAAACGTATGATGCCACCTCAGTTGTCAATAAATCGCTCCCTGACACTACAATTACGGCAGCTTTTATTACCAATGCGAACCGCGTGTTCAGTGACGCCTCCATTGATGGCGGAAATGGCGCACTCTTGGGAAACCATCACATGAGGTCTCCCATCTTTAACGTAAACTACAAGGGATTGGGCTTCGCCGAATTGGTTGGTTATGGTTATTTCCTGGATTATGATCCCTCTGCTAAAGCGTTTGGTCTGGCTAATTCAACCAAAACAATTGGTGCCAGAATCAAAGGCAATGCGCCAATGGGTGACTATAAGCTCACGTATTCAGCAGAATATGCGAGCCAATCCGACTATAAAGACAATCCGATTAACTTCCGTGCTCACTATACCCTGTTGGAAGGCGGCGTAGACCTCAAGGCTGCCCAATTCAAATTGGGTTATGAATTGCTAAGCGGTAACGGAACGCAATCGCTCTCGACTCCTCTGGCTACATTATTTGCATTTAATGGATGGGCTGATGTGTTCTTGGTTACTCCAAAAAATGGACTTCAAGATGTTTACGCGAATGCAAGGACTAACGTAGCGGGTATTGTTCTCGGAGCTGACTATCATGATTTCAGATCAGACCATGGCGATTTCAGATATGGAACAGAGTGGGATTTGATTGCAACTAAACAGATCGACAAAACCTATTCCGTAGGTTCCAGGTATGCACGCTTTAGGGCAGACAACAATACTGCTGCTGCTGCTGCTGCTTCTGGCTGCGCGACATGTTTTGATACTAGTAAATTCTGGGTATATGGATCAATGAACTTCTAGTTTTTATGTGAATTTTGTGTAACGTACGCTTATCTGCTTGACTTTTGCTAGTGGGCGTATAAAAAATAATAGAGGTGCGATTTTCGTGCCTCTATTTTTTTTCCTAAAATCGGCGGCAATTTGGTGCGAAGATTTCTGACAAAACACCTACGTTGCCGCACAAGCTTGCGGCAGGATGCACACTCACTCCAATTTCTCGCTAATCTTTACTTCTGCCAAACCCCTCTAGAACCTTTCGGCTACGGGAATTCCAAAGTCTACTGTCAAACACAAGGCAGATACTCCGTGCAACGCTCTACCAGATAGTGATAACATGCTGCGCGGGTTATAGTGGAATTTGTGCAGGATTTTTTCTCAGTTTTTTGAGGTGCCCACCAAGGGAAGTTTATTGAATTATCAGCCGCTTATTCTCGCTTCTACTTCGATTTACCGTAGTGAGCTTTTGGGACGCCTAAAAATCCCATTTCAAATTGCTGCTCCTGAGATAGACGAAACCTCTCTGCCTGGTGAAAGCGCTAAACAAGTCGCACGGCGGCTTTCCCGTGAAAAAGCGCTTGCAGTGGCAATCCATTATCCAGACGCTCTGATTATAGGCTCAGATCAAATTGCATTATTGGGTGAGCAACAGCTAGGCAAACCTCTCACTCATGGAAATGCTGTACGCCAATTGAGCGCCATGCGTGGGCACAGCGTGACCTTTTATACTGCTGTGACCCTGTTAAATGCACGTAATGATGAAATGCAAACTGAAATGGCAAAAAATTGCGTCAGCTTTCGCAATTTCAGCGATGACGAAATCGAATCCTATTTACGTAAGGAGCAGCCATACCACTGCGCGGGTAGCGCAAAATCAGAAGGCTTGGGCATCGCACTTATCAGTCGGATGGAGGGTGATGACCCTACTGCCCTAATTGGACTACCCCTCATTCTATTGGTGTCCATGCTTAAGAAGCAGGGGGTTCTAGTCTTGTAAGTGCCCTATTTAACATTGAATTTAGTTGCGGTAGCGCTGCATTTCTGGTATTAAAGCGCAGTTTTTAAATTTCGTTTGTATGTTTCTGGAGATATTTAATGTCGGTACAACCCACAAAATCCGTTGCCCCTTACAAATCCAAGAAGGGGGAAGCTTATATGAACCCCAAGCAACTGGATCATTTCCGCATTATTCTGAACAATATCAAGCATGGACTGGGTGAAGACATTGATCGTACGGTGCACTCCATGCAGGATGATGCCACTGTATTTGCCGACCCGAATGATCGCGCAAGTCAAGAATCAGACATGACCTTAGAGCTGCGAAATCGTGATCGTGAGAGTAAGCTGATCAAGAAGATCAACGAAATGTTGGCCAAAATAAACAGTGGTGATTATGGGTATTGTGAAAAGTGCGGCATAGAAATCGGGCTGAATCGCTTGGAAGCGCGGCCGACCGCTACGTTATGCATAGACTGCAAAACACTGGATGAGATCCGTGAAAAACAAGTCGCCAGGTAATCTGTTACCTGAACAACCCTCAATACTGAGGTAAACAGGGAAAATGGGCACCTATGTTCGTTATCTTAAAACGGAGGTGTCCAATGCAGCAAAGAATACCGAAAGCGATAGGGTAAATTCAGGGTTTATCCAGGTTACCTAAAGACTGCCATCTCCAAGAGTCGGCGCACATCTGCTCTATACTTCTCTCAGCTTTCCAACCCAGATCGCGTTCTGCCAGCATTGTGTCTGCGTAACATGTAGCGATATCACCTGGGCGACGCTCCACTATTTTATAGGGTATGTTCCGCCCACTGGCTTGCTCGAAGGCGCGCACCATCTCCAAGACGCTATTACTCCGCCCCGTGCCCAAATTATAGGTAACCACGCCAGTCTGATCCGCCAGCTTTTCAAGCGTCTTGACATGACCAATAGCAAGATCAACAACATGAATATAATCTCTCATGCCAGTGCCATCAATGGTTGGATAGTCATCACCATAAATTGATAGCACCTCACGCCGACCTTGTGCCACTTGAGCGATGTATGGAAGCAGGTTATTCGGAATATCAGAGGGATCCTCGCCAATCAATCCGCTTTCATGCGCGCCTATTGGATTAAAATAACGAAGCAACGCAATTCGCCATGAAGGGTCAGCTATCGCAAGATCACGGAGTACATCCTCGACCATCAGCTTGCTTCTACCATATGGATTGGTCGCACCAAGCGGAAAATTCTCCAGAATTGGAACGGTAGCAGGATCACCATAAACTGTAGCAGAAGAAGAAAAAACCAGCGTTTTTACCTGCGCCTCGGCCATCATTTCAAACAATACCAAACTGCCATAGACGTTATTGTCGTAGTAGCGTAACGGTTGTGCCACGGATTCGCCTACCGCTTTCAAACCAGCAAAATGGATTACCGCATCAAAATGATGCCGTGCAAAAAGTGCCTGCATCGCTTGTCGATCACGAATATCAGCCTCAACAAACCCCGGTCGACGTCCGACAATACGCTCAATACGATCAAGAACCGTTGCTTTGCTGTTGGAAAAATTGTCAACAATCAAAATCTCGAATCCAGCCAGCATCAATTCAACGACCGTATGCGAGCCTATGTAACCGGTTCCACCTGTTACTAAAATCATTTTTCTTCCCTTTTTGTCGAAGGCCGAAGATTTTTCTCTTGACAGCAAAAATTATGAAATGGATAACACCTCCATTATCAGAGGCTTATACTTTTAAAATATGTTTCATCATTTTGCCCATTTCAGCCGGGTTGCGCGTGATGTGGATGCCGCATTCTTCCATCACTGCCAGTTTGTCCTCGGCACCGCCCTGCCCCCCAGAAATAATTGCACCGGCATGCCCCATACGCTTGCCGGGCGGCGCGGTAATCCCCGCAATGAAGCCGACCACGGGCTTCTGCATATTGCTCTTGATCCAGCGCGCGCACTCTTCTTCATCACTGCCGCCAATTTCGCCCACCATCACCACAGCATCGGTCTCCGGATCATCGTTGAACAATTTCATTATCGACAAATGCTTCATACCATTGATCGGATCGCCACCTATTCCGACACAGGAAGATTGGCCGAAGCCCAGTTCGGTCAGCTGCCAGACCGCCTCATAAGTCAACGTTCCCGAACGCGATACCACGCCAATACGTCCCTTGCGGTGGATATGCCCGGGCATGATGCCTATTTTGATTTCGTCCGGTGTAATCAGTCCTGGACAATTCGGGCCTATCAGCAGCGTCTTCTTGCCCTGCATTTTGTAACGAGTGCGTAACATGTCATGAACGGGTATGCCTTCTGTGATACAGATCACCAACTCCAGCCCTGCTTCCACCGCCTCGTCAATCGCCGCAGCAGCATAGGGAGGTGGCACGTAAATCACTGAGACCGTCGCCCCGGTTTGCGCGCTAGCTTCCATTACACTGTTGAATATTGGAATGCCCTCATAGCTTTGTCCGGCCTTGCCAGGCGTCACTCCCGCGACAAAACAATTCGCTCCATTTGCATAATTCTTGCAATGTAAGGTATGAAACTGGCCGACTTTACCAGTCATGCCTTGCGTCATTACCTTAGTATCTTTATTGATAAGAATGGACATTATTCTCCCTTTGCCGCAGCAACAACCTTCGCTGCCGCATCTGCCATATCACCGGCAGATATAATTGGCAGGCCGGATTCAGCCAGAATTTTTTTTCCAAGATCAACGTTAGTGCCTTCCAGACGCACCACTAATGGTACTTTCAAATGCACTTCACGCGCCGCTGCCACCACTCCTTCGGCAATCACATCGCACTTCATGATTCCGCCGAAAATATTTACCAATATTGCGCGCAAATTCGGATTTCTTAACATCAATTTAAATGCTTCAGTTACTTTTTCCTTGCTGGCGCCACCGCCAACGTCAAGAAAATTCGCTGGCATGCCGCCATACAACTTAATGATATCCATGGTCGCCATGGCTAGCCCGGCACCATTCACCAGGCAGCCGATGTTGCCATCCAGTGAGATATAGCTAAGGTCAAATTTTGAAGCTTCAACTTCGGCTGGGTTTTCTTCATCCAGATCGCGTAGCGCCACAATTTCTGGATGACGAAATAACGCATTACTATCGAAATTAATTTTCGCATCCAGCGCCAGTAAATTCTGATCCACAGTCAACACCAGCGGATTGATCTCCGCCAGCATCACATCCTTTTCCACGAAGGCCCGATACAAGCCATGCAAACAGGCGCGCGCCTGAGCAAGCGCTGCATCCGGGATGCCAATCTGCCGCGCCACAGCGTCTACCTCAGCATCAATCAGCCCTGACGATGGGTTTATCCATACCTTGTGAATTTTTTCAGGCGAATGCGTAGCGACTGCCTCAATTTCCATTCCTCCCTCGCTACTGGCTATAAGCACGACACACTGCTTACTACGGTCGATTACCATGCCGACGTAATACTCTTTTGCAATCTGCACGCCTTCCTCAATTAGCAAGCGCCTGACCAATTGCCCGTCAGCATTAGTCTGGTGTGTAACCAACTGCATGCCAAGAATTTTGCCAGCATGTGTGCCAACATCCTGCACCGAATTCGCCACCTTGACCCCGCCACCCTGGCCGCGCCCACCGGCATGAATCTGCGCCTTCACCACCCACGCCGAGCCGCCCAACTGTTGCGCGACGGCAATGGCCTCATCCACGCTGAAGCACACCGATCCACTAGGGGTCGGCACGCCATACTGGCGGAGGATTTCCTTGGCCTGATATTCGTGAATTTTCATGTCTATTTATGTACCCTATTTCGTGCGCAAACCAAGCGATGCGCTACCGACACAATATTACCTAACCAGCTCTCATTCTGAAACATAACATACTGGGTTAATTCGGTCATGTTCGCTGCAATTTACCAAGTCAGATTGGCAACACCAACACAGCACCGTCGTTATTATTTCACACGCCTGTCATCCAACTTCTTTACAATAGTCGCAGTCTTTTCAGATAACGCATCATGACCAAAAACCACGAACCTCATTACACTGAAAACGTGCAGGAGCATTTGCATCAGGTGCAAAGCCTGCTGGATAAGCACATTCTGGTCGAAATGCTGGCGCGCAAGCAGGAAATGCCGCGCCAAGAGCGTCACGAATTGTTGGGCAGCATTCTGCACAAGCAGCATCTAGCCGAGCTGCAAGATAAGCTGGGCAAACTACATTCCTCCGATATCGCCTTTATCCTGGAGGCTCTGCCCATCGAGCAGCGTTTGCTGGTATGGGATCTGGTCAAGGCCGATCGAGACGGCGAAATCCTGATCGAAGTTTCCGATGCAGTGCGTGAATCATTGATTGCCACCATGAGTCGCGAGGAACTGCGCGAGGCGGCGGAGCAGCTTGATACTGACGAGATTGCAGATCTGGCGCATGATTTGCCGCAGGCGGTGATGCGCGATGTGTTTAAGTCGCTCACCATTGAGGAACGCGAGCAATTGCGCGCGGCGATGTCCTATCCGGAAGATGCGGTCGGCGCGCTGATGGATTTCGATATGGTGACCATCCGCGAGGATGTCACGCTGGAAGTAGTGTCGCGTTATCTGCGCCGTTTCGACGAGATGCCGGATCATACTGACCAACTATTCGTAGTGGATAGAGACGATATTTTCAAGGGTGTATTGCCACTTAATCGGTTGTTGGTGAATGAACCGGATGTGCCGGTAAGCAAGCTGATGCTTACCGATACCATCAAATTGCATTCAGATGACAAGGCAGAGCAAGCCGCGCAGGCATTTGAGCGTTATGATTTGGTGTCAGCACCCGTGGTAGAAGAAGACGGCAAGCTGGTTGGTCGCGTTACCGTGAACACGGTAATGGACTATATCCGTTCAGAATCGGAAAGCGACATATTGAATACGGCCGGCTTGCGCGGAGAAGAAGATATCTTTGCCTCGGTATGGAAGAGCGTAAAAAATCGCTGGATGTGGCTGGCGCTCAACCTGTGTACTGCATTCTTTGCCTCGAGCGTGATAGGCGAATTTGAAAATACCATCGAAAAACTTGTCGCGCTCGCGGCGCTAATGCCTATCGTGGCAGGTATTGCCGGCAACTCGGCAAACCAGACCGCCACTATTATCATCCGCTCGCTGGCGCTGGGGCAGCTTAACCCAGCGAATGCACGGCGGCTAATTGGTAAAGAAATTACCATCGGCGGACTGAACGGCTTGATTTGGGGCGCTATAGCCGGATTGTTCGCTTACTTCCTATATAAAAGTGTATTGCTAGGCGTGATTTTGACTGCTGCCATGGTGCTCAATTTAGTTCTTGGCGCATTGGCTGGTTTGCTGATTCCGCTGACCATGCAGCGCATGGGGCGCGACCCGGCCATCGGTTCCAGTGTAATGCTTACCGCAATTACCGATAGCGGCGGCTTCTTCATTTTCCTTGGACTCGCTGCCCTATTTTTGATCCATTGAATTCCACGTTTACGAATTCGTGGCCCGTCTTCAAGAGCATAGTGGTGTATTGGCCATAAGCCATGAGCACATCCATCGTTACGCTTATCAAGCTAAGTTGGATAGTGGTAACTTGAGTTATGCGCATGCTTACCCGGAACAGTATTTGCTGGAATTTCCCACCACTTGACCCAGCGGGGTTTTCATCAGCTGGAGATGATGGTTAAATGCCAGTTGGAGTATCACCAACAATGTTGGCAGCTAAAGGCAGAAACTCGAAAATACAATAATAGAATCCTCTTGCGTCGTTAGAATTTCTTTCATAACTATCCCGACAAACTTGAGCCCATGTCCCCCAGCACTTCTCATACTCGTTCTTCACAGAAAGTACTTGCAGCATGTCCTGGCAATCAGCCGGCTCTACCGCTTGTCTCCGTCATTGTGCGCAGCATGGGGCGACCGGAGCTTCGCGTGGCGCTGGAATCGATCGCACGGCAGGATTATCCGAACGTTGAAGTAATAGTCGTTGATGCAACGGGCGGGAACCACCCGACACTGCCGACTATAGCTTGGCAACCAGGCCATTCTATAAGAATTGTCGGTGGCCACCGCCAGTTGCCTCGACCGCAAGCCGCCAACGAAGGCTTGCAAGCCGTGCATGGTGAGTGGTTTTGTTTCTTGGACGATGACGATACTTACGATTTTGATTTCCTCTCGGCAATGCTGTGTGCCTCCCGTGAACATCCTGAAGCGCTGCTGGTTTACAGTCGGGCCAGAATGCTTGATGCAAATGGGAACGTCACAAAATTGTTTGGCAGTCCGTTTAACCGCGC
>CAMCFJ010000007.1 GCA_945874105.1 Candidatus Nitrotoga sp. CP45 | reverse complement strand
ATGGACATATAACTTGATCTGCATTTCGGACAGGCCAGCAAGTACGCTGTTTCCCATGCCGGGTTTAACCGCTATGTCGGTAGAAAAATCACCACTGCCGATTCTAACTAAATTTTTGTGGATTTCGTCAGCAGTGCCACCCAGTGTTGCGCGCAAGGAAACATACGTTCGCCAGAGCATGAAGATCGCCCCAAGTGTAGTCACGATGAATATTATCCGAAACGTTAAAGCGATGTTCTCCGCATCATGGACTGCATCAAGCGTTCTCCTTTCCATCAACATATGAACCTCATTGATGGGCTTCATGATCGTTGCCTTGCCTTGGTAGTACTCGTCACTATGCAGCATCATATTTGCTCTCTGCCGGTTAACTGCCGTGTCCAGGCGGTGAGAGTCAACCAAATTCATTGCCGCGAATCCCAAGTTGGCCAAACGATCAGAATTCGCTTTAGCTTCAGCCAGCTTGCCAAGTTCTTTATCGGTAAATCCAGATTGACGTATCAAGTCGAGTAAAGCAATGGCCTGTCCAGTTTCAGACGATGATAATTGAGAATTTGCCAACACCATGTCCCAGTGGCCGTAAAAATACCTATCCGGCCGGGGAATTTTGCCGTCACGAATGTCCAGAATCTCTTGAAAGTATTGTTTGTAGCGGGGATCGCTGGTCACCACAAAGGCTCTGGCCATGCGCGTTAAGTCATCTGAACTCTGGAGCAATTGATCCGTCAACTGAAAGGAGATGAGCCGCTGTTCATTTGCACGATCAATTTTTTTTTCAGCAATCACGTAGATACTGAAAACAACAGAAATCGCAAAGAGCGAGACCACTGTCAACAAAATATTTGAGGCTACATTTCTATTATTTGATTTTGAATTCATTTTTTAGCTTCGCCCCTTACGTAACAATATTTTACGCAGAATGGCATGAGTTATTTTAATCAGTAGCAAACATTTCCACATTCCAACTTGGAATGGCTTAATTGAATAACACCATATTCCACAGTTAACCCGATGCCAAGACCCAGCGCCGCATACGTTTGTAGCAAGAGAGACCCAATGCTGACTAGTTTCGTTCATTTTCCCAAAATTGCCCAGTGCATTTCATGCAAAGGCACCACCTTTTTTGCGGCACCCATCTTAATAGCTTCCTTGGGCATACCAAACACAACACACGTCGCTTCATCCTGCGCCACTGTGGGAGCACCAGCGTCCAGCATCTCTTTCAGGCCCCGTGCACCATCGTCGCCCATGCCGGTCATGATGATGCCGGTGGCATTCTTTCCGGCAAACTTGGCTACTGAGCGGAACAGCACATCCACTGACGGGCGATGGCGATTAACCAAGGGGCCATCGACCACTTCAACATGGTAGTACGCACCGCTTCGCTTAAGAAGCATATGCTTGCCACCGGGAGCAATCAGAGCAAGACCTGGCATAACGCGATCGTTATTTTTAGCCTCTCTCACTTCTATTTGACACAGACTGTTGAGGCGTGAAGCAAATAAGGCAGTAAATTTGTCCGGCATATGCTGCACGATTACAATGCCGGGGCAAACTCGCGGCAGTGATGTCAGCACGGCTTCCAGAGCCTGAGTGCCACCAGTCGAGGTGCCGATGGCAACAATGCGCTCGGTGGTTTGCGCCATGGAGTGCGCAGTGGCTGCCGGAAGAATAGCATCGGCATTAAGTTTCCCCGCCACTTGCGGTAAAGGTGCGACCGCTCTGACTTTATGCCTGACATTGGCCTGAGCCGCCGCCCTGACTGCAGCCACTAGATCGTTGGATGATTCCTGCAAAAAACTTTTCAACCCGACTTTGGGCTTGGTAATAATCTCAACTGCACCGGCGGCAAGCGCCTGCATGGTGGTTTCCGCACCTTTTTCCGTGAGCGTAGAACAGATCACCACCGGTGTGGGGTGCTCGGCCATGATTTTTTTGAGGAAGGTGATGCCGTCCATGCGCGGCATCTCCACGTCCAGCACGATCACATCCGGCCATTCGCGAGCAAGCTTTTCCATGGCAAAAATAGGATCGGATGCTGCGCCAATTACCTGAATATCCGGCTCCCGATCCAATACCGCCTGCAATACCTGCCGCACTACAGCCGAGTCGTCAACCAATAAGACTTTAATTTTTTTCATTTAGTGACGATCTAAAATCATGCCTGGATTACGCCGGGCTTACGCACCCAGACATCACCGTTATTAATATCAAATACAATCTGCCGATGGCTATTCCCACCCAAGTCTTCGGCTGCGACCACGAATCCGTGCGAAGCAACAAGCGAACGGGCAATGGCCATGTTTTTGCAGGATATGTTTTTGCAGCCGTTGGATTCACACGAATTATTTTTTTTTAATGCCGGGAAACATGTTGCCTGCCCCGAATAGTTTCACGGTATATTCTGAGGGGTGTGTTTTTGCTGCCCGAATTTCGTGCGCAAACATTTGCATGGCTTCCTTTGCGTAACGGCCGTCGAGCGAATTCGCCGAAGCGTTTTCCCGGGCAGGTAGCAGGTAGTGGCACATGCCACCTATCAATCTTGTCGGATGCCACATGGTAATAGATACGCACGACCCAAGAAGGGTAAGGATGCGAGTATTCATATCACCGAAATAAAAATCTCCCGGCTGTAAAAATATGTCTATGGCATTCTCGGACTGCTTCATGGCTTGCGGTATATCGACGGTGAGACCAATTTTAGAACGTCGGTGATTCCATTGAGGCTTTCCGAATGGCTGACAATAAAATATCCACCCGGCTTCAACATCGGCAACATGCGCGCAACAACCTGGCGTTTTGTATCCATGTCGAAGTAGATCATTACATTACGCAAAAAAATTACGTCGAATTCGCCCAGCTTCGGTAGCGTTGTATTCAGGTTGATTTGCATGAATTGCATACGGCTGCGCAGGCTGCGCTCGATCATGAAAGTACCTTCCTGAGAGCCGGTACCTTTCAGGCAATGTTTGGAGAGCAGAGGCTGCGGAATATTGTGTGCCCGCTCCATGTCATAGTGGCCCGAGCGGGCTTTTTCAAGAACGCGAGTACTAATGTCGGAAGCAACGATTTCCCAAGGCGTGCCAGACAAGCCGTCGGCAAGTGTCATGGCGAGACTGTAAGGTTCCTCGCCGGACGAACTGGCTGCACTCCACAAGCGAAATGTTTTGCCTGCTTGCGCCTTGGGCAAAACCTGCCCCCGCAGAAAATCGAAATGCTTGGGTTCGCGAAAAAAATAGGTCTCGTTGGTGGTAAGCAGATCCAGTGCAATCTGTAATTCCGCTGCTTCGGCACTCTGAGTAATCAGCCGGAAATAATCACCGTAACTGGCCAAATCATGATGCTTCAGCCGCTTGGACAGACGCCCGGAGACCAACGCTTTCTTTGCGTCGGAGAGATTAATCCCGGCGGTGCGATGCAACCATGTACGGAACTGGTTAAACTCATCATCTCTTAGCGTTTCGGTATTCATGGACATATGTCTACCCTTTATTAGCAATCTTTGGTTAGTCAGGCATGGTCAAAAATGCCGAAGTGGATGGCATCAGGATAGAAAGTTTTTGTTAAATTACGCCAACATTCACCCATCCGTCATCCACACTGCAATCTTGCTTGCTTACACTAATTCAGCTTGAGCAATCTCCGTCCCATTTGTCCCTGACAGCATGGCCATTTCATCCAATGACAGCACTCGATCAGCATTGAGAATGATGACGAATTTGTCGTTCACTTTACCCATGCCGCTGATAAAGTCAGCCCGGATCCTGGCGCCAAAGCTCGGTGCCGGCTCAATATCAGCAGCAGGTATTTCCAGCACTTCTGATACTGAATCCACTACCACTCCGACATCCTGCTTTTCTTCATCCGCTTCGACTTCAATTATGACGATACAGCTGCGCCGCGTGACTTCAGATGCTGCGCGGCCGAAGCGCGCCGACATATCCACCACCGGCACAACTGCGCCCCGCAGGTTGATCACTCCACGGATAAAATCCGGCAACATTGGTACGGTATGTAGGTTGCCATATTCGATAACCTCCTTGAAGCGGAAAATGCTGATGGCTAACATTCTGCCTCCGATCAAGAAGGTTAAATATTGCCTCTCTGCTTATAACAATCATCCAATAAATAATACGATTCGTCACACCTGGTAAGATCAAAATCCGAACGTTCCGATCAAACTATTTAATCTCTCCGGGTTCAATTCCCCGTCCCTTGGGGCGAAGGCTGGCTGAAAGCCCGCAGCTTGGAGTGTGGTCTTAATACCCCGCTGCTTGTGGCGGGGTGCTTTATTGGCCAACTCTATATCACATGCTTTGAAATCAGCAACATGCGAAATTGTATTGATGTAAGGTAAAATCGGCAGCAAGCTAGCTAACTTTAGGTATTTTTACGAATTAATTCTTGGCTGGTCAACGCTAAATTTTACAAACATCTATATATGGCAAATGCCTGCGATACCTTGTACAAAAACACGGCCCATCAGTCGATCGAGGAAGACCCACATTATGTGACAGCGATCACGGAAATGGCGGGCCATAAGGAGGTAATTTCCTCTAAGGACATTTATACGACGAATAGGATCAAGTTAATTACAAAAAAACACGATAATTGATAGTACTCAGCGCGAAAGATTGATAAATCATAAACTGTGTAAGCCGATCGACCAAAGCCTCATAGTCAAAAATGGTGTCACGGTGGAATCCCTGGCAAAAGATGTCACTCGTCTAATTAAAGAAAATCCAGGTCTGCAATATTTAGCGGCCTTCAATGGGGATTTTCGGGCACTGCCTCAGGATCTCATCCTTTTGGTTTTATCGCCGCACATGGGGTTCAAGCTTACCGTTGCTAAAGAGCAGCATCCAGATTTGTTTCAGCACTTACTGCTTGTGACCTTGATTGCCCACTACCTGGCAGTACGTAAAAAACTGGTGGGAAAGGACATGAATAATCTGCTGTGTGCAGCCCTGTTTCACGACTTAGGCGAGCTTTATATCGACCCTGTAATACTGAACTCAGAGAACCACTACAGTGAAATCGAGCGTTTACACATCTATGCACATCCAATTACAGGTTATCTTATTATCCATGAAGTGGCAGGCATTGATCCCGCTGTTGCCACCGCAATTCTGCAGCACCATGAGAGGCTGGACGGTAGCGGTTATCCCTATGGGCTGAATGGTGACGCTATAGGCACTACAGCTCGTATTATCAGTGTTGCCGATGCCTGTGCTTCCATTTTTGCTAGATTCGGCTCCAGTCAGCGTTTGACCACCTTGATGCGTCTGAATGGACAGAAGTACGACCCTGAACTGCTTTCCTTGGTATATGAAGGCTTTGGTCCCATAACCGATTGCACTGTTGCCGACAACAATGTTGAATTACCTAGGCTCGAGGCGGTTTCTACACTATTAGAGACATGGGGTAAGTTTCGCACTGAACTTGGTCTGTTGGCATCTGACAGCAGCAGCCCGCCTGGCGAACTGAAGTATATTTTCGATCGCATTGCGAATTTACGTTCAATGCTTTTTCAATTTGGCTTTGATCCATGCAGTTTGGAGTTGCTGGTCGATATCACAATGGCTGACCCCGAGATTGCCATCGAATTGACTGCGGCGCTAGACGAATTAGATTGGCAATTCATAGCTTTAGAAAGGGAAATTTGCCGCCGCAGAGAGATTATCCGTGTGGCCTTGAACGATTGTGAAAACCATCATCTTGATAGCTGGACTAAAGAACTGCTCGCCTACCTCGCAACACTATGACTTTTGCACTCTGAATTGCTCGTGCCGACCCACATATTGACCAACATTAATCACCTTTTTATCTCCTGCCAAAATTAAATGACCTCCTGCAAAGCCGGGGGATTATTGAGTGAGCCCCTCAAACCGTGAGCGCCCCTAGACGGCTAGAGACCTAGTTTCATCTGGCCGTTGCGCTCATCCCCTTCCTCTTAAATGCGGATATACGTTCTAACCAAAGCTTCATCGAGCCCAACTGTTGAGGCGAAATATCCACGAACCATAAATACCAGCTAGTGGAATACCGCTCTCGTCCTCCAAAACGCCTTGCTATTGCTATCGCACTTTTGCCCTTGATGTAATCCCGCCAAATTTGACATCGCATGCTCTAGCGGTATGCTGATGCATATGTGAACGCGGTCACCCATCAAGTGCCCTTCCACTATCTGCGCTCCCTTGTACTTCGCCAACTTCAGTAATATCTCTCCAAGGTGCTGGCGCAACACTCCGAAAATTTGCTTCTTGCGCATCATCGGGATAAATACTACCTGGCACTTACAGTTCCATCTTATGTGGCTTAAACTCTGGTACTCCTTCATATTGAATCTTCATCTCTTAGTCGAGATTACAGATTTACTCTCACCGAGATATAGGGCAAACTTTTGTGAGCCCCCGGCAGATCCGAAGGTTTACCTCAAGTAATTAGACGCCTAGGGTCAATATTTAGTAGACATCAACAACGCTGGATTGTGAATCCCGCGATGAGTGTGCACTTGTTCCTGGGTGGCATAGAGCGCCTCCATCTCAGCCAACCATTTTTTGAGATCGAGTTGCTTAACCGGGATGGATGCCGCTCTATCTTCCTTGAATTGCTGCAAATGCTGATGCAGCTTTTCCATGTTGTTGCGCACATGAACCAATATCTGGCTGACACGATCCTGGAATTGAAGTGAAACCAGCACGTCAGATAATTCATCGCGAATACCCGCACTTTCCTGTTGCAGCTGTTCAGCAGAGTCTGACAAATTCGAGGTGACGTTAGTAAAGCTTTGCAGAACCTGTTGAATAATCAATTCAGAATTCGCGACTGATTTGGAATCATGTTCGGAAGAGCTTTCAGCGATCTTGAATACGCTGGCGATGGCGTTGCTGATAATGTCCACGGTGCCTGACATTTTTTTACCGGTTTCACTGGAAAGGCTGGATAGTTTGCGCACTTCGTCCGCCACTACAGCAAACCCACGCCCGGCTTCTCCGGCACGCGCAGCTTCAATTGCGGCATTTAAAGCAAGCAAGTTTGTTTGAGCGGCAATCTCCGCCACCTTGACGGCCATGGCTCTCAACTCACCAGTGTAATCATTGAGGCTTCTAACCTGTTCCAGCATATCGTTGCGGCTATGCTGTGCATCCCTGATGGAATCAATCACGCTGTTCAGCGATGATTTGCTTTGTGTCATGACCGCCGATGCTCCACCCTCTGAACTACCTGCCAATTCATTAGCGGCACTTTGTGAAGCGTTTACCGATGCCTCCAGTTTTGCGTTAATACCGACAAAACGATTGGCCAAGTCCATGATGGCTGTTTCGGTCTGATTCCGAGTGGTTTCAACTTGCCTCGACCAGATAGGCACCACCTCCGTGCAGACATCTTCCAAGCCACCTGCATCCGCATTCGCAAGCTCGATATCAAATCTTGCTTTGGCATAGTCCAACTCTTTTGCTACGGCCACCCTAAGCAAAGCGCGGTGCTGACGAGCTCCCCACTCTCCGACAGCAACCGATATTCCAATAAGGACTACAGCAGACACAATGTTAGTCCAGCCCAATCCACCCAGAATAAGCAACAATGAAGCGCCGACAATACCAACGCCCAAAGCAATTCCCCAGCAGAATACTGCTGTAGCTTTGTGTGCTACCGACTTAACTTTTTTTGCTGCCATAATTACGTCCCCCACTTTCTTTTCAGCTTCTGTTTAAAATCAAATCTTCAAACAGTTAGCGACATTTTTTTTAGCATCTTTAGTTCTAAATTTAATAATGTAGAAATTTGATCACAACATTAATGCATGCACTTGAAGATAAAGTATAAATTCAAGCGCATGCATTAAAAAACGAGAGGGGATAACGCACCAGAATTCAAGGAAAAAGTGGTCTTTGCTACGATCAAGGGTGATAAAACACTGGCCAGGTTAGCTGAAGATTTTGGCTGGGATATTCGGGGGCGGCACGGTGAAAGCGAAGGAAGAAACTGTGATTCGTGCAGGTGTGGCACCGCTTCAAACTGAAGATGATAATGACTGATTATTAGTTGTTCAATTCACTAAGCAGCATTCAATTTTTCCAGCAGCTCACGTATTTTTAGCGGATCGTTAGCACGCAATATCCTTTGCGTCAGCGTTACAATTTCTGGCAGGCTGGTGGAAAGAACGCGCTGTTTAACGGAAAGCAGTTGGGCTGAATTCATGGAGAATTGACGCAAGCCGAGGCCGAGCAGCAAACGGGCGTAGTCGGCATTACCAGCCATTTCTCCGCACACCGAAATCGGAATGCCAGCCTTATTGGCGGTACCGATAACGTGCGCCAGCAGATACAGAACAGCGGGATGCAACGGATCATACAGATGGGCCACTTCCTCATCTGTGCGGTCTATTGCCAACGTATACTGGATCAAATCATTGGTGCCGATGGAGAGAAAATCCAGCTTCTTGATAAACACGTCGAGCATCAGAGCGGCGGCAGGAATTTCTATCATGCCGCCAATTTGTATTTCACGATTATAGGGAATGTCCTCATCATCCAGGCTTTGCTTGACATTGACGATGAACTGCAGGGTCTGGTTAATTTCCGACACACCGGAAAGCATGGGTATCAGAATTTTTACGTTGCCATAGTGCGAAGCGCGTAGCAATGCACGTAATTGAGTGCGAAACAATTGCGGTTCGACCAGGCACAGCCGGATGGCGCGCAGCCCCAGTGCGGGGTTGCTGGCTACGCGTTGGGCACCATTAAGCTGTTTGTCCGCACCGAGGTCGAAGGTACGAATGGTGACAGGCAGCCCTTTCATTCCTTCTGCCACAGCGCGATAAGCTGCAAATTGTTCTTCTTCATCCGGCAGGACATCACGATTCAGGAACAGAAATTCGCTGCGAAATAACCCTATGCCGGTGGCGCCATTTTCATAAACTTCCGCCAAATCGTTTGGAAGCTCAATATTCGCATGCAACTCGATGGCTGTGCCGTCAAGTGTGTTGGCGGGCGTGGTTTTGAGACGCTTAAGTTTTTTCCGTTCCTCTTCCCATTGGCTCTGCAGCAGCTTGTATTCGACCAGAACTTGCTCGTCCGGGTTGACAATAATGACACCTTGCCCACCATCCACGATGAGCAGATCATTCTCACGTAACAACTGGCGCGCACGATGCAAACCGACCACACATGGCGTACTCAGGCCGCGCGCCATGATGGCGGTGTGTGAGGTGGCACCGCCCAAATCGGTAAGAATTGCGGCAAATTGATGCGGTTTGAGCTGGATCAAGTCAGCCGGACTGACATCATGCGCTATCAGTATCATTTTCACGTCAGGCCTGGCGGCAGGCGGTTGATAGCCCGGCTGGCCGGTAAGCTTTTTGAGCACCCGCTCCACCACCTGCACTACGTCAGTTTTACGCTCGCGCAGATAGGCATCGTCGAACGCCTCGAATTGAGCCACCAGCTTATCCATCTGCATTTTGAGAGCCCATTCTGCATTGCACTGTTCTTGCTCTATCATTTTGCGTGATGCCAGGTCTATGTGCTCATCGGCCAAAATCATCAGGTGCAGATCAAGAAAAGCATCGAACTCGGCGGCTGCATGCAGCGGACGGTTGCTGCGCAATCCGGCCAGCTCCTGGCGCGTGCTTTCCATCGCAGCGTTGAAGCGCGCAACTTCCTCATGCACCAGGTGCTTGGGCATCACATAGTGCACAACTTCCAGCACAGTGTGCGAAAGAAGATGTGCATAGCCGATGGCAATCCCACTGGAGACTGGAATGCCATGCAGAGTGAAGCTCATTCACCTTCTCCGAAATAATCGTTAATCAGGGCAACAATTGCATCCATCGCCTCTTTCTCATTTTCGCCGCTGGTTTCGATGTTAATGGTGCTGCCTTTGGCAGCGGCCAGCATCATTACACCCATGATACTTTTTGCGTTCACGCGTCGGCCTGCACGTGACATCCATACCTCGCAGGGAAACGTTGTGGCGAGCTGAGTCAGCTTGGACGAGGCGCGCGCATGTAGCCCCAGCTTGTTAATGATTAGTACATCTTGGTTCAACATTACACCCCTCATCCGTATCCATAAATACAATACATTCGCGCCCGCCTTCCAGCGCCTTCTGGGCGACTTCGGCCAGCGGCATGTGGCTATAGCAAACAGCGCGCAACAGCATAGGCAGATTTACTCCAGCCACACCTATTGCATGGCCAGTCTGAAAAAGCCGCCGTCCGATATTGCACGGGGTTGCGCCAATCAGGTCGGATAACACCAACACACCCTCCCCTGTATCCAATTGCGTCATGAGCTCCAGCCCTTCGTCTTCCTTACGTTGGGGATCGTCATCTGCCAGAATCGACAATACCTTCAAGTTAGGTGATACATTGCCCATGACATGCCGTACGCAATCCACCAGGCTATCACCGAGACCATTGTGGGTTATCAATAAAATTCCGACCACTTCAAATAACTCCTAAACGATAAAATAAAAAATAAGATCAGAGAAAAAAATCAGTAAAGGCGCCCTTGGATCTCTCTCTGTCTCTGCGCTTTAGCGGTGAGCGAATTTTGAATCACGCTTCCATATCTTCCAGCTCTAACGCTGCCGCCAGCAATGCAATTCTGGCCACGACCGCGTAGGCGTAGAAGCGGTTCGGCGTGTCGTCCGGTGCACGATCCGGATTGGGCAAGATGCAGCTGGTATCAAACGCCAGTGGAACAAAGTGCATGCCCGGTGCATTGAGATTCTCATCTACGGCACGTCCGGTATGCACGCGATAAAAGCCGCCCACCACGAAATGATCGACCATATATACCACTGGCTCGGCTACTGCATCATTAATGCTCTCAAAGGTATAGACACCTTCCTGCACCAGCACATCGGAGACCTGCATGCCTTCCTTCACCACGGCCATTTTGTTGCGTTGTTTGCGGTTGAGGCTCCGAACTTCGCTGGCGTCCTTCACCGTCATGATACCCATGCCGTAAGTGCCGGCATCGGCCTTGACGATGACAAACGGTGCTTCCTTGACGCCGTATTCAGCATACTTCACCCGCATCTTCTGCAGAATGCTGTCCACATGTGTGGCCAAACATTCCTCACTGGCACTTTGCTTAAAATCAACCTGGCCGCAGCTAGCAAAATAGGGATTAATCAGCCAGGGATCTATGTCGAGTAGCCGGGCAAATTCGGCTGCAACGCGATCATACGCGCTGAAATGCTGCGACTTGCGGCGCGTGGTCCAACCCGCCGCCAGCGGTGGAAGCGTAGTCTGTTCCAGATTTTTCAGTATGTCCGGCACCCCGGCGGAAAGATCATTATTGAGCAGCACCACGCACGGATCGAAATTGTCCAGCACCAAACGGTTGCCTTTACGCTGCAACGGTTCCAACGTGAGCGTGCCACCATTGGGCAATGCCAGTTTGGTGGGCTGCGTAATTTCCGGCAACATGCTGCCAATCCGCACATTCATCCCCGCCCGTTTAAGAATCAGGGCGAGCTGGGCCACGTTTTGCAGGTAAAACATGTTTCGTGTGTGGTTCTCGGGAATCAGCAGTACGCCGCGAGCTTCCGGACAAATTTTTTCAATTGCACTTTGTGCAGCTTGCACACACAGCGGCAAAAAATCTGGATTAAGGTTGTTAAAGCCGCCCGGAAACAGATTGGTATCCACCGGCGCCAGCTTGAAACCACTATTGCGCAAATCCACCGAGGTGTAGAACGGAATGGTGCGCTCTGCCCATTGCGAGCGAAACCAGTGCTCGATAGTGGGCTGTGCGTCGAGCATGCGCCGCTCAAGATCAAGCAGTGGACCATTCAGGGCAGTAGTCAGATGTGGAATCATAGTGTCTTTAGTGTGTGAACTTTAAGATAAATGCAAAGCGGGCATTGTAGCCCAGCCGCCACGACCGGTGTGAGCCGCACACATGGTAGAATGTGCGCCTTAATTTTTAGAGTACACCATGTTATCTACCGCTAATATCACCATGCAATTCGGCGCCAAGCCGCTGTTCGAAAATGTTTCCGTAAAATTCGGCGATGGCAATCGCTATGGCCTGATCGGCGCAAATGGCTGCGGCAAATCCACCTTCATGAAAATTTTGGGCGGAGATCTGGCGCAATCTTCCGGTAACGTAATGCTGGACAAGGGCGAACGCCTGGGCAAGCTGCGCCAGGATCAATTCGCCTTTGAGGACAATACCGTGTCACAAGTAGTGATGATGGGGCATGCCGAAATGTGGGAAGTCATGGCAGAACGCGATGCAATCTATGCCAACCCGGATGCCAGCGAAGAAGATTACATGCACGCCGCCAACCTTGAGGCGAAATTCGCCGAATTCGATGGCTACACTGCCGAAGCGCGTGCAGGCGAATTATTGAACGGCGTAGGTATTCCGCAAGAGCTGCACAATGGGTTAATGCGTGCGGTAGCACCGGGTTTTAAATTGCGTGTGCTATTGGCGCAAGCGCTGTTTGCCGATCCTGAAATTTTGTTGCTGGACGAACCGACCAACAACCTCGACATCAACACCATACGTTGGCTGGAAGATTTGCTGAACGCCCGCAAGAGCACCATGGTGATCATCTCGCATGATCGCCATTTCCTGAACAGCGTATGCACCCATATGTCCGATCTGGACTACGGCAAAATCACCACTTTTCCCGGCAATTATGACAATTACATGCTCGCCTCCTTGACCGTGCGCACGCAACTTGCCACCGACAACGCCCGCGCCAAGGAAAAGGTTGCCGAGCTTAAAGCTTTCGTGGCTCGCTTCTCGGCGAATGCGTCGAAATCAACCCAGGCGCAATCCAGGGCGAAGCAGATCGACAAAATCAAAATCGAAGACATCAAACCATCCAGCCGCCAGTATCCCTTCATCCGCTTTGACTATGATGAGCGCGAGAAACTGCATCGCGTTGCAGTGGAAGTGCAACACATGAGCAAGGGTTTTGATCGCCCGCTATTTTCCAATTTTAATTTCCGTGTTGAGGCCGGTGAACGGGTCGCCATCATCGGCCCCAATGGTATTGGAAAGACTACGCTTCTACGCTGCCTGGCGGGCGATCTTGAAGTAGATAACGGCACCATCAAATGGACAGACAAGGCCAACGTCGGCTACTTCGCACAAGATCACGCGCATGAATTCACCAAAGATGTCGTCCTCACCGATTGGATGACCTATTGGAGACGCGAGGGAGACGACGACCAAAAGGTACGCAGCGTTCTCGGCCGTTTGCTGTTCTCTGGCGACGATGTCAAAAAAAGCGTAAAAATTCTCTCCGGTGGCGAGAAGGGACGCATGATGTTCGGCAAATTAATGCTGCAAAGGCCAAACGTATTATTGATGGATGAGCCAACCAACCACCTTGACATGGAATCCATCGAGTCGCTCAACACCGCGCTGACTGAGTACAAAGGCACGCTGATATTTGTCAGCCATGACCGCGAATTTGTAACTTCACTCGCCACGCGCATTATCGAAATCACCCCACAAGGTGTATCCGATTATCATGGTACGTACGAGGAATATCTGCGCGATCAGGGCGTGACCATATAAATTCACTTGAAGGTGTGAAAAAAGCAACGTCGAGCGCGCTCGTCAACCCAACCAGCAGGGTGGTAAAACATGACTAATTCACGTATCACACTCGACACCACCAAACGTGGTGGCCGCCCTTGCATCCGCAACCTGCGCATCAGCGTTTATGACGTACTGGGCATGCTGGCCGAAGGGATGAGCGAAGCGGACATCATCGAAGATTTTCCTGAACTTGAAATTGCCGACATTCGCGCCTGTCTCGCCTTTGCAGCTGACCGCGAACACAACCTTTACACCATAATGGTGTAAAGAAGCTACTACTCGACGAAACTTTGCCGAGGCGCATCGTCCCTTTCCTGCAAACCGCTTTTCCAGGCTCTTCACAAGTTACCGTGTCAGGATTGGAAACCGCGAGTGATTCAGAAATCTGGCAACACGCAAAAGCTAACGGTTTCATGATCGTCAGCCGCGATTCGGATTTTCAGGAACGCTCACTTGTAGCAGGCCACCCACCGCAAGTGGTCTGGCTCAAAATTCCAAACCGCTCCAAAACAGTTGTGCTCAATATTCTGCTCGACCACCACACAGAAATCGAACAAGCATTGATTGAACAGAATCGCGCTTGCGTCGAAATCAGCCTTAGTAACCGCTAAAAATGTTTACTTAACATTGCACAAGAGCATCGCTTTTGTGTCAGAAATCCCACCGCAATCTGGCGTAGCCAGCCTGAAACAACACCAACACAAGTGCGCAGCATTTGTGGCTATTCCGCTTTACATATTACGCGATGCGTCATATCATACATCATGATTAAGTCGTTCAAATGCTCTGACACCGAAAAACTGTTCCAAGACGTTCTGGTCGCTCGATTCCGTTCGATTGAACGCCCTACCCGTCGCAAGTTGCTTTATTTGCATCGGGCACGAACACTCGACGACTTGAAGCAACCACCGGGCAATCGTCTGGAAGCACTTAAAGGAAATCGCAAAGGACAATACAGCATCCGCATCAATGACCAGTGGCGCATCTGCTTTAAGTGGTCAGACGGCGATGTTTATGATGTGGAAATTGTGGACTATCACTAAAGGAAAATACCATGACTCAAAAATTACTCGATCCTATTCCGCCCGGCGAGATTTTGCTGGAAGAATTCATGAAGCCCATGGGCGTCAGCATCAATGCGTTATCGAGGGATGTAAGTGTGCCGCCCAATCGCATCAGTGAAATTGTGAATGGCAAGCGCTCGATCACTGCCGACACTGCATTGCGCCTTGGCAAGTATTTCGGCGTATCCCCGGAAATATGGCTCGATCTGCAAAGCGATTACGACATCCGCATAACACAGCGCACCGTCTGGCCGCAGATTGAGCCGCTTGTCCGCACCCATACAGCAAAAGTGTTGGCGTAGGTGCCAATCAGCCGGTAATTAAATGGTAGGCAGACGCTCAACCGTGTCCGGGTAGCGCTCAACCATAAGGATCAAAATTGCAGCTTGGGCATTCGGTCTGGCTCGGCCTTGTTTCCGGTATTCCAATTTACGTTCGTTAGTGCGCAGGTATCTGGCGAATATGGTTCGCGATAAGTGCAGCTTTTCCCGCAGACTGAGCAACTCTTCCGGGGTGATGGTGAGCGCAGGTTTTTTCTACTATCTGCTGACGCAAGGTGATCTTGCCTTCGCGTGCAGATTCGAGTGCGGTGAATCCTTCTTTCAGTTCATTAAACAAATTACGCTTCATTTGATTCGTCCCCACTACAATCCAAGTTCGCTATGAGAACCAAGTCGCGCCAACACCAAGCGATCATCATCTGGCTTCTGGTAGTTCAGCACAAGGTCGGGCTTGATGTGGCAATCACGAAAATCTTTCCACTCGCCAGACAGCTCATGGTCGCAGCATCGAACCGGTAATGGCTCATCATTCGCCAGCTTGGCGATGATACCCAGCACATCTTCCGCCTTGTATCGCCCCGAACGGCTAACCCGTTTGAAATCGGCCTGAACGGTGATTACTGAAAAATCTCCCTCATCCCTTATGCCATTGGTCCGCAAGCTGCTCAAGTGTTACACGCTTAAGCCCCTTACCGCTACGCGCCTGCTTCATTGCCTTGATGGTTTCCTCATTTGGAACCAACGGCTCGAACGGTAACGCTTTTTCGCGCGCAATACGGGTCAGCATAATGCGGAAAGCATCCGAAATAGTTAGACCCATCGCCGCCAGCACAACGGTAGCCTCTTCTTTGATGTGCTCGTCAATACGCGCACGAACAACGGTGTTAGCAGCCATATCTAAACCCTCCTGTGTGAGCCACTCAGTAGCTCAACTTGTAACCGCCGTCAACCACATTCAAGACCCACAGTCTGGCCGCGCCAGTCTGTGACAAGACCTTTCACAAGAGCATCGCTGTTGTAGCTCTACTTTCTATGATTTTGAGAATCCGCTTCCGACACATTGGAGGTGGTCATTTCGTTTGCCACGAGAGGCTTCTTTTCGGCCTTTGCTGCCGTTGAGGGTGGCACTGGCGAATGGCAGGTGTCATGCAGTTTGTAGACGCTGAATGGACGGTGATGAGTTGAGTGACCGTGTCCCTAAACTGCAATGGGCAGCAGTCGACCCTTAGCGGAAGTAGCCCAATTGGGATAGCTGACGTTCAATGTCTGAATTACCTGCCAGGTTGCCATTC
Organism: Candidatus Nitrotoga sp. CP45; assembly: GCA_945874105.1. Classification (GTDB taxonomy): domain Bacteria; phylum Pseudomonadota; class Gammaproteobacteria; order Burkholderiales; family Gallionellaceae; genus Nitrotoga. The sequence continues at coordinate 78,151 of CAMCFJ010000007.1, read as the reverse complement.
CTGATTGAACGGAATGTCGTCGCTGTCCTCTAGCCAAGGTGCGCTATGTGAGCACCAGATGTGCATAGTAGGCTTGATACCAGGGTCTTCATCGAGCGTTGCCACACGCAGAATGACGTGCGGTTGTGCGAGACGCTCGGCCACGAGGTGAGAGCCGCAAACAGAACAGAAATGCCTAAGCTTTCCCGGCGATGACTCAAAGGCCGACAATTTCTCTAGACCCTTTAACCAGCGGAAATGCTCCCGCATAACGCCGGCACTCGATACAAAGGCGGCTGCATGCGCTTTGCGACAAGTACGACAGTGACAATGACTAATTGGCATATCCAATTGATCAACTTCGTACCCAATGACACCACACAAACAACTCCCCTTCATATTAGCACCCTATAGCAGACCGACCCACTCGGTTTGTGAAATTCTAAAGGCAGAAGCCCGGATATTGAAGGGTTTTTTACCGACTGAAGCCGTTCAATTCTTTGGGTGCAAAACGGGAATATTCCCGAACAATTGCAGTCCGACCACCTCCTCCAGCACCAAGCCTGAACCATCGAATACCGGCGTCCATTCCCTCAATGTGCGCTCACGCCCTCGCGAACCCATGAACATTTGCATGTCGAACGGCGCACCAGCTACATCAGCGCCAACTTCCGGAAGGATCATTTCCAATAGGGCGAGCCGTGCACCCGTCTAACCGCATGCATTGCCAACATTACGCAGAACGGTAAGACAGGTCTCGTCGTCGAAACCATGCAGTACGGCAGAGAGTAGGTAAATATCCTTTCCGCTTTGCGCCGAGGGGATCATGGTCAAAGCGTCACCGTCCTGAAAGCGGAGTCTCTCGATACCGCTGACGTTCTGCCTAGCCCAGTATTGCTTAGCTTCGGCAATCACTTGGGGGCGGTCAACAACGAGCGCAGTCAGTTTGGGGTGTCGTTTCAAAATGGCGAGTGACTTGGCGCCACGCGACTAAGACACCTTGCGGCGCAGACCGATCAGAGCGAGGAGAGCGAGCAGCGCGGAAAGCGCGAGCAACGCCCACTCGCCCAAGGTCGGAATCGGGCTGGCGAACGACGTGATGACATCGAGGTTTACAGTTGCGGTGGCGCCCGCGCCGCTCTCGGTGGAGCTGACCGCGCCGGTGGTGTTGACCTTGGTTCCGGCGCTGGTCGCGGTGACGTTGACGCCGACCGCGCACGATGCGTTGGCGGCGAGTGTGCCTGCCGCCAAGCTCACGCTGCCCGAGCCGACCACGGCGGTGGCCGTTCCGCCACAGGTGTTAGTCAGCGCGTTCGGCGTGGCAACCACGAGGCCGGCCGGCAAGTTGTCGGTGACGGCGAGTCCGCTCAGCGCCGAGGGGTTCTGATTCGTGATCGTGATGGTCAGTGAAGTCGAACCGTTTAGCAGCACGCTGGCGGCGCCGAAGCTCTTGCCGATCGTCGGCGCAATAGAGCCGCCGTTGTTGAGGAACAGATCGTCGAACAGCCCCACCAAGGCGCCGCCGGCCTCGACCTTCGACGTATAGGGGGCGAATCGTGCGCTGAGCGCGCCCGCCGGGACCGTCACCGGGCCGCCGCTGAAGGATGCCCAGGCGTCGTTTGGCGCATTCAAGCTGAGGTCCGAAGGCTGGCCGCCGCCCAACTGATTGCCAGTGCAGTTTGCGCCGTCCATCCAACGCAGCGCAATCCTAACCGGGCCGGTGCGGGCCTGGCCCGATGGATAAAAAATCTTGCCGCCGTAGGTCAAGCTTGAACTGACGGTGGGAGCGTTGAGGCACTGCTGAATGCCCTGGCCGTCGGACCCGTTCGGAGACGAGTTGCTCACGCTGACGGAACCGGAGGTTAGCGAGCCATTGGCGTCATTGCTACTGAACGTCATTGTCACTTTCGTCGGTTCGGGAATGGTCCAACCTGATGTGTCTGTGTTGAACGTGGGATTGACAAGAACATTTGTCGCGTCGGCGCTGGCGCCGACCAGCAACAAAGCACAAGCCGCGAGCGCACGGGCGAAAAGTGACGACTTCAACATTCGAGACCTCCAGAATTTAGATTTAGCGTGTAGCGGCCCAATGCCGCGCGCCGGAATTTCGAGCGCTTTCACGCCAGCGCGAACCGCGCCACGGGAAATCATACCAGAAAGCGTCGAAAAACGGTACGACGGATAAGCCATTCAACCGAACGAGCCGCAGTATAGACCTCAGCAACAGGCATCGAACCCCGAACGAATCCTGGATTTCCTCCCGTGTGGCATGTTCACCATGAAAAAGCACCGAGGTCAGCGCCAATAGCGCTGCGACGGGTGCGCCGAGCGCAGGCCGACCCAGCGGCAAGTCAGACTCGCCCCCTCAATGATTCACCAACTGAGGCGCTGATCAACCTCAAAGTCCGGTGCCGGTTGCGCTGCCCCGTCCCAGTCGGTTGCCCAATCTGGCTCGATTTGCGCCCCGTCATCTATCTGCGCATCACCACAGTCACCTCACAACGGTGGCTCTTGCGCCGGAGATAAGCCATAGTCAACGGCCGGTATGGAGGAGACCAATCGCCGTCAGCTATGACCGGTGATGGCCTTCTGGAGTCACTCAAGGTCAAATTCCCTATGACTGCAACCGCTGCATTGCGGGTCCAGGATTCGCTCCAAAGCTGGTATAGGATTCTGATGGAAAAGTTGCGACCTTGCCACAGTCCGAAGAAATTGTTGGGGGGCAATGTCCATCACGAAACGTGATTATTGTTCCATCAATTTGGTTGATCACACTCAACTGGAGCGGCGGGAGTAACTTTTACTGAGGCGCAGCGACAGCAGGCGCGTGACTTTGTAGAGACCTTGCAGCAGCTACGCAAAGCGCCTCCTAACCTCGTCTACATACGGGGCCTTGACGAAGATTGAAGCGGCACCATTTCAGCAAAGTCAGCGTACGTAAATTGGCTTTAATCGAGTGATCGAATTCTATTCAGGATTAGAATCAAGATTACATTGGCGGGGTATGTAGCGGATTGTTTGTGTGATGCGTTCTGATCCGCCATCTATATCTAATAGAACAGCGTGCCTGTTATGTTTGCAGGCTATCTGTTTGAAGCGGTCATACCGTAGGTCTTACCCGACGACATTGATTGACGAAAAATACCAGTCCTCCAGACGACCGTGACCCAGAAGCAAGTTGCGAAATCTTCACATCCCATTGAAACAATACACTGCATGGGTATTTTCAGGTTGCACACCTCGAAGGTGCTTTTATCGGGATTTGTTAGGGCGTCTACTTTACGTTGAAGGTATGCTTTCCGGAAAGTCGGATGGCCGGTATGTGTCGATAGTACGCAGTCGCGTATCGAGAAAGCAGCCGTTCTGAATGATTCCATCGCCTATGGCTGGTAACCATTCCATACCGGTCTTTCCCCGGTCTAACTGTCACCGACAGCAAAGGCCGAAAAGCGGTCGCTCCCCCATGACATCTCTACCGTCTGATAATGGCACTAAGCAGACTTTCCTGACGGAGTAACCCATGCTATTAACTGAACCCGGCTGCTGCTTTCTTGCTGGACGTTACTGCAGCGGCCATCCGCCTATCGCCTCATCAATCGCGGCCTGTAGTTCGATGGTGCGTGCCAGTGCCGCCACGATGCCGCGATAATGAGTCAGGTCATCGTAGGAAAGCTGCCGCCCCTTGCGGTCTTTCAGCCACTTATGGCAAACCTGATAGCCACCGATATGGTAGCCCCACACTTCCGGCGGAACATTGTCGAAGTATTGCGTCTGATTTATCCACACCCGGCCTAAACTCCCCTCGCCCGCTTGCGGGAGAGGGGCTGGGGAAGAGGGTTCGGAATAACACACTGCATCCACCGTGTTATCCCCGGCCTCTGGATAGCAAGTTTCCAGTTTTGGAAGTCGCTCCATCAAATGCAGCGCCACCGATTCCTTGCCCAATGCGCACAGAATGAAACACAGCATAGGCTTAGTGAAATGAATCTTCCGGCCCGAAGGACATGCACCGATCGCCGCAACCATCAGATACGAAAATTCATTTTCAGACGCGCAGAAAGATCGTAAATGAATTCCTGCGCGAGATTGTGACGGCGCTCGCCTGTTCCAAATTTTAAGAAATCGCACACTCTTCGTCGTCACAACCTCCTCGCCCTGCAGCGTGATGCTCTGAATATTGATTGCTGTAAGGATCGATAACAGCCTCGCTCACCAGTTGACCAATCGTTGCTCCAACGCGCATATCATCCATACGGCCAAAGTGATTGAGTCGGATGCGTCCTTGCCTGTCCAGAAGAATCAGCGTCGGTGTGCCACGCATACCAAATGCTTCCATCGTATGCGGAATGGTGCCTGTTGTTGATGGTCGATCCACAGCAACGGGAAAACGAATACGGTATTCATGAATGAACGCTTCTAAAGCCAAGGGCGTCATTGCATTGTGATGCTCAAAGACACTGTGAATGCCGATTACGGCAACATCCTCTGCCGGAAAAATGTCATGGATAGCCGTAGCTTGTGGCAGGCCATGAGACACACAACCAGGGCATAACATCTGGAATGCGTGCAGTACGACCACGCGTCCGCGTAATTCCGCAAGCGTAATAGGACGTTGCGTATTGAACCATTGGGTTACTTGTAATTCTGGGGCTATTGAGTTGATGTTAGTCATGCTGGTTTTCCTGGGTTAAGTTAAGTTAGGTTAAGTATTGCCGGGAGAGCCTAGGCCACTCCCGACAAAGCTGGCATCTAAGCCGCTACGAGTAGATTTACTTTAGGGAAATCGATCGGCACATTAAAAGCCAAGTTGACATAATTGGTAAAAATGTTCAATGCGACGTGAGCCATGATTTCGACGATCTGTTCGTCGTTGAACCCCACCGTTCTCAATTCGGCAATATCGGCATCGGCGATTTGCGCACGGTTGGCAACAAGCTTCAGAGCAAAACGCAAAGCGGCGGCGGTTTGTGCGTCATCTGATTGGTCGGCTTGAGCGGCTGCCATCTCAAGTGCGGAAGCACCGGCATTTTGACCCAAGACAGTATGAGCAGCCAGGCAATATTCACAGCTGTTTCTATCAGCAATTGCGACTGCAATTTTTTCCCCAAGCTTAGCTCCAAGAACACCGGAACCAAGCGCGCCAAATGAACCCCACATACTCTTGAGTGCTGCAGGCGAATTGGCCACTGCGCGGAACATGTTTGGCACAACGCCAAAGGCTCCGTGGATCTGATTCAGAATAGCCTTGCGATCTTCTGTGGCTTCGTTGGTGTTGATGAGTTGAACACGAGACATGATAAGTTTTCCTTTGGGTATTTTTAACAGAAAAGTTTGGAAATGTTGGCAACGTAATTGTTGTATTTATTTCAAGGTGGATTATTCATATAGGACTCCTAATTGCAATGGTTAAAAAAAAGCAATACGGCATTTAGACTCTCTCAAGCTCCCGCCAGTTTTGAACTGCGACGATAACCTGGGCCTGCTCATGTTCGGGGCAATCAAGGCGCAATTGGCTGACAGCCAGTGGCGCATTGACCAATGTGCAGTGGTGAGGAGATTCAGAATCAGGATGCCTGTTCAAAGCAAAGTACTTGCATGTGACGCAGGCGCGGATTTCAGGGAATCGATCCGACTGCTGCAACTTGCCAATCAGTGCCAGAAGGGATTCGAACAAAGCTTCCTGAGTGGATAGTGGAAGATCGGAAACAGCTTCGTGCGCAAAGCCGACCGAGTTGGAAATCCTTGCAGCCAAGTCTTGCCCTGATCTCGTCAGCCTCAATGCCACTGCGCGTCCATCAGCAGAATCACGCCCCTTCTCGATTAAGCCCTTAGTTGTGAGCGAAGTGATTGAATCACTTGCACTGGCGGCCGTTACGCCCAGATGCTGGGCTATCCATGACAAACGCACACCGCCTCCACGTGACCGCAGCGCTTCAAGGATATCAACCTGTGTCGGGTTGAGTCCTTCAGTTGTCGCAAACTGCCACGCTCCGCTGCGCAACACCGAAGCAATTCGCGTAATGGCACTGACAATACGTTCGCTTTTTGCAGGAGTGTCATGCCAAGGTAAAGTGCGTTTCGTTTTCATGTTCGCATTATCCGCAAAACCCGAGCAATTGTCAAGGAGTCCTAACTAACAGCCAGCAAAACACACAGACTTAAACTTTCCTCAAGTAGCATGCCTTGAGCATAAAGCTGCCGGAGTCCATCTTGCAGTCCACCTCATGATCTCCTGCAACCAAGCGGATGCTCTTGATTTTGGTGCCCATTTTAAGTGTGATAGACGACCCCTTGACTTTCAGGTCTTTGATCAACGCCACCGAGTCGCCATTTTCCAGCACGTTGCCATTGGCATCCTTCACCTCCGGTTCTGCGTTGTCATCTGCGCGTGCTGCCTTCGCTATCGGCCACTCATGGCCGCAGTCGGCACAAATATAGTTGTCACCATCCTGGTATGTATTCTCCATAGCGCATTGGGGGCAGGCTGGGATAGTAGACATAATTTCCTTTAAATTTTTGGTGGCTCAGATACGAACTGCTACGGCTGCGGCAGAATTTCCAGTACAGTTTCAGACGGTCGACACAAGCGTGCCCCCAAGGGCGTTACGACAATCGGGCGATTGATCAGAATCGGGTTCGCGATCACGAAGTCGATCAGATCGTCATCGCTCCATTTCGGATTACCCAAGTCAAGTTCTTCAAACAGCGAGTCTTTATTGCGTAACACATCGCGCACCGGCTTACCGATGGCTGCAATCAATGCCACCAGTTCGGCGCGGCTGGGCGGCGTTTTCAGGTACTCGATAACACGTGGCTCAATGCCACTATTGCGGATCATCGCCAGCGTGTTGCGCGAAGTGCCGCAGTTGGGGTTGTGATAGATAGTTATGTCGGTCATGAGGCTGTTTTACTCAAAAGTTCAGGCTCGATCATACCAAGGCTGGGAGTTGTTTTTTATTGAAAAAATAGTAATTTTTTTACTACTGCTCAACGCGCGTTATGCATCACAAGGAAAACCTTTTCCTGCAACTGGGTTATCCCCTTGTCGCGAAAGCGTGGTTCCTTGTCGAGAATATCCGCGCTATGCAACAGCCGTACCTCGCCTGTTTTCTCATAAAGCGCTCTTACCTCCGGCTCCTTCACGCTAAAAGGCGGCCCCTGCATTTCAGGTTGGGGGTAATCGAAAGTGACCAAGAGAGTATCTACGCCAGATGCCAGGATGGTCTGCATGTGGGCTGCGTAGGCACTACGCATCGATGGGGGTAGCGCAATGAGCGAGGCGCGATCGAAAACCGCGCTCATCCCGGCCATATCCTCTGATGTCAGCTGGAAAAAATCGCCGCAATAAAGCCGGAGTCCTTCTGTCTGGTAGAGGCTGAAGGCGCCGTGTTTTGTAACTGACGCGTGCAGGCCGTTTTCAGTAAAGAATGCCTCGACTGCCAAGGGACAGACTTCCACGCCAACCACTTCATGGCCTTGCCCTCGCAGCCAAAGCATATCGCGGCTCTTGCCGCAAAGTGGCACGAACACACGACTGCCAGGCGCAAGGTTTAGTTCAGGCCAGAATCGCTGCAAGTGCGGGTTGATTTCATTCTGATGGAAACCTGTTTCACCTCTGGCCCAACGCTCACACCAAAAATTGGTATCCATGAATATCAGCCTGCCAGGAAAGTGTCGTCGGAATAACTATACTCGGCGCCACAGAAAGCCGATGTCTTGGGCATGAAGTGATCATGGTCGAACTTTTGATGAAGCTCATCAATCGCACAGTGAGTGATGGGAAACAGGATCATGCATTGCACGACTCAATCTCCAGGATGTTTGCTGTCTTTTCCGTGGTCTTCCGCCTTGTGGGTCAGGTACAACGATGCGCCAATCAGGGCGATGGCGCCACCGAGATAAAGCAGGTCGAGCGGGGTCGATATCTTCATGTTCAGCGCTTCCTCAAACAGGGTGACGATCAGGATCATCAGAATGACCTTGGCCAGTCGCGCCTTGAGGTCGTCCAGACTCCCGATAACCAGTATCTTGCTGGAGGCCTTGCTACCATGTGCTTCATCTATGTCGCTGACAAACAATTCATACATGCCGAGCGCAAAAATTAGCATGAAGGTTGCGAGCAGGTAACCATCCACCACCTCCACCACATGGGAAATGGTTTGGTCGTGGAGAAGCTTGCGTGCCTCTTCGGTCAGTGTAGGGCCGGCGTAATGCAGCATGTTGCTGACAAGGTACACCACGTCCACTGTGGCCATGTAGAAAATGGCAATGGCGGCAACCATGCTTGCCACCACCGCTACCACCACCACGAAACGTCCGTTCCAGAGCGCGGCTTCGAACCATTTTTCGATAATTTTTAGCATGTCGGTTTTTTATTGCCTGAATGATGAGCGGGAAAGAGCGAGTTCATGAAGTACTGTGAACCCGCCCAAAATATTTTGAGACTGATTTTAACACCAATATGCCAACTCCAGTCGAGCTCGGCCAGCGGGCGTTGCGCCTTGCCTATGTTGACTTTGGCATGTTTTTCAACTTACCTCAGTTCATTGCCAGCTTCCTTTTTACAATCTAATCTCGAATCCAAGCAGGCCATACAAGCAGACCATATTGCAACGTTTCAACTATCGTTGTAATATTGTCGTGTGGATAAACTTACTGCAACTTCAATCTTCGAATCGCTTTCTTCCGGCGTGCGCTTGGACGTGTTTCGGCTGCTGGTCAAAAAAGGGCTGGATGGTATGGTGGCAGGCGAAATCGCGACAACGCTTGAAGTGCCCCCAACCAATCTTTCCTTCCACCTGAAAGCATTATCACAGGCACACCTGCTAACGGTGAATCAGGAGGGGCGTTACCAGCGTTATCGCGCCAACCTCCCCTTGATGCTGGATCTTATTGCATACCTGACCGAGGAATGCTGTTCCGGCAATCCGCAGCAGTGTATTGATTTGCGAACGGCATCAGCCTGTTCCGCAAGCTTACTTCCACCTATTCCTCCAACTTCATCGAAACCCTAAACATGAACATACTCTTTCTCTGCACTGGCAACTCCTGCCGTTCCATCCTCGGCGAAGCCACCTTCAACCATCTAGCGCCGGCTGGTTGGCATGCCATGAGCGCAGGCAGCAAGCCCACCGGCAAGGTGCATCCGCGTTCGCTGGCATTGCTGGCGAGAGAAGGCATCTCCACCGAAGGTTATTGCAGTAAATCCTGGGAGAATCTACCTATCGCGCCAGACATAGTCATCACCGTTTGTGCCAGTGCGGCGGGAGAAACTTGTCCGGCCTACCTCGGCCCAGTACTGCGCACCCATTGGGGCGTGGAAGATCCGGCACATGCCACGGGCACGGATGAAGAGATTGATGCGGCGTTCATGCAGGCTTACCGCATCCTGCGTGCCCGCATCGAAGCATTTTTCGCACTGAATCTGAATACGCTGCAGCATGACAAGGCCGCGCTCAAGGCCGAAATGGACAAGATTGCCAACATCATTGTTTAAGGAATGTCATCATGAAATCGATACAAGTATTTGACCCGGCCATGTGTTGCAACACCGGTGTATGCGGTGTAGATGTGGATCAACAACTGGTCAATTTTGCAGTAGATGTAGATTGGGCCAATCAGAACGGCGCGCAGATTCAACGCTTCAATTTGGCGCAACAGCCGATGGACTTTGCGAATAACGTGGTCGTGAAAGGATTTCTGGAGCGTTCAGGGCAAGATGCATTGCCGCTGATCCTGGTTGATGGCGAATTCGCCTTGGCGGGTCGCTATCCAAATCGCGTTGAATTGGCGCGCTGGGCCGATATCACCCTCCCGATCAATGAAATCAAGCCAGCAAGCGGCAGTAAGTGCTGCTGAATCAGCCTGTGGAGCCACTGCCATGAAATTCCTCGATCAGCCACCGCGCTTTCTGTTCTTCACAGGTAAGGGCGGAGTGGGCAAAACCTCAATTGCCTGCGCCACAGCAATCCAACTGGCTGAATCCGGGAAACGCGTACTGCTGGTCAGTACCGACCCAGCCTCTAACGTCGGGCAAGTGTTCGGCATCACCATTGGCAACCACATTACTACCATCCCTGCCGTGCCGCGACTGGCCGCGCTTGAAATCGACCCGCAAGCGGCGGCTCAGGTCTATCGCGACCGCATCGTTGGTCCTGTGCGCGGAGTGCTGCCCGAAGCCGTGGTTCAGGGGATTGAAGAACAACTTTCAGGCGCCTGCACCACGGAAATTGCAGCCTTCGACGAATTTACCTCATTGCTGACCGACTCGGCCCTGCTCACCGATTACGACCACATCATTTTCGATACCGCACCGACCGGCCACACTATCCGCATGTTGCAATTGCCAGGTGCCTGGAGCAATTTTCTGGAAGAAGGTAAAGGCGACACTTCCTGTCTCGGCCCCTTGGCGGGTTTGGAAAAACAGCGGGAACAATACCAGGCCGCCGTCGATGCCTTGACCGATGGCAGCATGACGCGCCTGATTCTGGTAGCTCGCGCCCAGCAATCGACATTGCGTGAAGTGGCACGGACACGCGAAGAACTTGCCGCAATAGGGCTGACCCACCAATATCTGGTTATCAACGGCATACTGCCCTCCACCGAATCCACCAATGATCCTCTGGCTGCAGCCATTCATGAGCGGGAACAGGCCGCGCTGCATGCCATTCCAGAAGCACTAAGCGCTTTGCCGCGCGATTATGTCACGCTCAAACCGTTCAACATGATTGGTCTTGATGCGTTGCGTCACTTGCTGGCCGATACCCCTGTGGGAGTGAAAGTCGCGGTTGAAGTGCCCATTGAATTGGACGAGCCCCGCCTGTCCGACCTAATGGATGAAATCGCTGCAGACGGTCATGGCCTGGTGATGCTGATGGGTAAAGGCGGTGTTGGAAAAACCACGCTAGCTGCGGCTATCGCCGTGGAACTGGCGCGTCGTGGATTGCCGGTACACCTCACCACCTCTGACCCGGCGGCACACCTGAGCGAAACGCTGGAAGGTGCGCTGGACAATCTAACTGTCAGCCGCATCGACCCGCACACTGAAACCGAACGTTACCGTCAACATGTTCTGGAAACCAAGGGGGCGAAACTCGATACCCAGGGCCGCGCACTACTTGAGGAAGATCTGCGCTCCCCCTGCACCGAAGAGATTGCCGTGTTTCAAGGCTTCTCCCGCATCATCCGTGAGGCCGGAAAAAAATTCGTTGTGATGGACACCGCACCGACCGGGCACACCTTGCTACTGATTGATGCGACCGGCGCTTACCACCGAGAGGTCGCGCGCCAGATGAGCAGCAACAGCATTTTGCACTACACCACACCCATGATGCAGTTGCAGGACAGCAAGCAGACCAAGGTGCTGATCGTTACGCTTGCCGAGACTACACCAGTGCTAGAAGCGGCAAGCCTGCAAGCAGATTTGCGCCGAGCGAAGATCGAACCCTGGGCATGGATCATCAACAACAGTGTTGCCGCAACTTCTGTCATCTCGCCCTTGCTACGTAGCAGAGCCGCGAATGAACTTCGCGAAATCAATACCGTCGCGAATCAACATGCACAACGTTATGCGGTTGTTCCCCTGCTCAAGGATGAACCTGTTGGCGTAGCACGCCTGCTGGAACTGGCTGCTGGATAAATTCCTGACCCCCGAAGGAGCTTGTCATGAGAAAAAATCAATACAACATGCTGCGGTTGCGTACTGACAATTTTAAAAAAAGGCTCGCCGAAATCGGACGCATCAAGGATTAACACCATGAACATTTTCGAGCGCTACCTGACAATTTGGGTTTTTCTGTGCATCATCGTCGGGGTGGTGTTGGGGCAACTGATCCCTGCACCGTTTCACTGGCTGGGACAATTGGAGATCGCCAAGGTCAACATCCCCGTCGGACTGCTGATCTGGGTAATGATCATCCCCATGCTATTGCGCATAGACTTTATGGCCTTGCATGAAGTGCGCAAATACTGGCGCGGCATCGGTGTCACGCTGTTCGTCAACTGGGCGGTCAAACCCTTTTCCATGGCTTTGCTTGGCTGGTTGTTCATCCGGCAATTGTTCGCACCGTATCTGCCAGCTGAGCAACTCGACAGCTACATCGCAGGTCTCATCCTGCTTGCTGCCGCACCCTGCACCGCGATGGTGTTCGTGTGGAGCCGACTGGTGAACGGCGAGCCGCTATTCACCCTGAGCCAAGTCGCCCTCAACGACGCCATCATGGTGTTCGCCTTTGCGCCGCTGGTGGCGCTGTTGCTGGGCATCTCATCCATCATCGTGCCTTGGGATACGCTGCTAGTCTCTGTGGTGTTATACATCCTAATGCCCGTTCTGGTGGCACAGGGTTGGCGCAAGTTTCTGTTGGCAAGCGGCGGAATGGCGGCACTGAGTCATGCCCTGTCCAGGCTGAACCCACTCTCTATCTCCGCACTATTGCTCACGCTGGTATTGTTGTTCGCCTTTCAGGGAAAAGCCATCGTCGAGCAACCACTCATTATCGTCATGCTCGCCGTGCCCATCATCATTCAGGTTTATTTCAATTCCGGCTTGGCCTATTGGCTGAATCGCCGCTTCGGTGAAGCGCACTGCGTAGCCGGCCCGTCAGCACTGATCGGCGCAAGTAACTTCTTTGAATTGGCAGTCGCTGCCGCCATCAGCCTGTTCGGCTTCGAATCCGGAGCGGCACTTGCCACCGTGGTCGGCGTATTGATTGAGGTTCCGGTGATGCTGTCCGTGGTGTACCTGGTCAATCGTAGCCATGGCTGGTACGAAGCGGGAAGCATATATGAGACCAAACCTGACCGGCAAAAATGAACTGCTGTTAGCAGAAGTCAAATTTCACAGCACCAAATCCCCTTATTATTTATCTCTTCTCTGGAACCCTGCGGGGTTGTTGCCAGTCTGGTTTACAAGGAGCCTAGTCATTAGGCAAAATCGGGTGTACCCTACGTTTTGCAACTCGCATCCACCTGTTTTGATGCGTATTGCCAAATCACAAACTTTACAAGGAGCCTAGCCATGAAGAAATTTTTTGCTATATTCTTATTATTGTGTGGTACAGCACAAGCTGATCCCTTTGCCAATGGTCACCCTGTAGCTGGTAAAAAAGCATTCGACAAATATAAATGTAACAGTTGCCACGACGGCATGATGGGCGGTAACGGCAATGCCATTTTCGCGCGCCCCGGCAGCAAGGTGAAGGACCCGCAGCAACTATCGGCAGTAGTTATAGTATGCGTTCGTAATATTCGTGCTAATTTTTCCTCACAGGTTACCGAACAGGAAAAACTAGACATCTCAACTTATCTCAACAAAAATTTTTACAAATTCAAGTGAGCGCTGTGACAACATAATCCATCATCAGCTGATGGAAAGGCAAGCCAGGCAGCAGGGCTTGTTATTGCTCGGGGGATGGCAGGACATTTGTGAGCACCTGAAAACCGAAATTGGGCCTGCCAGCCCTTGGGAAGATTGAGTGCCTATAGGCCTGATGACGATACTGCGCAACCTATCTATCCCACTACTGATCGTGACCTGCACGGTCGGCCTTATTTGGTGGGCGTTTCCTGAGGGGCTGTCAACGGCACGCACCATGGGCATTGTCTTGGGTTGGGCCGGATGCGGCCTCCTGCTTGCCAGTCTGTTATTGATGCTTCGGGAAACCTGGCTGGCCCAGTGGCTAGGTGGACTGGAAAGGATGTATCAATGGCATCACTGGGCCGGCACAACAGCTTATGTTCTGCTACTGGCGCACCCCCTGGTGCTCGCTGCCGATGTCTGGCCGAATTCTCGACTGCTGGCATGGCAGACGCTTTCTCCATTCAGTCAGGGCTGGCCAATATGGGCGGGTTTGCTGTCGCTGCTGCTCCTGATGTTCGGGTTGGCTGCCACCTTCATAATGCGCATTCCCTATCAGATTTGGCGCATGCTCCATTTCGGGCTGGGAGTAGGTGTACTCCTTGGTTTGGTTCACCTCGTTTTACTCGGTATCAGTGAACCCGTTCTGCCGATTTTGGGTCTTGCCGTCTCCTTCTTGGGGTGGCGTCTTATTCGGGATGATTTCGGTTTGGCTGCGCGTCCATATGTCGTAGGATCTGTAAAGCCAGTTGCCGAAGACATAGTCGAAATTACTCTGAAGCCTCTGGCAGACCCTACTGCCATAACGCCGGGACAGTTTGTTCTGGTCGCCTTCTTGGGGCCGACGTTCCGTGATTGTGGGGAATTCCACCCATTCACTGTCAGCTCGATTGGCGCCAATCATGAGATATGCATCGCGGTCAAAGCCCTGGGCGATTGTACGCGGCACATTCAGTCTGTCGAGCCCGACACGATGGTACGGGTGCATGGCGCGTTCGGAACTTTTCTGGCTGACCGGCCACCAACGCCGCAACTCTGGGTAGCCGGCGGCATCGGTATTATTCCCTTCCTGGCATTGCTACGGGCTGGCCCTGTAAATCAGCCGACAACGTTCCTCTATCTTTATCGAACCGAGGTGGATGCAGCTTTTTTACAAGAACTACGAGCCCTTGCCAACGGGGATCAACAGCTTTCCCTGAAGGCATTGGCAACCGGCGACGAAGCGCCTGATTTCAATTCCCTTCTTTCCGATACTCAAGGGCTTGCACATTACGAGTGCTATCTGTGCGGGCCGCCGGGCATGGTTGCAGCACTTAGAAAAGATCTACACAACCGAGGCGTTACGCCCCACCAAATTCACTTTGAAAAATTTGATTTTCGATAATGCGCCGACTCTACCTATCCGCTACGCTTATCTTCTGGGTGCTGGTGACAGCTTTCTGGGCCGGGAGCCTGTGGTTGCCACCTGCTGAGAAAATCGCCGCTATCGCTGTTGATAAATTGATTTCACCGACTGAATTGGCCAAACATACAGCACCCGAAAATTGCTGGGTGTCCATTCGCGGTAATGTCTATGATTTAAGCACTTATTTGCCCGAACATCCATCGCGACCAGATATCCTTCTTCCCTGGTGTGGCAAGGAAGCGACCGAAGCTTATAACACCAAGACCAAAGGGCGTCCGCACTCCTCCTATGCTGACGAATTGCTGGTCAAATACCGCATCGGGATCTTGGCTTCGGAAAAACCGTGATGGCTGCCCGCCACCAGCAGTTGAAATGATGACGTATTTGAGATCTGCATTCAGTCATTCTTCGGGGTTGAGTTCAGAGCTATATTTCCCAACTGCGCGCAACAATCCCGGCTGGAAATGCTACACGATCTGAATCGCCATCAGCGCCGCATACTGTCGCGCATTTGGACCCAGATCAAACTAAAATAACTTGATAATGTAAGAATAGATATTACCTGCAAGCCCGAGCAGCACGGCGGTTTCGGGTTGTAGACAGGCAACCGAAGGTGTGACAGCTATCTTCCTCACGCTGCATCGCAACAGTCGGCAGTAAGATTGACCGTTTGTATTTTCACGGGTAGCATACTCGGCTTCGTTGTTTTGAAAGGCTCAGTTAAAATGCAACGCAAATTCATTGTCGGAAATTGGAAGATGAATGGGGCGCTGACCAAGAATGAGGCTTTGTTGACAGAGGTGGCGAATGGCGTAGCGCAAATGTCGGGAGTGGATTGCGCAGTGTGCGTGCCTTTCCCTTATCTTGCACAAACGCAATCACTGCTGCATGGCACCCCGATAAAATGGGGGGCGCAGAATGTGCATCAAGCAGATAAAGGAGCCTACACCGGCGAGGTGTCGGTTTCCATGTTGCATGATTTTGGCTGCAATTATGTGATCGTTGGACATTCTGAACGACGCAGCCTGTTCGGTGAAAGTAGTCAACTGGTGGCGGAAAAATTCGCTGCGGTTCAAAAAGCAGAGTTGACGCCCATTATTTGTGTCGGCGAAACTTTGGCGCAGCGTGAAGCCGGTACTACAGAAGCAGTGGTAGCGGAACAACTGGCCGAAATTATCAAGCTGTGCGGTGTACAGTCGTTCCGTACTGCTGTCATCGCCTATGAGCCAATCTGGGCAATAGGTACTGGCAAGACCGCTTCGCCAGAACAGGCACAAGAGGTACATGCTTTTATACGCAAACGTATCGCCGGTTTAGATGAGGAGTTTGGTCAAGCTTTGTGTATACTTTACGGCGGCAGTGTTAATGCCTCCAACGCTGCTGAACTGTTCGCCATGCCGGACATTGATGGTGGGCTGGTTGGTGGCGCATCCTTGGTTGCTCAAGATTTCTTGGCTATTTGCAACGCCGGGCAAAAATAAATTCGATTTTTTTGGAGTAGTACGTGGAAATTTTTATTTGGGTTTTACATGTAATAGCTGCAACAGTGCTGGTTGGTCTGGTGCTCATGCAGCATGGCAAAGGGGCGGATATGGGAGCTGCCTTTGGCACAGGTTCAGCCGGGAGTGTATTTGGCTCGAGCGGTTCGGCCAATTTTCTGAGTCGTAGTACGGCGGTGGCTACGGGAGTATTTTTTATTACCAGCATGTCGCTGACTTACATTTATGCTAACCCTTCGCAACCTCATGGAGTAATGGATAAGCATGAGGTATCAAAGTCGGCACAGCAGCCAGCTGCACCCGCTTTAACACCTGGCGATGCACCTGGTTCGAAGTCGCAAGAAATACCAAAATAATAAAACTATGCCGATGTGGTGAAATTGGTAGACACGCTAGCTTGAGGGGCTAGTGGCGAAAGCTGTAGCAGTTCGAGTCTGCTCATCGGCACCAAATATTCAAGCCAAAGTTTTCTGGGCTCTGGTTAATTAAACTGGAAAGGCATTCCGAGCGTTATATTTACAAGACGCCAAACGGATGGGGGAGGCTCAGATGTTGGAAAATTATTTTCCGATCTTGTTATTCATAATCGTTGCGCTGGCAATGGGTGTGGCGCCGCTGCTATTAGGCTGGCTAGCTGCGCCTAATCGCCCGAACGATGCAAAGCTCTCACCTTATGAATGCGGCTTTGGAGCTTTTGAAGACGCGCGAATGAAATTCGACGTGCGTTATTATCTCGTTGCCATCCTGTTTATCTTATTCGATCTGGAAATCGCGTTCCTGTTTCCTTGGGCAGTGGTGCTGAAGGAAATCGGCTTGTTTGGGTACGTTTCCATGTTAATTTTCTTGGCTATCCTCGTGGTCGGATTTATTTACGAGTGGAAAAAAGGAGCTCTGGAATGGGAATAGAAGGAGTTCTGGAAAAAGGCATCGTTACCACGTCATTGGACGTTTTGATAAATTATGCTCGCACGGGTTCTCTGTGGCCAATGACTTTTGGCTTGGCATGTTGCGCGGTAGAAATGATGCAGGCGGGCGCTTCGCGTTATGACCTTGATCGTTTTGGCATAACGTTCCGTCCCAGCCCGCGCCAGTCTGACGTGATGGTAGTGGCTGGCACACTGTGCAACAAGATGGCGCCGGCGCTACGCAAGGTGTATGACCAGATGGCTGAGCCGCGCTGGGTAATTTCGATGGGATCGTGCGCTAATGGCGGCGGCTACTATCATTATTCCTATTCGGTCGTTCGAGGTTGCGACCGCATTGTGCCAGTAGATGTGTATGTGCCAGGTTGCCCGCCGACTGCTGAGGCACTGTTGTATGGAATTATTCAGTTGCAAAACAAGATCAAACGAACTAACACAATTGCGCGCTAGGTTTCTGCGTGACTTGCTCGTGAACTCAAAAAATACCATCGTAAACTTGATTCACACGACACCGGTGTAAAACATGGCTGCTAATTTGAACCTCTTGACTACTAACTTGAACGCGATTTTCGCTAACAGAATAGTGAGCCTGGAAAATATGCTGGGCGAGCTGACCTTAGTCGTTAGTGCTGTTGATATGCTGGAGGTGCTTACGCGCTTGCGCGACGATCCCGATTTACGTTTCGAACAGATGATGGATCTGTGCGGGGTGGATTACTTTACTTATGGAAGTGAAATTTGTGAAGGCGGCGCGTATCTCAAATCCGACGACGCTCTTAATGCCTTTCCTTCTCGATTTGCCGTGGTTTACCACCTGTTGTCGCTGACCCATAACATCCGCTTACGCGTACGCGTATTTGCCGAAGACAATGACCTGCCGATACTGAGTTCCGTGGTGAACATTTGGCCATGTGCCAACTGGTATGAGCGCGAGGCATTCGATTTATATGGCATTGTGTTTACGGATCATCCTGATTTGCGTCGCCTGCTCACCGATTATGGTTTTGTAGGCAACCCTTTCCGCAAAGATTTCCCTTTATCAGGTCATGTCGAAATGCGCTACGACCCTGAGCAAAAGCGTGTGATTTATCAACCCGTGTCGATTGAACCCCGTGAACTTGTTCCCCGCATTATTCGTGAAGAACATTACGGGGGTTTGAAATGAGAGCCAGAACCTTGAACGACAGAAACATAAGCACACAGATAATGACTTTACCAGGAATTTTGTATTCCTCTTATTTTTTGGCTACCAGAGGCGAAGGCTTTAATCATGGCTGAAATAAAAAATTACACCATGAACTTTGGGCCGCAGCATCCATCTGCACACGGCGTATTGCGCCTGGTTCTGGAACTGGACGGTGAAGTAATCGAGCGCGCTGATCCACATATCGGCTTGCTTCATCGCGGTACCGAGAAACTGGCTGAACATAAAACATATCTGCAATCTCTGCCTTACATGGATCGCCTCGACTACGTGTCGATGATGTGCAACGAGCATGCCTACGTCATGGCCATCGAAAAAATGCTTGCCATAGAAGTGCCAGTGAGGGCTCAATATATTCGAGTAATGTTCGACGAAATTACCCGAGTCATGAATCATCTGCTGTGGCTTGGAGCACATGCGCTGGACATTGGCGCAATGACCGTGTTTTTATATGCTTTCCGTGAGCGCGAAGACCTGATGGATGTGTACGAAGCCGTGTCCGGTGCGCGACTGCACGCAGCGTATTACCGACCAGGCGGGGTGTATCGAGATTTGCCTGATTCCATGCCTTTGTATCAGGCATCGAAGATTCATAATGCCAAAGCTGTAAAGAAGATGAATGAGAACCGTGAAGGTTCCTTGCTTGATTTTATGGAAGACTTTACAACTCGTTTTCCCATCTGCGTGGATGAATACGAGACTTTGCTGACTGACAATCGAATCTGGAAACAACGCACTGTCGGCATCGGTGTGGTCACTCCGGAACGCGCGCTGGCGCTGGGCTTCAGCGGCCCCATGCTACGCGGCTCCGGTATTGTTTGGGACTTGCGAAAAAAACAGCCTTATGAAGTATATGACCGCATCGATTTCGATATTCCTGTGGGAGTCGAAGGAGATTGCTATGACCGTTATCTGGTGCGTGTAGAAGAGATGCGCCAGTCAAACCGTATTATCAAGCAATGTATCAGCTGGTTGCGTCAGAACCCCGGCCCCGTGATCGTAAATAATTTCAAGGTTGCGCCTCCTAAACGCGAATCGATGAAGCAGAACATGGAAGAGTTGATCCACCATTTCAAGCTATTTACTGAGGGTATGCATGTTCCATCCGGCGAGGCTTATGCGGCAGTAGAACATCCTAAAGGTGAGTTCGGTATATACGTGATTTCCGATGGGGCGAACAAGCCTTATCGCCTGAAAATTCGTGCTCCCGGTTTTGCCCATATTGCTGCGCTGGATGAAATGGTGCGCGGACATATGATTGCCGATGTGGTGGCTATTATTGGTACGCAGGATATCGTTTTTGGTGAAGTTGACCGCTGATGGATACCTCAAGTAATTATGAATTCGTCATTCCCGTGAACGCCCCATCGAAAAGCCGGATTTCCGCTTTTATGATAACGGCATTTTTAGAGGTTCTTTGATGTTATCCGAGCAAGTTCGAGCAAAAACAGACCATGAGCTGAAAAAATATCCGCCCGATCGGAAGCAGTCTGCAGTTATGTCTGCATTGCGTTTCGTGCAAGATGAAAAGGGCTGGATAGACACCGCAGACATGGCCGATGTTGCGGCCTATCTCGGCATGCCGCAGATGAGTGTCTATGAGGTAGCGACTTTCTACAATATGTATAACCTCAAGCCCATGGGACGGCACACACTCACTGTGTGTACCAATCTGTCCTGCCAATTGGTGGGAGCCATGGAAACATTGAGCTATATCAAGAGCAAGCTCGGTATCGGAGTGGGCGAAGTGACCGCTGACGGTAAGTTCGGCCTGCGCGAAGGCGAGTGCCAGAACGTCTGTGATGAAGCACCGCTATTTATGATCAACAACAAAAAGACGTGCGGTCATCTCACTAAAGAAAAGATCGATCAAATTCTGGCGGAATTGGATAAGGAATGAGCACTTCAATTCTTCTTAATACCCTGCATTTCGACCAGCCATGGACGCTGGAAAATTACCTCAAAGTGGGTGGCTACCAGGCGCTGCGCAAAATTCTGGCGGAAAAGATGACGCCCGAATCCATCATCGCCGAGGTCAAGAGTTCCGGCCTGCGCGGTCGCGGAGGTGCCGGTTTTCCTACCGGCCTTAAATGGAGCTTTATGCCACGCAACTACGAAGGCGATAAATATCTGGTGTGCAACTCTGATGAGGGCGAGCCGGGTACCTTCAAGGACAGAGATATTCTGCGCTACAACCCGCACATTCTCATTGAAGGCATGGCTATCGCCGCCTATGCCATGGGCGTCAAGGTAGGCTACAACTATATACACGGCGAGATTTTTGAGGCTTATGAACGCATGGAGGCGGCTGGCGAAGAAGCGCGTGCGGCGGGCTATCTGGGCAACAATATTCTAGGCAGCGATTTCAGTTTCGAGCTACATAATCATCTGGGCTATGGCGCCTACATTTGTGGCGAAGAAACTGCATTGCTCGAATCACTCGAAGGAAAAAAAGGTCAGCCGCGTTTCAAGCCACCATTTCCGGCAAGTTTCGGTTTATATGGCAAGCCGACCACCATTAACAACACCGAGACCTTCGCCAGCATTCCTTACATTATAAATAACGGCGGGCAAAATTTCCTTGAGCTAGGCAGGCCGAACAATGGCGGAATTAAATTGTTTTCCATTTCCGGCCACGTTAACAAACCAGGAAATTTCGAGGTTCCGCTTGGAACGCCGTTCAAAACGTTGCTTGAAATGGCCGGTGGTATGCGCGGTGGCCGTAAGCTGAAGGCCTGCATACCCGGCGGATCTTCCATGCCGGTGTTACCTGGCGAGATCATGATGGATCTCGACATGGACTATGATTCCGTCGCCAAGGCAGGTTCCATGCTGGGCACAGGTGCGATTATCATCATGGACGACACTACCTGCATGGTGCGCGCACTGGAGCGCCTGTCCTACTTTTATTTTGAAGAATCATGCGGCCAATGCACGCCATGCCGTGAAGGTACTGGCTGGTTATACCGGATCATACACCGCATCGAAAAAGGGGAAGGACGCCCGGAAGACCTGGATCTATTGCTTGACCTGTGCGAGAACATTGCCGGCCGCACAATTTGCGCGCTTGGTGATGCCGCCGCCTGGCCGGTGCAGGGCTTCCTTAAGCATTTCCGTAGCGAGTTTGAATATCACATCGAACACAAGCGTTGTTTGGTGCAAGACTGACGGTTAGGTGAGCAATGATCAACATTGAAATTGACGGCAAGCACATTGAGGTGGAAAACGGATGCTCCGTGATAGATGCGGCGCATCAGCTGGGTATTTATATTCCCCACTTTTGTTACCACAAGAAATTATCCATCGCAGCTAATTGCCGCATGTGTTTGGTGCAGATAGAAAAGGCACCTAAGCCCCTGCCCGCTTGTGCCACGCCGGTAGCCGAAGGCATGAAAGTTTTTACGGCCTCCGAACAAGCTGTGAAAGCGCAAAAAGGCGTAATGGAATTCTTGCTGATTAATCATCCATTGGATTGCCCGATATGCGATCAGGGCGGGGAATGCGAGTTACAGGATCTAGCGGTCGGCTATGGTGGCAGCGCCTCACGTTATCAAGAAGAGAAACGCGTTGTGTTGCACAAGGACATCGGCCCCTTGGTGGCTGCCGAAGAGATGAGTCGCTGTATCAACTGTACCCGTTGCGTGCGTTTCGGCATCGAAATTGGTGGTGCGATGGAACTGGGACAAGCTTTTCGAGGTGAACATGCGGAAATTATGGCCTTCATGTCCGATACAGTTGATTCCGAACTGTCCGGTAACATGATAGACCTCTGCCCGGTCGGCGCGCTCACCAGCAAACCATTCCGCTATAGTGCCCGCACTTGGGAACTATCGCGCCGTAAATCTATTAGTCCGCATGATAGCTTGGGTTCCAACCTGGCGGTGCAAGTCAAAAACAACCGTGTGATGCGTGTGTTGCCAATTGAGAATGAAGAAGTCAATGAGTGCTGGCTATCCGACAAAGATCGCTTTAGCTACGAAGGGTTAAACTCAGCTGAGCGACTTACCAAGCCGATGATCAAGCAGGACGGGAAATGGCTGGAAGTGGAGTGGCAAGTCGCGCTGGAGTATGTGGCTAACGGGTTGCGCCAAATTGCTCATGAAAAGGGTGCGGAAAATATAGGCGCGTTAGCCACGCCACATTCCACTCTGGAAGAGCTTTATTTATTGCAGAAACTGGTGCGCGGCTTAGGCAGTCATAACGTGGATTTCCGTCTGCGGCAGTCTGATTTCAGCGCCGACAACAAGCAGCCTGGTGCACCTTGGCTAGGGATGGCAGTGGCAGATATTAATCTTGTGGACCGCTTCCTGCTGGTGGGCAGTTTCTTGCGCAAAGACCATCCGCTGCTGGCGTCACGCGTGCGTCAGGCAACGAAGTGGGGGGCGCAAGTTAATCTGATACATGCTACCGATGACGATCTACTGATGCCCATCGCCAACAAAGAAATCGTTGCACCGACCGAAATGGCTACGGTATTGGCGCAAGTGCTGAAGGCGTTGGCCACAGCCAAGCAAGTTACTCTGGATACTAACGTGCAACAGGTCATACAGTCTGTCACGCCGTCTGCCATCGCGCAGGCAATGGCAGACAGTCTTGCCAGCGGTGAGCGTGTTGCAGTTTTTTTTGGCAACTTCGCGCAGCAACATCCACATGCGTCTCAACTGCAACTGCTGGCGCAGCACATTGCCGCGCTTTGCGGAGCAACATTTGGCTTCTTCGGCGAAGCAGCCAACAGTGTGGGCGGATATTTGGCACAAGCGGTGCCATTCGCGGGCACTGAACATGGTATGAATGCCTCCGCAATGCTGGCTGCGCCGCGCAAAGCTTATATCTTGCTGAATGTCGAAGCGGAACTGGATATGCAGAACCCGCAGCAAGCATTAGCTGCGATGGGCGCCGCAGATATGGTTGTGGCGTTGAGCGCTTACAAACACCATGCTACCGAATACGCCGATGTGTTATTACCGATTACTCCATTTACTGAAACCTCCGGAACTTTTATCAGTTCAGAAGGGCGTGCGCAAAGCTTCAAGGGCACAGTCCAGCCATTAGGCGAGGCGCGTCCGGCATGGAAGGTGCTCCGCGTCTTGGGAAACATGCTTGATATACCCGGTTTTGATTACAACAACAGCGAAGCAGTTCGCGATGAAGTGCTGGTCGGCACAGACCTGCCTGCCAAACTTGGCAACGTCTTGCATGGTGTGCCAGCGCAAGCGGCAACTTGGAATATTGCTGGCTTACAGCGCGTCAGCGATGTGCCGATCTATGCCACTGACGCCATTGTGCGCCGCGCCGCTTCGCTACAAAAAACCCGCGATGCCGCCACTCCGCGTGCGCTGATGCATAGCGTGGAACTGAAGAAACTCAACCTGCAGTCTGGTGAAATGATCAAATTAACGCAAGGACATGGCAGTGCGCGGCTATCTGTAATCGCAGATGACAGTTTGCCGCATGGCGTAGTGCGCGTGGCCGCAGGTCATGCTGTAACGGCCGAACTGGGCGAAATGTTTGGATCTATTATGGTGGAGCGCGCATGACGGAGCTACTGCAATACTTGCAAAACCTGCTTGGCGTGGCTTGGCTGCCAATCTGGACAGTGGTCAAAATCCTGGTCATTGTTGTACCTATCATGCTGACCGTAGCGTATCTGACTCTGGCAGAACGCAAGGTGATAGGCTATATGCAGGTACGTATTGGTCCTAATCGGGTTGGTTATTTTGGACTGCTACAACCGCTCGCCGATGGTCTCAAACTGCTGCTCAAAGAAATCATCATCCCGTCCGGATCGAATAAATTTCTGTTCATAATCGCGCCCATCCTTGCGCTGACGCCTGCTTTGGCGGCTTGGGCAGTAATCCCGTTTGCCGATGGCCTGGTGTTGGCTAACGTCAATGCAGGCCTGCTCTATATCCTGGCGATGACGTCACTTGGCGTGTACGGCATAATCATCGCGGGTTGGGCATCCAACTCCAAATATGCCTTCATTGGTTCATTGCGCTCGGCCGCACAGATTGTGTCCTACGAAATCCCCATGGGTTTTGCCTTGGTCTGTGTGCTAATGGTTTCACAGAGCATGAATTTGGGTGACATAGTGCTTGGTCAAAAAAGCAGCGTGGGGCTGTTCGGCTGGTATTTCATCCCGTTGTTCCCGATGTTCGTGGTGTACTTTATCTCAGGTGTAGCAGAAACCAATCGTGCGCCCTTTGACATGGCCGAAGGTGAGTCTGAAATTGTAGCCGGCTTCCACGTAGAATATTCCGGAATGGCGTTTGCGCTATTTTTCCTGGCCGAATACGCCAACATGATTATGATAGCGATACTCACCGCGATTATGTTTCTTGGCGGTTGGCTGCCTCCGTTTGACATTGCTCCATTTAATTTGCTACCGGGAATTTTCTGGCTACTAGCCAAAACGTCCTTTATATTGTTCCTGTTTTTATGGTTCCGTGCCACCTTCCCACGCTATCGCTACGATCAGTTAATGCGTTTGGGTTGGAAGGTCTTTATTCCTCTCACGCTGGTCTGGGTAGTGGTACTTGGTGCCTGGATGCAAACTCCCTATTGGCTGTGGTAAAACAGTCAAGGATATAAAAAATGGAAAAGATCACAAATTTCTTTAAAACTTTCCTGTTGCTGGAGCTAGTGAAAGGCATGGCCTTGACCGGGCGACATTTTTTCGCGCGCAAAATCACGGTGCAGTTTCCGGAAGAAAAAACGCCACAAGGTTTTCGTTTTCGTGGCCTGCATGCGCAACGTCGCTATGCTAATGGTGAAGAGCGCTGTATTGGCTGTAAATTATGCGAAGCGGTATGTCCGGCGATGGCTATCCATATTGAAACCGAAGAGCGCGATGATGGCACGCGCCGGACCACGCGCTATGACATCGATTTGGTCAAGTGTATTTTTTGCGGGCTATGCGAAGAATCTTGTCCGGTGGATGCCATTGTAGAAACTCGCGTTCTGGAGTACCACGGTGAGAAGCGCAGTGACCTGTACTACACCAAATCGATGTTGCTGGCCGTGGGTGAAAAACATGAAGCGCAAATTGCCAAGGACAGGGCATCGGACGCAAAATTCCGTTAAGAGCATCTTTAAATGAGTGTCATTCCAGGATTTATATTGGTGACCTTCATGGTTCCAAACACAGTTAAAGGTTTGAGAATATGTTGATGAGTTTTAATACATTAGTTTTTTATATGTTCGCTGCAATTACCGTGCTTGCCGCGTTGCGCGTAATTACTGCACGCAACCCGGTACATGCTGCATTGTTTCTGGTGTTGGCTTTTTGTAGTTCAGCTGGCATCTGGATATTACTGGAAGCGGAGTTCCTGGCCATTACCCTTGTCCTAGTGTATGTCGGCGCGGTGATGGTTCTCTTTCTGTTTGTGGTAATGATGCTGGACATCAATCTGGAGGAGTTGCGCGAAGGCTTCTGGCGCTGGTTTCCATTCGGCGCCGTGCTGGCTGTCATCATGGTGTTCCAGATGATATGGGTACTGGGCAACCGCCAGACTGCTGAAACGGGTGCACATCTGGTCAAGCACGCCGCCAATTACAGCAATACCAAAGAACTTGGACGTTTGATTTACACCGATTATGTTTATCCATTTGAACTGGCGGCGGTACTTCTGTTAGTGGCGATTGTAGCTGCTATCGCGCTTACGTTGCGACGTCGTAAGGATGTTAAATCACAGGAACCAAATAAGCAGGTGCTGGTGAAAAAAGCAGACCGCCTTCGCATTATATCGGGGGTGGCGGAAGGTAAAGAGGACAGCGCGCAGTAGGTGATGAAATTTACCACTGCATCATTGCTACAAAGGAAGGTATATGTTGAACTTGAGTTTGTCGCATTATTTAGTATTCGGTGCAATATTGTTTGCTATTGGCGTGGTGGGTATTTTTCTGAACCGCAAGAATATCATCGTACTGTTGATGTCAATTGAGTTAATGCTGCTCGCGGTAAATACAAATTTTGTCGCGTTTTCACATTATCTGAATGACATATCCGGGCAAATATTCGTGTTCTTTATCCTCACCGTTGCTGCCGCTGAAGCAGCAATCGGCTTGGCGATTCTAATAGTGTTATTTCGTAACCTGCGTACCATCAACGTAGATGATCTCGGCAGCTTGAAAGGTTAACAGCGCAAATGAGTACTATGGAAAATCTGTATTTGCTGGTTCCTTTGGCTCCCTTGGTTGGCGCAATACTCGCCGGTTTGTTTGGCAAAGTACTGGGGCGTACATGGACGCATCGCATTACCATCCTGCTGGTGGCTACGTCTTTCGGTGCCTCACTGCTGATTTTTCAGGATGTCATGGCAGGACATACATTCAACGGCTCAGTTTATCAATGGATGACTGCGGGTGATACGCGATTCGAGGTCGGTTTCCTGATTGACCGCCTGACTGTAATGATGATGCTGGTGGTGACTTTCGTATCCCTGATGGTGCATATTTATACTATAGGTTATATGGCAGAAGATGCTGGCTATCAACGCTTCTTCAGTTATATTTCGTTGTTTACCTTCGCCATGCTAATGCTGGTGATGGCCAATAATTTTCTCCAGCTGTTTTTTGGCTGGGAAGCGGTGGGTTTAGTTTCTTATTTATTGATTGGCTTTTGGTACACACGCCCCACGGCGACTTACGCCAACCTTAAAGCTTTCCTGGTCAACCGTGTGGGGGATTTCGGTTTCTTGCTCGGCATAGGCTTGGTGCTGATGGTGTTTGGCACACTGGATTATGCGGCAGTGTTTGCCAGCTCGCACCTTTACGCCAACGACATGGCGCCTATCCCAGGTGTATCGTGGAATGTGATTAGCGCTATCTGCATCCTGCTGTTCATTGGTGCGATGGGTAAATCGGCGCAGTTTCCACTGCATGTCTGGCTGCCGGACTCGATGGAGGGTCCTACTCCGATTTCCGCACTGATCCACGCTGCGACTATGGTGACCGCCGGAATCTTTATGGTGGCGCGCATGTCACCGCTGTTTGAACTGTCCGATACTGCGTTATCCTTTGTAATGGTGATCGGCGCAATTACCGCGCTGTTCATGGGCTTCCTCGGCATTATCCAGAACGACATCAAGCGTGTGGTGGCCTATTCCACGCTGTCACAACTAGGCTACATGACGGTAGCGCTAGGCGCTTCTGCTTATTCGGTGGCAATTTTTCATCTAATGACCCACGCTTTTTTCAAGGCGTTGCTTTTCCTCGCCGCTGGTTCAGTGATCATCGCCATGCATCATGTCCAGGACATCCGCCAGATGGGAGGCTTGCGTAAGTACATGCCGATCACTTGGTTTACCTTTCTGATCGGCTCGCTGGCATTAATTGGAACGCCGTTCCTATCCGGTTTCTATTCCAAGGACAGCATTATCGAAGCGGTGGCGTTGTCACATCTTCCCGGCTCCGGCTTTGCCTACTTTGCAGTGGTGGCTGGCGTTTTCGTTACTGCCTTCTATTCGTTCCGTTTGTATTTCCTGGTGTTTCATGGCAAAGAGCGTTTCGGCAAAGCTCATGCTGTTGCACATGGCTCGCAAAATACAACTCACGACGACCATGCTGACACCCATGTTGCGCACGACGATCATCATGGTTTAGCTCCAGGCCAGAAGCCGCACGAAACCTCATGGGTAGTCTGGTTGCCGTTGGTGATGCTTGCAATTCCTTCTGTGATCATTGGTTACCTTACTATCGAGCCGATGTTGTTTGGCGACTATTTCAAGGGGGCTATTTTTATCAACCACGAGCTGCACCGGTCTATGGAAGAACTGAGGCACGAGTTCCACGGCGCTTGGGCCATGACCATACATGGGCTCACTTCTTTGCCATTCTGGCTGGCATTAGCCGGAGTAGTTATGGCGTGGGTTTTTTACCTGAAAATTCCCAGTATTCCTGGTGCGATCAAACATAAATTTAGCTTCATTTATACAGTGCTGGACAACAAATATTACTTTGACCGTTTCAATGATTGGTTCTTTGCCTCTGGTGCTCGTAAGACGAGCCGCTGCTTATGGAAATTTGGCGATATAAAATTGATTGATGGCTTAATGGTAAACGGCACTGCACGTTTGGTCGGCATGTTCTCCAACGCGTTGCGCCGCATTCAAACCGGTTACATCTACCACTATGCGTTTTCCATGATTATCGGCGTATTTCTGCTGCTTACGATACGCACTTGGTTCGAATAATATGCACAGCGAGAAACTGAAGGAACAAGCATGATTTTTGGATTTCCCCTATTAAGCGTTGCTATCTGGCTGCCCATTATTTTTGGTCTGCTGGTTCTAGCTACTGGCGACGATCGCAATGCACCGTTAGCGCGGGTCATCGCACTGGTTGGTTCTATTCTTAGCTTTCTGGTCACTATTCCGCTGTATGTTAATTTTGACAAGATGACCAGCGTCATGCAGTTCGTTGAGTTTCACGACTGGGTTACCCATTTCAACATTCACTATCACCTCGGCATAGACGGCATTTCGGTGCTGTTCATCCTGCTTAACAGTTTCTTTACTCCGCTGGTCGTGATCGCTGGCTGGAAGGTAATAGAGAAACGTGTAGCGCAATATCTTGCGGCATTCCTCGTCATGTCCGGCTTGGTCAATGGCGTATTCGCCTCGCTCGACGCGGTGCTGTTCTATGTATTCTGGGAATCCATGCTGATCCCGATGTTCATTATTATCGGTGTATGGGGCGGCGCTAATCGCGTGTATGCGGCGGTCAAGTTTTTCCTGTATACCTTTTTCGGTTCGGTGCTGATGCTGATTGCACTGCTATACCTGTACATCCACTCCGGTGGCAGCTTCTCGATTCTCGATTACCACCAGATGGCTATCCCGATGACTGCGCAGATACTGGTATTCATTGCCTTCTTTATGGCATTCTCAGTAAAAGTACCAATGTTCCCGGTGCACACCTGGTTGCCCGATGCCCACGTAGAAGCGCCTACTGGTGGCTCCGTGGTATTGGCGGCGATTCTGCTGAAAGTTGGAGCGTACGGCTTTATTCGTTTCTCCATGCCTATCGTGCCGGATGCCAGCCACTACCTTACGGGCGTGATGATCGCGCTATCGCTGATCGCAGTGGTCTATATCGGACTAGTGGCATTGGCCCAAACCGACATGAAGAAACTGGTGGCGTATTCTTCTATTTCGCATATGGGTTTCGTGACGTTGGGTTTCTTCATTTTTAATGCCTACGGCATGGAAGGCGCGCTGATACAGATGATTTCGCACGGCTTTATATCAGGTGCGCTATTCCTGTGTATAGGTGTGTTGTACGACCGCATGCACACACGCAATATCGCCGACTATGGCGGCGTAGCCAACAAAATGCCCGTGTTCGCCGCATTCTTTGTACTGTTTGCCATGGCCAATGTCGGGCTGCCCGGCACCAGCGGTTTTGTCGGTGAATTCATGGTGATAATGGGCGCGGTCAAAGTCAATTTCTGGTACGCCTTCACTGCCGCCACCATACTGGTTTTCGGCGCAGCCTACACGCTGTGGATGGTAAAGCGAGTGATTTTTGGCGCGGTAGCCAACCAGCACGTAGCGCAATTAACCGACATTAATTTGCGCGAAAAACTGATGTTCGTTATTTTGGCACTGACTGTGCTGGGCATGGGCCTGTACCCACTTCCATTCACTGAAATCATGCACGCATCCGTGAACGACTTGCTGGTACACATTGCCCGCTCCAAGTTATAAGCTATCACCAACCGAGGAATTTATGAGTTACTTGTCCACCTTATCCTCCGCCTACGCAGAAATTTTTCTGCTGGTGATGGCGAGTTCGATCCTGATCGTGGATCTGTTTGTCACCGACCCGAACAAAACGCTGACCTACTTACTGGTGCAACTGACTCTGCTAAGTTGCGCACTGATCACCGTGACGACCCATGAACCAATCGTGGTCCACCTGTTCAACAACATGTTCGTGGACGATTTAATGTCCGACGTACTCAAACTATTAAGCTACCTGACCGTATCCATGGTGTTAGTGTATTCGCGTAGCTATTTGATATTGCGCGGACTATTCACGGGCGAATTCATGGTGCTGACATTATTTGCCCTGCTCGGCATGATGGTGATGATTTCCGCTAGCCACTTTATTACTCTGTATATTGGGCTGGAATTGCTGTCGCTCAGCCTGTATGCGATGGTCGCGCTACAACGCGATTCCGCCACTGCCACTGAAGCCGCGATGAAATATTTCATCCTAGGCGCACTTGCTTCCGGCTTACTGTTGTATGGAATGTCCATGTTGTATGGCGCTACCGGTACGCTTGGAGTTGCGGCTGTCTCCGATGCCATCAGGCACGGCGTGGAAAACAAGGCACTGCTAGTATTCGGCTTGGTATTCATGGTGGCGGGTCTTGCTTTCAAGCTGGGCGCCGTTCCATTTCATATGTGGGTGCCGGACGTTTACCATGGTGCGCCCACTGCTGTAACCATGCTGATCGGCTCCGCGCCCAAGTTAGCCGTCTTCGCTTTCGTTATGCGAATTTTGGTGGATGGCTTGCAACCGCTGGTAATGCACTGGTCTGGCATGCTAGCCATCCTCGCTGTTCTGTCCATGGCTATCGGTAACATTACCGCTATTGCGCAGACTAACCTTAAGCGCATGCTGGCTTACTCGACCATCGCGCATATGGGATTTTTATTGCTAGGCGTATTGAGCGGCGGCATTGATGGTTATAGTTCCGCCATGTTCTACGTAGTGATTTATGTGTTAATGAGCCTTGGTGGTTTCGGCATGATCATGCTGCTATCGCGTGAAGGTTTCGAGGCTGACATGCTCAACGACTTCAAGGGACTTAACCAGCGCAGCCCTTGGCTCGCTTTCATGATGCTCATATTAATGTTCTCTATGGCAGGCGTACCACCAACGGCAGGCTTCTACGCCAAACTTTCTGTTTTACAGGCGGTAGTCGGTGCCGGGCACGTTCCTCTTGCCGTGATAGCGGTGTTGTTCTCGTTGATAGGCGCATTTTATTATCTGCGTATCGTCAAATTAATGTATTTCGATTCCCCTGAAACCCATGTCAAAATTTCCATCCAGCCTGACAACGGCCTGCTGATTTCCATTAACGGGCTTGCGATATTGGCCTTGGGTATCATGCCTAGCACATTGATAACGGTGTGCGCAGTAGCGGTGCAGAAGTCATTAATGTTGCATTAAACGAATCTGCAATGTAGAAAACAAAAACTCCCGCACTCGACGGGAGTTTTTGTTTGTGATTGATTATGATTGATTGGTCACGCAAAAATTTGACGATGAGGGAATTGCACTTCGCTATAATCTAATTTGATAAAGGTGAACATACAGTGAACGTTATCTCAATTCCTTTACTTACTGCATTATTGCTAATACTTGCCAATTGCGGCGCGCAAGCGGCTGGCATCAAGAGCAAAGCTGCTGCGCCTGCTGTGCAGAAAAAGGTATCAACGCCGCCAGAAGATCCATTTCTGTTGTTGCAGAAAGCTGCTGCACGAGGAGATGCTGAGGCGCAATACAAGCTCGGCTCGATATACTCCAAGGGCGAAGGTGTGCTTAAAGATGCGGCCAAGA
Source organism: Candidatus Nitrotoga sp. CP45 (assembly GCA_945874105.1). Classification (GTDB taxonomy): domain Bacteria; phylum Pseudomonadota; class Gammaproteobacteria; order Burkholderiales; family Gallionellaceae; genus Nitrotoga. The sequence continues at coordinate 46,215 of CAMCFJ010000007.1, read as the reverse complement.
GCTTTGAGTGGTTTCAGAAAGCTGCGGCTCAAGGACATGTCGGAGCGCAATTCATCCTCGGCGTGATGTATGCCAAAGGTGACGGAACATCCAAGAACGCTGCCAATGCTATTGAGTGGTTCCAGAAAGCCGCTAGTCAAGGGCATGCTGAAGCGCAATTCTTCCTTGGCGTGATATATGCCTTTGGCGAAGGCGTGCCGAAAGACGTTGCGAAAGCAATGGAGTGGTATCAAAAAGCGGCTGCTCAAGGGCATGCCGAAGCGCAATACAACCTCGGCTGGATGTATTCCAATGGCGAAGGTGTGCGCAAGGATATTGCCAAAACATTTGAGTGGTTTCAAAAAGCAGCTGCTCAGCAACATGCCGAAGCGCAATACAATCTGGGCGTAATGTATCGAGACGGAGAAGGCGTCACCAAGGACATTGCGAAAGCCATTGAGTGGTTTCAGAAAGCGGCTGATCAGCAACATGCCGATGCGCAATACAATCTAGGTTTGATGTATCGAGATGGCGAAGGCGTAACCAAGGATATTATGAAAGCTATCGAATGGTTTCAAAAAGCGGCTAGTCAAGGGCATAAAAAAGCACAATTCATACTTAAAATGTGAGCTGGATGGCACAGCGATCAAGCGCAGATTTTTGATTCCTTTGTGGGATGCACAGGCTGATACACAAGGTGATTTGCCTGGTGACTCGTCCGATGATTCGGCACCGGATTGATCTATACTCTCTCGTCTACCACAAAAGTGCGTTGTTAATGAAATCCATCCCCTTTTTATCTTTACAGCTTGTTGCCATCTGCATTGCCTTGGTTGCGTGTCAAACCACCGCCCCGGAATCATCAACAACTGCACAGCCTGGAGTTTTATCCCCATCGGCGTCCACACCGGCGCTTCCCAAGCCACCACGACCGATTAAAATCGGTTTGGTCCTGGGTGGCGGCGCGGCACGCGGGTTTGCCCACATTGGCGTAATAAAAATACTTGAATTACAAGGTATTGTGCCCGACATCGTGGTAGGCACCAGTGCCGGTAGTGTGGTCGGCGCACTGTATGCTGCGGGCAACAGCGGGTTCGCTTTGCAAAAAATGGCAATTGACATGGACGAGGCCGGCATTACCGACTGGACCGTGCCATTCTTTACCAAGTCAGTCGGTGTACTAAAAGGCGAAGCGCTACAAAACTACGTGAACAAGGCCATTAGTAACCTGCCGATTGAAAAAATGAAAATCCCCTTCGGTGCGGTGGCAACTGACCTAAACACGGGCACCTCGATATTATTTCGGCGCGGCAACACCGGCTTGGCCGTACGCGCCTCATCTTCGGTGCCGGGGATATTTCAAGCAGTCAAGATTGGCGATCACAACTATGTCGATGGCGGCCTGGTGTCACCGGTACCCGTGCAATATGCCCGTGAAATGGGGGCTGACTTCGTGATCGCGGTGAATATTTCCACGCCACCCGAGGCGCAGGCTACCAGCAGTTCGCTGGAAGTGTTGCTGCAAACATTTACCATCATGGGGCAGAGCATCAACCGGCACGAATTAAAGGGCGCGGATGTAGTCATTTCCCCCAGTCTGGCGAAGATGAAATCCAACGATTTTCAGGGACGCAACCTCGCCATACTGGCCGGGGAGGAAGCGACTATCTCAGTCATGGCGTCGCTCAAGCAAAAACTGAAAGCGCGACGGGAACCGTGAACGGTTTGTAATGAAGGGTTCGGACTGGTGAGTGTCTCCTGAACAGCATCGTTGCCAACACATCAGGCATCACCCTATCCTGTCATTTCGACTGAAGGGAGAAATCTTGTGGTGTGCGCAAGATTCCCCACTTCGTTTCGGAATGACAGCAAGTGTGCGCATGATTCCTCGGTCAACGGGGTCAGCTTCGAATTAAATTTCAACGGGAGTAATGAATGAAAGTAAATCAAAAAAACAATGCGAAGCTGACCCCTTTAGCTAGTGGAATGCCGTGCCATCTTGTAGCTCCTCGGGTGGGTGGTATTAAACGTTAGGATTATGCTGGACATTACAGTACATTACTGTGCTTCCGAAGTATGACTGTTAGCGCGAAAGCAGAGTACCCTGCTCAGGTGTCCGTAAAGTTGACATAACGAAGTAAAAAAATAGTCACACTGACTCTGAGCAAAATAGTCGAGCAAGGAAAATTGCGCCATGAAAGGCGTTATTGCAGCGTGGTCATTGGCAATAACAAGCATAAATAATAAAAACAACAGGGGAACCTTTCTTGGAACTAATTCAAAAGAATTCCGAAGTGCTGTTCAAGTCATTAATCGACATATCTGTCGAAAGCTGGCGATTCAGCAGGTTGTTTGCGCGGCTTATCTCCAAAATGGATGCGGGTGAAGGTGCTCGTTACACCAGCCAATATCGCTATTACCTGAAGCGACTTGAAGAAACATTGGAAGGCGCAGGTTTGACTCTGGTAAACGTGGAGGGGCAACCTTATGATCCTGGGGTCGCCGCGACCGCACTGAATATTGGAGATTTTGGCCCAGACGATGTGCTTGCCGTCGAGCAAATGATTGAGCCCATCATCATGGGTTCAGAAGGTTTGGTTCGTGGTGGAACAGTGATGTTAAGAAAGGTTGAAGCGTGAAAAATTATATTGGGATTGATCTCGGCACGACCAACAGTGCCATTGCTTCGTTTGATGGCGAAAATTTGCGCTTATACAAAAGTCCAGATCAGACTGACGTTACACCATCAGCCATATTTATTGATCGGCGCGGCAAAAAATATATTGGCAAAGACGCCTACAACGCTGCAGCAAGGCAACCCGGTAATGCTGCAACGAAGTTTAAGAAAATGATGGGAACTAGTACACCCATGAAACTTCCCGCAGTTAACTTGATAATGACACCTGAAGAGTGTTCGGCAGAAATCCTAAAAGTTTGCTTCGGATATTTGCCTGAAGAAATTCGCAACGATCCAGAAACTGGCACTGTCATCACAGTGCCCGCAGCCTTCAATCAGATGCAAAAAAACGCGACCATGGCGGCAGCCGAGATGGCAGGATTAGGCAAAATCGCCTTGATGCAAGAACCTGTTGCAGCGGTAATGAGTGTGATGCGCAAACGTAAAGGTGATGGAATATTTTTAGTCTATGACCTTGGTGGGGGCACGCTGGACATTGCCATTGCCGATTGCCAATCTGGGCGAGTGAACCTTTTGGCTCATGGCGGGATTCAAATGTGCGGTGGCACTGACTTTGATCGGGAAATACTTGATAACGTCGTCAAGCCTTGGCTTTTCGACAATTTCGATTTGCCTGACGACATGGCGGGGAATCCGAAATATAAGACCTTGCTGCATCTTTCACTCCATGCGTCCGAAAAAGCCAAAATCGAACTCTCGACCAAAGAGGAAACGGTCATCGCATCGCCAGACTTAAATATTCTCGATGAATCCGGTGCCGAAATCTATCTCGACATTCCGTTTGCAAGAGCAAAGCTGGATCAACTAATTGCTGAAAAAATTGCAGACTCAATCCAAGCAGCGCGCGATACGATTGAAGAGGCTGGACTTAGTCACGGTGATATTGGACGAATTGTATTTGTGGGTGGCCCAACGCATTACCCCTCAATTCGAGATCGTGTCTGTTTTGAGCTGGGAATTCCTGCGGGCAAGAATTCAGATGGCACGCCAGAAGTCAATCCAATGACTGCGGTGGCTGAGGGCGCTGCTGTATTTGCAGAATCAATTGATTGGGGTTCACAAAGTCGTGGCCGAAAAAACTCACGGGGCACGGTGAGTGCTGGCGGCAATTTAGATTTGTCATTTGTCTATACAGCGCGCACCCCCAAAACCACTGCAAAAATCATGGTGAAGCTTAGTGGCATCGCCATTGCCGGTGCTGAATTCAAAATTGATAGCCTGGATACGGGGTGGGATTCTGGTCGTGTTGCACTAAAAGATTCCGCGACCATAGATGTGATACTGCCCAAAATGGGGGATAACACTTTCAAGGTTTGGGTGTTCGATGCCAAAGGTGGGCCGATTAAATTTGAGAATAACAAAATTATCATTGCCCGCACCGAAGGCGAAATTACAGGAATTCCTGCATCATCTTCCATATTCATCGAAAAACTTGCCCATGTTGGCGGCCCTGTCGTGCCTCACTATCTGGTTAAGAAAAGTGGTTCACTGCCTGCAAAGGGCAAGGCGAGTTTCAAATCAACCGAATCATTAAAAGCGGGATCATCTGGCTCAATCAATTTCGTAATTCGCGAAGGGGAAATTGAAGATAAAGTTGGCGAAAATGAATTGATCGGATCATTCTCGATCAATGGCAGTGATTTCAATGAAGGGGTGATACCAGCAGGCGCTGATTTAATTTGCGAATATGAAGTTCAGGATTCAGGTTGTGTCCATTTAGACATTTCTGTTCCATCAATTTCCAGCAGCTTTGTAAGTAAAAATTATTTTTCGATAAAAAATGTGACACAGGATTACTCCAAAGCTTCACGGCGCGTGATTGATGAAGCTGAAAAACTTCGCGCACGGCTAGATGAAGTGGCTGAAAAAGTGGGGGATGATGAGAAACTTATTCAGGCATCTAATCGCTTACAGAAAGGGGAAGCATTACAAGCGGGCGAGACTGATCCTGAGACAAACAAAGAAGCTCATAACAGCGTACAAGATGCAAAGAAACTATTAGCTGAGGTTCGCAAAACCCATCAAAAAGAAATGCGCCAGATGGATTTGGATGCTTGTGTTGATTACTTCAACTCAAAAGCCCGTGCGCACGCAAAGACTACTGAAGTGAGTGCTTTCGACAGTCTTGCTAAAACGGCACAAAAAGCCATTGAGGCACGCGACATAAAGTTTGACGGATATTTGCGTGACTTATGGCAAAAGTCAGGCGAGATATTGAGACGTCAAGATTGGTTCGTTATTGACTACTTCAATTATCTGACTGAAAGCGATCATATCTTTGTAAATGCACAACAGCACGCCGAACTCGTGGTTGCGGGCAAGGCTGCCATTCAGGCAGACAACATAGATGAATTGCGCGAAATTGTGGGAGCGATGAACAGTATTCGTATAGATGGCAGCTCTGATCAAGACATGTTAGTTGTTGCCAATATTGTGGGTAGCTGATTCATGATTATTGATGCTTGGCTTCCAGTTGGGTTTACTCTGCCTGATGGTGGGCGAACAAAGATTGCACTCTTCGAAGGAACGGACTGGCAAATCTACGATGTTCAAGGAGGTGGGCGAAATTTGGTGTTCAAGGAATCACTGGCGCGCAAGTGGTTTAATACTGGCTTGCTCGATTCAAGCCAAGTGCATCTTTTTAACTTTAATGGCTTGTCTCTTGGTTCGTTTTCATCCGGCATTGACCACGAACTCGCCCCCATAGAGAACAGTAAATCACCAAACAACAAGAGCGAAGCGCTGTCTTTTGCCGAAGCATTACGCGCAACCCGTGAGCGTGACCCGGATAGTGCATTGCAAGATGCAATCTACGCGGAAAAATTCTCGCGCATTTTGCCAACCTATAGCTTGACAGCCCGTGAAGGTGATGACGTTGCATTTGGCCGCTGGTTGACCGGCGGCGTTCCAGTCTCGGTCAAGTCGTTTCGACGCCTGCGTTCATTGATGAGTTGGTTAGGTGCTTCACACCTGCGCGATGTGGTGGTCAGGGGTGGTTTTGAAGTCTCTGAAAAAATCATCGGGCCTAATCCACCAGCACAAAAAATATCCGATCAAGGCGAAGCAGCAGAGGTAGCAAAGTCTGATGAACAAAAAACAACACAATTTTATCTTGCCGGTCGTCCTGAACTTGAGCAGTTCATAAACGAGCACGTTGTTGACATCATCGAGAATGAAGCGCGTTACAAGGTATTGGGCATCGAATTCCCGTCAGCAATCATCCTGCACGGCCCGCCGGGTTGCGGCAAGACCTTCGCTGTTGAACGGCTGGTTGATTACCTTGGCTGGCCGAGTTTTCAGATCGAGGCATCCAGCGTCGCCAGCCCTTATATTCACGAAACCAGCAAAAAAGTGGCTGAGATATTTAACAAAGCTATGGAGAGCGCGCCAGCAGTTTTAGTGATAGATGAAATGGAAGCCTTTTTATCCGAGCGCCAATCAGGCATAGGGTCAGGCCAGCATCATATTGAAGAAGTCGCGGAGTTCCTCCGTCGCATACCAGAGGCAATAAAAAATCGCGTGTTGATTATCGCGATGACTAACAAGATCGAAATGATTGATGCGGCCATCTTGCGGCGAGGTCGATTTGACCATGTGGTCAAGGTAGGAATGGCATCAGAAGAAGAGGTACATGCCTTGTTAGAGAAGTTGGTAAAAGACTTGCCATGCGAAAATGATATTGATGCGGCCTTACTTGCAAAACGCCTGACAGGCCGCCCGTTATCCGATGTTGCGTTCGCTGTCAGGGAAGGCGCTCGCTTGGCCGCACGGGCGGGAAAGGTCAAGCTGGATCAATCCAGCCTGTTGTTGGCAATGGATGCAACTCCATTGCGTAGCAACGATGAGGGCACACCCAGGAAAATCGGCTTTACCTGAAAGAGCGACTGGATATGACTGACAAATCTTCTGATGGCAATCAAAAAAAGGGCTTTGGTGGTTTCGGCGATCTCGTTTCGGATATCAGCAAGGATATTGCATCCGCAACCTGTGAATCATCCAACCAGCTTACGCCTAAATCTGAGACAACAGTGTCATCAGCAAGTAGCACGCAACACACAACGGCACAAACAGGAGCGCCACAGGTTAATGACCAACCTCCGCTACACTCACACAGTCATGAGATTGACTCACCACCTAACGTCAGTCATGTGCCAGGCTGTACTTTGTACCAACCAATAAAAAAAAGGAAGGTTATCCGTGTTGGTAGCTCAGGCGCAAAGTGGGTTGGGGGCATAGGGATTATTGTGATGGTTATTTTGATAAGCATCGGTAATCCCGACCAAGAGAAGAGTACGTCGCATACCCCTTCATCCGCAGATTCGGCACCGTCCACGTATGCACCTGCCGCTATACCCAATTCAGAACCAACCACTCCCTCAGCTGCGGTTTATTCACCCGCTTTGCCTATGGAGGATAAGCCACCAGTTGGCACCAATCTTTCACTTTCTCGCGATCAAATTCGATATTGTCTTTCTGAGGATATTCGACTTGGTGCGATGAAAAATACTATCAATCAACATGCAAACAACGAGGTTGATCTGTTTAATACCAAGATTCATGACTACAACAGCCGGTGTGGGGAATTCCGTTATAGGCGCGGGTCGCTAGAGTCTGTGCAAAGTGAAGTTGAGGCGAACAGATTGATGCTTGAAGCAGATGGTTTTGCTAGGTTAGTAGATTTGAGAGGTGAGTCCGCACAAGTAAAAGATACACAAGCGGATAAGATGCCAAGCAATGACAAAGGCTTAACAAATGACGAGTTTTTTGGCATGCAAACTGAGCAGAAGCTTCAAAAAACAGACAGCCAACCAAAGAGGTATGAAGAAGCTCGAAGCCCTGCATCAGCTAGCGACAAGGGAATTGTAAATAGCCCACATACAGCAAATTTTGCAAGATGCAGCGATGGGCGTTATTCAAATTTATGTGACCACTCGCTATTGGTAGGCACTGAGAATGCCAAAGTTAGAGCTGCTGAACATAGAGCAAATTTTGTAAGATGTAGCGATGGGCGTTATTCAAACTTATGTAACCACTCGTTATTGGTAGGAGCTGAGATTGCCGAAGTTAGAGCTGCTGAACATAGAGCAAGAAGCAATAAAAACTACCCATGACAACTTTAAATCAATCCCCATTTTATCTACTCGGGGCGACTACCCGAGATGGCCGTCGCCGCATTGTTGAACTGGCAGAAGAAAAAAGCCTGGCGCTCGATGGCGATGTTTGCACCAAGGCAAGTAGCGATCTGACAACGCCCCGTAATCGACTGGCTGTCGAAATGGCATGGCTGCCAGGACTTTCTCCCAATAGTGCAAGCGTTTTGGTAGATAATCTGCACAATCATATTGACCTGGTAAAAATGGCTAGTACAGCTCCTGCACTAGCTAAGGCAAATTTACTGGCGGCAGCCATTGAGTTACTGGACCCTGAGGTGGAGGTCGATCAATGGTGCGACTGGATTGTCGAGTTTGCCTACACGGTTGACACGATTAAGCCCAAAGATGTGTTGCGCGAGATTAGTGAGGATCGTTCAGTATCCGGCTTTCCTGTAGTGAAGCTAGAGCATATTGAGGCTGAATTGCTCGAGCGGCAGCGCTACTACACCGATACCATCAAAACGGCATTGAACAGATTTTCTCCAGATAAATTGGTTGATGTCGTCACCCGTGTTGTCGAGACCACCACCGATACCGGGGAAGAACATGGCGCATCGCTTGTTCACGCGCTGGTTGAGCGATACGAAGTGGATGCCAACCGTGATTATCTCCAACCAGAAGCAGAAAATATCAAAAAACTTGCAGAAGCGATTCGCCAATCAGCCCACAAAGGCGAAAGCTCGGTTAAGCCACTTGTCGACAAATTAATTCAAGTAGTGAGCAAGTGGGATAGCGTGGCGCAGCCAATTCAGCTCAGCGTGAAGGCGCGCGGACTTGACCACGATCTCAGTTATGAAGTTGCCCACGCTATTCGTAACTTGGGGCTGGATCTGTTCAACAAGCACGATATGCTTGATACAGTAAATCGGCTGACTAAAGTTCTCCAAGAACTCTTTGCCGAATTGCCAGAAATGCTTGGTCAGCTTGATCAGGATGCGGAGACTCTTGATGAGATTCATGGGAACCGAAAGGAAGCTCAAAAACGCAGCAATGAATGGGAAAAAGAAATTTACTATCAAGCTGAAATTGGCCTTGTGTTTAAGGATACATTGCGCATCTCGACAAAAGGTGTTGAGTGGAAAGACAAGTGTTTCCCACTGGACTCGATCACCTGGGTTAAATGGGGTGCAGTTAATCACTCGGTAAACGGTGTTCCAACAGGAACGGACTACACTATTGCAGTAGGTGACCATCGATCATCTGCCGTAATAGAAACGCGCAAAAATGAAATCTACAGCACATTTACCGATAAGCTTTGGCGAGCTGTGTGTACCCGTTTGCTCACGGAAACTTTGACAACTCTAAAAAACGGCAAAAGTATAACAATCGGCGACGCTGTTATTGATGATAAAGGTGTACAGCTTACAAAGCATAAGTTTTTTGGCAACGAGACAGAATATCGTGATTGGGGAAAAGTGACGTATACCAGTTCAGGTGGATCGCTTTTCATTACGGCTAAGGATGATAAAAAGGTTTACGTGTCACTGCCCTATTTGTCAACACCAAATGCACACATCCTTGAGGCAATGATTCGACTGAGTTTCAAAAAATGGACTGGAAGACTGAGTGGATTTCTGAATGAATGAATTTTTTTGGCTTTAACCACTTTTAGTTTGCTGTATCAGGCAGTGCGAACTCGCTAGCTTTCGTTGGTGGTTTGGTCTGAAACATCATTGGAGAGCATCATGGGAATTTTTGATTTTTTTAAAGGCAAATCAAAGGCCGAATCTGAGCTTGACGAGCTCAGAGAAAAACTTATGAAAGAGGTCTTTCCTGGTGGTAGCGCCGAGGTAACGAAATATGCGCAATCGATCAAAAAGATATTCAACGACAAATTAACCTCTTCAGAGTGTGAGGCTTTTGTCAGGGGTTCGAAGACCGTAATTCACATCGCGGAGGATAAGACAGCTGAGAGAATTGTTCCTAGCATGATGCACCGTGCCAATGGCAAAGTCACTGAGGAAGAAGCCCATCAAGCATACATATATCTCAGCAACGGCGGCATATCATATTCAGGTGGGGATGGTCTTAATAGAAATAACCCAATCATCATCACTGCCTCGACCAGTTTGATGGGTATTCCTGCTGAGCATGCTTACCTCAAAAAACAATTCGGTGAAGAAGGCAAGGATTGGGAGATGACCTTGAAAATCCTTCTAAAATCTGAGCAAGGAAGGCAAGTGGAGTCGTTTGCATTAAAGTTGGCTAATGGTTCAGCAGTCACTGTCTTCTTCGACATCACAAGTTTTTTTGGGAAGTTTTAACCTTGTGGGCAGACGAGAACCATGCCTGTCCGTCCTACATCTAAGAAAATTATGTCGCAATTGCCTGTTAAAACTGCCGTGCTCTTCAGATAGATGAGAACAAACCAGTTTGCTTAAACAGATTGCAACACCTGTAACGGCGACATCTGCGCCACGGGGTCAACGGGGCAGCTTCGAATTAAATTTCAAAGGGTGTAATGAATGAAAGTGAAACAAAAAAACAATGCGAAGCTGACCCCTTTAGCTGGCAGTGCGAAGCTGACCCCTTTAGCTTGGAGTCCGGTAGATACCTGGCTTCGCGATCACAATCTAACCTTGCGCGTTAGACCCTTGTTTGCAAAATGGCAGGTTCTCTGCTGCCATGAAATACTGCAAGGACAACGATGCGATGTTTCTCTGCGCGAAAATAAACGCTGTATGGGAAACGATTAGCAACGATGCGTCGAACGTCTTTGCGAACAACGGCGAACTGTAGCGGGTTTTCAGATACCCGCGATACACAACGGTCCATCTCAGCCATGAACTCAAGAGCAAGACCAACTCGCTTGGTTTCATACCACGCACTTGCTTCGATGAACTCTGCACTGGCGGCACGATGAAAAGTAACGGGCAGGCTCATTGCCTGATTTTGGCAAGAGCAGTAGCCTTTACTTCACTCCATGGAACTACATCACTGGGATTGGCAATGTGGTCTGCGAGGCGGCGGTCAAGTTCCATTTTTTGCGCTTCGGTCAACGATGGCGCGGCACCACGACCAACGATACCGTCCCAGATGGCTTCAACCAGTTCGATCTGCTCGTCAATGTCGAGCACGCGAGCTTGCTGCAAGAGTTGAGTGTTCATGATCCGGGCTCCGTTCAGTAACAATGGGGCAATTCTAGCGTTCATCTTTCCCTATGTCGAACATATGCCTAACGTAGCGCGGTAGGTTGGCTAAATGAAATAAAGCCCAACATCACAAGGGAAGCATTTCATACGCCACCGACGTGCCAATGCAGCGGGCGGCACACAAAAGCAAGCATAGTTTAGTCGCCTCCCTGTGATGTTGGGCTTTATTTCATTTAGCCAACCTACCGCGCTATCGTGCTCTTCAAAGAGATGAGAGCAAACCAGTTTGCTTAAACAGATTGCAACACCTGTAACGGCGACATCTGTGCCACGCGCCGCGTAGCTAACCATCCTGCCAAGGTCACCGTAACAACCCCGCCGCCCACGCCAACCAGCCAGATTAACGCGCTCGAATGATAAGGAATTTCCAGTACTTTGATTGCCAGCACCCAGCCTAGCAAGGTTCCACCTGCTGCTGCGAACAGGCCACTCAATGCGCCCAGCACGGCAAATTCAGTCAGGTGCAATCGTCGCAAATAGCGGCTGTCGGCTCCCAATGTGCGCAGGATGGCGGCCTGATGAATACGTTCATCTTGCGTAGCGAGCAGCGCAGCATATAGCACAGCCAAGCCGCTCAGCAGGGTAAACAGGAAGACCGGGTCAACGGAGCTTCCGGGTCAACGGGGTCAGCTTCGAATTAAATTTCAAAGGGTGTAATGAACGAAAGTGAAACAAAAAAACAATGCGAAGCTGACCCCTTTAGCTTCGGACACACCGATAGGTTTTTTTACTTGTCCTGAACGAAACTTGATCTGACAGTCACTTCGATCAAATCGGGTAACTGTCAGATGATGTCGCAGCTACTTCACTGCCAGTGATCTCATTAAAAACTTACAGCCAATGCCGTCGTCACGAATGTTTCGCTATTAACCATATTATTATTCTTTGTAAAAACGGCATCTTTGCTATTGAATTTTCGAATCTCTCCTCTCCACACAATATTATTTGCTATGGCATAGTCAACATTGGTTGAAAAGCCCCAGGTTTTAAAACCATTGGGAGTACCCGTTGAGATAATGACGCCATTTTGATCATCATAATATTCAGCTCTCACAGCGACAGCAGTTTTTGCTGTTGGCGTATACCTTAAAATAAAGGACGGGTTAACCCACGTATTCATGGCCGACGAACCCTTGTTTTTTTGCTCAGTACCGATATCAAAACCCAATATTGCGGCAAACTGATTATCCAACTGAAAAATCCCGTAAACATTGTTGAAATAACGCATTTTCTTGTTGTAATCGGGTTTATCGTTTCCAACAAATGTACTCCAGTTCAACGTTAGCTTCGCAGACGGTTTATATGTAACCTGCGTACCAACCGAAGGGAAAGAATTTCCTTCAACGCGTTTGATACGTTGCCAACCATTTAAAACCAATGCACTCACAAACCATACATCATTCTCTGACGTATAACTGATTTTGGCGCCGGTTTCATAATAAGGAGTGTTATCTGCGCTGAAACTTCTGGTCAAAGTCCAATTATCTTTACCCACGGCACTTTCAAACCCCAGATGTGAAGCAAAAACTCCCACATCAATCCACACGTTATTTTTAGCAGAAAGCTTCAGGCCTACGTTACTTTCATAAATATTATTCAACACGCCAGGCTCGGACGCATAATTGGAACTCATATAGCTACCACCGGCTAATGCAAGGTTAACTCTGACGTTGTCCGTGTTGTAAGATCCTTTCACAAAAGCCAGATTCACTGAAGCTTCATTATTTTTGTTATAACTGTAAACAAATGATGGCTTGGTGTTATTGATAGTCATATTTAAATCATGGCTGTAATATGCTTCAACATAACCGCTGAACGTGAATGCAGAATCCGGACTTTTTTCTTCCCCGTATGCTAAACCGCACATAAATGTAGTTATCACTGCGGTTGCAACAATGCGTTCTTTCATAGAATCTTCTCTACTAATATTTTATTTCTACAAACTTTTCACAATAGCAAAAACACTTTTTAAAACTAATAGCTCATAAGGATGAAGCAAAAAAATATACCCGAATTAACACGCTAATTCCGGATAAACCCGGTACTGTTCTTTAACAGGCTATATCGAATTGCCTGTTAAAACTTTTCCCCCCTGATAAATAAAGCAAATCGGCATTCAACGAACTCTTAATCCAAAAATATTTTCGTCCCCTACATCAATCCGGCTCAATTCCATTCTTCAATACCACACCTTTAACTTAAACAGATTGCAACACCTGTAACGGCGACATCTGCGCTACCCGCCGCGTAGCCAACCATCCTGCCAAGGTCACCGTAACAATCCCGCCGCCCACGCCAACCAACCAGATTAACGCACTCGAATGATAAGGAATTTCCAGTACTTTAATTGCCAGCACCCAGCCTAGCAAGGTCCCACCTGCTGCTGCGAACAGGCCACTCAATGCGCCCAGCACGGCAAATTCGGTCAGGTGCAATCGCCGTAAATAGCGGCTGTCGGCTCCTAATGTGCGCAGGATGGCGGCCTGATGAATGCGTTCATCTTGCGTTGCGAGCAGCGCAGCATAGAGCACCGCCAAACCGCTCAGCAGGGTAAACAGGAAGACCGCGCTCATAGTTTTGGCTATTTGAGCAATGATTTGGCGGACTTGTTCGATCACCGCATCGGTATCTATCAGCAGCAGGTTGGGGAAGGCTTTGATCAACGCATCGCTTGCCTGCGCCTTATCAGCTGGCAAATAGAAGCTGGTCAGGTAGCTAGCCGGAAAATCTTTCATCATATCGGGCGCAGTGATTACGTAAAAATTCACCTGCATGGAATCCCACTGTACCTTGCGCAGGTTTACCACTTGCGCGCTGAACGAGCTGCCCGCCACGTCGTAAGTCAGTGTATCGCCCATGTTGATACCCAGCGTTTTGGCTATTCCCTCTTCCACCGACAACACCGATGACGCGCCCTGCCCCCACCATGCACCCTGTACCAAGGCATTATCAGTTGGCAACTGATCTGACCAGGATAAATTAAACTCGCGTTCCACTAGCGCACGGGCACGCGCCTCGGGGTAATTGTTCCCGCTGATCGGGTGGTTATTGATTGCTATCAGCCGCCCACGCACCATGGGAAACAGTTGTGGCGCGGGTAATTGCTGCTGTGTGAAGAAATTATTTATCGCGGCGCGCTGATCGGGCTGGATGTTGACGATAAAGCGATTCGGCGCATTAGGCGGCATGCGGCTACGCCAGCTTTCCAACAGGTCGGCACGCACAAAGGTAAGCAGCAGCAAGGCCATGCCACCTAAGCTTAGTGCCACAATTTGCAGCGCATTCGTGCGCCCGTGTCTGGCCAAATTCGCAAAGGCGTGACTCCCGCGCAGGGGCAGCCAGGTCAAAGTGCGCACGGCAAGCCATGCCAGCAGACCAAACAACAACATGCCAGCTATCAAGCCCGCCAACACGGTCAAGCCCAGCTTGAGCGAACCGGCCTGCCACAGGAATAGCACGCTCAGCACAGCAGCACCTGACACATACAGCAAGCCGGTGCGCGCCGGCGGCATGCCCAATTCACGACGGATAACGCGTAACGGCGGCACTCTTTTCAACTGCCACAACGGCAGGAAAGCAAATCCAAACAAGAGCGCCATGCCGCTGGCTGCAGCCTGCCACAATGGTAGCCAACCCGGCGGGGGCAAAGCAGCTTCACGCATGGCTTCGATGGACTGCACCAGTGCGGATTGAGCCGCGTAACCGAGCAAGCCACCCAGCAATATGGCAAAACCACCCAGCAGCAAAAACTGAACCATAAAAATGCGCAATACCTGCGCCTGCGTTGCCCCCAAACAGCGCATCATGGCGCAGGTGTCAAGATGGCGCATGATGAAATGGCTCGCGGCCAATGCCATCGCCACACCTGCCAGCACTACAGCAGTAAGCGCCGCCAGCCCTAAAAAATGTTCGGCACGCTCCAGCGCAGTTCGAATTTCCGGACGCGCATCGCGCACGTCCTCCAGTTTTTCACCCGCTAACAGCCGTCCTTTCAGCCAGGCACGCAAGTCGGCAAGTTGTGCCGAGTCACCTGCAAACAGGATTCTGTAGCTGATGCGACTACCGGGTTGAATCAGGCCGCTAGCTGGCAGATCGGCTGCATTTATCAGCACACGTGGTGAAAAACTGGCGAAGCCGACAGACTGATCCACGTCGCGTACCACGCGCGCAGCCACACGCATGTGCAGTGCGCCGATGGCAACTTCATTGCCCAGCTGCAATCCCATGCGTTGCAGCAAACGCTTATCCGCCCACACCGTGCCCGGCGCAGGGATGCCTTGCGCGACGTGTGGCGTGCCATCATCAATGTGGATTTTGCCGCGCAGCGGGTAGCCTTCTTCCGCCGCCTGAATTTCCGCCAGCACGTTTTGTTGGCCGTAAACCACCATGCTGGGAAAAGTCACAACCTCGACCACGCGCAGACCCCGTTGCAGTGCGGCTGCCCGATAAGATGGCGGGAATGGATGCGTGGCGACAAGGCGCAGATCGGCACCCAAAAGGCTGGTAGCTTCCTGCTGCAGAGCCAGGCCAACCCGGTTGGCAAACAGTCCCACGGTAGCAATGCTGCCCACCGCCAGCACCAAAGCGATAAGTAGCACGCGCCATTCCCCGGTGCGCCAGTCCCGCCGCAGCATGAGCCATGATAGATGCAATATATTCACGGCACAATCCGCCCTGCCGCCAAATGCAACTGCCGACCACACTGTTGCGCCAGCGCTTCATCATGAGTAACCAATATAAGCGTGGTGCCCTGCGCACCGTTTAACTCAAGCATCAGATCAATGATCTGGCCGCCAGTTGCGGCGTCGAGATTGCCTGTAGGTTCGTCTGCGAACAGGATTTTCGGCTGCACGACAAACGCACGCGCCATCGCCACGCGCTGTTGCTCGCCGCCGGACAAATGTTTGGGTAAATGACTCAAACGCGCGACCAGCCCCACGCGCTGCAAGGCAGCTGTTGCACGATCGCGCGCATCGGACGCGCCGCGTAATTCCAGCGGCAACATCACGTTTTCCAGCGCGGTCAAGGCTGGCAGCAACTGAAATGATTGGAAAACAAAACCTGCCAGACGACCACGCAAACGTGCGCGTTCATCTTCATCGAAAGAAAAAATATCAACTCCGTCGAGATACACTGTGCCGCTACTGGGCACGTCCAGCCCTGCCAACAATCCCAATAGAGTAGACTTACCGGAACCGGACGCACCCAGAATTGCAAGGCTGTCGCCCGGCTCGACGGTAAAGCTGACCTCGTGCAAGATAACAAGAGGCTGGCCACCACTTTCTACTTGCTTACCCAGATTCATTGCCCGCAAAATAGACGCCATGAAATTTCCTACTTTCTTTCAATCAGTTTTATTATGTGTGTGTTGCCTGCTGCCTAGGGTGAGTGGCGCGCAACAACAAACCATACTGGTGTTTGGCGATAGTCTATCGGCAGCGTATGGCATCCCACGGGAATCGGGCTGGGTCAATCTGTTGCAGGAAGAATTACAACTCAGCCATCCACAATATAAAGTTGTTAACGCCAGCATCAGCGGCGAAACAGCCATTGGCGGACGGCAGCGCATTGCCCAAGCCTTGCGTCAGCATTCCCCCAACATTGTCATTCTGGAACTGGGTGCCAATGACGGCCTGCGCGGCGTGCCTTTCGCCATTATCGAGAGCAATCTCAGCGCTATTATCAAACAATCACGCCAAGACAACAGAAAAGTACTGCTAGTGGGAATTCAGTTGCCGCCCAATTATGGCAAAAACTACACGGATCAATTCAAGGCGATTTTTTCCCGGCTGGCGCAGCGCCACCGTGTGGAGCTGGTTCCGTTCATGCTTGAAAATGTTCCGCCGGAACAATTTCAGGCCGACGACTTGCACCCCACAGCATCGGCGCAAGCGCAAATTCTCCAGACTATCATGGCCAAGCTGAAACCTCTGTTGAAGTGAACCATTTTTAGAGACACCCTAAAGGAATCGGATTTAAGACAATGCTGAACAAGTCCGTTCGCGTTGAGCTTGTCGAAACGTACTCCCTGTGAATCAATAAGTTGCTATTGGCTTCGACAGGCTCAGCCCGAACGGAGGGACTTGTTCAGCGTAGCCTTAACGTAGTTTGATGCCAGCCTGTGTAGATACACCCGGAAAAGCGCTCGCCACTCCCGCACCAAAACGCTTGGCGAGCCGCTCAGCGATACCTTCATGGGTTGTGAAATCGACAATGTTTTCTGCCTTGATTACATCGCGCGCCACGCTATCCATACTGCCCATGCCATCCGCCAAGCCCAGCTCAATGCTCTTTTGACCGGTCCAGATCAAGCCGCTGAATATATCAGGCGATTCCTTCAGACGCTTGCCGCGTCCTTGTTTCACTATATCAATAAATTGCTGGTGAATTTCGGCGAGCATATTTTTAGCATGTTCCTGCTGTCCCACATTAACTGGCGAAAATGGATCCATGAAACCCTTGTTCACGCCCGCCGTCATCAAGCGGCGCTCCACACCCAGCTTGTCCATCGTGCCAGTAAAGCCAAAACTATCCATCAACACGCCGATTGACCCAACCAAGCTCCCTTTATTGACAAAAATCTTGTCCGCCGCCGCCGCCACGTAATAACAGCCGGAAGCGCATATATCTTCAATTACTACATACAACGGGATCTTTGGATACTTGGCACGCAAACGGCGGATTTCATCATTAATATTACCCGATTGCACCGGACTACCGCCGGGGCTGTCCATTCGCAGAATCACTCCTTGCGTGTGACTATCCTTGAATGCATCCTGCAGGCTGCTCATAACGCTGTCGGCATTGGCTGCGGTCTCAGCCGCGATCACGCCATGCATTTCCACCAGCGCAGTGTGCTTGCCGCTTAGCCGCGACTCGGATTTGCCCATCCAGCCCATAAACAGGAATAACAAAATGGAGAGATAGCCAAACGTCAGCACCTTGAAAAAAATACCCCAGTGGCGCGCCCGGCGCTGCTCCTGAATGGCCGACATAGCGAGCTTCTCCAACACGCCGCGTTCCCAGTTATTGTTTTGTTCTGACATAATTATTCCTCAATAAAAATCTGCACCCAGGGCACCTCTAAAAATTAAGAGTTCTAAACAAGACTAGGCGCGAATAAAAAATGTTGACGCAGCATATAATTGATATGTAAGGAAACATTTTTTGTGAGCAACAACATATTGTAACGAAATCTGAATTTTTAGAGTTGCCCTCCAGTATATCAGGCGTATTCTTTAAACCATGCGCGCAGTCCGACAAAATCGTCCATCAACGCCAGCGGTTTCAGGGCACGCAACTGGTCTACCGGATGCGCGCCGTGCGTCATGCCAATCGCATCCACACCGGCGTTACGCGCCATTTGCAAATCATGTGTAGTATCGCCCACCATCAGCGCACGCTGCGCTGCAACTCCAAGTTGATCCATTATTTCCAGCAACATCGCCGGATGCGGCTTGGAAAATGTTTGGTCTGCCGTGCGGGTAGCGTGGAAGTAAGACTCCATCCCGCTGGTTTGCATGGCCCGCTGTAATCCCTGCCGGCTTTTGCCTGTCGCCACAGCCAGCCAGTGCCCGGCAGCATGCAACTCCGCAATGGTCTGCTGCGCTCCCTCGAACAATGGAATAGCCTCACCCTGCGCCAGGAAATGATGGCGGTACCGTGCCACCAGATCATCGCGCTGATTCTCCTGCAAATCCGGCACGGCTTGGCGCAGCGCTTCATTCAACCCCAGACCAATTACATGCTTCGCAGCGACATCGCTAGGCTCGGTCAAGCCCAAATCCCGACATGCCGCCTGGATCGAACTCGCTATCACAGCTGTGGAATCCATCACTGTGCCATCCCAATCGAACACAATCAAATCATAACGTTTAGCCATGGAAATCTACCAAAAAATGAGGCGCGGATATTAGCATTGTTGTCGGCACGGTGACTGTCACGCTAGTTGTCGCCTCAAAATTTAACTATGATGCAACGACTAGCCTGACACAGTGGGATATTGGCCGAGCAACTGGCCTTTATCTTGTCTGGGGGTCATTTGCTCACCTACCACGATTCCCATCCGCCCCATGGTGGCTTCCTGAAGTCATGAGTAGAGTGCATTGACCGGAAAACCTTACACCAGCCTTACATAGACACAAAACCGCTAGATGTAAAAAAAGCCTGCATCGCTGCAAGCCTTATTCTATATGGGGTGACTGATGGGGCTCGAACCCACGACAACCGGAATCACAATCCGGGGCTCTACCAACTGAGCTACAGCCACCACGGGGTAAAACTCAACAAGATATGACGTTGGTGTGCCCGACTGGAATCGAACCAGCAACCCCCAGCTTAGAAGGCTGGTGCTCTATCCGGTTGAGCTACGGGCACAATTTCCTGTGGAGCCATTCGACTCTGTACCACTAAGATATATTGGTCGGGGTGGAGAGATTCGAACTCCCGACATCCTGCTCCCAAAGCAGGCGCGCTACCAGGCTACGCTACACCCCGAAAGCGGAGCAGTATACCTTGCATGGGGCAAAGAATCAATAATCTTCTAGTTACTTGTGACAGGCCTGATGAAATATTCATTTCCATATAGCCCGATGGCGAAATTTTATTTCATGCCACCTTGCCACTGGAATTTGGCACTTTATGCAACATAATGCCCCCGCTATTTGCGTGCAATTTGTGGCAGCGCGAGTTTCAAGTAATAGATCATTGACCATAATGTCAAAACAGCAGCAAGATAAATCAGCAACGTACCCAATGTATTAGTCGGCAAACCAGCCAGCGAATCATGGCAAAGCAGCAGCAATATGGCAATCATCTGCAATGCAGTTTTCACCTTGCCTAGCATGGAAACCGCAGTGCTCTTGCTTTCTCCAAGCTGAGCCATCCATTCACGTAAGGCAGAGATGGCGATTTCACGACCGATAATGATGAAAGCAATAACCATATCCACATAGCCAAGCTTTACCAGCACAATCAATGCAGCAGCCACCATCAGCTTATCCGCGACTGGATCGAGGAATGCGCCAAAGGCGGAAGTTTGATTGAGTGCACGCGCCAGATAACCATCTAGCCAATCGGTGAGAGCAGCCAACGCGAATATTACCGTGCTGACTAAATGCTTGTGGTGCAGGGAAAGTGTTGCGTCAGATACGTAGAACACACCGAGAAACACCGGTATGAGCATAATGCGAAACCAAGTCAGCAGATTCGGGATATTGAGTGGCATGATCAGTGCAATTGTTGATAAATTTTTTCCGCCAGCGCCAGACTAATGCCATCGACCTGCGCCAATTCTTCCAGGCTGGCTTGGTATACGCCTTGCAGACCGCCGAACCGAGCCAGCAAATTACGTCTGCGCCTCTCCCCCACTCCGCTAACTTCCTCCAGCATGGATGTTGTGCGCGTTTTACCACGCTTGGCGCGGTGTCCGCTAATTGCGAAACGGTGTGCCTCATCTCGCACATGCTGAATCAAGTGCAATGCTGGATTGTCCGGCAACAATTGTAGCGGTTTTTCATGCTTCGGAAGCAACAATTGCTCTAACCCGGGCTTGCGTTCCACGCCTTTAGCTACGCCCATTAACGGAATTTCCGTCAGGCCAAGCTGTTCCATCACCTGACAAGCAACGCTTAGCTGACCCGCGCCACCATCTATCAAAATCAAATCGGGACGCTTGCCTTCCCCTGCCTGTAATTTTTGATAGCGACGAAGCAAGGCTTGCCGCATTGCTGAGTAGTCGTCTCCCCCGGTAATACCGCTAATGTTGTAGCGCCGATACTCGGCAGTTCGCATAGCAAAATTATCGTACACGACACAGGAAGCCACAGTCGCTTCGCCCATGGTGTGGCTGATATCAAAACATTCGATGCGTGACAATAGCGGGAGCGCAAGCACTTCGCGCAGCTTTTCCAATCGAGCAAGCTGCCCGGCCGTCTGGCCGGCCTGCTGATGTAATGCCAGCAGAGCATTTTTCAGCGCCATATCCAACCATTGGCGACGCTCACCACTTGCACTGTGGCGTATTTGCACCTTATGCCCTGCCTGCTCACCAAGTAATTCTTCCAAGGCATCTGCCGCGAGAGGCGTGCTGGTAAGAATAAGAGGCGGCACGCTATGGTTTAAATAATGCTGTGCCAGAAAGGCATGCAGCACTTCGTCAGCCGCCTGCACTTCGGCATTTTGCGGAAAAAGGCTCTTATCACCCAGATGTCTGCCACCGCGCACCATGGCCAGATTCACGCACATCGCGCCATTCAGCTCAGCGACGGCGACAATATCCGCATCCGTTGCACGACCGCTTTCCATGAACTGCTTTTGCTGCACCGTATGCAGCGCATGCAACTGGTCGCGTAACGCAGCGGCCTGCTCGTAGTGCTGGGCTTCAGCCGCTTGTTCCATGGCTAGTCGCAGCAATCCCTCCACCTCGCCCTGCTTACCCTGTAACAGTAAATTCGCGTTACGCACATCGATTGCGTAATTCTGTTGACTAATCAACCCAACGCAAGGAGCCGTGCAGCGATGAATCTGGTGCAGCAAACAGGGGCGAGTGCGATTGGAAAATGTACTGTCCTCACAAGTACGGATGCGAAAAATTTTTTGTAGCAACTGTATGCTTTCCTTGGCGGCATGTGAGTTGGGGTAAGGCCCGAAGTATTGATGGTGCTTACCAGTCGCGCCACGATAATAAGCCAGACGAGGAAAGCCATGTCCGGTCAGGACGATGTAAGGATAAGATTTATCATCTCTAAAAAGTATGTTGTATCGCGGCTTTAAAGTTTTTATTAAGTTATTTTCCAGCAGCAAAGCCTCAGCCTCGGAGCGAGTGACCGTCACTTCAATACGGTCAATATGTGACACCATCAGGCTGATGCGCGGCGAGATATTTGTTTTCTGGAAGTAGGATGAAACGCGTTTTTTAAGCTGCCCAGCTTTGCCGACATAAAGCACTTGCCCTTGACTATCCAGCATACGGTACACACCAGGCAGCAGGGGCAGACTGGCGATAAATGATTTAAGATCAAACTCGATTGTTTGGATCAAAGCTATTGTTTAGATCAAGGCTGTGCAAATATTGAACAATTGCGCTGAAAATGGCATGAAACATCGCCTCGTTCAGGCGCTTGGTCTGGGTATTGTAGCGGCTGCAATGGTAGCTGTCATATAGCATTATGTCGTTCGGTAGTGCATGCCGCACGCCATGCGTAAATTTATAGTCTTTGATTTGCAAGCCCAATGCACGCATCACCGCCAAATGGGCAATCGCCCCTAAAGCCAGCACTACTGCGCCTAACGGTAAAGCAGCCAACTCCGCCACCAAATATTGATTGCATTGCCGCACCTCGGCAGGTTCCGGCTTATTCTGCGGCGGCAGGCAACGCACAGCATTGGTAACGCGGCAATCTCCAGACAATCCACAAAACCAAAATTGGCACACAGTTTATTAAAAATGTTACGATAAAATAAAGATGCGTATCACCAAGCTAATGGCAGCAGGTTTTTTCAATCAAGATTTCGTAGCAGACAATAATAAGCATGGGGACGCACCACATCGGGCATCGAACTCAGTGCCAGCAAGTCAGGCCGGCACCCAAAGCATGGGCAACTCAAATTAATAATCAATCAACAGAGCAGAGGGAGCAGCGACGCATATGATTGCAGTAGTAAAAAATCTTGTCGAATACCGCGAACTGATGACCGTACTTGCGTGGAAGAACGTCACGCTGCGCTACAAACAGGCATATCTGGGCATTGCCTGGGCTGTAGTAAAGCCACTTATCCTCATGCTGATCTTTACATTGGTCAAAAGCTTCGTTGGCATTGACAGCGGCAATATCCCTTATCCCCTCCTGACCTTCGCTGCGCTCATGCCCTGGATTTTCTTTCAAGAATCTGCATCGGAGGGAGTAAACAGTGTGGTGGGCAATGCCAACCTGATCAAAAAAATATATTTCCCGCGTGAGATATTCCCCATAACGGCAGTTGTCACCAAACTTGTGGAGCTTGGCATCAACTTTATCATCCTGGCCGGGCTCATGATTTGGTTTAAATATATACCCAGCATGTACATCTTATGGGTACCTTTCATCATTCTTTACACAATTTTGGCCGCTTTAAGCATCGCATTTGCCGGCGCAGCAATCAATGTTTACTACCGGGATATGGGAACCGCCCTGCCCGTGCTACTTTCCCTGCTCATGTATGCCTCTCCAGTGATTTACCCATTGCAACTGGTGAAGGATAAACTATTG
This sequence comes from Candidatus Nitrotoga sp. CP45, assembly GCA_945874105.1. GTDB lineage: Bacteria > Pseudomonadota > Gammaproteobacteria > Burkholderiales > Gallionellaceae > Nitrotoga. Next base: position 22,985 of record CAMCFJ010000007.1, on the reverse strand, counting down.
GAGCAACAAGCTGCCGGCGAGTGGTCCAACCTGCTCTATACCCTATATACACTTAATCCTCTGGCGGGCATCATTGACGCGTTTCAGAGTGTAGTACTGAGAAACGAGCCGCCGGATTTGTCGGCCATGGTACCCGGCATAATTTTGGTTACGATCCTGCTTCCTCTAAGCTACGCCTTCTTCAAGCGGGCGGAGTCTTATTTCGCGGATGTGATTTGAGGGTAGCGGGTAGGACTTAACGGATTACGCGTAAAAATTTGAGGGTATTAATAACGATCAGGCGATAATTGATGGTGGAAAGCCATGCAGAGCTGATCGGGTCAAGCTGGTACATTTGTGCTTTGGTGTGCTCATCTGCATAAGAAAGCATCAGCTAGTCACAAAATTTTTCATCCAACTCATTCACAAACTTTTGCAATTCTTTCGGCAATGGCGCACTCAGTTGCATAGCCTCAGCCGTCAGCGGGTGGGTGAAGGTAATGCTGTGCGCATGCAGGAACATGCGCTTTAAGCCCTTTTTAATCAATTCTTTGTTTCGCGCGAAATCGCCGTACTTATCATCGCCAGCGATGGGAAAGCCCAGATGAGAAAGATGCACACGAATTTGGTGGGTGCGTCCAGTTTTAAGCTGAGCTTCAAGCAGACTGAATTCAGGCCAACTTTTTTGCAGGGTAAAGATGGTATGTGCGGCTTGCCCGTCTTCGCGCACCATTACGCGTTTCTCGCCATTCTGAGTGTTGAATTTGTGTAGTGGTAATTTAACGTGCTGCTTAACATTCAGCCACTTACCCAGTACTAAACACAGGTAACGCTTGTCATTTTTTCCATCGCGCATCTGCTCGTGCAGATGAACCAGGGCAGAGCGCTTCTTCGCCAGTAACAGCACACCCGAAGTTTCACGGTCCAGACGATGAACCAGTTCCAGGAACTTGGCTTGCGGACGGGCACTACGCAATTGCTCAATAATGCCGAAGCTAACCCCACTTCCGCCATGCACCGCTACTCCAGATGGCTTGTCGATCACCAACAGCGCATCGTCTTCATACAAGATAGGGAATTCAAGTGCCGGAACATAGTCACGATCTTGCGCTTCAGCTACCCGCACTGGCGGGATACGCACCTGATCGCCCAGTTGCAGGCGACAAGTCTGATCCACGCGCTTTTTATTCACGCGCACTTCACCGCTGCGCAGAATACGATAGATGTGGCTCTTGGGGACGCCCTTAAGGTGTTTGCACAAAAAGTTATCAATGCGCTGATCGCAACTGCCTTCGTCAATCTTGATCCAGGTTACAGATTCTTTGCGTAAATCATTCATTATGCTTATACTTCCCGATAACGCGTATTGGCTAACGGAAAAACGGGATGCGAATTCCCCGTGAGTGTGGAGCAGGCAACAATGCCGCCGCCCCGTTCCAACGCAGTCCGGTTAATGTCACTCACCGGAAGAAGCAGTGATAGTAATTGATTTGCGCGCTCAAAGCACCTGTGGATTTTTTTCCGTGTCGCCCCTAATAACAAAATTGGCGGCACCTGTTGATTATTAACAAGCTAATAACGAGAACAATATTTTGAACAGCCGTTGGCATCGCTATATCAGCATTGTTTGCACGGCTCTTATCAGCTTTCTCGCGCGCGGTTAGCCGCGTTTAGACTTGTTCTGCCCGTGTCAGAGCGCGGGAGAAAATATAATGAAACGCATGTTATTCAATGCGACACAAGCGGAAGAACTCCGTGTCGCCATTGTCGATGGTCAAAAATTGATCGACCTCGACATTGAATCCGCTGGCAAAGAACAACGCAAAAGCAATATTTACAAGGCTATAATTACCCGTATCGAACCTAGCCTGGAAGCTGCCTTCGTCGAATATGGCGGCAATCGCCACGGTTTCCTGCCATTCAAAGAAGTTTCCCCCGTTAATTACCTGAATCAAGAAGGTAGCGGCCGTCCCAGCATCAAAGAAGCATTGCGCGAAGGCCAGGAACTGCTCATCCAGGTGGAAAAAGACGAGCGCGGCAATAAGGGCGCCGCCCTAACTACGTACATTAGTCTGGCTGGCCGTTACATTGTGCTGATGCCAAATAATCCCAGCGGTGGCGGCGTATCTCGCCGTGTCGAAGGCGAAGAGCGCAATGAACTGCGCGACATCCTGTCGCAACTGGAAGTGCCTCAAGGTGCAAGTATCATTGCGCGCACTGCCGGAATTGGCCGAAATCTGGAAGAGCTGCAATGGGATCTTAACTACCTCAAACAACTGTGGGATGCCATCGAAAGCGCGGCAAAAACTGAAAAGGCACCCTCACTGATCTACCTCGAGAGCAGCTTGGTAGTGCGCGCCATACGCGACTATTTCCACCCTGAAATCGGTGAAATTCTAGTCGACACGGACGACATCTACCAACAGGCACGGGCTTTCATGAGCACGGTCATGCCAAACAATGTCCATGTAATCAAACGGTATCAGGACGACGTACCTTTATTCTCACGCTTCCAGGTTGAACACCAGATCGAATCGGCGCATGCACGCCAAGTAAATCTTCCCTCCGGTGGCGCGATTGTTATTGATCATACCGAGGCACTCACCGCAATCGATATCAACTCCGCGCGCGCCACACGCGGCGCGGATATAGAGTCGACCGCGCTCAATACCAATCTGGAAGCTGCCGAAGAAATTGCGCGGCAGATGCGCCTACGCGATTTGGGTGGTCTGATCGTGATCGATTTTATCGATATGGAAAGCACCCGCAACCAGCGGGAAGTGGAAAATCGTCTGCGCGATGCCCTGCACTATGACCGTGCGCGTGTTCAGACTGGGAAGATCTCGCGCTTCGGCCTGCTGGAACTGTCGCGCCAACGCCTGCAACCCAGCCTGGAAGAAACCAGCCACACCCCATGTCCCCGTTGTAACGGAATCGGCCATATCCGAGGCATCGAATCTTCCGCCTTACACATCCTGCGTATCATCCGGGAAGAAGCGATGAAAGAGCACAGTGCCGCTATCCACGTGCAAGTGCCATTGGATGTCGCCACCTTCCTGCTTAATGAGAAGCGTGCTGAGATCCATCAAATCGAATCGCGGCTAAAGGTAATCATTACGCTGATTCCAAACGCAAGTATGGAAACCCCACACTATAGCGTGACCCGTTTACGCCAAGACGACATGACCGTCGAAAATTTGCAGGCCAGCTACAAGTTGGTGGCGACACCGGAAGCAAACCATATCACTGCCAAAGCCGCACAAGAGACCAAACCGCAGCGCGCCCAAGCTGTAGTTCAAGGGGTCACACCACCTCAGCCAGCCCCCATGCGGGATGTCCAGGGTGCCACACAACCTTCTATTTTCACCAAGCTGATAGGCTGGCTCAAGTCACTGGGTGCGGAAGAAACCCCCGAAAAGCTGATCGCCAAACCGCGCGCCAATAATCCACCTCGACGTGAACGGGAAGGCCGTAGTCCAAGTGGTAACCGTCCTGACAGTAATCGGCCAGAAGGCAACCGTCAGCGCAATAATCCGCGTCGCGACCGTGACGAAGCTCATCCACGCATAGAAAAATCTGCACAAACAACACCCAAAACACAGGAGCCGCGCGCTGCACGTCCACCCCGGCCACCTCGCGTACCAGTCGAAACAGCGGTATTGGAAAGCATAGCAAAAGTTGCAACCATAACTGAGCCAGCGGAAGAACATAGTCAGAGCACTGGACGTAAGCGCGGTCGGCGCGGTGGCCAACGCGAACGTGAACGGCGTGATCAGCAGCAGGCAGCCGGGCAAACAGTCGGTGAACAGCCTATCCTGACCGAAACCTCGCCTGGTGCTGTAATGAACGCCGTTGAAACTACACGCCACAGCGAACCTGCTGAGCCACAAAATATTCAAAATTTAGAACCCCGCCTTCTTCCTGTTGCTGTTGCGCCGACAATTACATCAACCACATCAATTCAGGCCAGCCCTACAAGCAATGGCAACGGTTTGGTGCAGATCGAAACTGACGCTGTCAAACGCTCTTCAGCGGCGGCCGCCGCACAGGTTGAAGCTACACCGTCAGCGTCACGTCGCCGCTCACGTCCACGAGAAATTTACAGTATGGAAAACAACGAGCCGCTGGTGCAAATCGAGACTCAACAAACTTTGAATTCATAGTTAAACCAGTAGCATTGCATCGATAGGGCGGAATGCCAAACAATAAAGCCGCGCAATTATATTGCGCGGCTTTATTGTTTTTCCTGCATCATTCATCATCAAAAACATATGCGACAAACACAACCCACCCTTTACACAAGGGTCTTCTGAATGTGCCGTAACAAACCCTCTGAAGCATCCTCTACCATATCAAGTACACGCTCGAAACCGTCTGCCCCGCCATAATACGGATCGGGAACTTCACGCTCGTCATGTCGGCTCGCATATTCCAGAAACAATCCCAAACGTCCTCGCTCCGTCACCGGGCATAAACGTTGCAAAATGCCAAGGTTGGCACTATCCATCGCCAGCACATAATCGAAACGATTAAAATCAGCAACCTCAACCTGCCGGCCCCGCAACATACTCATGTCGTATCCGCGCTGTAATGCGGCACGCTGCGTTCGCGTGTCCGGTGGACTGCCAATATGATAATCATGCGTGCCTACCGAATCAATCAGGATGCGCTTTACCAAGCCCGCTTCCTCAACTCGAGCGCGGAAAATTGCTTCAGCAGTGGGTGATCGGCAAATATTTCCCATGCAACAAAATAAAACGCTAATTTTTTTCAATTATTCTTCTCATTACCGTAAAAAACATACCCTAAAGTATCAGCAATTCAAATTCTCCTACTCAAAATGGGGACATAAACACACTCTCCCGCAGCTTTTTCAACTGGTCGCGCAATTCACTGGCACGCTCAAATTCGAGGTTTTTCGCTGCCTGCAGCATTTCTTTTTCCAGCCGTTTAATTTCCTTGGCAAGGTCACGTTCACTCATCGCCAAGTATTTGGCCTGATCTTGTTCTATTTTAAGTTGCTTGCGAGCAGCATCTGGTTCATAACTGCCTTCAATAATGTCCTTGATACGCTTCTGCACGCCTTGGGGAATAATGCCGTGCAGTTCATTGTGCAATAGCTGCTTGTTCCGCCTGCGCTCGGTCTCATCAATGGCACGGCGCATCGAATTGGTAATTTTATCAGCGTAGAGTATTGCGCTACCGTTAATGTGTCGCGCAGCACGGCCTATCGTCTGAATAAGCGCACGCTCCGAACGCAAAAAACCTTCCTTGTCAGCATCAAGTATCGCTACCAGTGACACCTCAGGTATATCCAACCCCTCGCGCAGCAGATTAATGCCGACCAGCACGTCGAACATGCCCAAACGCAGATCACGGATGATTTCCACCCGCTCAACTGTTTCAATATCTGAATGCAGGTAACGCACTTTAATACCATGCTCGGAAAAGTATTCAGTGAGATCTTCTGACATGCGCTTGGTCAGGGTGGTGACCAGCACTCGCTCGCCCTTGGCCGTTCGCAGATTAACCTCAGACATCAAATCATCCACCTGATGTGTGGCCGGCCGTACTTCAATTTGCGGATCAACCAATCCAGTCGGACGCACCAATTGTTCCACCACTTGCCCGGTATGCTCTGCCTCAAAAACAGCCGGTGTAGCAGAAACAAATATGGATTGACGCATTACCTGTTCAAACTCGTCAAAACGTAGCGGGCGGTTATCCAGCGCAGAAGGCATTCGGAAACCGTAGTTGACCAGATTTTCCTTGCGCGCCCGATCCCCTTTGTACATGCCGCCGATCTGCGGAATGGTAACGTGGCTTTCATCTATAAACATCAGCGCATTGGGCGGAAGATAATCAATCAGCGTAGGCGGTGGTTCACCTGCCTTACGTCCAGACAGATGACGCGAATAATTTTCGATTCCTTTGCAAAAACCGATCTCGTTCAGCATTTCCAAATCGTGGCGAGTACGCTGTTCGATACGCTGCGCCTCCACCAATTTATGTTCGCGCTGAAAGAAATCTATACGTTCAGCCAGCTCCACCTTGATGGTTTCTATGGCCTGTAATGTAGTGCTGCGCGGCGTGACGTAATGACTGGACGGGTACACGGTAAAACGCGGCACGCGGCTCAGAATGTGGCCGGTAAGTGGATCAAAAAGCGACAAGCTTTCCACCTCATCGTCAAACATCGTCAGGCGTAACGCATGTTCGCTGTTTTCTGCCGGAAAGATGTCGATCACATCGCCGCGCACTCGAAAATGTCCATGTGAAAAATCCACATCGTTACGCTCATACTGCATCTCTGTGAGGCGCTTGATTGCATCCTGCCGCACTAATTTCTCATGCTCGCGCAGGTGCAAAATCATGCCGTGATAATCTACCGGGTCGCCGATACCATAGATGGCCGAGACGGTGGCCACAATCACCACGTCCTGTCGTTCCAGCAGGGATTTGGTGGCCGACAAACGCATCTGCTCGATCTGCTCATTTATGCTGGAATCTTTCTCGATAAACATATCACGCGATGGAACGTAAGCCTCTGGCTGGTAGTAATCGTAATAGGAGACAAAATATTCCACTGCGTTTTCAGGAAAAAAGTCGCGCATTTCAGAATACAACTGCGCCGCCAATGTCTTATTTGGTGCCATGATGATGGCCGGCCGCCCCAATTGGGCGATGACATTCGCCATAGTGAATGTTTTACCGGAGCCCGTCACACCCAGCAGCGTTTGAAACGATAGCCCCTCATTTATCCCCTCAACCAATTGTGCAATCGCAGTGGGCTGGTCGCCCGCTGGTTCAAAAGGCTGATGCAATAAATATGGGCTATTGGGAAAAGTCTTAATCACGGTATAATTTCGGGAAAATTTGAATAAAAAAATTTAAAATACGGGGCAGTTTACTCTGAACCCATAAGGATACAATCTTGGAACTATCGAAGCGCGTACAAGCAATCAAACCCTCCCCCACTCTCGCCGTTACCGCGCGAGCTTCCAAATTGAAGGCGGGAGGGAAAGACATTATCGGGTTGGGAGCAGGCGAACCAGATTTCGATACGCCGCAGCATATCAAGGATGCGGCTATAGCTGCGATCAACAAGGGTTTCACCAAATACACCGCAGTGGGCGGCACACCCTCTTTGAAGCAGGCTATCGTCGCCAAGTTCAAACGCGACAATGGGCTGGATTACACAGCGAAACAGATCCTGGTTTCCTGCGGCGGCAAGCAAAGTTTTTTCAACTTGGCGCTTGCCATAATCAATCCCGGCGATGAGGTTATTATCCCGGCACCATATTGGGTATCCTATCCGGATATCGTGCTCATTGCAGAGGGCAAACCGGTAATCGTGCAGGCAGGCATTGAACAAGGCTTCAAGATGAGCGCTGCACAATTAGCGGCGGCTATCACAAGCAAAACAAAAATAGTGGTAATCAATAGTCCAAGCAACCCCTCCGGTGCGGTTTACAGTCTGGAAGAGTTACAAGCATTGGGTGAAGTGTTGCGCAAATATCCTCAGGTACTGATAGCCACCGATGATATGTATGAACACATTGCGTTGCGTGACGAAAAATTCGTCAACATTCTGAATGCCTGCCCCGATCTTTATTCACGCACTATGGTTCTGAATGGCGTGTCCAAATCTTATGCAATGACAGGATGGCGGATCGGTTATGCCGCAGGGCCAGAGCACATCATCACGGCAATGGAAAATGTGCAATCGCAAAGCACCTCCAATCCAACTTCGATTTCGCAAGTAGCTGCGGAAGCAGCTTTGAATGGGGATCAGGGCTGCATTGCGCCGATGCTAAAAGCGTTCCGCGAGCGACATCTATTCGTAGTCGATGCGCTGAACAAAATTCCCGGAGTCAAATGTATAAAGAGTGGAGGGGCGTTCTATGCTTTCCCCGACGTGCGTCCTGTTATTTTGGCTTTGCACCAGAAGAACATCATCAAAGAAGCTACCGACGTAGCGCTGTCCGAATACCTGCTGGAGCAGGCTGGTGTGGCCATAGTGCCTGGCTCGGCTTTCGGCAGTGAAGGCTACATTCGTCTGTCTTTCGCCACCTCAATGGAAAATTTGAAAAATGCGATTAGCCGAATCTCCAAGGCATTTTCATAATTCCTTTTTATTTCATTCCTCGCGCACGCTGCCGACTAACGCCCCGTGCTCCACACAGGCTCAGTAAGAGTACCGGACAATACTATCGGCACGCTGCCCAAGTCAGCGCCTACTTTCAAATTGACATTTAGCCGTCCCGATAATTGCTTGTTCGCTGCAACATCGACATAGCCATTTGCAGCCATCACACTATTTGAAATTTTTATCTGGCGTAGATGCTGACTGTTATTATTTATCTGTAGCACGCCACTCAATTCGTCAACATATGTACGGCCGCTGGACACACCCTTGCGGTTAGGCATGCGTGAAGTTTCTACCATGTCAATATTATTAATAAGCCCCTTCTTTACCCGGAATTTGCCATCCAGATGCGGGGTTTTAGCCAGTAGGGGAAGATTCTCCCCACGCAGAGTAAAATTAGCCTGACCATCCATTTCACCTGAAATGCCTGATTTCGGCAACGCATCAGGCAGTTTCATAGACTTTACGTTCGCAAGCCCCTGCATTTGCCAGCCCTTGATCCAAGTCAGATGCGCACTGCCTGTCAGCAGGCCACCATACAAACTCCCTTCGATTTCATGAAACTTGATTTCGCCTGAGCCCAACTCGCCTTTTGCAGTCAGCTCGTTGAACAAAATATTTGGCAACATCGGCACGTAACCTTTATTGATAGCCAATGCGATCTGCCAGTGTGACTGCTGCGGCTGTAGCTCCACGCTAAGTTTGCCATCCACGGTCTTCAAGACTGCCTTGGCGAAACGTCTCTGCCCATCAAAATTCACCACACCATTTACAGACGGCAGACCAAGTTCATCATCGCTGACACGCGCACGCTGCAACACCATATGCCCTACTGGATAATGGGCATCCCCACCTGCGATCTGTAGCCACATCAGCGCCTTATCAAAAGACTTAGTGCTAACTATAAGATCGTTTATTTCCAGACTGCGAATCGCTTTAGTATCGCTTAATAATTCAGAAAAATTAAAATTCAATACAACACTGCTCGCTTTTAACTCCTGGTTACTACCCATTAATACACCCTCGAACTCCAGTTTCGGCTGGGGGAGCAATGTCACGCGCAAATGGGCGACATGTACCGGTTGCTGTAGTTGAGCGGACAATTTCTGCTCAACTTGCGTGACATAGCTCTGCATCGGCCAAACATAAGGCAGCAAAACGACCAGTAGCAATAGCAGTAGAATCGAACCGGTCGCTATCTTGCCCCACGGCAGCGGCTTGCTGCGAGTTTTGGCGACTCGCCGAACAGCCTTCACTTCCGGCACTTGAGCAGCCTGTATCTTAACCGCCGCTTCCATTTTGGCCTTGGCCACGGTCTGCGCCGCTTCTTGAGTAGCTTTAACTTTTGCCGCTTCTTGTGCAGCTTTAATTTTTGCCGCTTCTCGTGCAGCTTTAATTTTTGCCGCTTCTTGGTCAACTCTAATTTTTACCGCTGCCAGATCTACTGTAATTTTTGCTGCATCTTGGTCAACTCTGATTTTCGCCGCGTCCTGCTCAGCTTTGATGCGCGCCGCAGCTTCGTCACGTGCCTTCGCTTCCGCTTTTTCTATGGTCAGCAGCGTAGCTAAATGTTCCGCCTTGACTTTTATGGCATCCTGCTCTTCTATGATGCGCGATTCTTCGGCTTTGGCGCGCACCTTAGCGGCCATTTCCATTTTTTCCCTGGCCTGAGTAGCCACCTTTTTCACTATGACCCTTGCCGCTTCCTGCTCTCTCTTAAGACGTGCCGTTTCGGCTTCAGCACGAGCCCTGGCTTTCGCTTCTACTTGCGATTTGGCTTGCTCAGCTTCCAGCTCAGATCTGACATCTGACACTTCCTGCTCTGCCTTGAGGCGCAGATCTTCAGCTTTCTTCTTTGCCAGTGCGGCCTCTTGTTCAACTCTGGCTCTTGTCTCTTCCTGCTCTCCCTTAAGGCGTGCCGTTTCAGCTTCAGAATAAACCTTGGCTTTAGCTTCCACTTGTGATTTTGTCTGCTCAGCTTCCAGCTCAGATCTGATTTTTAACGTCTCCTGCTCTGCATTAAGTCGAGCCATTTCAGCTTTGGCACGAGCATTAACTGCAGCTTCCATTTCCACTTTTGCTGCTGTCTGCTCAGCCTCCTGTTTCGCTCTGACTTTTAACGCATCTTGTTCTTCCTTGATGTGCAGAGCCTCAACTACGGCATGCGCCTTGGCTTCTGCTTCCACTTTTGCCTGAGCAACTTCCTGTTCCTCTTTGATTTGTGCAGCGACCTGTTCTGCCTTAAGGCGAACCGCTTCAGCTTCCTCTTTTACCCTAACCTGCGCAGCTTCCTGTTCCTCCCTGATTCTTGTCGCTTCTTGCTCAACCTTGAGGCGCGCCGCCGCTTCATCACGTGCCTTCGCCTTAACTTTCGCTTTTTCTATAGTCAGCGTAGCTAAATGTTCAGCCTTGACTCTTATGGCTTGCTGCCCTTCTTTGATGCGTGATAATTCAGCTTCTGCACGCACCTTGGCTTCCGCTTCCGCTTCCGCTTTCACTTTTGCCCTGACCTGCGCAGCTTCCTGTTCCGCTCTGATTCTTGTTGCTTCCAGCTCAACCTTGAGGCGGGATGCTTCAGCATCAGCAAGTGCCTTGGCTTCCGCTTTTGCCATGGCCTGCGCAACTTCCAATTCCGCTCTGATTTTTTCCGCATTTTGTTCTGCCTTGATGCGAGCCGTTTCAGCTGCCGCTTTTGCCCTACCCAGCGCAACTTCATGCTCCGCCCTGATTCTTGCCGCTTCCTGCTCAGCCTTGATACGGAATGTTTCAGCATGAGCACGCGCCTTGGCTTCCGCTTCCATTTTTGCTCTGGCCTGCGCAACTTCCAATTCCGCTCTGATTTTTTCCGCTTCTTGTTCTGCCTTGATGCGAGCCGTTTCAGCTGCCGCTTTTGCCCTAGCCAATGCCGCTTCCTGTTCCGCCCTGATTTTTTCCGCCTCTTGCTCCGCCTTGAGGCGGAATGTTTCAGCATCAGCAAGCGCCTTGGCTTCCGCTTTTGCTCTGGCCTGCGCAGCTTCCAATTCCGCTCTGATCTTTTCCGCCTCTTGCTCTGCCATGATGCGAGCCGTTTCGACTGCCGCTTTTGCCCTAGCCGATGCAGCCTCCTGCTCCGCCCTGATTCTTGCCGCTTCTTGCTCTGCCTTGATGCGGGCCGTTTCAGCTGCCGCTTTTGCCCTAGCCAATGCCGCTTCCTGTTCCGCCCTGATTTTTTCCGCCTCCTGCTCCGCCTTGAGGCGGAATGTTTCAGCATCAGCAAGCGCCTTGGCTTCCGCTTTTGCTCTGGCCTGCGCAGCTTCCAATTCCGCTCTGATCTTTTCCGCTTCTTGCTCTGCCTTGATGCGAGCCGTTTCAGCTGCCGCTTTTGCCCTAGCCAATGCCGTTTCCTGCTCAGCATAATCCTCTTCAGCCGCTAATGCTTCCGCAGCCGATACATGCATAACTCTGATAGCGTCCTGCCTCTCCCCCAGACCTTCAACCTTGGGTAAGGGTATAACAATTTTCTGAATGGGCCTCCGTGGGATAGCCATCTTCACAACGCTACTTACCTTATCTTTATCTTGAATAAAGCCGCCATCAACCAACTCTTGTAGCATATCGTCAAGCGATTCTCGTAAGCTGGGCGCAGCCCGTTTCATCAACTCTTTCACCGTGGACTGATTATCGATCAAACCTAAGGCACGCTTAATATCGCTGGGCAAATGATTAGTTATCCTTTTGCTTTCGTCCTCACCTTTGCTGGTTTTGATAAATATAATTTTTATATCCATGCTGACCTGTCGCACCTGAATTATCTAAATTTTCGTTACTTGATTTTCACAATAACTAACCACGTAAAAACATCTATCTATTGACTGAAAAGCTTACAGCCAGTAGTATAGCGGCCTTGTCAATTCCCTGATAGCTCAGTTGGTAGAGCGACGGACTGTTAATCCGCAGGTCCCTGGTTCGAGTCCAGGTCGGGGAGCCAGATACAGAGCCTTGCACTAATGCAGGGCTTTTTTATTGTCTGAATCTTTGGCCTGTGTAGGGAAAATTTAGGATTCCCCAGTCACAATCCGATATCGAATTGGAAACCTTATTGGATATCAATTTGAATATCGATTTGAACATCTTAGCAAGCGCACCATATAGATTGCCTTAACCTTCGTTATCGGCATCTTTGACTTTTAGTTGAGGGGGGCCAGGAGGAATATTAGATCAGCTCGGTTCATACTGGTATCTTTACTAACTGGTGAAAGATCACGGTATACAGAGCATCCTAATTAGAGAAAAGGGGTGTGCATGGGGATGCAACGTCAATGCGATCCCTCAGCTTCATCTTTTGGAGTTTGCCGGTTGCTGTAAGGGACAATTCATCAACGAAGATCACATCGCCAGGAAGCCACCACTTCGCTACTTTGTCAGCGAGAAAGCCCAGAATGTCCTGCTTGGTGACCTGTATTCCGGGGTGAATTTGAAGGGTATGGTGGTAACCCAACCCGCTGCCTTAACAATTGTGCTCGTTAGAAAGCAGTGATCGCTGCTTCATTTGTGTGGTTTGTATTTAGTTGCCAGATGGATAATCTTTGCGCTTCTCGCAGAATGAGATGATGCGCTTGTTGTTTCACAACCCTTTCCCACAAAAGTGTTTAACGAATTATTTAAATCTACGAACGCATCCCACATCAAGGTTGATAGGCGCAAACAGGACTTCAGCGGGGTCCGCGCACGTATCCTCTCCATGTCAATACGGCATTGCAATCCTCGCAGGCGGCGCACATTGTCACTACTCGAGATTTGACTCTCGATAACAGCACGCCGTCGCTGCTCAAAGTCATCCGGAGCCGTTCTCGCCAGCATTGCCCAAGAGTCAAAATCGAACTTATCCATTAGTTCAACCTCAAATGCATTTAATGATAGGAGTTTAAGCTTAAAATTAACTTCAATCTGTGCGGTGGAGAACATAGCAGGTTGCTCAGTGGCAACTTTCGATCAGAACGGTAGGAGACTGATTACCCATGAACCAGCTTCCTCAATTTTTATATGGCCTGAAGCGTTGGGCCTCGATGGAGCATTGGATGGCAATTGGAACATACAAGCGCCAAGTTGCTAAACTTGGTATTCACTGCGCCTTTGGGTTTACCCCGCTTCGTCACAATACAGCGTTATTAGAAAATTATCGCTACATATCAACTATATGCCGCGCTCAAATTTTTGACTCGTGCCTTGTCGTGCTTAGAAACTTGAATTTTCTTAGAGACGTCCAGAAGTTAATATGGAAATTAGAGTATTATTTCACGCTCTATATCCGGCATAGACGTTATACCGAGCTAGATAAAATCTACAATATGAACAGATATTGCGAGGGTGAGTGATGTTTAATAAAGAAATGATCATGGAAATTCTAGATTGTTTGCCCGATATGTACCCGCAAACGCTTGAAAATCGATTCCCTCATGTCTTAAGTAAAATCATCGAGCTTTGGAATTCACCTCATTGCGAAGCCTATTTCACCGACCTGTTGCTACCTAATGGCCGTGGTGGTGGGAGACTGAATCGGGATGGCTTCCCGGATGATGCATGGCAAGAAATATTTCAACTGAATGAGCTTTGTTGGATGCGCCGGTCTAACGTTGACGAAAATCACTGTTAATCAACGATGCAGTGAGTTTCTGGGTTCCATCTAGAAACTCACTTCATGCAATTTCTATGGCCGAGTCAGCTTGCCGTTCTTCACCTTGACACGATCGCCTACCTGGTAACTAGTTTTAGAAGAATACTTGAAAGTCTTGCTCGAACCGTCCTCCATCTCTACATAGACGTGATATCTGGTTCCAGATTTTGATTTCTTCTCAACCTGATGGCCAACATATGCGCCGCCTACAACCCCCCCGATCGTCGCCAAGTCCTTACCTCTTCCCCCTCCAACTTGGTGACCCACTACACCACCCAATACTCCACCCGTGACAGCGCCGACACCACTACCCTGCCCTTCTGTTTTTATGGCCTTCACATCTGTGACCGTACCGCATTCATTGCAAGCTGCTTGAGCTACTTGGCTAAAATAAGCGGTGGTGAGCAAGATGGAAATGAACATCGTGATCTGAGCTGAAGGGAAATATTTGGAACGTTTCATGATTCCTCCATAAATATTTTGGTTAAAACAAAAACATAGCATAACACTCCTTAACTTGAATTTTATGCCCACTTAAGAAAACCGTATTTACGGGGCAAGGCCACTATAGAAATGGTTTTTGTATTGTAAAGAAGAACATTAATGGTTCCACACATAAAAGCGAACCCCAGAGCACTTAAAAGCTTATCAATTATCTGAACTCTTTCAATATCCTGTTCGTAAAGAATAAAGTCAGGAGGCGCACTCCAATCTACACCAAGAAAAACATCAAGCTCAGCCCCTTGAACATCGACCAGCAGAAGACTTAGCTCTTGACCACAAGACAAGATATTTTTTAGTGGAATACAGTTGACACTCGATTTCAGAATAGACCGTTTGAATCTCTCCATATTTTCTCTGTACCAAGCACCTCTAAATGCATTTTCATCAATCCAATGAATGATGCTATCTCTATAAAAAGAGCCTTGACCATGAGCCCAATCATTCATTGGCCCATCACCATTCATTTCAGATGCAACCGCTGGGTCAATATGATAAAAATCTCTAACAGATTCAACGGAGCTAGCTGCAACCTTAATTAATACCGTACCAACCCTATCACTATGCAATGCCTTAAGTTTGTCAAAATAAAAATCAACAGGCTCAATTAAAATAGCCGACACATCGTTGTACTCAGGTGAGGTAAGGTAGCGAGATATCGGATCGCACATCACACCATCATTTGCTCCCACTTGGGTAATAGAGCGATGCGATTTCACTGTGTTAAAAAAGTAATCCAGAAACTCCTCTTCATTATTAGCCCGCTTTATAGATAACTTAGGTCGAGAACTCTGGACACTCCAAGTCTCATAAGATACATACGATGGAAGATGTTCGGAAACAGTAGCACAAACCATTTCACCAATTGGAGTCAGCCTCGCTCCAAATCGCTCCCATTTTTCATCATTAAATACCATTTGATCTTTGAAACGGTTAACGAAAAAAGTTCCTAATGTTTCATATTCACTAAAGCCAGAAAGCTCACTTAGATCCGAACAATCAAGAATAGCGTCAAACCAACTCTTTTGATGAGTCACCTCTACATAGTGCTTAAACTCTTGAACCCACGTTGAATAGGTAGGAAAACACTGAGCTATAAAAGAGAAATTTACGCTCTTATCAAAATTTATTAGCTTTTTCGTGGTTTTGAAATATGGTTTATGGTATTCAGTTCCTGAGAAGTAGACTGCTTTGTCGCCATGAAAAAACTGTAGGGGTTTTAAGGGAACAGTGTCTGCATCCCAAATTAACAGCCTATTTTCGTCTGGACCCGAATTAATTAATGCATGGAGCTTTAGCAACTGCTGATAATACCAACCGGCACGCGACTCCTTACCATGCGGCATTTTTTTCTTTACATAATCAATTGAAAATTCTGTAGCAAATTTTGCTTCATCTATCACCACCCATCCAGTATCAGACAAAGATTCAAATATGCGGACGTATTGAGATGGAACGATAACTTCGTAGCGCTCTGCACGTATAAATTTTCTGATTTGTTTGGATGCAAAAATCCAAGTACCAATATCCTTAAGGCTACAAACAGTAACAACTTTGCTGATTGTTGAATTCACTATGAAAGCCTCTAAAAAGCAAAATGGGCTGAGATGATTTTTAGCCGCCTATTGATTATTTGAACAAATTTTGACAACTTAATTAAGTACTTTTATTGTCCACATAAACTGTGGATAACATTGTGAACAGTTTTAATAAAATTAAGCTAACTGCTAACGCTATATGGGATTTTGTCACATCGCTCATTTAATAGTCACTATTTATTTATAATAAAAACAGTTACTTGCATTTATCGTTCAAAAACAGCGCTAAAACCATACTCATTTGTTAGATATATTTGCAACTTGTGAATAAGCAACATAATGTCAAGCACTTTTGTTAATGTTTAGATTAATTTTTTACACTATTTCGCCTGTGTCAGCATTCCAGGATCTTTCACATAAATAAATTAAGCGATGATATATCCAATTGAATATATGACCGCTAATTGTATGAAAGCCTGACTCGATTGTGCGAATTGAAAAATATACGCTCGATACTGCACAGAGAATTAAAACATAGTATTTAATATCCAAACGCCCCCACATTACGACACTTTGAGTGCAAATTAGTTTGCTCCTGCTTTTAACTAAAAATGGAGGACATTCATGCGGGTTTAGTTACCACTTGAATCTCGATTATTGGATGAAATTAACGTTTGACCATCCAATCACGAAAAGTAACTGGTAGCACGCGTCCGCAAAAGTGATTAAACATTTTGTGTTCAATCTCTTCCTTGGTATTACTCAAATAGGCACTCATTTTTGATGCGACTATGTGGTATCTCATTCGATGCGACTCTCTCACTTCTGCATTAATGATAGCTGAGTTCAAGGCATGCAAATTGTTCGGCTGTCCAGGTTGCTGAATCATGTTAAGCATCGTCGTCTCCCGTTAATGTACCGGCGGAGGATAATGAAATAGTGTTTCAGGGGAATTACATAAAAATGAAGCATTTATTAATGCAATCCACAAAGCACGCCATGCATCATTTCTACGTGCCGGATTAAAGGAGGCCTGCTGGTTATTTTACTTAATGGATGGGCATTTGTTCTTCCCGTTAGACATGATTCGCGTGATGACAACGCATCCCCCCTTTGAAAAAAGGGGGGCTAGGGGGGATTTGAGCGTTGCATGAACATCGGCAACATGACAAGCCACAGGAACCTGTCGGCAGATTGTGCGGCAAGACCTCCGCAAGCCGGTTAGCTAATATTACCTAAATAATCCTTTTTACCGACCTCCACTCCGTTATGCCGCAAGATCGCGTAGGTGGTAGTTACATGGAAATAAACATTTGGCATCACGTAATCGAGCAAGAAAGACAAGCCTTTAAAAGTGAGTGTCTTATCGTGCATAGGCAGGTTGATGGTTTTATCCTCAGTGCCGTCAATTTGCTCTGGCTTGAAGGATTCAAGCAAGGCAATCGTCTTATCCAGTCGTGCAATCAACTCTGGGAAGGTGGACTCGTTATCTTCATACTTCGGCGGCTCAACATCTGCAAGGCGGCAAGTTCCACGCTTGGCAATGTCTGCTGCGATTTGCACCTGGCGTGAAAGCGGGAGCATATCCGGGTAGAGTCTTGCATTGATTAAAACCGATGGGGCAATTTTTTTAGCCTCAACGAACGCATCAGCTTTTTTAAGTATTGCCTGCAAGTTACTTAGGCTATGAATCATGGGCGTAACTGAAGCCTGATACATGGAAAGTGACATGGTAATTTCTCCTTATAATTTACAGTTATTTTCTAGCGTAGATTTACTCTCTCAAGTCGCTCCCGTTAGTAAAATGGCAGTGAAGCCAAGCCCATCGCACTCCAAAAAACGCATGGCAAATGATGCAACGCGAAGTAGAACTCATCTGGCGTTTTGTCGTCAAGCGATGAATGTGGCCTTTCGTTATTGTAGAACTTGAGAGGGCTATAAAACACCACGCTCTATCTCTTGCAGATAAATAAAAGCGGGGGCTTTTACGCCAGCCTTATTTCTGATTTCAACCAACTCAGGCGACTCGAAGAAACGCCGAGCGTCCTCCAGCGATGTCCACTCCGAGAAGTGTACGATGTTGTTTGCATCATTGTCGTATCGCAGCAACTGGTAGCTGATTTCTCCGGCGCGCTTTCTAATATCTGCTGCTTGGTCAAACACCGCCTTCCATGCCGGATAAGCCTCGACCTCATGAATGATTAAAACGTGTTGCATGTATGAGTACTCCATCATTAAAAAACGGTGCTTCACAGCTATATCGCGTAGCACCCGTGCTGTCAGTATTTCAGTATGGCGAACCGTCTTTATGTGCAAACTGCCATTTGCCTTCGACAAAATCTGCCCGTAAGTCATCGTCGGGATACACGGCCGAATCTCCCGTGCTGCGGTCACCAACTTCAAGGTAACTCACTTCTTCATTTGTGCGATTAACCAAGTGGTGCCCGTCGCCCGTACCCGCTTTGAATCCCGCACACATCCCTGGAGAAAGTTGCGATTCTCCAGCATCGGTACGCAATATGGGATGGCCGTGCAAAATGTAGATGAATTCGTCCTGCTTGGCATGGGCGTGCCGTAAAGCTGAACAGGCACCGGGCAAAAGCCGGGTTAGATTTACCCCGAAGTTTGAAAGACCAAACAAATCGCCGAGCGGGCGCTTCTCTCGACCCTCCACACGTGAAGCGAAAGGTTCTGGATAATTCGATTGTTTAGTACGTGGCGTGGCCTCTGATGCCATCAGTGCTACGAAAATATCCTGATCGTTCATAGTGACTCCTGGTTTATTGGGCGCATGTCCAGCGCGTCCCGTTTGATCGTAATGTCAGACCGCTTTTCCAATATCTCGATTTTGAGACCGGACTGTTTTGGAATGCCGGCACCTGCTGACAGAGGATAGTCCATTATGGAACCTGTTTTATGATAGCCACGCCTCTGATAAAAAGAAATGAGTTCACTTCTGGAGGATACAACGACCATAATGAATTTATCGGAACTGAAATTTTCGGTTGCGACCCCTTCGGCATAGGCGAGCATTTGTTTTCCAATCCCCGCTCTTTGCACAGCTGGATTAACTGCGAACATTCCAATGCAGCCGTTGCTGCCGTCTTTCTCTATATGAATACAAGCCACAATCTCTGACCCCTTGATGCCCAAAAGAATGACGGAATCCGGCTTTGATATTATTTCTAAAATTTGATCGGCATTTGTTCTACTCCCAGACACCAGATCGTATTCATGCGTCCAGCCAGATGCAGCTGATTCCGGGCGATACGCCATATTGACGAGATTGGCTATTATCTCTGCATCCAGCTTATTAGCTGCTCGGAATATATCAATGCTCATGTGCGGGATTAATGTTGTAAAAATCTTCCAAAGGTTTGGGGTCGATATCATTTAGCCCCTGCCTCGCGATAATGCTCTTGCAGTGCTGCCAGCCTTTGCTCTGCGAAAATCCGGCCCAATACTGTTCATTTAACCGTTGGCCAAACACACTAATTTTATATTACCCAATAATCTATCGGGTACCTGTTTTTTAATTCATTATTCACTCAGCAATTCATAAACCTGCCTCTTGTTATGCCTGCCATGTTCCGGTAAGGTTCTTGATGAGGTGACCAATGAAACGACTACTATTCTGTATCTTTACTGCACTACTGTTGAACGTTGATACAACGTGGGCAGATCCATTCGAAGATGGCTTAGCTGCGTATAAGCGCGGTAACTACATAAAAGCAATCAGGTGGTATCAAGTAGCGGCAGCGCAGGGGAATGCGATTGCGCAATACAATCTCGGCTTGATGTATGTAAGCGGGCAAGGCGTTGCGCAGGACTACGCAAAAGCATTGAAGCTGTATCGCTTGGCAGCAGCGCAGGAAAATACGAACGCGCAATACGATCTCGGCTTGATGTATGAGAAAGGGATAGGTAATGCCCGGGATTACGCAGAAGCAGTTAAATGGTATCGACTGGCAGCAGCGCATGGAGATGCGCGGGCGCAAATAAATCTCGGGCATAGATATAAAAATGGGCAAGATGTTACGCAGGACTATGCAGAAGCAGTGAAGTGGTTTCATCTGGCGGCGGCGCAGGGGAATGCAGATGCGCAATACCATCTCGGCTTGAACTATGCCAACGGGCAAGGCGTTGCGCAGGATTATGTAGAAGCAATCAAGTGGTGGCGCCTGGCAGCGGCGCAGGGAAATGTGCTGGCGCAATACAACCTCGGCCTGATGTATGACGAAGGGCACGGCGTCCCACAAGACTATGCTGAAGCGGTCAAGTGGTATCGCCTGGCGGCGGCGCAGGGGAATGCGAACGCGCAATATTCTCTTGGATTGAAGTATTTCAGCGGGCAAGGTGTTGCACAGGACTACACTGAAGCTGTGAAATGGTATCGCCTGGCTGCAACACAAGGGAATACGAATGCGCAATATGAGCTTGGTTTGAAATATGCCAAGGGACAAGGCGTTGCACAGGATTCCGTAGAAGCCCTCAAATGGTGGCGCCTGGCGGCAGCTCAGGGGAATGCAAATGCGCAATTCAATCTTGGCTATATGGTTGACAAAGGGCAAGGCGTTTCGCAGGGCTATGCGGAAGCAGTTAAGTGGTATCGATTAGCGGCAGCCCAGGAGAATGCGAATGCGCAATATCATCTTGGCTTGAAGTATTCCAACGGGCAAGGTCTTGCACAGGATTCCATAGAAGCACTCAAGTGGTGGCGCCTGGCGGCAGCACAAGGGCAGGCGGAGGCGCAATTCAACCTCGGCGTGATTTATATGAAAGGGCAAGGCATCCCGCAAAACCATGCTGAAGCAATCAAGTGGTATCAATTAGCAGCAGCGCAGGGAAATGTACATGCACAAAACAACCTTGGCTTGATGTATTACAACGGGCAAAACGTCCCGCAAGACTACCCTGAAGCTGCCAAGTGGTTTCGCCTGGCCGCAGCGCAGGGGGATGATCTGGCGCAATATAATCTTGGCTATATGGTTGGCAAAGGGTTAGGTGTTGCGCAGGACTACACGGAAGCAGTCAAGTGGTGGCGCCTGGCAGCAATGCAAGGACAAGCGGAAGCGCAATTCAACCTCGGCGTAAGTTACAAGGCAGGGCAAGGTGTCCCGCAGGATTACGCTGAAGCAGTGCGCTGGTATCGCCTGGCAGCAGTGCAAGGGAATACCAATGCCCAATACAATCTCGGCGTGATGTATGAGGAAGCGCAAGGGGTTGCACTGGACTATGTTCGCGCGCACACGTGGTTCAATCTTAGTGCAGCGGCCGGATATGGGGACGCAGCGAAGAGTCGCGACATGGTTGCGAAGAAAATGACGTTACAGCAAATCGCAAAAGCACAGAAAATGGCAAATGACTGCCAGCAGAAAAATTTTAAAGCATGCGACTGAATCTCGGATCAGTCCGATGCAGTCCGAAAAAAAATGTATTAGTAATAGTTGTGGCAGTTGTTATCTTGGCATCCTCCCCGACCCAGGCCATTCAAGATCGGGCTGATGTCGAGCCCAACGACCCGGTCAGCGTGGCACATGCGATTGCCTGGAAATTGACTCCAAACGTCTATCATGAGACCGCAGGCCGTTCAGCGGTGGACATCAATTTACGTGGCAACCGGGAAGATGATGTTTTCTGGATCGGTCAATACCAGCGAGGCACTGAATTTCAGCAGACTCGCGTCGGCTATGAACGTCAGTACCCGTTACCTTTTGGGAGAATTATTGCTTCAGGACAATACGCGTCGCACGGGTTCGTGGGCGGCAGTGCCACCCTGGAATTAAGCAATGGCAAAGAAGCGCCCTACTTCGGGCTACTCGGATTTGGGCGGACAAATCTTAAGCCCTACTACAACCTCAACTTCGATCCAAATGACTCGATATTGCTCGGCGCTGGCTGGCGCCCGAATAACGCCACTTTAATGACCCTGTATCAGATTCGTGATGACCGGCTCAGGACCGAACAACGTGTCACGCACCTCGTGTTGCGCAAACAAACAAGCGCACAGTCCAGACTGACGGTTGACCTGTTTCAGCGCACAGGCCGGAGTGATCCGGATTCCGAGCTCTTCCACGGCACTGGCGTTACGCTGACCTACGATCAGGAACCGTGGTTTTTTCGTCTCGCTTTGGATCCCCATGCAAATTTCACTGCCAGCAATATGACCCGTTTGGCGGTGGGAATCCGGTTCTAGCGACAGCCCTGATTCAGATAAATTCTTCTATTTCGTAATACCTTTAACCTGCAACGCATCGCTCAAAAAAGCCATGCTCTCATCCCACGAAGCCTTGTCCGCAGCAGCGTTATAGGCTAGCGGCAGCTTGAACTCCTGCCCATATTTATCGGCATCCGGATAGGTGAAACTGTGCTTGGCGCCGGGATAGGTCACCGCCTTGTAAGTCACGCCGGCCTTCTCCATCTCCTGCCTGAAAGCGGCGACCTGCGTCGCGGGAATCATCGGGTCATCTTCGCCGGTAAAGGACGCGACGCGCGCCATGATCTTGCCCGCCTCTGCCGGAAATTCCGATCCCAGACCACCGTGGAAACTTATCACAGCCTTAAGTGGCTCACCGATGCGCGCCATGTTCAATACGACCGAACCACCAAAACAATAGCCGATGGCTGCGATGCGCTTGGAATCCACGGTCTTTTCCTTGCTGATCAGGCTGTACGCACTATCGAATCGCGCCTTGGCAAGTTTAGTGTCCTTTGCCACAACGCTGGCAAACTTGCCTGCATCGTCCGGGTGATGCGCCTGTTTGCCGTCGCCATACATATCAACTGCCAGCGCGGTGTAGCCACGCTCTGCCAACATACGAGCACGTTTTCGCGCATATTCGTTGTGCCCCCACCATTCATGCACGACCAGAACACCTGGGCGCTTGCCCTTTATGGCATCGTCGTAGGCGATATAACCCTTGAGATTGGTACCGTTGGCGCTATAGCTCACCTCCTTACCTTGTATGGCAGGGCGGATTCAACTCTGAAGTGCAACTTTTGTAAGCGAATTTAGGTGGCGAGCTGCGTTAACATCGAGCCACTTAAACGACCAAGTAAAAGGAACACAGATGAAGCAATACACGCAACTCGACCACGAGCAACGATACCAGATTTCCGGGTTACATAAAGCAGGTTGGAACCAAACACAAATTGCAGACGAGAT
>CAMCFJ010000006.1 GCA_945874105.1 Candidatus Nitrotoga sp. CP45 | reverse complement strand
CTTTTTAGCTGCTGGCTTTTTGGCTGCTACTGCCTTTTTAGCTGCTGGCTTTTTGGCTGCTACTGCCTTTTTAGCTACGGGCTTTTTGGCTGCTACTGCCTTTTTAGCTACGGGCTTTTTGGCTGCTACTGCCTTTTTAGCTGCTGGTTTAGCTTTCTGTATTGCTGCCATTTCAACCTCCTTTGGTAATCAAAGTTCAAAGAAATACAACACTAACAACTACTACTTTCCCCAGCACACACCAAATGCAGCGTGACCGAAGCTTGTTAATCCCAAGATAGTGCGCCACCTGTCTGATATTCAGTAACGCGCGTTTCAAAGAAGTTCTTTTCCTTCTTGAGATCAATTATTTCCGCCATCCACGGGAACGGATTGCCAGCACCTGGGTATAGCACATCCAGTCCAATTTGCTGACAACGGCGGTTGGCGATAAAACGCAGATATTCCTTAAACATTGATGCGTTCATGCCAAGCACGCCACGCGGCATGGTGTCCTCGGCATAACGGTATTCCAGCTCAACGCCTTTCTGCATGAGTCCGCGAATTTCCTCGCGGAATTCAGCTGTCCACAGATGGGGATTTTCCAGTTTGATTTGATTGATTACATCCACACCGAAATTGAGGTGCATGGATTCGTCACGCATGATGTATTGATACTGTTCGGCGGCACCGGTCATTTTGTTTTGACGTCCAAGCGCTAAAATTTGCACGAAGCCGACATAGAAAAACAGTCCTTCCATGATGCAGGCGAACACGATCAGACTGCGTAATAACTGGCGATCCGTTTCCGGTGTGCCTGTCTTGAAGTCCGGATTGGTAAGAGTGTCGATAAAGGGCAGCAAAAATTCGTCTTTTTCACGGATGCTGGAAACCTCATGATACATGTTGAAAATTTCGCCTTCATCCAGCCCCAGGCTTTCAACGATGTATTGGTAGGCATGTGTGTGAATCGCTTCCTCGAACGCCTGACGCAGCAGGTACTGGCGGCATTCAGGATTGGTGATGTGGCGGTAGGTGCCAAGCACAATGTTGTTGGCCGCGAGGCTGTCCGCTGTGGTGAAGAACCCAAGATTGCGCTTGACCATGAGGCGCTCATCATCGGTCAAGCCATTGGGATTTTTCCAGAGCGCAATGTCGGCGGACATATTGACCTCTTGCGGCATCCAGTGGTTGGCGCAGGCGGAGATGTACTTCTCCCAAGCCCATTTGTACTTGAATGGCACGAGCTGATTAACGTCTGCATTGCAGTTGATGATGCGCTTGTCTTCCACGCGTATCCGACCAGCTGAGCTGGATGCAATGGTGTAGTCATTCATTGGCATGACTCGCATTCCGGGTTGTCAATTGCACACATTTGCACCGCATTCAGTTCGCCAGCACGCGAGGTGGATTTCTCCGCAGAAGTCGCGCCCATGGTGCGTAGGTAATATGTAGTCTTCAGGCCGCGCAACCATGCCAGCTTGTAGGTTTCGTCAAGTTTGCGCCCCGACACGCCAGCCATGTAGATGTTCAATGATTGTGCCTGGTCTATCCATTTCTGGCGCCGTGCTGCCGCTTCTATTACCCATTGCGGCTCAATCTCGAATGCGGTCGCATACAGGCTGCGCAATTCGTCCGGGATGCGATCAATTTTGGCAAGGCCTCCATCAAAATATTTTAGGTCGGCTATCATCATTTCATCCCACAGTCCCAGCCGCTTGAGATCGTTCACCAGATATTCGTTGATGACGGTAAATTCACCGGACAGGTTCGATTTTACAAACAAGTTCTGGTAAGTAGGTTCGATGCAGGCTGATACGCCAATGATATTCGATATAGTCGCAGTGGGTGCAATGGCCACGCAGTTTGAGTTGCGCATACCATGCTGCTTGATGCGTGCGCGCAGTTTCCCCCAGTCCATGCTGGTGGACATATCTACCTCAACATGCCCTCCGCGTGACTGTCGCAGGAGTTCCAGCGTATCTTGCGGCAATATGCCCTGATCCCACAGGCTGCCATTATAGCTGCCATAGCGGCCTCGTTCTTCGGCCAGTTCAGTGGACGCCAAATAGGCGTAATAGCACACGGCTTCCATGGAGCTGTCGGCAAATTCGACTGCCTTTTTCGAGGCATAGGGTATCCGCAATTCATGCAGGCAGTCCTGAAATCCCATGATGCCTAATCCAACAGGGCGGTGCTTGAGGTTGGAGTTGCGCGCTTTTTCAACGGCGTAATAGTTGATGTCGATTACGTTGTCCAGCATGCGCATGGCGGTGGTAATGGTGCGCTTGAGTTTTTCATGATCAAGTTGACCGAGTGTGTTCAGATGCGCTTTGAGGTTGACTGAGCCAAGGTTGCATACCGCGATTTCGGATTTGGAGGTGTTCAGCGTGATTTCGGTGCATAAATTAGAGCTATGCACCATGCCGACGTGCTGTTGTGGCGAGCGTATATTGCATGGGTCTTTGAAGGTAATCCACGGATGGCCGGTCTCGAACAGCATGGTCAGCATCTTGCGCCACATGTTGGCTGCCGAAATCTTTTTGAATAGGGTGATCTCGCCGTTCGCTGCCTTGGCTTCATAAGCAACATAGGCACGCTCGAATTCTGCGCCGAATTTGTCGTGCAGGTCGGGGCAGGTTGATGGTGAAAACAGCGTCCATTCTCCGTCTTCCATGACGCGCTTCATGAACAGGTCGGGTATCCAGTTGGCTGTATTCATATCATGCGTGCGACGGCGGTCGTCGCCAGTATTCTTGCGCAGTTCAAGAAATTCCTCGATGTCCAGATGCCATGTTTCCAGATATGCGCATACCGCGCCCTTCCTTTTGCCCCCCTGGTTGACCGCAACGGCGGTGTCATTGGCGACTTTCAGGAATGGCACCACGCCTTGCGATTTGCCGTTGGTTCCCTTGATGTGCGCACCCATGGAGCGCACGGGCGTCCAGTCGTTGCCAAGGCCGCCGGAGTATTTGGCCAGAAGGGCATTTTCTTTTATCGCTTCAAAGATACCGTCCAGGTCGTCTGGCACGGTAGTAAGGTAGCAGGAAGAAAGTTGTGAACGGATCGCTCCGGAGTTGAACAGGGTCGGTGTCGAACTCATGAAATCGAAGCTGGACAGCAGATGGTAGAACTCGATAGCGCGTGCATTGCGGTCACCCTCCCTGAGCGCCAGCCCCATAGCCACGCGCATGAAAAATGCCTGCGGCAGCTCGATGCGGTTTTCGTTTATATGCAGGAAGTATCGGTCATATAGGGTTTGCAGGCCAAGATAGCTAAACTGCAAGTCACGGCTTGCAGTCAGTTCATTGGCCAATCGCGGCAGGTCAAAATTCGCCATGTCACGGTCAAGCAGTTCTGCCTCAATGCCACGCTTGATGAATGAGGGAAAATATTCGGCATAACGCGTTGCCATGTCGGCTTCTTCACCAATAACATCACAGCAGATGTTATTCAGCAACAGGCGGGCGGTAACGAAGCTATAGGCCGGGTCATGTTCGATCATCGCACGGGCGGCGAGGATGGCGCACTTACGTACCTCTTCAATTGGTACGCCATCATAAAGATCACGTAGCGTCAGCTTTAGAATCGGGTCAGCACTTACCGAGTTGCCGAGCCCTTCACAAGCTGCCGTAATGCGTGCCGCAAGCCCTGCTTCATCCAGCGGGCGAAGCACGCCCTTGTTGTTGACTTGAAGAACATGCGCAGGCGCGATTTTTTCCTTGGCTCGTTCACGCGTGCGTTCCTCGCGGTAAAGCACATAGGAGCGGGCCACATCGTGTTCCCCGGAACGCATCAGAGCCAGCTCGACCTGATCCTGAATATCCTCGATGTGTAGCGTCCCCCCGTGCGGGTGCCGGCGCAACAGTGCATTAACCACAATTCCGGTCAAGTTGCTAACCAGTTCGCGCACGCGCGTGGATGCCTCGCCGTTTACCGCGACAAATGCTTTGGTCAAGGCAACGGCAATCTTGTTTGCCTCAAAAGCAACTACGGAACCATTGCGGCGAATAACTTTGTGTTGGTCAAAAGGAATGCCGGAAGCAGTCGTTGCATCGGAAACGTCATGTGCCGACACAGGGGAGGAGGGGAAACCATTGTCAAGTAACATATAGCACCCGCTTTAATAATTATCGCTTTATTCGTGAGTAGCCTGAAATGCTAAAACTACTACATGTAGTGGTCAATTCAGTCTAATTGGAGTAATTGTAGTAGGAAGCTATTAAATAAACAAGTAAAAAAACAAAAATTTTCTATCAGAGAATACATATTTTTATATTTCATATTCGGCTCGATTTCAAGCCACCCTTCGCAAGATATCGCGACCAGTCAAATTTTTGCCCGGGATCTGTCTTTCGCCCCGGTGCAATATCTGAATGCCCTGCAATTTCACGAATCGGATAGGCACGTTTGAGCACTCGTGTCAGCCGGATTAGTGAAGCATACTGTTGATCGCTGAATGGCAGGAAGTCCGTGCCTTCCAATTCTATGCCTATGGAAAAGTCATTGCAGGCCGTGCGTCCTTGCCACGCCGATGTACCCGCATGCCAAGCACGCTTGCTGCAAGGCACGAACTGGATAATCTCGCCCGTGCGTTGTATTAAAAAATGGGCAGAAACTCTCACCCCTTTGAGTTGAGCAAAATAGGGATGTGCATCCGCGTCAAGCGTGTTGGTAAATAACTGTGCAACTGCCTGGCCGCCGAACTCACCCGGCGGCAGACTGATATTGTGAATAACCAATAAGTCTATGGCTGTACCAGACGGGCGAACATCACAGTTTGGCGAAGCAAGACGGCGCATACCGCTGACCCATCCATATGCACCAACTTTCACTGCTTATTCATCCTTGTCAGTGATGCCCAGCCGATCCATGCGATAACGCAGGGCGCGAAAAGTCACTCCCAGTATCTTGGCCGCAGCTGTGCGGTTGAAATTGGTCTGCTGTAGCGCCTCCAGAATGGCTGCGCGTTCGACGCTATCCAGATAATCGGTAAGCGGATATTTGCCAGTCACACTTTGTTTGACGGTCATTTCAGCAAAGGCAGTGGGCGCCAGCTGCAAATCGGCTGGCATGATAATGCCGTCCGAACATAATGCGAGTGCCCGCTCGATTATGTTTTCCAGCTCGCGCACATTACCCGGGAAATCATATTGTTGAAGCGTCGTCAAAGCTGCCGATGCAAATTCGACCCCCGCATCGCTACACAGGCGAGCTAAAAACTGGCTGGCAATCTCGGCGATGTCATCGCGCATTGCGCGCAACGGTGGCATAAGCAAGGTAATCACATTCAGACGGTAATAAAGATCCTGACGAAATTTCCCCTGCTGTACTTGCTCTGCCAATGCGTCATGGGTGGCGCTGATGATACGCACATCCACCGGCTCTTCCTGCGTAGCGCCGACCTTACGCACTTTTTTTTCCTGGATTACCCGCAACAATTTGACCTGCATGGAGAGTGGCAGATCGGTCACCTCGTCAAGGAATAAAGTGCCGCCATTGGCAGCTTGAAATAAACCATCGCGATCCTTTTCCGCACCGGTGAATGCGCCCTTGCGATAACCGAAAAATTCGCTTTCCATGAGCGTTTCAGGGATTGCACCGCAGTTTACCGTGATGAAGGGTTGGTCGCGCCGAGCGCTTTTTTCAACGATCAGCCGCGCAGCCAGTTCTTTTCCGCTACCTGATTCGCCGCTGATATGCACTGGCGCCTGGCTACGCGCCACCCGGTCGATCAGGTCGCGCACCTTCTCCATGGCCGGGGACTGCCCCAACAATGTTCGCACGCCTTTCCGCACAGTGGCGGATGGTGGCGGCAGCTTCAGCACGGCATTGACCAAGGCGCGTAACTGGGTCAGCGCAACTGGCTTGGGCAGGTAGTCGAAAGCGCCCGCCTTGAGTGCGAAAATAGCATTTTCCATGTTGCCATGCGCGGTAATCACCGCGACTGGCACATGCATGTTGCGAGCGATAATATATTGCACTACCTCCAGACCTTCTCCATCCGGCAGGCGCATATCTGTCAGACATAGCTGATATGTTTTATTATTTAATTGTTGCAAGGCTTCCTGCACATTGCTGGCGCGATCGACCTGCAATCCCATGCGTAGCAGCGCCAACTCGATCAGCTCCAATATATCCGGTTCGTCATCCACCACCAAGACGCGCGCAGTGCGAGCCTGTATATCAATGTTCATTTTGATCTCCAAACACAATGCGGAAACACGCACCACCCTTTGCGGGCTGCCTATATTCAAGCGTTGCCCCATTAGCCTCGCACAGTTCGCGTGCAATATACAGGCCTAAACCGGTGCCACCGGTCGTCATGGTAAAGAAAGGCTCGAACAAATGGTGAACGGACTCGCGGGCAACTGGAGGCCCATCGTTAAGAATTTCCAGTACTATCCTTCCCTCCTTGGAGCGCCACGCACACAGCTGCACACTGCCTGTCAGCTTGCTGCAATAACGCAGAGCATTGCGGCATAAATTCCACAATACTTGATCGAGATGGCCACGATCAAAGCTGATTACGCAGGCCGATGCAGCCTTAATTAAAAATATTTCCTGCGACACGCCTTGGGCATGACCCAATCCCTCAATATAGAGGGGCAATTTTTCGGCTAAATTATAATCTTCGCTGTGCACCCTATCGCGCCGGTTCAACTGCAACACATCTTCCACGATGTTGTTCAGCCTTGCGGCATTGTCCATAATTATTTGGAACAGCCGGGTCTGCGCCGGATCGTGTTTTTCTTCTTGCAGTAGCTCGGTTGCATAGCTGATAGACGACAGTGGGTTGCGCACCTCATGGGCAATGTTGGCGGTCAGTCGCCCCAGCGCGGCGAGTTTGATCTGCTGAGCCTGCGCCTGAACGCGTTGCATGTCTTCAAGGAAAATTATCGCACCCCCAAAGCCCTCGCGCCTAACAGGCAGGAAACGCACGCGCACCGGATGATTGGTTATCGGCAAACGTAACACTTCATGTTCGCGCCTCTGGTGCTGCCGCCAAACGGCGAACTGATCCGCCAGCAGAGGCGCGCAACTTTCCAGCGTGGCGTTGTCAGTCTTTGAAAACGTGTATCCAAGCAAACGCTCCGCGCCAGGATTGTATTGCCTGACCCTTCCTTGCTCATTCACTACCAGTACGCCGTCCGGCATGTCCTGAATCACCAGTCTGTTAACCTCTGCCATGTTGGCCAGATCTACACCGCGCAGAGCAGCAAGATTTTCGCTGGCAATGGCATACTTGGCCATGGTATGCGCCAGCCAAGCAACGGCGAAATAGGCGGTGCTCAACAACCCAGCCTGCATATATTGGGCTACTTCCGCATTTTGGGTAAGTACTGCGTAGGAATGCTGCAACAACACCGCAATGCTGGCAAGTGCCGCGAAGAACAGGGAAATCCTGCCACGACTAATTAATCCTGTAGCGGTCAGCGATATTAGTAGCAACACTCCCAAGCCACTTTGTATGCCCCCACTGGCATGCGATAAAATTGTTATGCAAACAATATCGGTTCCTACCAGAAATGCCAATTGCAAGCTAAATCGGGGCCGACGTAACTTGATGGTTAGAAGCGAGACCAGGATCAGCAAGATGTATATAAGACAGATGCGAAAGAATAGCGATGGAGCGCGTGAACCCAACGACAGGGCATTACCAAACGTGCTCACCAGGAATACAAATAGTCCACCCAGAGCCAGGCGATAAAGATTAAAGAAGTAAATTGAGCGCCACATGGCTTCCGGTGCTGGCGCAGAATTAGATCGCGGGCGCAATAAATGCCACGGGGAGAGGTGTCCGTTATCCCACATCAAAATTCATCTGGTATTAGGGGTTATGCGGGTTCGTCAGTGTGTGCGCGGCGATGCACCTCACTGCAATAGTTCTTTTGATCGACCACAATGCTCTCGCCTTTGGGCAGATGCACTCCGCAGTGCGCACAACGCACCATATTTTCGCTGCGCCTGGATGTGTCTTCACCAGGGACATCCTTTTTTGGCAACTGCTTGCGGTAGTACTTGAGTAACAAGTAGATGGCTATGAAGATAACAACTACAACTAATAAGCGACTCATCCCATCGTACTCCACAGAAACCGCTCATGAGCAGAAATTAAAAGGTTAACAGAGCCTTCCCGTTTTGGGGAAGCAACTGTCATGCTATCAGCCCCGTCATGACTGGGGAACAATCGCCTGATCAGGAGCAATGAATAAACCGGCAGGCGATAAGAGAGGTGTGATCTTCGCTAAATATTAATCAGGCAACAAATTGTTGAATTTTAAGATGCGTCTTTGTTATAGGATTAATGACGGGTTCTGAATTTTCGTATTGTGCCATAGCTTTTCGATTTGAGTCCGTGCGGAGCTATTGGGTAAACACAAAACCCCAACAACTGTTCATTAATCCAAGCGAAGGTCGATTGCCATTACTTCGTATTCTTTGCCAAGCGTTGTAATGCGGTTTTCAGAGGTGAATCTTGCAATTTTACGGTGAAGTCAGCCAACTGTTGCCGCCCCCCGGTACTGAGTGAGGAGGGGCGAGAAGGTCGTGCGGTGATCGGCACGGTAACTTGCACCCTAATCTGAATTCCAGTAATCTCGCAGCCCCTATTTTGGAATAGTTGAGTAAATTCCGGGGCAAGTTGACGCAACTTGGCCGCCACCGTGCCGTTGTCTGCGGCAATATCGAGAGTTTGCTGGTTAAGTTGCATCACATGACTCGCGCGTACCAAGGAAGGTGGCGCGATCTGTTCATAATGCCGCTGCAATGCGAGAAGTTGGTCTACCTTATGCGATAGCTGACGCAATTCTTGGCTGGCATTGAAGTATGAACTTAATTGTTTTGACACAACATTTAGATTAATTCAGAAATGGAAACATGAATACTATTCCAGTATCCATGGTTTTGTAAAAGCTCGTACATCTACTTGGTAACAATACGCCATCAGGGATTCAATGCTGTCGTTAGAGGTTATTTCGATGGAATTATTTTCACGGTCATCATGAGCTATATTCAATAAGAAATCACCTTGTTTTCAACGACTTTTCGATGTTGAAAAGCATTTTAATGTTGGCATGGATAATGAGATATTTGGAGTGTATTCAGATTACCAAGAGCAGTATGATAATATAACGAGGATTGATCATGGCAATTGGATGATGTTGTTCAGTCTGAGCACGTTTAAGTTTGTTGGCACAAATTGTGACGGTGATACGTGCCGGAGGTTGGCAAGGTGAACAGATAAGACTTATTTTGTGGCCTTCACACGACTTTATGAGGTGAGATATCTAAAAGTGTCGCACATAATCACAAGCGGTTTTTTGAAACGTCGAGAATTAATAAACATTGAATTTTGTACAGGGGTGAGGTGTGGCACTTCACCCTTTTGCTTGGTGTAACTGAAAACAAATTAAGGCTTCGGAATATAAATCCAGCATTAAAACCCATAATTAAAATTCTCAGAATTGAAACCTAGAAAAATTAAACAATGATTTCTAATTTATTGAAAAGTATTTTTGGCAGTCGTAACGATCGCCTCCTCAAACAATATCGCCAGACAGTGTTAACGATTAACGCTCTTGAGGCCGAGGTGGGGAAGCTTTCGGACGAGGCATTGCGTCTTAAAACCGACACCTTCAAACAGCGCATTACTCAAGGCGAAGCACTGAATACATTGTTGCCAGAGGCATTCGCCGTGGTACGTGAAGCCGGGCAGCGCGTACTGCAAATGCGCCACTTCGACGAGCAACTGATCGGCGGCATGGCACTGCACTATGGCAAGATTGCAGAAATGCGTACCGGTGAGGGCAAAACTTTGATGGCGACCCTGCCCGCATATCTCAATGCGCTTTCAGGTCAAGGCGTGCATGTGGTGACGGTAAACGATTATCTGGCGGCACGTGATGCTGAATGGATGGGTCGGCTGTATCGCTTCCTTGGATTATCAGTGGGGGTGATTCTGTCGCAGATGGACCATGCCGACAAACAGGCTGCTTACAATGCGGATATAACCTACGGCACCAACAACGAATTTGGCTTCGATTACCTGCGCGACAATATGGCTACCCAGGCTGGCGAGCGCTTTCAGCGCAAGCTGAATTATGCCATCGTGGATGAGGTGGATTCCATTCTGATCGACGAGGCGCGCACCCCGCTGATCATTTCTGGCCAGGCCGAAGACAATGTGGACGTCTATGTCCGCATGGACAAACTGGTGCCGAAGTTGGTGCGTCAGCAAGAAGAAGATGGCCCCGGCGATTACAGTGTTGACGAGAAAAACCGTCAGATTCTGTTGTCGGAAAGCGGGCATGAACATGCTGAAGAATTGCTTAGCCAGGCAGGGCTGTTGCCCACTGGCGGCAGCTTGTATGACCCCGCCAACATTATGCTGATTCATCATCTGTATGCTGCGTTGCGGGCACATGCCCTGTATCTTCGTGACCAGAATTATGTAGTGCAGGACGGCGAAGTGATTATCGTGGATGAATTCACGGGTCGTATGATGGCCGGAAGGCGTTGGTCCGAAGGCCTGCACCAAGCGGTAGAGGCCAAGGAAGGGGTGGATATCCAGAAGGAGAACCAAACGCTAGCCGCCATTACCTTCCAGAATTACTTCCGTCTATATGGCAAGTTGGCCGGCATGACCGGTACGGCAGATACCGAAGCGTTTGAGTTTCAGCAAATTTACAGCCTGGAAACCGTTATTATCCCGCCGCACTTGCCCACTATCCGTAAGGATATGATGGACAAGGTTTATCTGACGACAAGTGAGAAATATCGAGCAGCAATTTTGGACATTCAGGATTGCTATAAGCGTGGTCAGCCAGTGCTGGTCGGCACCACCTCGATTGAAACATCGGAATTATTGTCGCAACTGCTGGAAAAAGAAAAGTTGCCGCACCAAGTTTTAAACGCCAAGCAGCACGCGCGTGAAGCCGAGATCATAGCGCAAGCGGGAAGCCCAAAGATGATTACGATCGCCACTAATATGGCCGGGCGCGGTACGGACATTGTGTTGGGCGGCAACGTGGAAAAGCCCATCGAATTGTTACGTATGGACGAAAGTTTGGACAGCGCCACACGCACTCAGCGCATTGCCCAGTTGCGTGCTGAATGGCAGCCGATACATGACCAGGTTGTGAAGAGCGGTGGTTTGCATATCATCGGTACCGAGCGCCATGAATCGCGTCGTGTGGATAACCAATTGCGTGGCCGTGCGGGTCGTCAGGGTGACCCCGGCTCCAGCCGTTTCTATTTATCGCTGGAAGACCCGCTGTTGCGGATTTTTGCCTCCGACCGTGTGGCAGCCATCATGAATCGATTCAAGCTGCCCGAAGGCGAAGCGATTGAGCATTCCTGGGTCACCCGCGCCATTGAGAACGCGCAACGCAAAGTCGAAGCGCGAAATTTTGACATGCGCAAGCAGATTCTTGAATACGACGATGTAGCCAATGAACAACGTAAGGTAGTCTACCAGCAACGCAATGAGCTGCTGGAGAGCGTGGATATTTCCGAAACTATCGATGCAATGCGCGAAGGGGTAATGCACTACATCATTAGTGAATACATTGCACCGCAGAGCATGGAAGAGCAGTGGGATGTCCCGGGGCTGGAGAAGGCATTGGCTGCCGAATTTCAATTGACTCTACCGGTTGTGCAATGGCTGGAACAAAATAAACAGCTTGATGAAACCAGCTTGCGTGAACGTGTGGTGCAGGCTGCACAGCAGCAATATCATGCCAAGGTGGAGCAAGTCGAGGCGGAAATGATGCATGGATATGAGCGCATCATTATGCTGCAAAGCGTGGATTCCCACTGGCGGGAGCACCTGGCAGCGCTGGATCATCTGCGCCAGGGCATCCACCTGCGTGGTTATGCGCAGAAGAACCCCAAGCAAGAATATAAGCGTGAAGCTTTTGAGTTGTTTTCCGGCATGCTTGAATCGATCAAACGTGATGTCACGCGGACACTGATGAACGTGCACATCCGCAACGAACAGGATATTGAAGCGGTAGAAGCACCCCACGCTCCGGAAAATGTGCAGTATCATCATGCCGATTATGAAGAGGCATTGGCTGCGGAGGATGGTGAGGCAGAGCACAAACCATTTGTACGCGCTAACAAAAAACCTGGACGCAATGATCCATGCCCCTGTGGTTCCGGCAAAAAATACAAGCAGTGCCATGGCAAGTTAACTTGATGTAGTTATTATTGGTGGGAGATCACGATGACGACCGATGACCTGATTTTGCAGACCCTGCGTAACTCCACGCTGACTGAAGAGTTGCGCGATGCCGAAATTGAAGCATTGGCAAATATTATTACAGTGCATGAGTACAAAGCGGGTGAATATCTTCTCCGGCCTGGTAACAGTACGCTTAGAAATACGCTGATGATCCTTGCTACTGGCGAGGTTGAGGCGACAGCCACTCTTGGCGGTGAAAAAGCTACCTTGCATCTGCTACAGCCCGGTGATTTGGCTGGCATCATCACGTTTGTTGGTGGAAGTGCCGCGCAGATCAGCGCGACTGTGGTGGCCAAAACAGACAGCAAAATGCTATTACTGGACCGCTCCCATCTGGAATCTTTTCTCAGCACCAACCCCGCCATCGTCTACTATGTAATGCGCGGTATCGTGCGTCACGTGCACGGCATTGTGAGGCGCATGAATATGCAATCCGTAGAAATGAGCAACTACATTTACCAACAAGGTGGTCGCTACTAGCGGCTCATCCGAACGCTCTAAATGTGAAGCACATCCGCGCTGGTCTCTGATATGTTTCCATGCAACAGGTTGTTTAGTTCTTCACATGAATATTCACACCGCTTCTTCATATTTATTGCCTGGTAAATATTGCCATGCACCCATCGTATGAATTTATGAAACCTATGGTCTAGAGTCATGCCAGTTAATCTGCAATCCCCTCTTTCAAGTGCTCTGCTGCCTGTTAAAGGCTTGCTGCTGGGCACGGCGGAAGCCAACATCAAGAAGCCCGGGCGCAAGGATTTGCTGCTCATGCACCTGACCGCGCAAGCCACGGTGGCGGGAGTATTCACGCAAAACCGCTTCTGCGCCGCGCCGGTTATTGTGGCACGCGAACATCTGGTTGCGAACAAAAGCGTGCGTGCACTGGTGGTGAATACGGGTAACGCTAATGCTGGTACCGGTGAGCAGGGGCTGGCTGCGGCGCGTGCCACCTGTGCCGAAGTGGCCAATTTGCTGGATTGCGAGGCAGAACAGGTGTTGCCGTTCTCCACCGGCGTGATCATGGAGGCGTTGCCGCTGTCGCGGTTGATCTCGGGGCTGCCAACCTGCGTAGCCGAACTACGCGAGGATAACTGGCTTAATGCCGCGCAGGCCATCATGACCACTGACATCGTTGCCAAGGCGGTGTCCAAACAAATCACACTCGATGGCGTAACTATCACTATTACCGGCATCGCCAAGGGTTCCGGCATGATCCATCCCAACATGGCTACCATGCTCGGCTATATTGCTACCGATGCGGCGGTGGCGCAGCCTCTGTTGCAACAGTTAGCGTCCCACGCCAGTGATGCTTCGTTCAACTGCATCACCGTGGATGGCGATACATCTACCAATGACGCACTGATGGTGATCGCCACCGGCATGAGTAGTGCACAAGCTATCGTTGATGTGAAAAGCTCAGCGTTCGCGCAATTGCAGGCGGCAATCACGGATGTTGCCATATTGCTGGCGCAAGCCATCGTGCGTGATGGTGAGGGTGCGACCAAGTTTATTACTGTCCAAATTGAAGGGGGCAAGAGCGTGGCGGA
Organism: Candidatus Nitrotoga sp. CP45; assembly: GCA_945874105.1. GTDB lineage: Bacteria > Pseudomonadota > Gammaproteobacteria > Burkholderiales > Gallionellaceae > Nitrotoga. The sequence goes on along the minus strand of CAMCFJ010000006.1, from coordinate 93,837 downwards.
GTGCAAGAAAATTGCCTATGCCGTGGCACGCTCCCCCTTGGTCAAGACTGCGTTTTTCGCTTCTGATCCCAATCTTGGGCGCATCCTCGCTGCTATCGGTTATGCCGATGTGCAGGATCTCGACGTGCATCGCCTCAAGCTATATCTTGATGATGTGCTAGTAGCTGAACATGGCGGACGCGCCGCCAGCTATGTCGAGGAAGATGGCCAGCGCATCATGCAACAAAGCGACATTACCATTCGGGTCATGCTGGATCGCGGCACGGCAGTTGCCACAGTATGGACCTGCGATTTCTCTTATGACTATGTCAAGATCAATGCCAGTTATCGTAGCTGATCAAACTGCTCCAATGGAAAGGCAAGCAAATTTGCCACTGCACAAGCGCCGAGCAACGATTATCTCTCGCTGAATACAAAAGCTGCTTGATCTTGAATATTTGACTCATGGTTGCACAGCAAAATTTTCTACAATCGCTCGCAATTAGTGCTTTGTCTTGGCGAGACCATCCTAATAAAACCCAAAAATGCAACTTTCCACTTTAGCCATAGCATACTACTCATGTGTCAGCGCAGTGTTAAGTAATCTTTGTATCAGCCACATGATCGGCTTGTAGCAGACCAGAAACGACGCTGTAGGCGATGACCCTATTGCCTCGCAAACGCAATGATGGACTGAGTTTCGCCGTAGGGAACGACGATCACGCCGGTATTTCTGAGTTCATCAATCACTTCTCGTTTTGCGTTGCCGCGTATCGAAGAATCATCCGGGCCAGCCACCGCAAATAACACCTTTCTCGGAAGTAACTGGCGTTTTTTTAGGGCATTGATACGCACAATCCATTTACCTCCATGATCGATAATGCGAGCAGCGTCTTCATAGCCCAGGTTGAGCGGCTTGATAACTCTCTCAGGATGATCTTCCGGCCCGGCGACAAACGGGAATTGCGCGTGATATTCCTCATTGCCCACACGGGCAGGATGAAATTGATCAGTTAGTTTGGCATCACGCAACCAACCGCGCACCCCCCGCTCCAGAAGTTGTTCCTGACGTTCGGGAGTTACGAAGTTGCGTTCGACGTAATACTCGAACAGCTCTATCACTTTAGTTTGTGCGTTGCCAGCCAGCACTAATCGAGATTCGCTGAATTGCAACATCGTCTCGCGCGGCTTGATCACTTCGTTCCATAAAGCCAAGGTGCCTTCACGATCCAGTGCCTTGAAGCGGAGATCAGTTCCCATCTGCTTGAGCATCCTATCGATACGCACCAACTCGTCCTTGCAAGTCTGCATCGCCGCGCGAAACACCTTGGCATCCATCTGCTCAAAGAAGCGGGTAACACGGGAATAACGATTGCCCAGCAATTTAAAACCGAAATAACGCGCATTGGGAGCGAACAGCACCACGCCGACGTTGGCGAATTCGCCCGTCTCTACAAAGGGCATGAAGCGAACAATCGCGTAATGGCAAGCGGTCTTCATGTTGGTAGATTCCAAAAAGTGTCAGTTAAAGCGCGGTCAAGAAATACTTTGATGTCAGGTATCGAAAATTCAACCGGGATAGTCCGCTCAGGATCAATAAATCGCCAAGCGGCGGGTATAGTATCGCAGATTTCATCCCACTTGCCGAGAGTCTCTGCAAATCGAGCTGCATATTCATTTCGGAGCAAGAAATCGCTGAACATGTCCGGTATATCGTCTGCAAATACATGCAGCTTGAGGAATTCTGTAGCCGAAAATTCAGAATCAAATGCTAGGTTATGGTCAATTACGACCAAGGAACCTTCAGCCTCGGGGTTCCATAATAAATTTGGGTTGCCGCCCTTTGGGGTCATATTTCGGTCACCGTTATGCACCCACCAGTCGAAAGCAATCACATCCCGGCGTAATTTTTGCGACACAAGTTCGCGGTGGGTTTCGGTCAACTCCACTGCACCTACCCGCTGCGAAGCGAACGCCTCGCCACCGCCCAATTCACGCAGTCTACCCGTCAAATCAGCGTCGATTAACTCATCTGGCACAGTGGCAATGGCATGCGAAGCAATGGGCAGCCCGAAAGCTTCGCCCAACTGGGCGCATAGCCATTCAGCAATCAATTCAAATTTGGTTGCGGAGCGACCCTTGACGAAATACACCATGCCATCATCGCAGCGGCAGATGTAAGGTTCGGTTCGGCCTTGCTTGGAACGTTCTAGTACTTCGACGACTGTCAGACTCATAGCGCGGCCTCCTCCATTGCGGGAGCCAGTGCGTCGTGCAGCACGGCTTCGAGCAGGCGACGGCCGTCGGTTTTGGTGGTAATGAGCTGGGCTTCCAGTTGATCGCACAGCGCCATCAATGGGCGATATAACATCCGATGCAGTCCAATAAAGTCTTCTAGGCCCGCTAAAATGCGGGTTCTTTTATGCTACGCCAATAGCACCATGATGGGTGTAACTGTGATTACTGTATCGACTTACCCAAGTGGTTTAGATTGTTAGATCAACTGCAACTATAAGTTGAATCCATAGCTGCGTTGTTACTGGTCGGGTGTAATTATTTCGCCCTCAAGCGCCATGGCCAGTTCTGTTGGAGTCGGAAATAAATCACGATAGATAGCATACATTGAGCTAATCATCACTGGCAGTAGAACCAGCCAGCCTAGCATTATTGGCATGGTGGCGATCATCATGAAAAGGAACATCATCGCGCCATACAACGACAGCGGGACGATGTTGCGCAGGCAGGCTTGCAGGCTGGTTTTCAGGGCGTCAACAGGCGACATTTTGTTAAAGATTATCAGCATCGGCGCAAACTGCATCGACATGAGCAGCACGCTGAATAATGCCATGCCCAACATTAGTGCAATGCCCGCGCCTACAGCGGCTTGTACCAGTATTTCCGGGCTGTCCACCGGCTTGCCGCTCATCAGGATAGTTACCAGAGCAGCGCCGCCGGTGAGCATCATCACGCCTAATATCAGCATTTGGCTAATCAAGCTGATACCGCCTAATGTGACCAGTTGCGAAGTATTGTTGTGGAATCCAGCGAACAAATGCGATAGTTCCAGTTCTTCGTCATGCTCCAGCGCATGGCAACCTACCATGTAGCCAGCGAGCAGGACCGGGAATAGCAGTGTGGCTAACGGGTCGCCGATCACCGGGATGGTGGCAATGCCGAGTAGCCCCGTTACGCCGATTGCTGCTAGAACAATCCACAGTACCGGGCTTTTTTTGAACAACCAGTACCCCTGCTTTATCCATAGCCAGCCATTGGCAATATTTACTTTTCGGGCTTCCATTTTTGCCTCGCTATAGCCAAATAACATTACTGTTCGCGGCGATGTGCCGTTGCAGAATGTATTTAAATTGATCGGGGTTGTGTGCGTGTACCAGCTCATTGTCACGTGGCAAGTGCATATCGTACAGGCGCGACAGCCAGAAGCGCAGCGCTGCTGCACGTAAGGCAATTGGCCAGGCAATATGTTCTTCTTCTTGCATTGGCCGCACCGCATGGTAGGCCTGTAAAAGGGCTTGAGCGCGCGCTTCGTCCAGAATGCTGTCTGCGCCCATGCACCAGTCATTCACGGTGATGGCCACATCGTACAAGAGGCTGTCGTTACAGGCGAAATAGAAATCGATCAGGCCGCCGATGCACGCACCATCAAACAGTACGTTGTCGCGGAATAGGTCAGCGTGGGCCACGCCTTGCGGTAGCGCGGCAAGCGTGTGTTCTTTGTGGAAAGCAACTTCGCTTTCCAGTAGCGATGCGTCTTGCGGCGATAGAAACGGGGTTACCTGTTGCGCGGCATAGGCACGCCAAGTTGCATCATGTGCGCTAGGCATGGTTTCGGCAAAATTCCGTGCTGCATTGTGTAATCGACCCAGCATTTCGCCGATAGCGGCACAGTGGGTCACCTCGGGATGCAACAACGACTTGCCTGACAAGCGACTGACAATGCACGCAGGCTTGCCATTCAGTGCGCCCAGGAATTGGTTATGCCGATTGGCCACCGGGCTGGGGCAAGGGATGCCGTGGTGGGCCAAATGGGACATCAGATTGAGGTAGAAGGGCAGTTCGCTGGCAGCAAGTTTTTCGAACAGCGTCAGCACGAAGCGGCCATTGCTGGTAGTGACAAAGTAGTTGGTGTTCTCGATACCCGAGGCAACGCCTTGCAATTCCAGCAATTGGCCTAGGGAATAATCGTCCAGCCAAGAGATAAGCTCTGATTCAGTGACACGGGTAAAAACTGCCATATTTTGGAACTCGTATCAGAATCTATGGATAACCCAGCGTGGTGGACGAAAACCTGGATCCAGGTTTAGATGGTGTGAAAATTTGCCATCGCCAAGGTCATCCACCAAGTAGTAAGGAGGGCCAACTTTCGGGGTAATCTTGATCATATAAAGCTTCCCGCCGGAACGGAATTCTTCCACAGTCTGTTCAGCCTGCTTGGTAATGGTAACTTCCTGTCCCAGAGCAGGATCCTGCGTGCGGTCATCGATGGGCAATTCGGACGATGGGAGTGGCGACGGCAACAAATTGGCCTCATGGGCGTTGGCATCAAGCCGGGGCGGTGGCGGCAGTGGCTGCAGGCCGGGTAGCTGTCTCGGTGCGGCGGATACCGTGCTGAACAGGCAGCTCAGGAATAAGGTAATAATCAGGCGCATCACATTCCTTCGGAGATTTTCTATGGCCGCATTCTAGCCGATAAGCAAGGAAAAGACTTCTTAAAACATCCCATTCTTTGTGCTTGTTCCTTCATCCTTGCGCCCATCACAGGTACAGCTGCATTTCACGTTCAGCTACAGAAAGCTCAAAGCCGCGTGTTTCATAATGATTAAAAATGGCGCTAACTATCTCTTCTGCATTATCGATCACCTGAATCAACTCCATGTCCTGCGGATTGATCATGCCTTCGGCAATCAGTGTTTGTTGGAACCAGTCCAGCATGCCGCGCCAAAATTCTTTGCCCACCAGAATGATGGGGATGCGCCGTGTCTTGCCGGTCTGCACCAGCGTGAGTGCTTCCATCAGTTCGTCTAGCGTACCGAAGCCGCCAGGCATGACCACATAGGCACTGGCAAATTTAACGAACATGACCTTGCGCACAAAAAAGTGATGGAAAGTCTGGCTGATATCCTGATAAAGATTGTTGTGCTGCTCGTGCGGTAATTGGATGTTCAGCCCTACACTGGGTGACTTGCCATAGAATGCGCCCTTGTTGGCCGCTTCCATAATGCCGGGCCCACCGCCCGAAATAACGGAAAACCCCGCGTCGGATAGCTGCCGTGCAATTTCTTCAGTTTTTTTGTAATAGGGATGATCCGGCTTGGTGCGTGCGCTACCGAAAATGCTGACGGCCGGCTGGATGACACTCAGTCGGTCAGTGGCAGATACGAATTCTGACATAATGCCGAACACACGCCACGCCTCTTTTGAATTCCATACGTCAGGCAATTTTGAAGAAGGCAGTTTGGACTGATCGCTCATGATTGAAGAACCCTTTTACAAAAAATGAAAACATTGCTGCTGGTTGATGGCTCGTCGTATCTTTATCGCGCATTCCATGCAATGCCTGACTTGCGCAGCCCGCATGGTGAGCCGACCGGGGCGATCTACGGCGTGCTTAACATGTTACGCCGCTTGCGCGCCGATTACCCGGCGGATTATAGCGCCTGCGTATTCGACGCCAAAGGCAAAACCTTCCGCGATGACTTATATGCCGACTACAAAGCGCATCGCCTTGCCATGCCAGAGCCTCTAGCCGCACAAATTGTAGCGCTGCATCAGCTAATCGCCGCCTCCGGCTGGAATATCCTGATGATAGACGGAGTGGAGGCGGACGATGTGATCGGCACGCTGGCACAGCAGGCAACAGTGGGTGGCGCACGCTGCATCATCTCCACCGGCGATAAAGACCTTACGCAACTGGTAAACAGCCAAGTGCAACTGGTTAACACCATGAGCAATGAAACGCTGGACGAAGCGGGTGTGCTGGCTAAATTCGGTTTGCCGCCGGAACGCATCGTCGATTATCTTACCCTGACTGGCGACACGGTAGATAACGTGCCGGGTGTGCCCAAGGTAGGCCCCAAGACTGCGGTCAAATGGCTAACGCAATATGGCACGCTGGATAATTTAATGGCACATGCACACGAAATTTCCGGGGTGGTGGGGGAAAACCTGCGCAATGCGCTGGATTGGTTGCCGCGAGGCCGCGAGCTAATTACCGTAAAGTGCGATGTTGAATTGCCCGTACACTTTGATGGACTGGTGGCGCCACCACAGGACAATGCGCAACTTCGCAGCTTGTTTGAACATTGTGGTTTCAAAAGTTGGCTACGCGAACTTTCTTCTGCCGCGCCTTCGCCCACGGCAAAACAAGTTGGGGAAGAGGGTGAAATGCGGCAAACCAGCATGTTTGCTGAAGACCCGCCTGTGCCTGTCACAGTACATTACGAAACGATCCTGACCGAAACGCAACTCGACACCTGGCTGGAAAAATTCCTGCAGGCCGAATTGGTGAGCATGAACACCGAAACCACCGCGCTGGACATGATGAACGCCCAACTGGTGGGCATCTCATTTGCCATCCGACCCCACCACGCAGGCTACCTGCCACTGGCGCACCACTACCCCGGGGCACCTGATCAACTAAGCCGTGAGCATGTGCTATTAAAACTCAAGCCGTGGCTGGAAAGCGCACAACACAAAAAACTGGGACAAGATCTCAAATACGATCAGCACATCTTTGCCAACCATGCTATTCAGCTTGCCGGCATCGCCGAGGACACGCTGCTGCAATCCTATGTGTTGGAAAGCCACAAGACGCACGACTTGGATAGCCTGGCGCTGCGCCATCTCGGCGTGAAGACCACGAGCTATGCCGAAGTCGTGGGCAAGGGCGCCAAACAAATTTGCTTCGATCAAGTGGACTTGGCAACCGCTACAAACTACGCAGCAGAAAATGCCGACATCGTTCTGCAACTGCATCAAGCACTCATTTCGCAGATCAAGATGCAAGGCAGGCTGGATGAGGTGTACCGCAATATTGAGCTACCCGCACGGCAAGTGCTGTACATCATGGAGCGCAATGGCGTATTGATAGACAGCGACAAGCTGGCGGGACAGAGCCGCGAACTGGGCGAGAAACTCCTTAACATTGAGGCGCAGGCATACGCGGCGGCGGGGCAGAAATTTAATCTCAACTCGCCCAAGCAAGTCCAGGAAATTTTGTTCGATAAACTCGGCCTGCCCGTTAAGAAAAAAACGCCCACTGGCACGCCCTCTACTGACGAAGAAGTGTTGCAGGAACTGGCGCTGGATTACCCGCTGCCCAAACTCCTGCTCGAATATCGCGGCATGGCGAAACTTAAATCCACTTACACCGACAAGCTGCCGCAAATGGTGGATCGCAAAACCGGGCGCGTACATACCAGCTACTCGCAGGCTGTGGCAGTGACCGGACGGTTGGCTTCCAGCGAGCCCAACTTGCAGAATATCCCGGTGCGCACAGCGGAAGGACGCCGCATTCGCGAAGCGTTCATCGCACCGCCCGCTAGCCGCATCGTCTCGGCCGACTATTCGCAAATCGAATTGCGCATCGTGGCTCACCTTTCCGGTGATCAGGGCTTGCTCAGGGCATTCGCGAATGCAGAGGACATCCATCGCGCCACTGCGGCAGAAGTTTTTTCTACCCCGCTGGAGGCGGTGAGCAATGAGCAACGACGTTATGCCAAGGTCATCAACTTCGGCCTTATTTACGGCATGTCCGCGTTCGGCCTGGCTTCACAACTTAATATCGAGCGTAGCGCCGCGCAGCAATATATAGACCTCTACTTCATGCGCTATCCCGGTGTGGCCGACTACATGCAGCGCACGCGCCAGCAAGCCAAGCAGCAAGGCTACGTGGAAACGGTGTTTGGGCGCAGATTGTGGCTGCCAGAAATCAACGGCGGCAACGGCATGCGCCGCCAAGCCGCCGAACGTGCCGCCATTAACGCACCCATGCAGGGCACCGCAGCAGATTTAATCAAACTGGCAATGGTCGCAGTACAAAATTGGATAGAGCGCGAACAAATGCATACTCGACTTATCATGCAAGTTCATGATGAGCTGGTGCTCGAAGTGCCGACGAATGAATTGGCGCTAGTAAAAGAAAATCTGCCTGGGCTAATGTGCCACGTGGCCGAGTTAAAGGTGCCGCTGGAAGTTGGACTGGGTGAAGGCGAGAATTGGGAAGCGGCGCATTGAACAGCCGCTATTTCTGGGCGCAAAAAAGCCGGGAGTTTCCCGGCTATTATGCAAATATGTTCAGGCAAATCGTTAAAATGTATCCGTCCATGCACAACCCGGCACAGATACGGTTAAGCTGCCATGCGGTTGATTATTGATTTTTCTTAAGTTTGTGGCAGTCATGTTCGCTGATCCTGAACTACTACACAACATGGAACCGTTCAAATTAAAACCGGACGTACTGTTGCCGGAAACATAAGTTAAATTGGCAGTGCAGGAGTCGCCGCCAGCGTCGATTATAATCGTCACGGTGTTCCCACTCGTCGTAACAGTAGCAGGGAAAGTCTCGGCTCCGCTAAGCTCGCCTAAGCTTGGGCAGCTGTCTCCAGTAACAAACTTGTCTGCGGTTATACTGTATGACCCTTGCAGAGACGACAGATCGACAGCGTTATTTCCACCACCATCATCAGCGTTATTTCCACCACCATCATCTGTTCCACTACCGGGTGCGCACATCACCACACCCTCGTTGTTCCAACCACGAGCCACTACCTGTTGTATGGCGGCAAGGCTGCTGGTGATGCGGTGGTTGGAATCAACGCCACGCGAGAATCCATTGTTATAGGCACGGTAAACTGGCACAGTCCCGCCAGGACAAGAGCCATTAGTCGGCGGGGTAGAGACAAAATCCAAGCTCTCGAAGTTCCAGCTCTTTATGGTGAGTTTGCGCGGATCCCCCGCAGGGATTTGTTGATCTTTCAGCCCTTGGCATTCCGCCGAATCAGCCGTATAAAAATGTGAATTGGGGCCAGGCGACTGGCTGCCGTAGAAACGACAGACGGGGGTGCTGCCGCCTGACTCGAAGGTATTGCCGGTGCGTATCCAGCCCGGCCCCGCGCTGCCACCATCGATCTGCGCAGCTTCGCTTGTGTCGGCGGTGATGAAGTAGTTGTCGAGGTTGGTGTTGTAGAACTCAACGACACTGGAAGCTAGTGCTGGTGTAGTAATAATGCAGAACGCTAGCAACGATGAGCGGGAAAGACTTTTCAGTAGATACAACTTGAGCACCTCACTTGGCATTATAAAATGATAGGGATGGCTTTTGTGAGCTTACCTGCAGCAGGCTCATCTGTCGTTATAAGCCTCCTCCAGCCAAGCGTGCTAATGTACCGTTCCGTTAAAACAATTACAATAATTCGTTCGGACTGACCCTTCGACTTTGTTGCAGGACTGAAGACCTTCTCAAAGGCGGGTATTGGCGCGGGACTAGCGGTTCGACCAGCTCACCGTGAACGGTAATGGTTCTGCTGGGTCACACAATTACTTAACACAAGACACGTGGCTGAGACCGTTTTCGTCACCGTAGTTAACGATGCCGCCTTCCAGGTTAACGATAAACTGGACTCCAAACATAGTGCCGGGCGTGGATGACCAAACGTCGTACAGCGTCCAACCCTGGGCACGTAGTGCTGAAGCATCAGAGTGGTAAATATTCTCCTGACGAACACCTGGCATAATTCCATCTTGCCGAGTGAGTGCGACCAGCTCGTCTTTGGTTGGCAGACGCCATTTGTATCCCAGTGCCGTGGATGATGCGCAGATATTCTTGGCCTCAGCCAAGGTAACAACGGCGGATGTAATGGGTGCCCAAGTGAGCTTGCCATGGACGCTGTAACCAGGAGGTAATATTACCGGCGCGGCGCTTGGCACCGCAGCCTTCTTCAGCGTATCCGCCGTCGCCACATTCAAAGTTAACAACAATGATGCCAAAGTTATGATTAGGTTTTTCATGGGGAAGATTAGTGTTTTCATGTGGTAGATAGTACCCTTCATGCACCCTTAGAACAAGTCCGTATGCATCAAAAAGTGGGTTGTCCATGCACCTTGACGGTGTTTGGTGTTGATCCAGGTGCAATATCGGTGGTACTAAAATCAGGGTAAATCATTTTACCGAATTTACCCGCCCCGCCCCGACAGATATTGGCCCGAACAACGCGCTGGAAAAAGCTATTGAGACAGGACGTAATGTGCGAGGGCACCGGCCTCAGCCTCGCTAAGATGCCCAAACGCCGGCATTGATATCGGCCCCCATTTGTTGGAGCCACCATCGCGGATGTTGCGCGCTACCAGCGCAGCTGCGTTGGCCTTGGAAGCATATTTCGCCGCCACGTCCCTGAAGGCTGGCCCTACGATCTTCTTGTCGATCGCATGGCATCCCAAGCAGTTGTTGGCAGCGAGCAGAGCTTTTGCGTCGGCTGGGCCAGGCGGCGGCGTGGGCGCGACAGTCGCCGGTTTGTCCGCTGTGTTGTGTGCCATCGTCCCGCTGCTGCGTTCGGCGCCATAGGTTTTGACCAGATAGTCGACGATTGCAGGAATATCTTCATCTGCAAGCTTTGCGCCAAACGGCACCCTCATTTTCTTGACGGTGGCCTCCCAATAGCTGCGTGGCGAAGTGGGCGGCTGCGACTGGATGTAATGAACCGAGTGGCAAGTCATGCAATTGCGTTGGGCCAGCATGTAGCCGGGCAGCTCGCTCGGCTTGAACACGGCGGTTTCAGGCGGCAGCTGGATATCGACGGCGGTTGCAGAGTAGGGTGCGAGGGCGCTAGCCGCCAGCAGGATGCGAATCAGGGCGTATCTCATGCGTTTCTCCTTAAACAGCAACTACGTGGGTCGACTCGACCACATTGCGCATATAGCCGCCGGGGTTTACCAACGGGCTAAGCGGCTGGCCCTGACCGATCCGGTTGACCGCCCGCACCAGCAATTCGTGGCTCCCTTTGTGTTTTGGCGTGAACGCCACGCTCCATTCGCGAAACGAGTACCTGCCCAGATCCTTGCCCAGTTGGGCGGCCTGCCAGTTCTGGCCGCCGTCGGGCGAAAACGCAACCTCGGTCACGCCGTACCCGCCATCAAAAGCGATCCCGCGCACGATGGTCTGGCGCCCGCTTTTGATCTGCATGCCATTGGTCAAGCTGGTTATGAACGAGCGTACATTCATGCGGTTGATCGGTATGGTCTTGACGGTCGCTTTTTCCGGTTCGATGCAGGCGCACTGATTGTCCGGGATGCGATAGGCCTTGCTCATCCAGAATCCATCGAACACCTTGCCGGTTACCGTAATGTCGGACAAGTGCTTCACCCAATAAGTGCCGTAATAGCCGGGGACGACCAGCCGCACGGGGTAGCCGTTCAGCAGGGGCAGGTCGGCGCCGTTCATTTGCCACGCCAACATCACTTCACCGTCGAGCGCGTGATCGATATTAAGTGCCTTGATGAAATCGGGCGCATTGCCTACGGGCGGCGTGTCGAGGCCATTGAATGCGACCTGCACCGAGCCTGCTTTGATGCCCGATTTTTCCAGCACCTTGCGCAGCGGGATGCCAGTCCAGCGTGCGTTACCCATGGCACCGTTCGAAAGCTGGTTACCGTTGACGCGCGGCGTAAAGTGGCCCCGGCTGTTACCGGAACACTGGTCGACGGCGACCAAGTCGACCGGATCGGCCATTTGCTTGAGGTCGGCGAGCGACAAGCTGAGCGGCGTGTTGACGTTGCCGCCGATGCGCAAGCGATAGCTCAACGCATCGATCGAGGTGGGGATGCCGCTCCAGTGATAGCGTACGAAGAACGCGTCGTTGGGCGTGATCGCCCCTTCATTGAATACGCTGAATGGGGTTTCCAGCTGTGGCGGACGGGCATTGAGCAAGATCAGCGGACGCTTTTGCGGGAATGCGACGAGATCACGCTCACCATTTTCGAACGGCAGCGTGACGTTACCGGATTCTCCAGCAAGTGCCGTCAATGCCGTGCTGCCGAATGCGGTTGCAGCGCCCAAGGTACCAGCCTGCCTGAGAAGTTTGAGAAAGGCGCGCCGCTGTAACGCACCCGCTGTCAACACCAAAGTAGGCTTCACCATGCTGATCTCCGTTATGGTTATTCAATCGGTCAACGCACACTGCCGTTGCCGAGTATAGCGAAAATTTCGATTTCGGCTCTATGTGATTTTTAGTGGGCAATGCGATCATGAGCGCTACTATTTTATTCAGCAGGGCGCGTGGCCTGCAAGCACCTTGGCAAGTGAATGATATTTTGTTTGCCACCAAGCTCGATAGATACCGGGCTTGATATTTTTATTCTAGGAGAGAGGGTGTTTTACTGCTAGATTGCGTGGTAAATGTATTTATAGCCCCCGTGTTACTTGGACGGGGGTGTAATACAGAACAGTCAACAGACAGTTTAGCCGCGTTAAAGCAACTCGCATACTTTTCAAGTTTCAACAATACTAACCTTCAGCGTAAATGAATAACTGTGAGGTATTCATGAGCCAGCCACAAGAAACGCCATCCGGTTTTCTTTGTCATGCGAAAGAATTTCTCGCTGCTGCGGAACTCGTGCTCAATAAAACCAAGCATGTTTCGCTCCCTTCATACTTTCTTTTTGGACGTTCCATAGAATTGTCTCTGAAGGCATTCCTTCTAACGTGCGGAATGACTAAGGGTGAACTAAAGCGTAAAAAATTTGGACATGATCTTGAAGCTCTTTTGGATGAGGCAATAAAACGAGGACTTGAAAATGAGGTTTTAATCGATGAGGTAGAGAAAGGAGTGCTCGAATTACTCAACTACGACTATCTGAACAAGCGATTTGAGTATCGCGTTACTGGCGGCACATACCGTCTGCCGTTAATTGATGTCACTGAGCGAATCGCCCGAAAGCTTGCATATGGACTTGACGAATTCTGTACTCAAGCCAATCAGAAATATCAGAATGTGCCATGAAACAAAATCTCTATCAAATTCTTGACGTACCGCAGAATGCATCGCAAAGCGTTCTTGATGCCGCATACACAGAACTGCTTACCAAACATAAAGAACGCCATGATCTGGGCGCCCAAGATATAAAAAACGAGCTCGTTATCATCAAATTGGCTTACGACTTACTTTCCAACTCAGATAAAAGAGCAACATACGATATGAAGCTAGAGATGATGCCAGCTAAGCCACGTATCGTGCATCCAACATCTAAGGCTCCACCTCGGCCAGCAACAGAAAGCCAGCATGTGAACGAATATGCACAGAATAATCCCCCGCTTTTACAATTAGATGAAGGAAGTCAACCTCGCAGCGAAGTGCAGGTTGTACCAAAGGATGTTGTACAAGCAGCGCAGTGGTGGCGCAAAGCGGCCGATCAAGGGGACGCTTGTGCTCAAAGAGTCATGGGCTCTCTTTATTTCGGTAGTATGGGCGTGCCACAGGATGATGTGCAGGCAGCACAGTGGTTTCGTAAATCGGCAGGTCAGGGTGACGCTTGCGCTCAAAGCACCCATGGGCACACTTTACTTCGGTGGTGTGGGAGTGCCAAAGAATGATGAACTAGCAGTGCAATGGTTTCGCAAAGCGGCAGATCAAGGGGATGCTCACGCGCAAAGCGCTATAGGTTTTCTTTATAGCAGTGGCAAGGGAATGCCAAAGAATGATGAATTGGCAGCACAGTGGTTTCGCAAAGCGGCAGATCAAGGGGATGCTCACGCGCAAAGCGCTATGGGTTTTCTTTATAGCAGTGGAAAGGGAGTGCCCAAGAATGATGAGCTAGCAGCACAATGGTATCTCAAAGCGGCAGATCAAGGAGATGCTCATGCACGGTTTACCATGGGCGTATTTTATAGCAAAGGATTGGGAGTTTCTCATGATGACGTGCAGGCAGCATGGTGGTTTCGCAAAGCGGCAGAACAGGGTTATGCCGACGCGCAAAGAGCCATTGCTTCATGTTATAGGGAAGGGAAAGGCGTGCCAAAGGATTCTGCTCAGGTATTTGAGTGGTATCGAAGAGCGGAAGCTCAGGGAAAAGACGGTGAGCAGAATATACGTGGAGGGCTGAGCATGCCACGGAGTAGGGTAGCCTCTAGATCACTGCTCAAAAATGAAGCATTGCTCCGAAAGTATATAAGTGAGGGTAGCCTCGATGCATGGAATCTAGGTCAATTCTGTGATGCGCTTGCCACTATATTGTATGAGAGAGGTGACTTTGCTGAGTCTGCCGATCTATACCGACGGGCATACGATAACGAGTATTACAAATATAGCAAGGATTCAAAGGGTTTGGACAATCTTAATGAAATTTCGCAAAGAGGACTTATTCCGCGAGACTCGATAACTGCCCAAAGAATTCAGCAAGTACGCTCAAGAAATTTTGCCTACGCAAAACGGGCAAACTTAACAGCGGTACGGGGGGCATTTGCCGCGTTTATTGCCTATCACATTTGGGTGTATTCAGCCCATATAACCGGAATGTTGTATGATTTCTCCCTATTTATCGCTGGTGGTCTAGCGTGGGGTACATGGCATTTTATTATCCATATCTTTGAAAATGATTCAAGGGGATAAGATTACAGATTCTCAGCACCCGAATTTATCTCTTCGGGCGCGACAGGCAAAAATCGGCCATGAGTGGTCAAACTTCAAGGGTGCTTTTGGAAAGTGTAGCAACAAATTTTAGGGTAAGAGCATGGGATTTAAATATCCAAAATTTCAGCAAGACTACGAAAATAAAGCTAAAGCGGTCAGAAAAAATAAGCTGCGCGTCCTTTGGGGAGTAATTTTTATGTGCTTGCTGATCCTTGCCTGTTCAATAATGGCAATCAACTATATGAAAAGCCAGCAAAAAACTTTTACGCTCACAATTAAGCAAGCCCCGATAGTGAAGCAAGAGAAACAGCCAGCTTCAACATTAACATCAGTAACCAGTACACAGGCACAACCCGCTCCCGTATTACAGGGAGAAGTGACAATGGGAAAAATTGTTAAATGTACCAAGGATGGGAAAATTGAATACAGGGATTACCCTTGTAAATAAAACAATTTAAGCAAAGGCACTCGGTTGCCAATAGCTACCCTTCATTCGTAAACGGCCAGACGAAGAGCAAAATGTTATCAGAGCGATGACTTCTTGCCAGTGCCCAGATTTATCGTTCCGGGCGCGCCAATAAATAAAGGGCTTCCAGTTAAAAACTGAAAACCCTTTATTCTCAAGGTACGGCGAGCCTACCGGCGTCCTAAAAGACACCCATGCGCCTTGGCAGATAAGGGGTTATGGTAGATGAGTCCAAGTAATCATTGATTTTTCATGATCCAAGCCAAGACGCTGGTCTCGTCAACTGCATTCATTGGTGATGCGCGCGAACTCCTGTACCCCAAGGTTTTCCGCGCGCAGTTGCGCATCTATTCCCAGCCGGACGAAATCATCTTCCGTCAAATAGGCCTTGAGCGTGTTACGCAGGGTCTTGCGCCGTTGACCGAAGGCTGCGGCGACAATTTGTGCAAATAATTTTTCGTTTTGCACCAGCATTTCGCTCGCTGGCAGCGGGATCATGCGCACAATGGCGGAATCCACTTTGGGTGAGGGACGAAAAGATTCCGGCGGGACGTCGAGTAACTTTTCCATGTGGAAGCGGTATTGCAGCATTACCGATAAGCGGCCATAGGCTGGGGTTGATGGTTCAGCCACCATGCGCTCCACTACTTCGTTCTGCAACATAAAGTGCATGTCTCGTATGCGTTCGCTGTAGTCTGAGAAGTGGAACAGCAGCGGGGAAGAAATGTTATAGGGCAGATTGCCGACAATGCGCAAGGGCGCGGCCAATTGCGCCAGGTCAAATTTAAGTGCATCGCCCGCATGGATGATCAGCTTATCCTGCGGGTAGTCATTTTCCAGGCGCGCGATAATATCGCGATCGATCTCCACTACATGCAGCTGATTAAGTCGCTGCAGCAAAGGTCGAGTCAGCGCACCCAGGCCAGGGCCGATTTCCACCATGATGTCCGCTTCTTCCGGGCGGATGACGCGGATGATGTCGGCGATGATTTGCTCATCCACCAGGAAATTTTGACCAAACCTTTTACGTGCTTTATGCATAGAAGTACCAGGAAATTTTCATTTCTGCTTTCGCGAGGATAACGATCTCTCGATCAAGGGAGGGCTGGATCATGCGGTCTTTCGTGTTGTGCCATATATGCAGCCATTTGAATCGCTTCAAGCATGCTGCCTGCCTCGGCGCGCCCACTACCGGCCAGTTCCAGCGCGGTACCGTGATCCACGGAAGTACGAATGATGGGCAGGCCCAGCGTCACATTCACTCCCCGCCCGAAACTGGCGTGCTTCAATACCGGTAGCCCTTGGTCGTGGTACATGGCCAGCACGCAGTCGCATTGTGCAAGCCGGTGCGGGGTAAAAAGCGTGTCGGCGGGTAGGGGGGCGCTGACATTCATGCCTTGCGCGCGCAATCGATCCAGCACCGGAATCATGATGTCGATTTCTTCGCGTCCAAGATAGCCGCCCTCACCTGCATGAGGATTGAGTCCGGCAACCAGAATGCGAGGCTTGGCAATGCCGAAACGCCGCATAAGATCACGTTGAATGACGTGCAGCACATTTTCCAATAATGCAGGCGTAATGGCGTCGGCTACCTGCCGCAAAGGCAGGTGAGTGGTGGCTAGCGCCACACGCAGGCCGCCGCCCACAAGCATCATGACCACTTGCTTGGCATGCAACTTTTCCGCTAGAAATTCAGTGTGTCCAGTGAACGAAATGCCAGCATCGTTAATGATACCTTTGTGTACCGGCAAGGTGGCCATGCCAGCGAATTCGCCCGACTGGCAACCTTGCATCGCGCGGGTTAGCAGATTGAGAACATAAGGGCTGTTGGCTGGATTGAGCTGGCCGGCCTGAACGGGTTGTGCCGTCGGCACATGCAGCACGCGCAAATGCCCGGACGGCAGAGGCGATATGTGCTGCGGATCATAATCATGCCATTGAACATTTAGCCCAAGCAGCGCTGCGCGTTGTTGCAGCAGGTTCTTGTCGGCCAGCACCACCAGTGCCTGCCCCTGTTGGGCCAATTGCAAACATAGGTCGGGGCCTATGCCAGCGGGCTCGCCGGTGGCAACAGCCAACAACGCGGTTTGCGCCATCAGAGCGCTGGTTCGAGGCGATATTCGATGGTCGCCCCGTCGCGCAACTGGCGCAGCCAGTCCTGATAGGCAGCGTCGGATTTTTCGGCACGTATCGCCAATTGCGCCTGCTTCTTTTTCTCTTTCACACTGACATCGGTGCTGCGGCGTTCCAATACCTGAATTAGATGCCAACCGAAGGGTGACTGCACGACGCTACTCATCTGCCCGACCTCCAATTGATTCATTGCGGTCTCAAATTCAGGCACCGTTTCGCCGGGTGAAAGCCAGCCTAAATCGCCGCCCTTCGCGGCACTGCCGTCCTCGGAATAAAGTTTGGCCTGCTTGGAAAAATCAGCGCCCTTCTCGATGCGCTGTTTGATAACTATCAGACGGCTTTTGGCTTCATTCTCTGGCACCAGTTCACTGGTTTTGATCAGGATGTGACGTGCCTGGGTCTGTGAGATAACCACTGGATTCTCTTTGCTGCGTTTCTCGATCAGCCTGAGGATGTGGAAACCGTTAGGGCTGCGAAATACCGGGCTGGTCTCGCCGGGAGACATCTTCCTCAGTATTTCCAGAAAAATGGCAGGCGTACGGTCAGCCGATCGCCAGCCCAGATTGCCGCCTTCCAAGCCATCCTTGGCATCAGAAAACCCGGCCGCCACCTGAGCGAATTCCGCACCACCGCGCAATTGCGCCAAGGCTTGCTCGGCGCGTTGTCGGGTAGTCTGGATTTTATCGGCACTGGCCTGTTCAGGCACCAGTACCAAAATGTGCGCTAAACGGAATTCCTCCCCCTTACCTATTTGCTTGGTTTGGTTAATAAGGTAGTTATCGACTTCGCCCTCGCTAATCACCAGTTTACTGTCTACTTCGCGCTCACGCAGACGAGCGGAAATAATTTCGCCGCGAACTTCCTCGCGAAACTTTTTGAAGTCCACACCTTCCTTCTCCAGTTGAACGCGAAATTCGGCCAGCGAAGGAAATTTATTTTCCTTTGCGATGCGCTGCAAGGTTTTGTCGAGCTGGACATCATCAATGCGAATGCCGGTTTCCTTGGCAAATTGGGCTAACAATACTTCCGTGATCATGCGCTCCAGTATCTGTTTTTTCAACATCGCTGTGTCAGGTAACGCTGTGCCCTGTTTTTTCAATTGACGCTCTATGGTGCCGAGCCGGTCTTCAAGTTCGTAGCGGGTAATCGCGTCGTTGTTCACTACAGCAACAATCTGATCGACCAATATAGGTTCAGTTTGCGATGTGATTTTTTTCGATACGACCGGTGCAGGCAAATCAGCGACAGCAGGTGCAGGCTCAGTTTGCGCCTTGAGTTTTTTCGTTGTATCGGTGGTTTTGCGTAAGCCAGCTGCGGAGACGTTTGTCGTGCAGGCTAGCGACAGAATGAGTGCCAGCATCAACTTGATATGCAGCATAATATCTTTGATTTCCTAAGTGAGAATTTGTTAGCGTAATCCCTGCTCTGGGCTTGCAACTATGGGCTGGTTCACTTTGGTAAAGCCGGCAATGCTCTGGCGCAATGTATTCAATGGGTCGGAACCTACCCTGACCAAACCATTTAATTCCAATTGCATAAAGATACCGGTTGAAAGTTCATTGGTGGCAGTGGCAAAACGTTGTACCACCAGTCGTGCTGCCCAGCAGTTTTCATTATACTCGAGCCCGCCCAGCAGCTCCAAAACACGGTTATCCTGCAGGGAATAATTCCAGCGTGCCATCGCGCTCCAACGCCTCCACAATGGCCACTGGGTGGATATGTCCACCTGTCTCAGGCTGTCGCGCGTAAAGCGGTAACCCAGGTTGAGCACTTTGCCACTTTCCGGCTGGTAACGCGCTCCCATGTTTAATTTCTCTCCGCGCCCCATGTTGGGGTTGTACTGGAAGGCGCTGTTCACCGACCATTTGGGTGTGACTTGACCTAAGACAGCAAGCAAAATGTCCGATTTATTGTTGGTAACTTGTTCGGGGGTCAGCAGATTTACCTGTGGTGTCGTAAAGCTGAAGCGCTGACCGATGGCTACGCGCAACCGTTCCGCACCGGTATTGGCATCAAGCAGGCGCGAGGTAAGCGACAGCGTTACTTGTTTGGCGTCACCGATGCGGTCGCTACCGAAAAAACGATTTTCGGTGAACATCTGGGCAAAGTTGAAGTCGGCTTGGGCTGTGTCAAAATTCGGCAGCAGGTCTTGATTGCGATAGGGGATGTACAAGAAATAAGCGCGCGGTTCCAAGGTCTGTACGTAACCTTTTCCGCCCAGACTCCAATCACGTTCCAGCACCATGCCGCTGTCCAGGCTGACAATCGGCAAGGTGCGGGCAGTATCGGGCAGCGCCCCCAAATTGTTTGCACCCAGCGAATAATAGGTGTAATGCACGCCAATTTTTGGGGTCACAAAAAATGAGGGTGTAGTAATTAGCGGGTAGCTCATGCTGGGATACATCACCAGACGCCGCCCATTAACGGAAGTGGGATGGCTGAAACTTACAAATTCTCCGGTAAACGCCATATTTGCCCCAGCCAGCGGACGTAGCGCGCCCAAGGTTATTTGCGGCAAGCGTCGATAGGGCTCCGCCACTGGCACGGTCGGATCCTGCAAGGTTTGATAGCTCTGCATCCGTGCCGATGCATTCCACCAGCCACCGCCATAGGACAGTACACCTTCGCGCTCCAGATTGGTTAGTGACGTACTACTTACGGTGTTCGACAGATCACGGAAATAGGCATCGTCTGAAACATAGTTGAAGTTTGTCGATGCGCTAAACCCATAACCCAAGTTCTGCGTATGCTTGAGCGATGTGTGTAAACGGGTGCTGTTGGTAAGCGCATCATTGGGTAATATGTCCAGATGAGCCTCACCGGCATAATTTTTGTCCAGATAGCGAAATTCGTTGTTAAGCATCAGTCCCCGTTTGACCATTGCGCGCGGCGCAATGGTTGCATCACGGTTGGGCGCGATGTTCCAGTAATAGGGCAGCGTCAATTCACTGCCGCTCTTTGCTGTACTACCGAACACCGGACTAAGAAAACCGGATTGACGCTTGTCACTGAGCGAAAAATCCATCCACGGCATATACAGAATAGGCATGCCCAGAAACTCCACGCGAGCGTTGCGTGCCACCCCCACTTGGCGGTCGCTGTCAATTTCCAGTTGGCTCGCCTTGAGCGTCCAGTCGTCGTTGCCTATGGGGCAGGTGGTATAGGCCACGTTCTGGACGGTGTATTTCTGCCGGCCTTCCATATGCAGGATATCGGCGCTCCCGCGCGATTTGTTGACGGTCATCTGAAACACCGGCTTCGTCATATCGCCGATATTTGTATCCAGATTAAGCTTGACATGCGGGCCCTGCATTTTGATGTCGATCTGTTCCACGCGCACCGCGCCATCGGCAACCAGGTCTTGGCTGGTTTGCTCAAAGACCACGTGATCGGCGAATATAGCCTGCCCGCGCTTGCGCAACTCGACCTCGCCGCTAGCAACGATCTGGTTTTCATTCTGACCTTCCACGCGCTGTGCCGAAATGAAAGCAGGGGTCTCTTCTTTGCCCTTTGGCAAATTCATGAAGGTACGATCCAGTTTCAGCAGCAATACTTCGCCTTCGCCTTCGGCATAAACCATAGGCGTAAAAATGCTGAGCAGGGAGAGCGCAACGAGGTTAAGGCGCAAATGCATGGAGCAGGGTCGATAAATTAAGGTGCTAAAATCGCACAAATCCACGATTTAGGCAATCCAAAATCAATAATGAAACGTCAACAACAGATTAAAACATGGCTGCATAGCAAGTTTCCCGATAGTTTATTCAATATTTCGCCAGCATCTGCCGACGCCAGTTTCCGCCGCTACTTTCGCGCTACGTTCGCCGAGCGCACGCTGATAGTGATGGACGCGCCGCCTCAAAATGAGGATTGTCGCCCGTTTATTCACATCGCCCAACTGTTTGGTGCGGCAGGCGTACATGTGCCGCAGGTGCTGGAACAGGATATGGAACAAGGTTTTTTGTTGCTGACTGATTTGGGCAGCACCACTTACCTGCAAGCACTTGATGCCAGTAATGCACTCGAATTATACGGTGCCGCCACCGATGCGTTGATCACTATTCAGCTGGCGAGCCGCGAATTTGAACTGCCATCCTACGATAAGGCGCTACTTTTGCGCGAAATGAACCTGTTTCCGGAATGGTATGTCGCTAAACATTTGCAGGTCACGCTGGACGATAAACAAAATGCGGCATTGGAAACCGTGTTTCAGCGCATTCTTCAAAACAATTTGGCGCAGCCACAGGTGTTTGTTCACCGTGATTACCATTCACGTAACTTGATGGTCAGCACACCTAACCCGGGTATTTTAGACTTTCAGGATGCGGTCTATGGGCCGATTACATATGATTTAGCTTCGCTATTTAAAGATGCTTACATTCATTGGGAAGAAGCCGAAGTGCTGGATTGGCTGATCCGCTATTGGGAAAAAGCGCGCAAGTCCGGACTGCCGGTGCACAGTTCCTTTTCCGATTTCTTCCGGGATTATGAATGGATGGGCGTGCAGCGGCATTTGAAAGTATTGGGCATCTTTGCGCGTCTGTATCACCGGGACGGCAAGGACGGTTATCTGAAAGACTTACCGCTGGTAATGGATTATTTGCGCCGTGCTTGTGAACGCTACGTGGATTTAAAGCCGCTACTGAATATATTGGATACGCTGGAGAAAAGGCAACCGGTCGTGGGGTACACCTTTTGAAAGCCATGCTACTGGCCGCCGGGCGCGGTGAACGCATGCGTCCGCTCACCGACCACACGCCCAAGCCCTTATTGCAAGCCGGTGGCAAATCGCTCATTGCGTGGCATATCGAGAACATGGCAAGAGCGGGCATCCGTGACCTGGTAATAAATCACGCGCATCTCGGCCATCAAATCGAAGCTGCGTTAGGAGATGGCGGCCAGTTCGGCGTACGCATCCGCTACTCGGCAGAAAATCCCGTTCTTGAAACGGCGGGCGGCATTGCTAATGCATTGCCGTTATTGGGTGATGCGCCGTTTGCCGTCATCAACAGCGATATCTACTGCGACTATGATTTTGCTCAACTTCCCGACCGTGCAGCTGCACTCAAAGCAAGCGGCGATACCGCACATCTGGTGTTAGTAAACAACCCTGCACATCACCCCAACGGGGATTTCGGTTTAATCAATGGCAGAGTAGTCAATGACACCCCCGCATTTACGTTCAGTGGCATAGGCATTTATCAGCCCGGATTATTCGCAAATATTCCACGTGGCACCGTGGCGCCTCTCGCGCCGCTGTTACGCGCCCAGATTGTGCTTGGCAAGGTGAGCGGCGAGCATTACGGGGGCCGCTGGCTGGATGTGGGAACGCCGCAGCGCCTTGAAAAACTCGACAACGAATTACGTACACAGCACAATGCCAATCATGTTTAATACCTCTCTTTATGCCAGCCGCCGTAACCGCCTTATTAGTCAGATGCAGCGTGGCATTGCTGTAATTCCCACCGCACCGGAAGTGCTGCGCAATGGCGATGCTCATTATTCTTATCGCTTTGATAGCCACTTCCACTACCTTACCGGCTTTGATGAACCGGAAGCTGTGCTCGTGCTGATTGCTGGCGCCGTCCCGCAGTCCATTCTGTTCTGTCGCGCGAAAGATATGGAGCGCGAAATTTGGGATGGTTTTCGCCACGGACCGGATGGCGCAAAAGAAAAATTTGGCTTCGATGCTGCATTTTCCATCGCACAACTGGATGATAAGCTCACCGGCCTGATGGGCAACCAGCCCGCACTGTTCCATCCGCTTGGCGCCCATGCACCGTGGGACGACCGTATTCTTGCGCTGCGCGCCTGTGTGCAGGCACAGGTGCGCAGCGGCATTACCGCGCCAAATGAAATTCATGACATACGCATGCTGCTGGATGAAATGCGTTTAATTAAAGATAGTGACGAACTTGCCATCATGCGCCGCGCCGCCACCATTTCCGCTGCCGCGCATATCCGCGCGATGCGTGCCACTTGCCCCGGCAAAATGGAATATGAAATCGAGGCAGAACTGCTGCACGAATTTCGCAAAAACGGCGCGCAAGCGCCCGCCTATACCTCAATCGTTGCCGGTGGAGCCAATGCCTGCGTATTGCACTACATCAGCAACAATGCGCAATTAAAAGACGGCGAGCTATTGCTGATAGATGCGGCCTGCGAAGTCGATGGCTATGCTGCAGACATCACCCGTACCTTTCCGGTAAATGGTCGTTTCAATGGCGCACAAAAAGACATCTATGAGTTGGTATTGACTGCACAGACCGCTGCCATTGCAGCTGCACGCCCCGGCTCGCACTGGAACGAACCGCACGACGCTGCCGTGCGCGTGCTGGCGCAAGGCTTTGTCGACCTCAAGCTATGCAATGGCAGCGTCGACGCCGTGCTGGAAAGCGGTAGCTACAAACGCTTCTATATGCACCGGACCGGTCACTGGATCGGCATGGATGTGCACGATGTCGGCGCATACAAATTGGACAATAATTGGCGCTCGCTGCAACCCGGCATGGCGCTTACGATCGAGCCGGGCTGTTATATCCGCCCGGCAGATGATGTGCCACAAGCATTCTGGAACATCGGTATCCGCATTGAAGATGATGTGGCCATCACCGCACAGGGCTGCGAAGTTTTGACCGAAGCTGTACCCAAAACTGTCACAGCTATTGAAGATTTGATGAGACAGCCATGAATGCACATTGCGACATCGCGATAATCGGCGGTGGCCCGGTTGGCACCGCGTTGATGCTCGCACTGCGCGACAGCGGGTTGCAGATTGTCATGCTGGAAGCGCGCGCAGTGGAACACGTGAGCGCTGACCCGCGTGCCTTGGCGTTGTCCAGTGGTAGCCGTCAGTTACTGGAGAGACTCGGAGTATGGCAAGGTATCACGCAAGTTTCGTTGATCAAGACCATCCACGTTTCACAGAAAAATTCTTTTGGTCGCACCCTGTTACGTGCCGAAGAACTCAAGGTGCCGGAACTGGGCTACGTGCTGCCCTACACGGCGCTGCAAAACGCATTACAAAGCGCTGAAAAGGGGAACAAAACAACGTGTCTCACTGGCGCTAGTGTCACGCAACTACAAAGCACACCGAATGGCGCATCCATCAACTACCAGCATGCAGGGCACGACCACCAACTTGAAGCGCGTTTAGCGGTGGTGGCCGATGGGGGAAAGTTGCTGGAAGCCGCCCATCCGCCGGAGATTCGCGATTACGGTCAAAGTGCTGTCATTGCACATGTCACCTGCACCCATCCGCAGCCGGACATTGCGTTCGAGCGCTTTACTGTGCAGGGACCGATGGCGCTGCTGCCGTTCAGGGACGGTTACGAATTGGTATGGACCGCGGCACATGAAATGGCGCAGGAAATACTGCACTGGGATGACGCTACTTTTCTGACCCAATTGCATCAGCATTTCGGTGATCGAGTTGGAGAATTCTTGACTATCGGGAAGCGCGCCTGCTTCCCCCTGCGGCTCAAGCGCGCGCCCGAAATCACGCTGCCACACACGGTATTGATCGGCAATGCTGCGCAGACGTTGCATCCCGTGGCCGGCCAAGGTTTCAACATGGGTCTGCGCGATGCGTGGGACCTGGCTCAAGAAATTCTTGACTGCGAACCTGAGGCGCTCGGTGCAGATGCCATGCTTGCCAATTACCGCAAACAACGCCAGTTTGACCGCCATGCCGGCATACATTTTACCGATGGTCTGGTGCGTCTTTTCTCCAATGATTTGCTGCTGCTTAAATCAGGGCGCGCGGCTACACTTACGTTACTGGACTGTCTTCCGGGCGCGAAAAAATTCGTAGCAAGGCGGATGATGTTCGGAACCAACGGGTAGAAATCATTTCGGCCCAAAAACAGGGATTGCGGGTAATAGCACATTGACCTGTAGAAATTTGGCATCTGTTTTTCTTTTTCGTTTTAAAAAAGTCCGTTTTAAAAAAGAAAGAAAAGAGGTAATAAAATGAAATCAAACCTTCCGGATTTTGCCTGGTTTAACCTGCCTAATCTGCCGACCCCAGTCAAAGTGCTCTTTTCCGGATACCTGCTCGCAATTGGGTTGGGCTTGTGCATGGCTGGCCTACAGATCATGCAGACACATGGCATGGCAGATGGCAAGCCGGGGCTTTCCCTGGATGACATCGTGTACAGCTATTACGGAAACCGGAGCGGGAGCAAGCTGGAAAGCAAGCTCAATGGATCCATGAATGAGATGGGTACACCAGAAGCACGTCTCGATATCATTAAATGGATTCACAACGGAGCACCCGAGACAGAATGGGAGTCGCAATTCAAGAATATCTTTAGTCAACATTGCGCGCAGTGTCATGGTTCTATTGCTGGCATTGCCGATTTTAGCAAGTATGAGGAGGTCAAAAAGGTGGCCAGGATCGATGAAGGCGCAAGCATTCAAACCCTGACCAGATCGTCGCACATCCATTTGTTCGGGATCAGCTTCATTTTCTTTTTTGTGGGATTTATTTTCAGTTTCGCGGTGGGCGTACCGAAATGGTTGAAGATTTCAGCCATTGCCATTCCCTTCGCCTTTTTGATCGTAGACGTTATCTCGTGGTGGCTTACGAGATGGAATCCAAGCTTCGCATGGCTTACGCTTATTGGCGGCTTTGTTTACAGCGGTGCAGCAACAATAATGTGGTTCATTAGTATGTACCAAATGCTTATCTTGTCGCGCAACGGAAAAATATATGGTAATGCCTGGGAAGCAGATTTGAAATAAGAGGCGTGCTCCACAAGGGCAGGTTCCACTGACACTGCGGCGGATAGTCATGTGTCTGTCGCAAATAAGCCCTACGTACATTGACGAAAAATAGATGAAAAATTCAATATATATCACTACAAAGTCACCTAATTTGTTGAGCAAGGTTGCCAAGATTGTCATATCCGTTGTTCTGATGGGTTTGGCCTTGATGTTTTCTGCGCTGTTATTGATGGTTATCGTGACTGTTGGTGCTATGGCATGGGGCTATCTGTGGTGGAAAACCCGTGACCTGAGAAAACAAATGCGTAAATATCCCCCAGGCGAAGTTGTGGTCGAGGGAGATGTGATTGAGGGAGAGGTGGTCAGGCGTGAGGTGAATGGAATATATGTGGAATCTGAAACTGAAGAAATCAGGAAGTTTATCCAGGCTCGCAATGCATGAACTCTTGCGTGATTGAAGTTGCCGTTGGCGTACTGTTGCGTGAGGTTGAAGCAGATGGCGAGCCTGCCTTGCGAGAGCGATACACCTATGACAGTTTCTTGCTGGCGCAGCGGCCGGAAGGCAAGGCTTATGCAGGCTACTGGGAGTTTCCGGGCGGTAAAGTTGAAGAGGGCGAAACATTGCTGCATGCGCTGGAACGAGAACTGCACGAAGAGTTAGGCATTAAAATTGCGACTGCTTATCCTTGGCTGACATGCTTGCACGTTTATACACACGCTACAGTGCGACTGAATTTTTTCCGGATCAACGTATGGCAGGGCGAGCTTCATGGCAAAGAAAATCAACAGCTGAGTTGGCAAACCCCGTTCAATTTGACAGTATCTCCAGTACTTCCAGCCAACACATTTGTCCTCCGCGCGCTGCAATTGCCGCCTATGTATGCCATTAGTAATGCGGCCGATCTGGGTCGTGAAAAATTTCTGGAACGGTTACAGGTTGCGCTGGAAAATGGCTTGAAGTTGGTGCAGATGCGCGAACCCGGTTTGTCGCGCGAAGCGATGCGTGAATTGTCTTTGCGTGCGGTGAAACTGGCACACACATATGGCGCGCAAGTGCTGATCAACAGTGATATCGAGCTGGCTAACGAAATTGGCGCAGACGGTGTGCATTTGAACAGTATCCAGCTTGCTGCGTGTAATTCACGTCCCGACGTGACATGGTGTGCGGCATCCTGTCACAACGCCGACGAATTACAACGAGCCAATAATCTTGGTTTCGATTTCGTGGTGCTGAGCCCGGTATTGCCCACGCGCAGTCATCCCGACGCCACACATTTAGGCTGGCAGACATTTTCTTTAATGGCAGCAAATTCGGCCATTCCGGTATATGCGCTGGGTGGATTATGTTGTGACGACATGGAGCAGGCCTGGCAGCATGGTGCGCATGGCATTGCGATGTTGCGTCAGGCTTGGTGAGAAGACTCGTCTTCCAAGTTGCTTTCGGACTGCGGGATACGATAGCTTTCCGTGGCCCACTGTCCCAAGTCAATTAATTTACAGCGCTCGCTGCAAAATGGGCGATAGGGACTGTCACTGTTCCACGGCACTTCTTTTTTACATTGCGGACAACTGACAATAGTTGGTTTTTTCATGAGGATGGCGTTAGTCTTTAAGTCGACAAGCGTATTTACAAAGAGCAGAAAGTAAGATTAAACGCTACAGTCTGACTGTATAAGGCGCTCTTTGCTACATAATCGGCAGCAATGAAGCGAATGTTGAGCATGTATTTGTTGGCACCAACTTCAGGAACGCACGGTAGAGATTTGTCCAAACTGACACGCAGCATTTGTGCCACGCGGCCACAGTGCATTTGCTGAAAGTTACCCTGCTCGGCAGTGTAATGGTGGGTTTTTCCACTTTCGCGTAACAGCTTGAGGATGATTGCAAGGCTATTGCGTATGGGGAGCATGGGAGTCAGGCAAGCCATTAGGTAATTGCGCCGCAGTATTGCATCCTGTTGCAGCCAGTGATGGTAGGATGGCAAGTCAAATTCACAGGTTCCGCCAGGGATGCCAGCACGCTGCTTGATGCTCATTAACCATTCGTTTTCGCGCAAGTGCTGACCCACCTTGCCACCCATGTTTAACACGCCGCTACTGGCACTTTCAATTTCATCGAGTACCGTGTCGAGTGCTTGTTCTGAAATTTCCGGGTTGTTGCGTAAAGCGGAAAGCTGTCGCTTTTGGCGCTCTAATTCTTGCAACAGTTCAGATTTCAGGTCGGAACGGCTGGCGACTTCGAGGATTTCAAACAATACGCTTAGAGCGGCCTGATGGTCAGTGGCGGTCGATCTTTCTATAAAACATAGCAACTTGGCATAAAGATCCTCCAGGCGCAGTAGGGTGCGCACACGTTCATTGAGAGGGAAGTCATAGCTAATCACAATGCTAGTAGGATAGGGAAGGGTTTAGGCTACAAAACGGTGAATATACTTGGGCGATTATATGCCGTCAATCAATTCCTGAGGAAATGGTCAGGTAGCGCTGGTGCATCTGACTCACCTGCTGGCGCAAAGTATTCAGACTGCCATCATTTTGAATGATCTCATCAGCAAGCCGTAGCCGTTCGGCACGAGTGATTTGAGATGCCATTATGGTACGCACCGTTTGCTCATCCAGCCCGCTACGCCGCATGGTGCGCGAAATTTGGGCGGTTTCCGCACAGTCCACTACCAATGTGCGCTGAACCAACTCGTGGTAACTAAGCGTTTCAAACAATAGAGGAATGACCAGCAACATATAGGGAGAAGGTTGGGTGCTGTGGGTATTGGCATTGTTGACCTGTACCATAATTTGCTCGCGGATAAGCGGGTGCAGAATAGCTTCCAGTTGCAGCTTGGCAGCATGATCAGAAAATATCAATTGCCGCATGAGCGCCCTGTTCAATGCGCCGCTGGCGTCAATATAGCCATCTCCGAATGCTGTGCGGATCGCGGCAATGGCCACGCCACCGGATTGGGTCATCTGGTGTGAAATGACATCGCTATCGATAACCAACACATCGCATTCTTTGAATAGTGAAGCTACGGTGCTCTTTCCGCTGCCGATACCCCCGGTCAAGCCCACACAAAACTTCATGAAATGCTGAACAGTTGCAGGTAGCCCTGCGTAAGTGGTTGTCCCCAGAATAACGCAATCAAACCGCCGCCCGCCAAATATGGGCCGAATGGAATAGGGACATTACGACCGAGGCGTGCCGCGATAATCAAGGCAATACCGACTACTGCGCCTACTGCTGAAGAAAGCATAATAACCAGCGGCAGCATTTGCCAGCCCACCCACGCGCCGATTGCCGCCAGCAGCTTGAAGTCACCATAACCCATGCCTTCTTTGCCGGTGGCGAGCTTGAATAGCCAATATATACTCCAAAGAGCCAGATATCCTGCGATTGCGCCGATAACGGCACTGTTAATGTCAATAAAAGTGGCAGACACATTAAATAGTAGGCCCAGCCACAGAAGTGGCAATGTGATGTCATCGGGCAGCAGTTGAGTATCAAGATCAATGCAGATTAGCGCTAGCAGCATCCAGATAAACAACAACGCGGCCAACGCAGCCAAACCGAAGCCGAAATGCCATGCGACGTAGGCGCTCAGAAGACCAGACACCGTTTCCACGATGGGATACCGTGCCGAGATAGGTGCGCTGCAATCCTTGCATTTACCGCGGAGCAGCAGATAGCTGATGACCGGAATATTTTCCAGCGCACTGATCTTGAGACCACAGTGCGGACAAGCGGAATGAGGCATGAACAAGTTGTAAGGCGGCACATTTTCCGGTTCGTTGCCATTAAGTTCAGCGCATTGGTCGTGCCATTCACGCTCCATCATCTTGGGTAGGCGATGGATTACTACATTGAGAAAACTGCCCACCAACAGACCGGCAGTGCCGCACAAAACAACGAAAAAAAATGGGAGGCTTTGTAGTAATTCAATGAGTGCTGTCATGGTTGTCCAAGATACAAATACGCAATATTTAACAAAATAACACGAATTAAAGCGAGTGATATCGGAAGTGGATTATTTATCCAGTGCTGCGCATTGATTAAAAATGGTTTTTCTGAACGTAGTAATCACTTATTTTTCAGTGGCTTTGATCATCATAATGTGTTCACAGCAGAAATATTGCGGGCATCCGGCTATTGGCATGCGGCTGAGCACGGCATAGTTTATCACCGTCATTTTCCGTTTCGGGAGGTGGTGCCAAAAATAGATGTTGTATTTATTGAGCATGGTGCGGGTAAGCGAAGACGCAAAGAATATCGAATTCCATGTCAAGCCACCATTCATGCAACAACGACCGAATAAGCAGTATTAATGACGAGTTGCCGCCATTAATACGCTATTGGTATTGAAAATTATATGATTGTTGAATCCGTTTTAAGATTAACTGAACGATACTAAAGATATCCTGCCAGTGATTTAACCAACAGCCTGCCCCATCTTGAAAATAGGCAGATACATTGCGATCACCATGCCGCCGATTAGAACGCCTAACACCACCATGATGATAGGCTCCATCAGGCTGGTCAGAGCCGCCACTGCGTCGTCTACTTCAGCCTCAAAAAAATCCGCCACTTTGTTTAACATGCTATCCAGTGAACCTGCTTCTTCGCCAATTGCTACCATTTGCAGCACCATGCTAGGAAACACTCCTACATCTTGCATGGCTCCCGTTAGGGTGCCACCTTGGCTGACTTCCCGCTGGATTATCTTGGTTGCATCAAAATACACCACGTTGCCAGCAGCGCCTGCCACCGAGTTAAGCGCCTCCACTAGCGGTACACCGGCGGCAAACATAGTTGCCAGTGTGCGTGTCCATCGTGCTATGGAGGCCTTGCGGATTAAATCTCCGAAAATTGGTAGCTTGATTATTGCTCTATCCATGAAGTCCTGCATTCTTTTGCTGCGTTTCCAGAAGTAGAAGAAGGCAAAAAGACCGCCCACTACAATACTGAGAATCGCCACCCAATAAGCAACGAAAAAATCGGAGATACGCATCAGAACTAGCGTAGGTGCGGGCAGATCTGCGCCAAAGCTGGAGAATAACTGCTTAAACGCGGGAATCACAAAAATCATGATCACTGCGGTGATAATAAAGGCGACTGCAATAATTGCAACCGGATACATTAGCGCCCCTTTTATTTTGTTCTTGAGGGCCAACGTTTTTTCCTGGTAGGTTGCCAAACGTTCCAGCAGGCTGTCCAGAATACCGGCGTGCTCGCCCGCGCTTATCAGATTACAAAATAGATCGTCAAAATACAGCGGGAATTTCCGGAATGCCTGTTCCAGGCTGCTACCAGTTTCTACGTCGGTTTTAATGTCGTTCAGCAGACGAGAAACGGAAGGGTTGCTGTGCCCCTTACCTATAATGTCAAATGACTGTAGTAGTGGTACGCCGGATTTCATCATGACCGCAAGCTGGCGCGTAAACAGGGTGAGATCTTTCTGGGTAATTTTCTTACCTCCGCCACTGCGGACTTTTTTTATACGGGTAACATTAATGCCTTGACGCCTCAGTTGTGTGGCAGCGACGGCGTCGCCGATAGCCCGCACCTCACCTTTTATAAGCTTGCCGGATTTATCCTTACCTTCCCATCGGTATTGAAATTCTTTTTTTTTCGTCTTTTCTTCGGCCATGACGTTTCCTTAATGACTATTCGCAACAAAGTTAAGCAACCCGTTATGAAATATAACGCTGTCCAGTGCAGAATGATCAGTAAGTGACCGCCTCGATTCAATGAAGTTGGCTGCGTTTACTTATATCGGTCAATTCAAGCTAAGCTTTAATTGCCTGGTAAATATGTGCGAATCCTCCTAGCTTCTTGTGATGGCTCTGGGGAAATTTTAATCCCCCTTATGCTATCCGACCTTGGGGCTGGACTATCTTAATTGAGTATCTGCAATCTTACAATGCAGTCAGATGCTGTGTTAGCCCCAAGTAGTAATGTCCGGTTTCTCCCAAATAGAAATGTCCGCTGGTGATACAAATCACACCCTGTTTAAAACAACGGCGGATATTTAGAAATGGGCAAGCTTATGAGTCAAAAAGAAGTGAAACGAGCACAAGTATTGGACATGCTTGAAGAGGACAAGATCGGCCAGCAAGAAGCATCGAAGCGGAT
This sequence comes from Candidatus Nitrotoga sp. CP45, assembly GCA_945874105.1. GTDB lineage: Bacteria > Pseudomonadota > Gammaproteobacteria > Burkholderiales > Gallionellaceae > Nitrotoga. The sequence goes on along the minus strand of CAMCFJ010000006.1, from coordinate 61,773 downwards.
AGGCGTCAGCACCCGTCAGGTGCGGCGGCTGTCCACGCGTTATCGGGCTGAACGCTGACTTGTTGATGTTGGCTGTCATGCGATGCGGTTTTCCAATAATTAGCAACGGACGGGGAGCAGGAATCTCAAACACCCCTTGAATTCAGTCTAGCCACAGACCAGATGGACGTCAGCCTGGCGAATGCTCGCTGTGCCCACCCCGCTTGACTGTAAGGCATAGAAGAAATTGCAAGCATCCGCCCAAGCGGCTTGCGCGCTTACCCCGCTTTGTGGGGCCACGTTGAGGTATCCCTGGCCTTATTTGGCCAACGCTTGCCATCCGGCCACATGACACCCCTCGCGCTCATATCGATCCTCACCGCCATAAATGATACCCGGTGGCAACGCGGCATCGCCGAACAAGGCCGACAATTTGCGCAGCGCTGCCGACCAGTCGGCGCTGAAAGTTGTGCCGGATTTAATTTCCACAGGCATAAACCGATTGCCGTCCGGGATCAACAAATCCACCTCATGCCCAGCGCTATCGCGCCAGAAATACAGCTCGGCAACCTGCCCTGTATTGTATTGGCGTTTGATCCACTCGGACACCACCAGTGTTTCAAACAGCGCGCCGCGCGAAGCATGGGTAGAAAGCGTACCGGTATCGCGTATGCCCAGCAAATAAGCCATCAAGCCGGCATCCAGAAAATATAGCTTGGGCATTTTTACCAACCGCTTGCCGAAATTACGGTGATAAGGGCGCAGCAGGTAAACGATATAACTCGCCTCCAGCACCGTCAACCACTCACGCGCCGTTACGTGGGAAATGCCGCAATCCGCCCCCAGCGCTGAAAGGTTTAGCAACTGGCCGGAACGGGCAGCGCACATCTTGAGAAAGCGCTGAAACAAGGACAAATCGCGCACCGCCAGCAACTGTCGCACATCCCTTTCCAGATAAGTGGACACGTAGTTGGGAAACCAGTCGCCGGGCGTAACGGGGCGGTCGTACAGCGGCGGATAACCCCCTTGCAGCATCGCCGCATCCAAAGTGGCGGGAAGCATCCCGCCTGCATTTAGCTCTGCCAGCGAGAAAGGTAGTAACTGCAACAAACCGGCGCGGCCAGCAAGCGATTGCGTGATGTTCGACATCAATCCAAACTGCTGTGACCCGGTAATAATGAACTCGCCCATACGCTGTCGCTTATCCACCACGCCTTGCAGATAAGAAAACAAATCGGGGCAACGCTGCACCTCGTCGAAAATTGCCCCCTGTGGAAACCGCGCCAAAAATCCGCGCGGGTCACTATCGGCGAACAAGCGCTCCTCCGGGTCTTCCAGTGAAACGTAGGGCTTGTCGGCAAACAACGCGCGCGCCATTGTCGTCTTGCCGGACTGGCGCGGCCCCGTGATTGCCAGCACGGGAAACCCTTGTGCCAGCCGCAATGCGGTGGGAAATGCAGCTCGATTCAGCATATTTGCAAATTGAAAGTAGAAACTTCAAATTGTATGGTAAAGGAAAGCAGCGGGAATGGGAAGGCGTGGATGATGCGCTGCGCTCCGTGCGATCCAGCTGAAAAATCTGAATCAGATAGCGGAAGTTCATCAATTACACAACGGACGACAAACCGCGAAGCATTTTGAAACCGCCAAATCAACCAATAGGCGATGATCCGGGCTCGTCGGGTCAACCTAACCGCTGCAACCACCCCAATTCAAAATTCACCGCTTTCACTTCCTCGGTGGAAAGCGCCTTGCCCTTGGGTAAGTGCGCATTCAGCCTGAGCACCAAAGCGGAATCAGCCAGCTACAAGGCGAAGAAATCCGGGTTATTCAGCAGCCTCAACATCTGCATGATGTAGGCTACAATTGAAATGAAATATTGTTGCTGTTAACACTCAAACTCGCAAAAAATAAGAATCATGATAAAAAAACAGACCGCACAGTTTCTGATTTCGTTCATTCTGCTTGGTATTAGCAGCGCTGCCTTCGCCCATCCCGGCCATGATGTTTCCGGATTGAGCGCTGGCCTGATGCATCCGTTCAGAGGATTTGATCATCTGCTCGCGATGGTCGCCGTGGGCCTGTGGGCAGCGCAAAGCGGCGGCCGAAAAATAGGGATGTTGCCCGCCGCTTCCATGTTGATGATGGCAGTCGGCGCAAAGTGTGCGCTAATTTATCCCTATCTACCGCTGATTGAATCGGGCATCGCCGCTTCAGTGTTGATGCTGGGAATGATCACCGCACTCTCGCTAAAATTTTCAGCACGGCTCAGCGTTGCGATCACTGCCTTGTTTGGTTTTTTTCATGGCTACGCCCATGGATTGGAAATGTCCGGTGCTATCGAAGCGGAAGCGTATGCACTGGGTTTTCTTGCCGCAACCGTCGCTCTCCATCTCGCAGGTATCGTGGTTGGCATCGCCACTCGTGCCCGTTTTGTGCGTCTGCCGCAAATGCTGGGTGCCATCATCGCCGCCAGCGGCTTATGGCTGCTATCAAATATTTAACCCGGCATCACTGTAGTATCGCCATAAATATTGCAGCAAAATCACATTAAAATGATGTCGTATTGCTCTTGGCTATATAAGCTTTCCACCTGTAGCGACACCGGTTTGCCGATAAGATCAGATAGCTGGGCCAGGCTTTGCGATTCTTCGTCGAGAAACAGGTCGATGACCAGTTGCGACGCCAGGATGCGATATTCACGAGCGTTAAACTGGCGTGCTTCGCGCGTAATCTCGCGCACAATTTCGTAGCAGATGGTCTGCGCGGTCTTTACTTCGCCGCGCCCCTTGCAGGTGGGGCAGGACTCGCACAGTATGTGGGCCAGACTTTCGCGCGTGCGTTTGCGCGTCATTTCAACCAGCCCCAAAGCGGAGAAACCGTTTACCGTGATACGGGTGTGGTCGTTGGCCAGCGACTTTTTGAATTCTTCCAGCACGGCATCCCGATGTACCAGGTTATGCATGTCAATAAAATCACAAATGATGATGCCGCCCAAATTTCGCAGGCGTAACTGGCGCGCGATAACTTGAGCAGCATCCAGATTTGTCTTGAAGATGGTGTCGTCAAAATTACGCGAGCCAACGAAGCCGCCGGTGTTAACGTCGACCGTGGTGAGCGCTTCGGTCTGGTCGATAATGATATATCCCCCCGACTTGAGATTCACGCGGCGCGACAGTGCACGCTCAATTTCATCTTCCACTCCATACAGCTCAAATAGCGGACGCTCGCCGACATAGTGCTCCAGCCGCGACACCGCACTGGAGATAAAATCCTGTGCGAAAGCAGCCATCCGCTGATAAGTTTCGCTTGAATCCACCAGGATGCGCGTGGTGTCTTCGTTGACGAAATCGCGCAACACGCAGAGGCTGATGTTGAGCTCTTGGTATAACAAAAAAGGAGCCGAGGATGTTTTCGCCTGCTCTTGGAGCTTGAGCCACAGTTTGTTGAGGTATTCCATGTCGGCGAGAAACTCTTTGTCTGTTGCAGTCTCCGCCATGGTGCGGATGATATAGCCGCCGCTGCTATTGTCAGGCAGCAATTGTTGCAGCTTGGTGCGCAGCAGTTCGCGCTCGGCCTCATTCTCAATGCGTTGCGATACGCCGATATGCGATTCCTGCGGCAGAAACACCAGCAAACGTCCGGCAATGCTGAGCTGAGTGGAAAGTCTGGCACCCTTGCTGCCGATGGAGTCTTTGATGACCTGTACCAGCAGGCTCTGTCCCTCATACAGCACTTTCTCTATGGGCTTGGCGGCATCGCTGTTGTTGCGGTTTTCCCAGATGTCCGCAACATGCAGGAAAGCAGAGCGTTCCAGCCCAATATCGATGAAGGCGGATTGCATGCCAGGCAGCACGCGCTTCACGCGCCCGACATACACATTGCTGACTATTCCGAGATGGCTGCCGCGCTCAATGTGGAGCTGTTGCACGATCCCTTGTTGCATGACTGCAACGCGGGTTTCCTGCGGTGTGACATTGATTAGAATTTCGTCATTCACAGGATGGGGTAACCGAATGCTTGCAGCAGCTCAGCCGTTTCGAACAGGGGTAGGCCCATTACACCTGAATAGCTGCCGTCTATGTGTTGTATGAATGCCGCAGCGTAACCTTGGATGGCATACGCGCCAGCCTTGTCTAGCGGCTCGCTGGTGAGAATGTAGCGCCGAATGCGCTCTTCGCTAAGCGTGGCCATCGTAACTTTACTGGCCGACAAACGTATTTCAGTACGCTCTTCAAAGGTAGCCGCGACGGCACTCAATACTTGGTGTTGGCGTCCGGAAAGAGCTCGCAGAGTGGCCGCAGCCTGTTCACGATCTTGAGGTTTGCCAATAATCTTGCCGTCCAGAATGACGCTGGTGTCGGCAGCCAAAACCGGGAATGGGGGTAGATTGCGGAATTGCAGAGACATCCATCCGGCCTTCACTTTCTCCTGACAAACCCTTTGCACATAGACTTCCGGTGACTCATCCGTGTAGGGAGTTTCATCCACATGCATTTTGTGGGATGTGTTGGAAGGCAACAGCAGCGTTTCAAAATTAATCCCGATCTGCTTCAGCAACTCTCGGCGGCGCGGGCTTTGCGAGGAGAGGTAAATGCGTGGGTGGGAAATCATGGCGCTTTAAAATCCTGTATTAACGGGCCGCATTATTCACGATGATAGGGGTGATTGTGCAACAGACTGTGGGCGCGATACAACTGTTCCGCCAGTAATACTCGTGCCAGGCCATGCGGCAGTGTCATCATCGACAGCGCCAGCAGCTGCTGCGCACTGTTTTTTACGGACTCGTGCAGGCCATCCGCGCCCCCAATGATGAAGGCCACATCGCGTCCACTGCCCAACCAACCTTCCATTTGTTGCGCCAACTGTTTGGAGGAGAAATGCGCGCCGCGCTCGTCCAGCGCGATGCGCAGCACATCCTTCGGCAGAGCGGTCAATATACGCTGCGCTTCCGCCTCCATCATCTGTGTGACGCTCTTGCCGGTGGTTCGCGGCTCCGGCTTTATCTCTATCAGTTCGATTTGGGCATCGCGTGCCATACGCTTGGCATACTCGGTGAAACCTGCGGTAATCCAGGCCGGCATCTTGTTCCCGACCGCTACCAACCACAGTTTCATTTTGGTTCGCTAGCCGCCTTGGGCGGCAGATGCCGCATGGTCCATAGCTCTTCCAACTGGTAGTAGGCGCGCACTGCAGGCTGCATGATATGCACGACCACTTCGCCGAGATCAACCAGCACCCACTCCCCGCTTTCTTCACCTTCTATGCTGAGCGCGGGCTCGCCGAGCAGTTTGAGTTGCTTGGATACATGGTCGGCCAAGGCTCTGGTTTGACGCGGTGAATTGGCGCTGGCGATCACCATGCGCTCGAATAGCTGACTCTTTTTGCTGGTGTCGAGTACGCTGATATCATTGGCTTTAATATCTTCCAATGCGGCCACTACGGCCAGGATTTTTTCTTCAATGGTTAGCATGTTAGGTATATAGGTGATGTGATTGAATGTAATCGGCTACTACGTACGGTAGCAGGTAATGTATGTTTTTATTTTCGGCACAACGTTTACGAATATCAGTGGCAGAAATTTCCAGGGCAGGCATGTTCGCCACCAGGATCGCCCCGGCAGGCGAGTCACGCAGAATGCGGGGCGATGGAACGAGGCGAGCCCTGTATTCATCGCGCAAAGCCTCGTTAGCCCCATTGATGGCATTGCCAAGCGGGTGTCCGACACGCTGCATGACCACTATGTGCGACAGTTCGAACAATCTTTTCCATTCATGCCAAGAGTGTAACAGCAGGAAGGCATCACCGCCCATCAACAAACACAGCGGCTGTTGCATACCGAGCTCGGCACGTAGCGCAGTAAGCGTGTCTACCGTATAACATGGATCGGCGCGATGAATTTCGCGTTCATCCAGCACGAATGCCGCGTTGCCTTGCACTGCCAGACGGACCATATCCAGGCGCTGCACTGCGCTAGCGTGCGACGCATCCCGGTGCGGCGGCGTACCGCTGGGAATGAAGCGTATCGCAGCCAGATCACATTGCTCCAGCACTTCCTGTGCCAAGCGCAGATGACCGTTATGGATCGGATCGAACGTGCCGCCCAAAATGCCGATGGGGGCTTGGTTCACAGGTTAAAGCACCAATCGGCGAACATCCGACAATACTTTTCCAAGATAAGTTGTGAAATGCACTGCCTCCGCACCATCGATTACGCGATGATCATATGACAGCGACAGCGGCAACATTAGCCGAGGCACGAACGCCCCTTCTTTGAATACTGGCTTGATGCTCGCCCTGGACACACCCAGGATAGCCACTTCCGGCGCATTAATAATAGGTGTAAAAGCTGTTCCGCCGATGCCGCCCAGACTGGAAATGGTGAAGCAGCCGCCTTGCATGGCGGTTGCGGGGAGCTTTTTCTCCCGTGCCTTGGCGCTGATCTCGCCCAACTCCTTGGCCAGCTGAACCATGCCTTTTTGATCCACATCACGCAACACTGGCACCACCAAGCCATCCGGCGTATCCACTGCCACGCCGATGTGAAAATATTTTTTCAGCACCAGGTTTTCACCGCTGGCATCCAATGATGAATTGAAATTCGGGAATTCTTGCATAGCGGTCACCACAGCCTTGAGCAAGAAAGCCAGCGGCGTAATTTTTATTCCCTGCTTTGAGTATTCTTCGCCCAACTCCTTGCGGAAAACTTCCATATCGGTGATGTCAGCCTCATCGTGCTGGGTAATGTGCGGAATGGAGACCCAGTTGCGATGAAGATTGGCACCAGCAAGCTTTTTGATGCGCGACAGCGGCTTGGTTTCGATGACGCCGTACCTGGAAAAATCCACTACCGGCATGGCTGATACCTGCAAGCCGCCGCCACCCGAGCCACCTTGCGGTTGTGCAAGCGCAACTTTAACGAAGCCCTGCACATCATTTTTGGTAATACGTCCCTTTTCTCCGCTGCCTTTTACGCGCGCAAGATCAACCCCCAATTCGCGCGCAAAATGCCGAATGGACGGACTGGCATGCGCTTTGCCGGCAGGGCTGTTTGGCAAACCAGTTGGTGCCACAATGGGCGTGGCGGCAGGTGTTGTAACAGGCGTTGCGGCAGCTGGATTTGCAGCTTCTTTTACCGGAACCGGTGTTGTGGTGGGGCTAACGTCAGCAGACGTTTCCGCGGTACTGGTTTCCATCGATAAAATCAGGGTGCCTTCCGATATTTTGTCGCCCACTTTAACGCTAACACTTTTCACCACCCCATCAAATGGAGCGGGTACATCCATCGTAGCCTTGTCAGTTTCCAGGGTAAGCAGGGATTGCTCAGCCTTGACCGTATCCCCTGCTTTTACCATTACTTCTATTACCGGCACATCTTTGGAATCACCGATGTCCGGCATCAGTACTTGTTTGATTTCTGCCACGCGTGTCTCCTGCCCGCTCAGACCGTAGTTGGATTCGGTTTGTCGGGATTGATATTGTACAGTTTGAGCGCCCGGCTCACTTCGCTCAGGGCGACCGTGCCTTCGTCAGCCAGCGCTTTCAGCGCGGCGACTGCAATGTAATAACGATCAACCTCGAAGAAATGGCGTAGCTTTTTACGCGTATCAGAGCGGCCAAAACCGTCCGTGCCCAACACTTTGTAAGTGCCGGGCAAAAAGGCACGAATCTGGTCAGCGTAGCTTTTAATGTAATCGGTTGCTGCAATGACAGGCCCCTTGCGCTTGCCCAAACATTGCTCGGCGTAACTTACGCGTGGCGCAGCTTCAGGATGCAGCATGTTCCAGCGCTCACAATCCAGTCCATCCCGACGTAATTCATTAAAGCTGGTTACGCTCCAGATGCCGGAAGCTACGCCAAAATCCTTCGCCAATAATTCAGCTGCTGCGATAACTTCGCGCAGAATAGTACCGCTGCCCAGAAGTTGCACCGTGGGCATTGTGGTGGATTGGGCTTTACCTTCATTAAATAAATACATGCCCCTGATAATGCCGCTCTCCGCACCTTCCGGCATGGCCGGATGCGCGTAATTTTCATTCATCACGGTAAGGTAATAGAACACGTCTTCTTGTTCCTGATACATGCGGCGCATGCCATCCTGAATAATCACCGCCAGTTCGTAAGCAAAGGTTGGATCGTAGGACACGCAGTTAGGAATGGTCGCCGCCATCAGATGGCTGTGGCCGTCTTGATGTTGCAGGCCTTCGCCATTCAATGTGGTGCGCCCGGCCGTGCCTCCCAGCAGAAAGCCGCGTGCACGCTGGTCGCCCGCTGCCCACATCAAATCGCCGACGCGCTGAAAGCCAAACATGGAATAGTAAATATAGAACGGCACCATCGCGACACCATGGTTGGCGTAGGCCGTGGATGCGGCAATCCATGATGACATCGCGCCCGCTTCATTGATGCCTTCCTGCAAAATCTGTCCGGCCTTGTCTTCCTTGTAGAACATCAACTGATCGGCATCCTGCGGCGTATACAGCTGGCCAACTTGAGAAAAAATGCTGAGCTGGCGGAACAATCCTTCCATGCCGAAAGTGCGTGATTCGTCCGGCACGATGGGCACCACCAGCTTGCCAATATTTTTGTCCTTCACCAGAATGCCCAGCATGCGCACGAAAGCCATGGTGGTGGAAATCTCGCGGTCTTCAGTACCTTTAAGCAATACTTCGAAAGCATCCAGCCCTGGAATTTGCAATGGCTGTGCCACTATTTTGCGATTGGGTACGGTGCCCATGGCCTTGCTCCGCTCGCGCAGATAACTCATTTCCAAACTATCATCGGGTGGACGACAGAAGGGCAATTTGCCGAGCTGATCATCGGACACTGGAATATTGAAGCGATCACGGAATTTGCGCAGTGCTTCACCGCCCACTTTCTTTTGCTGGTGGGTGATGTTTTGGGCTTCACCGGCTTCACCCATGCCATAGCCCTTTATGGTCTTGGCCAGAATGACGGTGGGCTGACCCTTATGGTTTACTGCGGCCGCGTAAGCGGCAAAAACTTTATGCGGATCGTGGCCGCCACGATCAAGACGCCAGATTTCATCGTCCGACAGATCGGCGACCAGTTCCAGTAACTCGGGGTATTTGCCGAAAAAATGTTCACGCACATAGGCGCCACTTTTGGATTTATAGGTCTGATATTCGCCGTCTACCACTTCTTCCATGCGCTTCAGCAAAAGTCCTGTTTTGTCCTTCGCGAACAAACGATCCCATTGTCCACCCCACACCACTTTGATCACGTTCCAGCCCGCGCCACGGAATACACCCTCCAGCTCCTGAATGATCTTGCCGTTGCCGCGGACGGGGCCATCCAGTCGTTGCAGGTTACAGTTAACGACAAAAATCAGATTGTCGAGTTTCTCACGCGCGGCCATCGAAATCGCCCCCAGCGATTCCGGTTCATCAGTTTCACCATCACCGAGGAACGCCCATACCTTGCGGCCATCGGTGCTGGCAATGCCACGATTCTCCAAATAACGCATGAAACGCGCCTGGTAAATAGACATCAGCGGGCCCAAACCCATGGACACAGTGGGGAACTGCCAGAAATCGGGCATTAGCCACGGATGCGGGTAAGAGGATAAGCCGCCGCCATTGACTTCTCGGCGGAAATTGTACAACTGCTCCTCGCTGAGGCGCCCCTCAAGAAAAGCGCGTGCGTAGATGCCGGGCGATGCATGCCCCTGGAAATAAATCAGATCACCGCCGTGAGTCTCGGTCTTGCCATGGAAAAAGTGGTTGAAGGCCACGTCATACAACGTGGCCGCCGAAGCGAAGGTGGCGATGTGGCCACCCAGTTCAGACGATTCGTGATTGGCGTTTAACACAATAACCATCGCGTTCCATCGCGTCAGGGCGCGAATGCGATGTTCGAGCTCATGATTGCCGACCGAGCGTTGTTCCTTGTCGAGCGGTATGGTGTTCAGGTAAGGCGTGATTGTGCTGATCGGCAGAGCGACACCGGCCAAGTGCGCTTTTCGGATCAGTTGGCCGATCAGGTAATGAGCGCGATCCGCGCTTTCATGCTCCAGCACCGAGTCCAGCGCATCCAGCCACTCTTGTGTTTCCTGTGGATCGTTATCAGGTAAATCTGCCATATATCTACTCTCTATCACTCGTTGTTGGTCGGTGCTTTTACGCACCAAGCTGTTTATTTTGTGATGGTGTACAGGCGCACCTATCTGTCCCTATGCTAATCAGAAACGCACTGTATCGTCTCGTTCTCCGTCACCACCCATTCCACTTTGTGGTCGGTGGCTTCCTGCGGCAGATCTTCGACCAGCTGGATAGCGAATGTCCCGGCAACCAGCGCAGGGCGGCAGCCTGGGTTTTCATTCTTTAATCGCGCCAGCAGTTTGTCATAAAATCCGCCGCCGTAACCTAGTCGCGCACCGTCGCGTCCGAATGCGATGCCCGGCAACAAGATGAAATCCACTTCTTTCAAAGTATTTATTTTGGCACAGCGCTCAACCAGCGGTTCGCGTATATGCCACAAGCCGGGTGCCAAATCTTGCTGCAAGTTGGACACGCGATAAATATCCAATTCATTCGTGGCGCGGTTCACCTTGGGCAACAGCACGCATTTATCATCGTGCAATGCCTGTTGCACCCATTCATCGGTGGAGAACTCCGCGCCGAAGCTCATATAAGCCAGCACCGTATTGGCCGTGTGATAAGCATTCAGGTTGGCGATGCGCTCCGAGATGGCATGGCTCAAGCATGCCCTCTTAGCCGCGGTCAATTGTTCGCGGGCTGCAATTATACGTTGTCTGATAGCCTGTTTCATAACCTGTATTGTCATGTGCAGATTACCTTGCTTCACTATTCAAGTGGAGGGTTTTTTCTGGAAAAATAGCGGCGAATTTTATTTTATGGATTAGGGACTAATTCAAATTCGCTCGCGCAAATTGCAATTTAACCGTTAGGGCTACGCTGAACAAGTCCGTTCGCGTGGAGCTTGTCGAAACGCACTCCTTGTAATTAATAAGTTGCCAATGGCTTCGACAGGCTCAGCCCGAACGGAGGAACTTGTTCAGTATTGCCTTAGCTCAAAAACAGCTTGTATGCCGGATTGTCACTCTCATCCCAATAGCGATAACCGAGATTATCCAGGAAAATTCGCAGCGGTTTTTTGTCATGATGCGGCACTTGCAAGCCGATCAGCACGCGGCCGTAATCCGCACCATGGTTGCGATAGTGGAACAAGCTGATATTCCAGCTATGGTTCATGCTATTAAGGAAAGTCATCAATGCGCCAGGGCGTTCCGGGAATTCGAAGCGAAACAGGATTTCGTCCTGCAAACCTGGCGCATGTCCCCCTACCAGATGACGCACATGCAGCTTGGCCATCTCGTTGTCAGTGAAATTCAGCGTGGCCAGTTTATGTTTTTCCAGCGTGGCAACAAGCTTGGTGGTTTCAGACTGATCTTTCACCTGCACTCCAACGAACACATGCGCTTCCTTGGAACTCGCATAACGGTAGTTGAATTCAGTGATATTACGCTGACCCAGTAAAGAACAAAATTTGCGAAAGCTGCCGGGCGTTTCCGGGATGCTCACTGCCAGAATAGCCTCGCGCTTTTCGCCAAGCTCTGCCCGTTCCGCGATGAAACGCAGGCGGTCGAAATTCATGTTGGCGCCGCTAGCAATTGCTACCAGCGTCTTGCCCTTTAGTTTTTCACGCTCCGCATACAATTTTGCACCAGCAATGGCCAGCGCACCGGCAGGCTCAAGATTGGTGCGGGTATCTTCGAACACATCCTTGATCGCTGCACAGATGGCGTCGGTGTCCACCAGTATGATTTCGTCCACCAATTCGCGGCATAAACGGAAAGTCTCCTGTCCGACTTGCTTTACCGCCACGCCATCGGCGAATAAGCCGACATGCTCGAGCTTGACGCGCCGACCGGCCTTGGTCGAGCGTTTCATGGCATCGGACTCCACAGGTTGCACGCCGATAATCTTGATCTCCGGGCGTACCGCCTTAACGTAAGCGGCGACGCCTGAGATCAGGCCACCACCACCGATGGGCACGAAGATGGCATGGATGGGCTGGCTATATTGCCGCAGTATTTCCATGCCGATCGTCCCTTGTCCGGCGATTACATCGGGATCGTCATACGGATGGACAAAGGTAATTTTAAGCTTCTGCTCCAACTCCAAGGCATGCTGATAGGCATCAGAATAAGAATCGCCATGCAATATAATTTTTGCGCCACGGCTGGCAACTGCCTCCACCTTGATCTGCGGCGTGGTCATGGGCATAACGATGATGGCCTTGCAGCCCAGCTTCTGCGCCGACAGCGCCACGCCCTGCGCGTGATTACCGGCCGAGGCAGTAATGACACCGCGCTTAAGCTGCGCCGACGTCAACTTCGCCATCTTGTTATAGGCACCGCGCAGCTTGAAAGAAAATACCGGCTGCATGTCTTCACGCTTCAGCAGAACGTTGTTGCCGATGCGAACGGACAAATTGGGCGCAACGTCCAGCGGGCTTTCAATAGCCACATCATAGACGCGAGCGGTGAGGATACGGTTCAAGTAACTTTGCATGGCTGGCCTACGAATTAATTTATGAACTGGTTATGGTGCAAGACTAGCAGGAATTGTGTGCAATCCGAAAGGGTTTCCGTCATTCCTCTACCGACTAGCGCCTGATTCAAACTGATTTTCTTCAATCCGGGAATTTTATATTGCTACATAGCAGATGTGCATGTGTTTATTCATTTATACTCATCATGCTGGGTCGTGTAAGAGGCTGCTATGCTAACGCAATGCGACTCTCGAACAATCTAGAAAACCGAACCGATAAGAATGGTGGAAACGCATGATGCTGAAATTGCAAAATAGTTGCCGTCTGCTTGCCTTCGTTGTCGCAGTCTTATTGCTGGCCGCCTGCGCCACCCCGGAACCTATCAAAAACGGCAAGAACATTCCACAACAGAGTGATCGTAATTTGCTCAGTCAGCTCGGCAAATCTGATATGGATCGTATGGCTGATGTGGAGATGCGTGAAAATACCCAAACCCTACGTTTGTTAATGACAAAACTATACAAGCGTAATCCGCACGAACTCAGAAAAAACACCACAGCCAGCGTAGAAGAAATGGTGACGTCGGTATTCGAAAATCAGCATGGCTGGCAGTTCAAGGAAATCGGCGAAATGCAGGACGCCGCTGCTATTCAACAGGCGTTCCGGCCTGAATATCAGGGTGACCGGGTAATGTCGTTGATCGTAGGCCTGCAAACGATGTTGATCAAAGCGCATGGCGGAAAAACCGAGTTTTATTTTACCGATACCGTTGAGCCGCAAAATATTTATAATGCCGCGCGTAACGTCGAAATCGCCGTGTGGCGCCTCTCCAATGCACGCGATGACAAAGGGCAGCTTAATTTGTTAACCAATGAAATGAATGATCACGAGCGCAACCTCAGTTTTGAACGTGAGTTCGGGAAAATTATCGGTAGCCTGGATTTGTTCGCCATTACCTTATCGGAAAAATATCAGCGCGGCATTTCACGTGTGATGCAGACGTTATCTACAGCATTGCTCTTGCCATTCGGACTGTAATCCATAGGCACTTGCGAGAGCGACACTCAAGGTCAGGCGCCGCTCAGCTTCAGTCTGGTTGATGCGCAGGGTTTTGGCATTGTTTAGTATTTTCATCGTTTATTTCCCTCTCCCCCAGCCCCTCTCCCACAAGTGGGAGAGGGGGCAGTAACACCGTGGTTACTGGAAATGCAAATGCTTCCCTCGTCCAATTGGCTCCCGCCTCTGCTTATTGTGAAAATTGCGTCACTCAGTGCTGGTAGCTCACACCGATAAATAGCGTTCGTCCCGGCAAGGGATAGGCGTTATATTTTCCCGGAGTAAATTGGCTGCTTACCGCATAATTAAAATATTTCCGGTCAAACAAATTGTTCACTGACGTGCTTAACTGCCAAGGGCCTGTTTTATGTGCAAGCTTGATATCAGCAATCGTATAGGCAGGAATTTTTCCCCCTAGAGTATTCGCCTCGTCGTTGTCCATGAACTGTGAGTCAACGTGGGTGACAGATGAGTTCAGCAGTGTTTGTTCACTTATTGCCCAAGCTGCGCCCAGATTCAACTTGTGGGTAGGAACCAACGGAACCCTCTTGCCTGCAATATTCACGTTGGTTTGAGTGAACGCCCCACCGGCCAAAACGCCGCTTAAAAATTTTGCATCGATGTAGGTATAGGCTGCATTTAATGCAAGCCGGCGTAATGCCTGCCATTTTCCATCCAATTCAAACCCCCTGCGTCGTGTCGGCGGCAAGTTGGTATTGCCTATGCCCGTGGTGAATGGATCAAGATGGATTTCATCACGCACCTTGTTGTTGAACAAGGTCGCCCGCCAGTTCCCATCACGGATGCGCTGTTCCACACTGAACTCCATATTGTCAGAGGTCTGAGGGCGCAAAAATTGAAATTGATTGGTAAAGGCTGGCGATGATTCGTAAATTTCATCTACATTTGCAAAGCGGAAGCTACGCCCAACTTTCCCGTTTAAGGCCAGTCCACGATCAAGTTGATGACGCAGACCGAGTTCGTAAGCATTTTTTGATGCCTTGAATGAACCCGGTGTAGCAGCAGAGCCAAATGACGCGCCAGGAGCGGCCGCGTTGTAAAGATCGTTCGCGTCTATAGAGATTCGTTCGTTACGCACCCCGGCCAACAGGGAGGTTGCTTTTGATAAATGCGTCGTATTTTGTAAATACCAAGCGCTATTTTGCTGGGTCATGGATATTTGGTTAATTGGCTGCCCAATATTCGCCGCAGCGTTTGACGCATGTAAGTCATAATTCCAGCGATACACATCGATACCCGCTACCAGGGTGCTATCCCCACCTAAGGAATGCGGTACCTTGATGCGAGGTGTAAGCGAGGTCACGTTCAAATCGCTATCGCGGTAATTCGGGAAGCCGTTAAAATCAAAATAGGATTTTTGATTCTTGGTGCGGTGTGCTACGCCCACATTCACATCCGCACCAGAAAATCGCTGCTGCCATTCAAGCGCAACTTGATTGCCATCGCGGCTGGCATAGTCCAGCGGGGTGGCTGCGCCACGCGGATCAGTCGCCACCAGGTTAATGCCGGCGCTCGGTTGCACCAGCCGCGCGCCGGGTAAGCGAATGTCCTGCCGATCGATCCCAACTTTCAAGGCGAGCTCGCCTGCGCCCAAAATCCACCGTGAATTTGCCTGCATATTGGTTTGCTCGTTGCGGTTGTTCGCACGGTAGCCATCAGAAGATAATTGATTAACGGTAAAGTCAATTCCCGCTTTACCAGAAAAATAATTGGCATTTGCCTGCACCTCAGCCATACCATAACTACCCGCCTTTACACTGACTTGCCCCGTCGTGCCTGCGCGTACAGGTGATTTGGTGATTATGTTGATTACGCCGTTCGTTGCGCCGTCACCGTACAAGACAGCGCCACTGCCACGCATAATCTCAATGCGCTCAATCGAAGCGAAGGGGATGGCTGACCACTGAACCCCTGAAAGATCAGCGTTCGTAATGCGCCGCCCATCCAGCAGAATTAGCGTATTTTGTCCGGCAGCTGCGCCAAAACCGCGCAAATCAACTGTGGCTAATGCGCCATTGTTGCCAAATAGATCCCGCGCTGAAATTCCGGCTTGCTGCGAAAGTAATTCCGGTATCGTGCGGGCGCTGCTTTTATTGATATCCTCGCGCGTAATGACGGATACATTAAGAGGCTTGTCAGCGTAGGTCTCCTCGAATCGCGACCCGGTGACAATGATGGTTTCGAGCGTAGAGTCTTCCGTTATTGCGTAAGCTGATGAAGTAACCGCGCACAAAATGGCGGCGACAAGTTTTTGATGTTTCATTAAGATTTTCCTGAGCGAATTCCAAGGTTCCCCGTTGGAATGTTCAAACACAGGAAATGCACAAGCAGAAGGAAGGAAGTGCTGGCTAACCGACGCGGCTTGCCAACCCGCCGTCCATGCGCCACCCGCAGCATTTCCCGACCTGAAGAACCTCTGATGAGGCTCCTGTGCTCAAGGCCGGTATCCGGGCTTGCAGGACTAGACGCATCGCCTTCCCATGATTGCTCACAGTGGCTTAACTCAGGCTTTCCATAATTTACGCGCTTGCTGACGCGAATTTATGAAACATCCAGGTTATCAATACGTCCACACCTGCTTACCGTTGCGGGGGCAGCACAGGCCTCAGGAATTAAATTCCCTCACCTGTTTCCCGTTTAACCAGACGCATTTCTGTGTCTGGCACCTTAAGCGGCGCGAAGTATATCAGACGCGAAAGCTTGAATAGTTTTGAGCCAGAACAGGGCTTCTTGACACATATGTTTCGCAAGAAGATTTATCAAATATAGAGAGCTGAAATAAACGGTGAAGCTGCATCTTGTAAAGCTCATTTTGAGAACAATGGTAAAATCAACATTTACGCAAGATTCAAATTAGGACTCTGTACCATGAGCTCACGCAACGAATATCTGTTTGAACAATCGCAGCACGTCATTCCAGGCGGGGTTAATTCGCCCGTACGTGCATTCAAGTCGGTGGGTGGCACACCGCTGTTTTTTAAGCGCGGCCAGGGCGCATACGTGTGGGATGCCGACGACAAGCGATACATCGATTATGTCGGTTCGTGGGGGCCGATGATTGTTGGCCACTGCCATCCCGCCGTGGTTATGGCAGTGCAGGATGCGGCCGCGCAAGGTTTGGGTTTCGGTGCGCCCACTGCGGCTGAACTGGAAATGGCCGAACTGTTGTGCAAGCTACTTCCCAGTATGGAAATGGTGCGACTGGTGAGCTCCGGTACCGAAGCCACCATGACTGCGATCCGTTTGGCACGTGGCTTTACCGGTCGAAGCCGGATTATTAAATTTGAAGGCTGTTACCACGGCCATTCTGATGGCCTGCTGGTCAAAGCAGGCTCCGGCGCGCTGACTTTCGGCCAGCCGAGTTCTTCCGGCGTGCCAGCGGAAATCGCGGCGCTGACTACGGTGCTCGACTATAACGATGCGGCTGGGCTGGAGCGTACCTTTGCCGCAATGGGCAGCGAGATTGCCGCAGTTATTGTTGAGCCAGTCGCGGGCAACATGAACCTGATTATTCCCAAGCGCGAATTTCTGGATGCGTTGCGTGCGCTGTGCACCAAACACGGTGCAGTGCTTATTCTGGACGAGGTGATGACGGGTTTCCGCGTCAGCCTGCAAGGCGCACAAGGCCATTACGGCATCAAGCCGGATCTGGTCACGCTGGGCAAGGTGATGGGCGGCGGCCTGCCCGCCGCCGCATTCGGGGGGAGGCGCGACATAATGCAATGCCTGGCGCCGCTCGGTGCGGTGTATCAGGCGGGTACCTTGTCCGGCAATCCGGTGGCAGTGGCGGCGGGGCTGGCTACGCTTGATTTGGTGCAGCAACCAAATTTCTACGAGCACTTGAGCGCACTGGCACGCCAACTAACCGATGGCCTGGAACAGGCTGCCAAACAGCATGGCGTCGAATTTTCCGCCCAATCCATCGGCGGCATGTTCGGTTTGTATTTCCGTGCCATTCCGCCGACCTCGTATGCCGAAGTGATGACCTGCGACAAGGAGGCGTTCAATCGATTTTTCCACGCCATGCTGGACGAAGGAATATACATGGCGCCATCCGCATTCGAGGCGGGTTTCGTGTCGTCAGCGCATACATCCGCAGATATTGCGCAGACCATTGCGACCGCCAGCAAAATTTTCGCAGCTTGGTAGCATGGGACTATTTTCGCGCGCTACATTTTTTACCACGGTTAATCATTTGCGTGATTTGCCGCTGCATGGTGGCAAAGAAGTTGCTTTCGCCGGACGTTCCAACGCGGGCAAATCGAGTGCCATCAATACGCTGGCCAACCACGTTCGCTTGGCTTACACCAGTAAAACGCCGGGGCGGACCCAGCATATAAACTATTTTGATTTGGGCGAAAGTCGTTTTTTAGTGGATTTGCCGGGTTACGGATATGCCAAAGTGCCGCTGGAAATACGGGCGCACTGGGAAGAATTGCTGAGCGGGTATATACAGACACGGGAGGCATTATGCGGGCTGGTCATCATAATGGATGCGCGACATCCGCTCACCCAGCTGGATGAGCAAATGCTGGATTGGTTTGCGCCCACTGGCAAGCCAGTGCACGTGCTGCTTACCAAGTCAGACAAACTCAGCCGTCAGCAGGCTAATATGACGCTGAATCGTGTTAAATTGCACCTCACGGAACATTTCTCACTGTGTTCGGTGCAGTTGTTTTCCAGTCTTAAAAAGATCGGTATGGATGAGGCCGAGGCGGTGATTGCAGGCTGGTTTGCTGCCGAGTAGCAGACAAAAAAATGCCCCCGGCTAATAAGGGAAGCCGGGGGCGATAAGCCTCGACGCTTTTGCGTCAAGACAGTCCGCTCAAGGAGGAGAAGCGGGAGGTGATATCTCACCATCTCCAGCATCAGATTACATAATGATGAAAGAGTTCCAATATTAGGTAAAAATTTTAGGATTTAAGTTATGCACACACTCGGACAATATCCCCATAAACGGATGCGGCGCATGCGCCACGATAAGTTTTCCCGCGCCTTGATGCGTGAAAACGTGCTGACCGCAGCAGATTTCATATACCCGGTATTTGTGCTGGAAGGCTCAAATCGCGAGGAGGCTGTAGCGTCCATGCCCGGGGTAAAGCGCCAGACCCTGGACAAACTGCTGGTGCAAGCTGAGGAGTGCGTCAAGCTGGGCATACCCATGCTTGCCCTGTTCCCTGTGATAGATACGTCGCTCAAGTCGGAAGATGCGCGCGAGGCGCTCAATCCGGACGGACTCGTGCCGCGCGCAGTAGCCGCGCTCAAAAAGCACTTCCCCGAGTTGGGTCTGATGACTGATATTGCCCTTGATCCCTATACCAGTCACGGACAAGACGGACTGATCGATGCCCACGGCTATGTCTTGAACGACGAGACCGTCACCGTCCTGGCACAGCAGGCACAAGTTCACGCACAGGCCGGCGCTGATGTGGTAGCCCCATCCGACATGATGGACGGGCGCATTGCTGCGGTGCGGGTTGCCCTTGACCGCAAGGGATGTAATCACACCCGCATCATGGCCTATTCAGCCAAATATGCTTCCAGCTTCTATGGCCCGTTCCGCGATGCGGTTGGCTCCAGCGCCAATCTGGGTGCTGGCGATAAGTACACGTATCAAATGGATCCAGCCAATTCCGATGAAGCGCTGTGGGAAGTCGGCCTGGATTTGCAGGAAGGTGCCGACATGGTGATGGTCAAGCCGGGCATGCCCTATCTGGACATTGTTCGACGTATCAAAGATGAATTCAAGGCGCCAACTTTCGTGTATCAGGTAAGTGGCGAATACGCCATGCTTAAAGCGGCCGCGCAAAACGGCTGGCTGAACGAACAAGCTTGCGTACTGGAATCCTTGCTGGCATTCAAGCGTGCTGGCGCGGACGGCATCCTGACTTACTTTGCGTTAGATGCGGCACGGTGGTTGAAGCAGGAGTAATTGCACTATTTGGTGGCCGATTCTACAGCTGAACAAAGAGGCAATAAACCATGAGAATTGCGACAATATTTTTACTCGTTTGCAGCAGCCTGTCCGTTTCGGCCTGCAAAACAACCCCGGAAGATCAAGCTCGTTGGGCTGCCTATGAGCATGAGCTAAACACCAAGGTTGTAGACCCTCGGCCAATTATTTTCGGCCCATGATTCCCTGAACATTTACAAGCTTGTTGTTGAACCCAGATAATCCATTAGGCCGTTCGTGGTGAGCCTGTCGAACCACCAGCCTGTGAGAACAAGCCCTTCGACACGCTCAGGGCGAACGGATACCGTGAAATCATGCTGAATTTTGGCTAATGGACAATCTGGGTTGAAGGCAGTTGAGGCATGGCGCATCTCGTTTGCAATGCGAACACAATGAGTTCAAGTTTTATCGTTTCCACCATATATTTTATTGCCCGACTGAATCGTGTCCGGCAACATACAGGAGCCAGTAATGTCTAATAAAAAAGTGATTCAAACCCTGGACGCACCAGCCGCTATTGGCGTTTATTCGCAAGCTGTCCGCGTGGACAAAACGGTATATCTTTCCGGCCAGATTGGGCTGGATCCCAACACCATGCAAATGGCAGAAGGCATAGAGGCGCAGATTCACCGCGTATTCCAGAACCTGCGCGCGGTGGCCGGTGCTGCTGACAGCAGCTTGGATGATGTGGTGAAACTTAATATTTTTCTCACGGACATGAACAACTTCTCCAAAGTGAACGAAATCATGACGTCCTATTTCCATCAACCCTACCCGGCGCGCGCGGTGGTGGGCGTGGCGGCGCTGCCGCGCGGCGCGCTGGTGGAGATGGATGGCATATTGTGCGTGCAGGACTAGGCACGCAGCTCCTGTGTTCCCCGCCGGCATTCCTGAAGCCACATTAACCAAGCTCGCAAAACTTGGTATTCACAACCGCTTCGACCTGGTGCTGCATTTGCCGCTACGTTACGAGGACGAAACCCGGGTGACGCAAATCAGCGCGCTCGCGCATGGCGAGAGCACGCAAGTGGAAGGCGAAATCATCCACAATGAGGTAACGTTTCGCCCTCGTCGCAGCCTCATATGCCAATTGCAGGACAACAGTGGCGTGCTGCATCTACGGTTTTTGAATTTCTATCCCAGCCAGCAAAAGCAACTTGAAGTAGGGAAAAAAATCCGCGCCTTGGGTGAAGTGCGCATGGGTTATTTCGGCATGGAAATGGTGCATCCAAAGTGTCGCGTCGCAGGTGAAAGCACACCGCTGAAACAAGCGCTGACACCCGTGTACCCAACAACCGCAGGCCTGCCGCAAGCCACATTGAGCAAGCACATTCAGGCTGCCTTGAACGAGCTTGAACTGCCGGATACGCTTCCAGCAGAGTTGCTCGCACGCTTGAAACTTCCCGGCTTTGCCGACAGCGTAAGGTTGTTGCACAATCCTCCGCCCGACATTGACGAAGATGCGCTGCTTAAACGCACCCATCACGCTTGGTTGCGCATCAAGTTTGATGAATTGTTGGCGCAGCAACTTTCAATGAGAATACATTATCGCAAGCGGCGTAGTCGCAATGCGCCGTGCCTGCGCGCACTCGGCCATTTTACGGAGCGGTTGTTGCAGACTTTAACCTTTAGTCTCACCACCGCTCAACAAAAAACCTTGCGCGAAATCAGTCGCGATCTTGAACAAGCACATCCGATGCAGCGTCTGCTGCAAGGCGATGTGGGCAGTGGTAAAACCATAGTCGCGCTACTGGCGGCCTTGCAGGCGATAGAAAATGGCTATCAGGTGGCATTGATGTCGCCCACCGAAATACTTGCCGAACAGCACTATCACAAATTACGTGATTGGCTGGAGCCGCTTGGCATCAGCCCCGTATGGCTTTCTGGCAGCCTGAAGAAAAAAGATAAGCAAGCCGCTATCGAACGCATTGCGCAAGGCGAAACACAGTTGGCCATCGGCACGCACGCACTGTTTCAGGATCAAGTTATATTCCCCCAATTGGGATTGGTTATCGTGGACGAGCAGCATAAATTCGGCGTGCAGCAACGTTTAGCGCTGCGCGGAAAGGGCGACGAGCCGCACCAGTTGATGATGAGTGCGACACCTATCCCGCGTACTTTGGCGATGAGTTATTACGCCGATCTCGACGTATCAGTCATCGACGAATTGCCACCAGGGCGCACGCCTGTCATCACTAAACTTGTGAGCGATAACCGGCGCGAAGAGGTGCTTGAGCGCGTTCGCCAAGCTTGCCTCAAAGGGCAACAGGCTTATTGGGTATGCCCGCTGATTGATGAATCGGATACGCTGGAATTACAGACTGCGTTGGAAACACACCAGAAGCTGGCACAAGCACTGCCTGAGCTGCGCGTAGGTCTGGTGCATGGCAAACTGAATACCGCCGAAAAATTAAATGCGATGGCCTCGTTCAAAGCGGGTGAAACGCATCTCCTGGTGGCCACCACGGTGGTCGAAGTCGGCGTGGATGTACCCAATGCCGCCATGATGGTGATTGAACATGCTGAACGTATGGGACTGGCTCAGCTGCACCAGTTGCGTGGACGCGTCGGGCGCGGTGCGGCGCAGAGTTTGTGTATTTTGCTATTTCAACAACCACTTTCTGAATTAGCGCGAGCACGCCTGAAAATCATTTACGAAAATACGGACGGTTTTGAAATCGCTCAGCAGGATTTGAGCCTGCGCGGCCCGGGTGAGCTGTTGGGCGCACGCCAAAGCGGCGTCCCCATGCTGCGTTTTGCCGATGTCACCGAAGATGCTGCTTTGCTCAATTGCGCGCAAGCGATTGCTGACGAAATGCTGTGCGATTTTCAGCAGGAAGCACGCGCACATTTGCAGCGCTGGATGGCGAATAGACAAGATTATCTGCATGTCTGATACTTATTCGGCGCGTGTTTTGGGAATGGAATCCTGGCACACCTTTCTGCCTGATATCGACGCGGGCTATGCGCCTTGGCTGCATACCGATGGATCGCTTACATTGCGCATTCAACAACGTTGCGATAATTTCAGCGTGCGCAACGTGCATAACCGTCTGGCAACTGCCGCATATGATGAAACGACGCTGCTTGGCTTGCCCGCCCAGCAAAAAATTTATACGCGTGAGGTGTTCTTGCATGCCGATGGCAAACCTGTGGTGTATGCACATAGCGTGGTTGCGGCGCGGCATTTGTGCGGTGCATGGCATGCGCTGCGAAATTTGGGCAATCGTCCATTAGGCGCGCTATTGTTTGCCCACCCGCTGGTGCAACGCTCAGCACTGCATTTTCACGCACTCAAACCTAATCATCCGCTCTATCGACGCGCTGCCGTTGCTCTCGACATGCCTCCCCAAAAATTGTGGGCACGACGTTCGCTGTTCATCTTGCGTAACGCACCGCTGTTGGTGACGGAAATTTTTTTGCCGGATATTCTTGCGCTGAAAAAATGAATTTCAACGAGCGAATAAATCTGTATGTCCAGCTAACGAGGCTCAACCGCCCCATTGGCATCCTGCTGCTGCTGTGGCCTACATTGTGGGGTGTGTGGATCGCGGGCAACGGCCAGCCGGCATGGAATATCGTCACTATTTTTGTGCTCGGCACAGTGTTGATGCGCTCTGCAGGCTGCGCCATCAATGACTATGCCGACCGTGATTTCGACAAGCAGGTAAAGCGCACCCAGGATCGTCCTCTCACCAGTGGAAAGCTCCCGCCGAAAGAAGCGCTGTGGCTGGCGGCGGGGCTGTCGCTCCTCGCCTTTCTGCTGATATTGCCGCTCAATGGATTGACGCTGCTACTGTCTATTCCCGCTCTATTTTTTGCTGCCAGCTACCCCTATACCAAACGTTTTTTTGCCATTCCCCAAGCTTATCTCGGCATCGCATTCGGCTTCGGCATCCCGATGGCATTCGCAGCTCAACTCGGCAGCGTTCCCGCCATAGCGTGGTGGCTGTTATTAGCCAATGTATTTTGGGCGATTGCTTACGACACCGAATACGCGATGGTGGATCGGGACGATGACATTCACATAGGCATCCACTCCTCCGCGCTGTTCTTCGGCAAATACGACATAGCGGCGGTGATGGTCTGTTATGGCGTTACGCTGGCTATACTCACCGTCGTCGGCAGTATGCTCGGGCTAGGCATGGTCTACTACATCGGCTTACTGTGCGCGGCAGGCATCGCCATTTACCACTACACGTTGATTCGCAAACGTCAGCGTGAAGATTGCTTCAAGGCTTTCCTGCACAACAACTGGTTTGGTGCAGCGGTATTCATCGGAGTTGCACTGGATTATCTGCTGCGCTTGGCGAGAGTTTCGAATGTCGGCGCGTAAACGATCGAGTAATCTTGGGGCAACCTGAGAAACAGCTTGAACTTCCATCCGCAGAATTTTAAGCTGTTCTATAATAAAACATTAACCGAATGAACAGCTATGGTAACGAAAAATGTTGGGAAGTTTGTGATGTGTGACAATGTGTACCGATATAGGCAGCATTACTCGCTTATGACAATATTTTCTAAAATACGTTAGGTTTCCTCTGACATGCGCCGCATCTTTCATCAGTCGCTGACCGTAATGAAGAACGCTTTCCGTCGACTGGAAGCCCAAGTTCCGCCTCCACAAGCTGTTCCATGGCGCGATAGTTTTGTTTTTCGGCACAAAGAGGAATTGATTCAACAAGCGCTACTCCAGAAGATCGCTCGGTCAATTAGCGCCCTGCACGCAATTGACGTGCTGCTACTGCATGGATTTCTCCAAGAACAGGCTGTCTTACAACGTACCCTCGACGAAATTCGTGAAGACATCTTCTTCTTGGCCGCGGCAATCACGAACGATCAAGTAACAGATCGACATCGTCAATTTCTTGAAGAGTTCTTTGCAGAAGAGTTCCCCGACCCTAATAACCTGACGGCCCGTCACAAGAAGCCAAACATGGTTCCGCGAAAGAAGATCCGCGCCTATGTGAATCGCGTCCTTTCAACCGACCCTAACCCATCTCGCGTGGCTGACATTGATGAATCAATCAGCAGCGTCTACTCCGGCTATGTTCATGCCTCGTCACCTCAAATAATGGATATGTGCGGTGGTGCCCCACCTCTATTTCACATCGATGGAATGCTCGGCACCCCACGCATGGCGGAGCACGTAGACGACGCATTGAACTATTACTATCGTGGGCTAGTTTCAATCACTATCGTAGCCAAGGCGTTTGGTGACCAATCGCTCGTTGATACGATGTACCAATACCTTGCAAAGTTCGAGAAGACCACAGGTGTAAGCGGTGGAACGAGCGCAAATGAAACTTAACCCGGCAGTCGACCCCGCTCCCTTCGGTCACTGGAGGCTGCGCGTAAGGCCGCGCAGCGCCGGACACTTCCACGTTAGACATCTTTAATCACAACTAAGCACGGCAGGTTGGATTGAATGAAGCCCAACCGCTCTATTTCAACCAGCCCTTGCGATGGAATATCCAGAATGGCACCGCCACCGACAACGCCATTAACAAAAGCGCAAAGGGGTAACCCAGGCTCCAGCTAAGTTCGGGCATATGCGTGAAGTTCATGCCGTAGATGGAAGCGATAAGCACCGGCGGCAACAGCGCCACCGAGGACACGGAGAACAAGCGCACAATTTTGTTCTGGTTGACGTTGATGAAGCTGATGGTGGCGACCATCAGGAAGTTGATCTTGTCGAACAGGAAGCTGGTGTGCCCGTCCAGTGAATCGATATCCTGCATGATCTGGCGTACATCGTCCATTTGCGTAGGCGTGAGCAATTTACTACGCATCAGAAAAGATATTGCCCTGCGAGTATCCATGACGTTGCGGCGGATACGCCCATTGAGGTGCTCTGCGTGTGCGATATTGATCAATACGGAGGAAGCATGCTTGTCGCTGAGCTTGGCATTGAGTACCTTGCTGCTCACTTGTCCCAGATCGGCATACACCCCTTCCAGCGCATCGGCGGAAAACTCCACATCCATTGAATATAAATCAATCAGCACATCCTTGCAGTCCTTCACATCGTCCGGCTGCCCGTGGTTTGTCAAACGCTTTTGGTAAAATACCGGCAAATCTTCATCATGCACACTGAAAAGAATGTTGCCGGATAGCACAAAAGCCACCGTGACACTGCGTGAACTACTTTCTTTGCCGAGCAGGAAATCGGAACGCAAATGCAGCTCATTGTTTTCCTCATAGAACCGAGCGCTGGCCTCAATATCTCGCAAATGCTCGGGCTTTGGCAAAGTCAAGTGATAAGCTTGCTCTACCCATTTACGTTCCTCGTCACTGGGTGCAACAACGTCAATCCATATCGGATGATCGGTGCGGAGATCATCTTGTTCATCCAGATGTATTTTACTCAGACGGCCGTTGCTGAGTGTGTAGGCATTGATCATGGCAAATTTCCTGTATGGCTTATGCTGCAAGCCTAGCAGAAATTACGGGTAATTTAAAAAATGATAAGTTCACTGAAAATCCGGATTTATGGTTGCGATCTTTATTGCATTCAGCCCAACCGAGCTAAGTATCAGAAAGAATATTGTACTGCGAGTATCCAAGACATTGCGGCGGATATGCCCATTGAGGTGATCAGCCTGTGCGATATTGATCAATACCAAGACAGCATGCTTGTCGATGTTGCTTGGCATTGAGCGCAAGGCCGATTATTGAATTACGTAACGATTTATGGAGAAAGAATATGGATCCGTTTCTGCTCGCAGCAATCGAAGAGGCTGAGTGTGGTTTGTCAGAGGGTGGGGTACCCATCGGCTCCGTTCTCGTGCATTCAGGCGCCATCGTTGGTCGGGGTCATAACCGTCGCGTCCAGAAGGGTAGCGTCATCCTTCATGCCGAGATGGATGCGCTTGAGAACGCGGGGCGCCGGACCGCCGCATTCTACCGTGCGTGTACCCTCTACACGACGCTTTCACCCTGCTCCATGTGTAGCGGCGCTATCCTGCTCTATGGCATTCCATGTGTTGTTATCGGCGAGAACCAGTCCTTTATGGGCGAGGAGCAATGGCTTGCAGACCGCGGGGTTCATATCCAGGTTATTCAGGATCAGCGCTGCATTCAGCTTATGCGCGAGTTTGTTCAGAGTCGCCCAGCCCTCTGGGCCGAGGACATCGGCGAGTGACTGGTGTCTTGGTTCGAACCTTCCGTCGGTTCCCCCTTGTGTCAGCCGTTGCTGGAGCAAACCATTCCACGGGAACGATGAAATATCCTCCTTGACAGATCCCAAGCCCGAGCCTAGATTATTTCAGGGGGGTTGCTTTTCCTTGGGTTATGCTCCTTACAACGCTACCTGTTCTGGCCAGCGTTCACTTCTTTCAAGGAGGGAGAAAACATGATCAAGAAATTCATTTTGCTGGGTATTATTTTCACCAGTGTCATTTTTCCAACCATGGCTTTCGCTGAATCTTCTTCGGAGAAGGATGCGCAAAGCCTGTTGTCCGCCTTTATGTCTTACACGGACCTGCGCTTCAGTTCTGTTCAAAAGAGTCTCGAAATCCTGGCTGCTACGACCGAAGCGAGATCAGGCAAGTGGGAGAATATGAAGGGCTTGCTTAGCGTGTATCAGAAATCGGATGAAGGGCTTGTTGTTTGGTATGTCCGTCCCGACGGGGCATATTACACCGTCGATAAAGGACTCACGGATGAGAGGCTGAGCGATAGGAGCTATTTCCCGGACATCATGGCGGGCCGGGAAATAATCGGCTCCCTTGTCGTCAGCAAAAGCACCGGTCAGCGCTCCGCTGTTATCGCAGTTCCTATGAAGAAAGGAGGCAAGGTCATCGGCGCGATCGGCGTGACACTTTTTCTGGATAAGCTCTCCGAGCAGATCGGTTCAGTCCTCGCTCTTCGGTCGGATGCCGTTTTCTTCACCTTGGCCCCGAATGGCCTGACCACTCTTCACAAAAAGATAGATCGCCACTTCATGGATCCACGGGAGTTGGGAAGCGAGACGCTGAAAAAAGCTGCGAATGAAATACTGTCAAAAAATTCGGGAGAAGTTACCTACGAGTTTGACAATGTCACGAAGAGGGCGATATACCGGACATCTCCTTTAACGCAGTGGAAGTTTATGATAACGTTCAGTTCAGTTCCGTAGAAATAGAAGGTGTTTGCGGAAGTGACGACGCGTCTGTCCATCAAATAATAAGAGCAATAGAGAGGAGAAAAATGCTATGGCAATATTCATCATGACGGGGAGATACTCGGCTGAGGCGATTGAACATATGAGCGGAGAGCGCACCACGAAAGCGATCGAGATAGTCCAGCAGTGCGGTGGAAAGATTGTGGCTTCCTATGCCACGATGGGGGAGACTGACTTATTGGTGGTCACGGAATTTCCCGGCGCAAGCGAAGCAATAAAGGCTTCTGTTGCCTTGAACAAGGCGCTGGGAGTTTCCTTCTCCACCGTACCTGCTATCCGGATTGAGGAATTCGACGAACTGGTTGGCAACAAGGAATATGATTTAGCCCAGTAGTCGGTTATTGCACCGGACAAAGAGGCTAAGGCTTGACTTAAATAATGATGCACATATAAAAACTCCAGATCCCCCGGATAAATACCGGATGGTTACACACTGAAGTGGAAGCTATTGGACGCTGTAGCCACCCCTAATATGGAAAGCTTTGTACGTTGTTTGACAGTCCAGTCCAAGGTAGTAGCACGCGCCGTCATAGCAATCGCGCAGGTACGGCTCGATTTCATTGCCGAAGTCATTGATCATGGCTTGTGTGTATACGCTGTATTTATGCATACCAGCTTCGATGTAAGCTACTGCCATTGTTGCACCATCAATAAATAGTTCAGCATCTGGTTTTGAATTAAGCGTTCCCAGTCTTGATTTTATACGTGCGCGCGCCGCCACAATTCTATCTATTTCAATCAATTTGCAGGTTGATAACAGTTGGATAATGTCCTGATTTTGTGCAACGGTTATTACATCATGTACGATCTCAGTTTCTGCTTGATTTTTCTTCGCTGTGCTTTCAGTAAGTCCACTTTCAGCAAGGATTTTAGTGATGGTTGCTGAATCAGAGTTAATAGACGTTTCATCGAGGACGGCTCTGCCGCTTAGCTGATAGACATTACTTCCAGCAGAGCTTGGCGATAGATTTGATGCTTCTGCATGTATGCTCAAATCATTCCCCTCCCCGTAAGCAGCTGCATCTCTTCCTGATATGGCATCGTTACTTCGTACCCCATTCTGTCTATCTTGAGTGCGCCCTTCGCCCATGAAATAGGCAACTTTTGAATCCTGGTTAACGCTTTTCAAATAAGTGCCGCACCGTTCGGTAACAACATTATCTTTTTTCAATTCGTTTTTGTTTTTAATAGCTATAACATCACATGCCTGGTCCGCCCCCTGATCTTTGTAGCGTGCGGACATGCCGATATACGCACCGTGTAAGTGTTCAATCGAAATCTGATCTGCCACGTCTGAGCCAAATTTTTCTCCAAGCAATTCCAAAACATGCCGTGCAACTTGCTTGAATGGATAATTCCCTTTGCGGAACTCTGCATCAAACATCTTGGTCAGGATAAGGATTAGTTTCCTCTCTTGATCTGGCGTAAGAAATACCTTGAAATTGCTTCCGATAATGCTGTCATTGGATGAAACGAATTTATCGCCCGATTTATCTATGGCAGCTTGGTCAGGATTGAGTGACTTCCGTTCGAAATCGACGTTCTTGTCGACAGATTGTGGCGACGTGCCGGATGGCCGTTCATTAGCTTTGATTCCAGCCGCTTTAAGGTATTCTTCGGCGCTGGATATGTCGTTGGATGGCTTGCTTTCTGCAGCAGGCCAGAATGACTGTCCATAAATATCAGTCGTAGGCATTGCTGCGTTCACACTGTTTTCGCCAAACTGGAAGATATCAGGAATATCTGCGTGCTTCATATTGTATGCATCCAGGTCAGGCTCATTTGTAGCGACCTGGATGTTATGGGTGGCTAATTTTTCGACCTGTCCTGCATTCGTGCGGGCATTATCCTGCGCTAAAATTTCGTCGATGATTTCTATGAGTGCTAACTTTAGCTCCCCATCCACCATGCTTTCCAAAATTTGGTGCCTCTCAGGATTCATTTGGTACCTTCAATTATGTTGGTAGGTGCAAATCAGATCGTCTAAGTAAGTGCGATCTAAAGCACTCAGAATTGAATATTTTAATATTGCCGCTACGTGAAAGCAGCGCGTGACAGGGTGCCAACCTGCCATCCGAATATGCTTCCGAATATGCTTCCGAATACTACACCGAAGTTTGCCTTTCTACCTTAATAATAACAACCGAGGCAGCTATTGACCCACCGGTGCTCACGGTATACCGCTTGCGCCATGGTGTGCACAGGCGATTCCGCTACTTCACCAGTGCGGGCACCGGAATAACCAGTTTGCCTTCATATTCCGCAACATACCATTGGCTGGAACCATTGGTCGTCAAGTCGGCCGATTTGGAGCCAGTTGTGAGCAGTAAGCTTTTAATTGGCTTGAGCGGCATTTTCATGGGCTTGCCCTGAAGGTTTTTGCCAACCATTCCCACTTGTTTGTCTTCTTCAGCGGTGAGATCCACCAGCTTGATCGATTTGATGGTTGACCCGAAGTCCGCAATGATCATCATGTTGTAGAACTCAAGCGCCATCGGGTCAGCTTCGCGGATATACAACAACGCCTTTAGCGCTTTGGCATCCTTGCGTTCAACGGCTTTCTTGAAACCATCAACGAATGCTTTCTCTTGCGCCGGTGTCGCGGCAAGCGCCGGGGCAACAAGCATGATGGCGGAGACAAGAAATAGACAAGCAGTGATAAGCCATGTCTTGCAGCCAGTAACCATCCCGGCCACTGCCACACCTGATCCAAAATAGGATAAAGTTGAAGCTGCATCTGCCTCTACAAGTGTTAATCCTATGACTGCTGGTGGCATGCTCTTCTCCTGTGATTCAAATGGTGAATGGATTTGTGTGACCTTGCATGGTTTGATACGCTTGCAACCACTTTCACACGACAATTTTGCCGCTATCTCCGCGTACTTCAACTGCGCGAACTTGCGCGGCTAACTTGTCCAGCACGCCGTTAACGAACTTGTGTCCGTCCGTACCACCAAAAGTTTTGGCAAGTTCCACCGCTTCGTTGATAACCACACGATAGGGAATTTCCGGGTGATGGATTAATTCATATGCGCCGATCAGCAGCACAGAAAACTCAACCGGACTGAGTTCATCCAGGGTGCGATCAAGATGCATGGTAACAGCCGTCTCAAGTTCGGCATGTTGTGTCAGTGCGCCGCGCAGCAGTTTACTGAAAAAGTCCGCATCGTAGCGACCCATTCCTTTGTCAGCACGAATCTGTTTTTCGATTTGCTCTGGGTCATCGTTCGTCAAGCGCCACTGATAGATACCCTGCAAAGCCAGTTCGCGCGAGCGGCGGCGCGAACTTTTGGGCGGTGCTTTCGGCTTGATGGCTGGTTCGCTCATACCAATTCCTTCAATAAATTTGCCATCTCAATCGCTACTAGCGCAGCTTCCGAGCCTTTGGCGTTCATGCGTTCTTCTGCCTGCTCATCGACATCGGTGGTAAGAATGGCATTGGCGATGGGCAAACCGCCATGCAGTTGCACTTCGCTCACCCCGCGCGCGGATTCATTCGCCACAATTTCGAAATGGTAAGTGTCCCCGCGAATGACCGCGCCCAGCGCGATAAGTGCATCAAACTTCCCGCTTTGCGCCATGCGTTGCAGCACCAACGGGATTTCCAATGCGCCCGGCACGCTTGCCAGCGTGATGTCCGCATCGCTCACACCTTGCTGGATAAGTTGCGCACGGCAGGCAGCCAGAAGGCCTTCGCAAATCACCGGATTGAAGCGGCTTTGCACGATGCCAATGCGCATTCCTGCGCCATTCAAATTCTTTTCGATTTCTTTCATATTTATCCCGGAAGCCCGCCCAACTTGCCTTTATCAGCGAAGACTGGAAGAGCTTGTAATGTGATGCGTAATTGGAGATGTCCCTGATTTATTCGTGTTGTGCATAACCCACGACTTCCAGACCAAATCCGGTCATGCTTGGCAGCTTGCGCGGGGTAGCAAGCAGGCGCATCTTGCCGACATTCAGGTCGCGCAGAATCTGCGCACCAATGCCGTAACTGCGCAAATCCCATTGGGAGATTTGGTGCGCCTCAGGTATTACTGCAGCACGCGCTAACAAGTCACTCGATGTTTCGTTGCGATGCAATAACACCAACACCCCGGCGGAGGAAAGACTAATTTTCAGCATCGCATCATGCACACTGATTGAATTCTTGAAACTTGCCTGCTCCAGAAAATCCAGCACTGATAGCGGTTCATGCACGCGCACCAGCGTCTCAATGTGCGGCTGGATGTCACCCTTGACCAAAGCCAGATGGGTACGCTGCGTAGTTTTGTCCACATAGCTGATTAGATCGAATGTGCCATAAGCCGTTTGCACTGATCGTTTTGCCACGCGCTCGACCAGCTTTTCATGCTGGCTACGATGTTCGATCAGGTCGGCGATGGTGCCGATTTTCAAGCCATGCAGTTGCGCGAACGTTATCAGGTCGGGCAAGCGTGCCATCTCGCCATCATCTTTCAGGATTTCGCAGATAACCGAGGCTGGGGTCAGTCCCGCCAATTGCGCCAAATCACAACCCGCTTCGGTATGGCCGGCGCGCACCAGTACACCGCCTTTTTGCGCCATCAGCGGGAAAATATGCCCCGGCTGTATGATGTCAGCAGGCTTGGCATTTTTATTCACGGAAACCTGCACGGTGCGCGCACGATCGGTTGCAGAAATCCCCGTCGTCACGCCGCTCGCCGCTTCAATGGAAAGCGTGAAATTGGTTCCCAACGGTGAGCCATTGTCGCGCACCATTAACGGCAGGTTTAGTTGCTTGCAATGCGTGTCGGTCAAGGTAAGGCAAATCAGTCCACGCCCATGCTTGGCCATGAAATTTATTTTCTCAGGCGTAACAAATTCGGCGGCAAACAACAGATCGCCCTCGTTCTCGCGGTCTTCCTCGTCCACCAGCACTACCATGCGTCCGGCGCGGATTTCGGCAATAATTTCTTGTATCGGTGCAATATCTGTCATGTTCGCTCACCCCTTGCCTGCATAATGCGTTCAACGTAACGCGCGATAAGATCAATTTCCACATTGACCTTACTCCCGGCACGCAATTCGTTCAGTGTAGTCAGCTCTAATGTGTACGGAATTAAATTCACGCTGAACACATCAACTTCAACCTGATTCACGGTCAGGCTCACGCCATTGATTGTGATGGAGCCCTTTACCGCGATGTATTTCGCCAATGATTGCGGCACACGCACGCCAAGTTTCCAGCTTTCGTCGAGATCGGTGAATGCCACCACCTCACCCACGCCATCCACATGGCCACTCACCAGATGTCCGCCCAGCCGGTCAGCCAGGCGCAGCGCTTTTTCCAGATTGACACGAGCACCCTGCACTTCCAGCCCGGTCGTGCAATTCAATGTCTCTCGCGACACATTCACGCTGAAACTTTTACCATCAATTTTTACTACAGTCAGGCACACGCCGTTCACGGCAATGCTGTCGCCAAGCTGCACGTCCTCCATGCCGAGTACACGAGTGGCTATGGAGAGATCCAGACCTCCATCACGGTCTGCTATGCGTTCAATGATGCCTACGTCTGCGATGATGCCGCTAAACATGCTGCATTCCGATTTCGCTGGGTGCATACAACTTTCCGTGATGTGTGCCCAAATAAATATTCATTTCTGACGCACTCGAACCACGATACGCAAATCCTGACCGACATTACGCACATCCTGCCATTCCAGATCTATGCGCTGGTTCAGCATCGTTAATGTTCCCAGTTGCGCCATGCCGCGCGCCATATCACCGAGCAACTGCGGTGCCATATAAAGCACCAACTCATCCACCAGCCCCGCTTGGAGCAGCGCGCCATTCAATATGCTGCCCGCTTCCACCAGCACTTCGTTACAGCCGCTTGCAGCCAGATCGCGCAGCATCGCAATTAGATCTACACGCCCACAAGCATCCGGCAACACAACTACGCGCACACCCAATTTTGCGAGTGCGCCGATTTTCTGAGAGTCAGCTGTGGCAGTGTAAACCGCCACATTGCCACCGCACAGGATTCGTGCCGTTAGTGGCAATTGCAGCTGGCTATCCAACACCGCCCGCAATGGCTGACGCAGGGCTTTTGTTTCATGGACGACCAATGTCGGCTCATGAATGGCCAGTTGCGGTTCACGCACGTTAAGCTGCGGATCATCAGCCAGCACCGTACCGATGCCGGTAAGCACCGCGCACGAGCGCCCGCGCCAGTGCTGCACATCTTGCCGCGCTGATGCGCCAGTAATCCACTGGCTTACACCATTATTCAATGCCGTGCGTCCATCCAGACTCATGGCGATCTTGCTGCGTACCCACGGTAAACCGCGCGTCATACGTGAGAAAAAACCAATGTTCAGTTCACGTGCCGCAACTTCCATCAAGCCGCACTCGACCTCGATACCTGCAGCGCGCAATTTTGCCAAACCTTGACCAGCCACTTCTGGATTGGGGTCTTGCATTGCCGCGACCATGCGCGTTACGCCGGCATCAATCAACGCGTCGGCGCAAGGCGGCGTTCTGCCCTGATGGCTGCAAGGCTCGAGCGTAACGTAAGCAGTTGCACCGCGCGCCGATTCTCCGGCTGCGCGCAATGCATGCACTTCCGCATGAGGTTCGCCAGCATATTGGTGCCAACCTTCACCCACGATCTGGTCATCGCGTACCAATACGCAACCGACTCTCGGATTGGGGCTGGTGGTGTACAGGCCGCGCTCTGCCAGGTGCAATGCCTTGGCCATCCACAAGCTATCTTGCGCGGACAACATGATTAACGCGCTCGCGGTTTGCGCTTTGCAGGCGCTTTGCGCACCGCCTCGACCGCCTCGGAAAAATCCCGCACATCCTGGAAGCTCTTGTAAACCGAAGCGAAACGAATGTAGGCCACCTTGTCCAGCTTCAACAATTCCTTCATCACCAGTTCGCCGATTTGGCGGGAGTCGATCTCACGTTCGCCGAGAGCGAATACTCTTTGTGTCACATGATCAATGGCCGCATCCACCAGCTCTGTAGGAACCGGTCGCTTGTGCAACGCACGATTAAAACTGGTGCTCAGCTTTTCTTCATCGAACTCGGCGCGCATACCGTTCTGCTTGACCACCTGCGGCATACGCAGCTCGACCGTCTCGTAGGTGGTAAAGCGTTTTTCGCAAGATAGGCAGCGGCGGCGGCGGCGAATGTTGTCGCCCTCCTCGCTTTCGCGTGTATCCACCACTTGGGTGTCGGGGCCTTTGCAAAATGGACATTTCATAGGGTTGCAGAATGAAAAACGGGAGTCGGCAATCGAAAATTGAGGCGTAACAAAACGAATAAAAAATTATAGTGCCCCGGATTTTCTTAGCACTCTTTCCCTATTCTCTTTCCTTCCTTTGTTATGCTAACCATATACTGGGAATTTCGCGCATAGCAGTTTCACATCCTCAGCCACGCGGTTAACCACAGCATCATCATTCGGTGCATTCAGCACATCCGCAATCAAATGCGCCAGCTTTTCCGCTTCCAATTCTTTAAAGCCGCGCGTGGTCATCGCCGGGCTGCCGATGCGAATACCGCTGGTAACGAACGGTTTTTGTGGGTCGTTAGGAATGGCGTTCTTGTTCACCGTGATGTGCGCACGCCCCAGCGCCGCTTCGGCTTCCTTGCCGGTGATGTGCTTGGCTTGCAGATCCACCAGGAACATGTGGCAGTCGGTGTGTCCGGACACAATGCGCAGGCCGCGTTCCTGTAGCACCTTAGCCATCACACGGGCGTTATCAATCACCTGTTTCTGGTATTCCTTGAATTCCGCGCTCATCGCCTCCTTGAATGCCACGGCCTTGGCGGCGATTACATGCATCAAGGGGCCGCCCTGTATACCGGGGAATATTGCGGAATTAAGCACTTTCTCAAATTCCGCCTTGGCCAGGATAATGCCGCCACGTGGGCCACGCAATGTCTTGTGGGTGGTGCTGGTGACAAAATCAGCGATGCCCACCGGGCTGGGATAATAACCGGCCGCCACCAGTCCGGCGTAATGAGCCATGTCCACGAACAAATATGCCCCTATGCTGTCGGCAATGGCGCGGAAGCGCTTCCAGTCGATCACCAGCGCATAGGCGGAAGCACCGGCAACGATCATCCTGGGCTTATGTTCCTGAGCCAGCTTTTCCACTGCGTCGTAGTCGATCTCTTCTTTTTCGTTGAGGCCGTAAGCAATGGCGTGATACAGCTTGCCACTAAGATTCACGGAAGCGCCATGAGTCAGGTGGCCGCCGTGCGCCAGCGACATACCGAGAATGGTGTCGCCCGGTTTGAGCACTGACATGTATACCGCCTGATTGGCTTGCGAGCCGGAATGCGGCTGCACATTGGCATATTCAGCACCGAACAAAGCCTTTACGCGATCAATTGCCAGCTGTTCCGCCACGTCCACGTGTTCGCAGCCGCCGTAGTAGCGCTTTCCGGGATACCCTTCGGCATACTTGTTGGTCAGCTGGCTGCCCTGCGCCTCCATTACTGCCGGGCTGGTGTA
Source organism: Candidatus Nitrotoga sp. CP45 (assembly GCA_945874105.1). Classification (GTDB taxonomy): domain Bacteria; phylum Pseudomonadota; class Gammaproteobacteria; order Burkholderiales; family Gallionellaceae; genus Nitrotoga. The sequence goes on along the minus strand of CAMCFJ010000006.1, from coordinate 25,569 downwards.
ATTTTCTGAAGCGATCAGCTCAATATGATCTTCCTGACGGCGATTTTCATCCTGAATCGCTGCCCATAATTCGGGGTCGGTATGAGCAATAGTGTTTTTGCTAGAGAACATGACGGATTTCCAATAGGTCAGTGAAGGGGGAAAGGCGTGCATTTTATCACGTTGGCCGGGAACAAACTTGCTACAGCCACATGGGCGCATGCGCTACAAAGCTTTACGTCGCCACGCCAGACTTGCGCCTCTGCTGTGTGGCATATCTTTTTAAACTGCTTTGAATCAAATCTCGCTGCCCACAATTTTGTAAGGATCAACATACCCTAGTTTGGCCAGCAACGTAGTTTCCAGCGTTTCCATGGTGGCGGCATCCTGCTCGTTTCCGTGGTCATACCCTTGCAAATGCAGGGCGGCATGGATGGCGAGGTGAGCGTAATGGGCGCGCAAATCCGTGCGTTGCTCGTGCGCTTCCTGTTCCACCACTGGCGCGCAGATCACGATATCGCCATACAGCAATTCGGCAGTATCAGACTGCTGGCCGGTATCTTCGTATGCAAACGTAAGTACGTTAGTAGCGTAATTCTTGCCGCGAAATTTTTTGTTCAGCACACGCCCTTCTATTTCGTCTACGATACGAAGCACGACTTGCACATCGCGCTGCAATGCAGCCTTGATCCAACGGCGGAACTGCTGCCGTGTAGGCAGATTCACCCCCTCGACCGCATACTGCACCGACAGGGATAATTTATGCGCAGTCATCATCCTCAATTCAAAACCAGGTTATTGAACAACGTGTTGTATGCACTTTAGGGCACCTCTAAAAATCCAACTTTCGTCACAATACGGCGTTACTCGAAAAAAATTATCGCTTACATATCAACTATATGCCGCGCTCAAATTTTTTACTCGTGACTTGTCTTGCCTAGAAACTTGAATTTTTAGAGGCACCCTTTAGATGGGATATAGCAGATCTCCAAATACTCAGAAGCCGTCTCTGATTCCACCGTGTGATTATACGATTGCCGCAAATAGCTGGATAGTTCAAATTTATTCACAGGCACTGTACCAAGTCTGCACATTGAGTGCTCATGCATGCAAAACGCATACAATATGCCCTTCGATATAAACAACTGCTACTATGAAACTGATCTTGGGTATTGAAAGCTCTTGCGATGAAACCGGTGTCGCCATGTATCACATCGAGCGTGGGTTGCTGGCTCATGCACTGCATACCCAAGTGGCCATGCACAATGAATACGGCGGCGTGGTGCCGGAACTGGCGTCACGCGATCACATCCATCGCATGCTCCCCTTGATACGCTTGGTAGCAGATGAAGCCGAATGCCGCCTGCAAGATGTGAACGCCATCGCTTATACCCAAGGCCCCGGTTTGTCCGGTGCGTTATTAGTAGGCGCAAGTATTGCTTGTTCGCTGGCGTATTCACTGAATATTCCTGCCATTGGTATCCACCATCTGGAAGGACATTTGTTATCCCCTCTGTTATCCGACGCCACACTGCAATTCCCATTCATCGCGCTATTGGTTTCCGGCGGACATACCCAACTCATGCGCGTAGATGGTGTAGGCAAATATATTTTACTTGGGGAGACATTGGATGATGCTGCTGGTGAGGCTTTCGATAAGAGTGCCAAGCTGCTTGGCCTTTGCTACCCGGGAGGCCCCGAACTGGCCAAGCTGGCTACTCAAGGTCGGCCAGGTCGTTTCCATTTGCCGCGCCCCATGCAACATAGCGGCAATCTGGATTTCAGCTTCAGCGGGCTGAAAACTGCTGTGCTAACCCTAACTCGCCAACACACACTGGATGAACAAACCCGTGCCGACATTGCCTTTGCAGCGCAAGAAGCAATCGTGGAAGTGCTGATTACCAAATCTCTGGCTGCGCTAAAACAAACTGGACTCAATCAATTAGTGATCGCCGGCGGAGTAAGTGCGAACCAACATCTTCATGCGCAACTCAACAAAGCGGCCAGTAAAAATGGTTTTCGCGTGTTCTATCCTGATCTTGAGTTTTGCACCGACAATGGTGCCATGATCGCCTTTGCCGCCGCGCTACGCCTGCAGACGCAAGATACGCAGAGCGATTACCGTTTCAACGTCAAGCCGCGCTGGGACTTGCAACAAATCAACTATTCCGAATGATTGCCTCCCTTTTTGGCAATGCGGCTTTCCTTGCCCGCCAACAAATTCTGAATGTTGCTCTTGTGGCGCCAGATCAACAATAATGACATTCCCACCACCGCCAGCACATATTCAGACGGCAAAGCCAATGCCATAGCAAAGATTGGAGCACCCACGGCCGCCAGTATCGCCGCAAGTGAAGATAGGCGGGACACCATTGCAACTAATATCCAAGTCGCCAACACCGCCAACCCCAGCCACGCATTAAGCGCCAGCAGCACACCCAATGCAGTAGCCACGCCCTTGCCGCCTTTGAAGCGCAGGAAAACAGGAAAAAGGTGACCAAGAAATACTGCAAGCGCCACCGCCACAACCAGTAGCGATTTGCCAACCTGTGGCTCAAAATGTTGAGCCAGCCACACTGCCAGCCAGCCCTTCGCTGCATCACCCAGCAATGTCAATATCGCCGCCCATTTATTTCCGCTACGCAGCACATTGGTCGCGCCCGGATTATGCGAACCGTAAGTGCGTGGGTCGGGCAATGCAAACAATCGGCTCATTATTACCGCGAAAGAAAGCGAACCCAACAAATAGGCACATACAATAAAAGCCAGGGTCATCATTTGAAATACCTTAAAATGCGTTAGTGGCACTCTATTTTTTTAAATATATCAAAGCAAGCACCAAGCCAATTAAACTCTAACAGCTTCTTCATGGATATAATTTTTTTACGCGAACTTAAAGTCGAAACGCTCATCGGTGTATACGAATGGGAGAAGCGCGTTCCGCAAACCCTGCAGCTGGATATGGAGATTGCTCTGCCGAATACTCGCGCCTGTCAGAGTGACGATATACACGATGCACTTGATTACTCCGAAATCGTGCGTCACATCCAAAGCGCACTAAGCAACCACCACTTCAACTTGCTGGAAGCGCTGGCCGAAAGCATTGCCCAGATACTACTTACCGATTTCAACGCACCTTGGGTCAAAGTCAGCGTAGCCAAATTAAACGCTATACGTGATAGCCGCATGGTGGGTATCTGCATTGAACGCAGTCAGGTCAAACCGAACTGATGCTGCAATTTCGAACAACTAATTCAATCTAGCTCACCGTCACTCGCGCAAATTTGCGCTTGCCTACCTGAGCCACCACCACTGCACCCATTTGCAGTTGCAGGGCTTTGTCGATTACCCGTTCGCCATCCAGCTTTACTGCGCCCTGAGTAATCATACGCAAGGCGTCCGATGTGCTTTCTACCAGCCCGGCCTGCTTGAGTAATTGAGTAATGCCGATAATCCCTGTGCTAGCGGAAACCGTTACTTCCGGCATGTCTTCTGGCAGCACACCTTGTCTGAAACGCGCCTCGAACTCAGCTAACGCCATTTCGGCTGCGGCTCGGCTATGGAAGCGCGTGACTATTTCTTGCGCCAACAACACTTTAATGTCGCGCGGATTACGCCCTAGATCTACCTCTGCGCGCCATTTGGCAATGGTGCTCATCGACTCAAATGACAGCAACTCCAGGTAACTCCACATCAATTTGTCTGAAACTGACATTAACTTACCAAACATTTCCTGCGACGACTCGGTGATGCCGATATAATTGCCAAGAGATTTGGACATCTTGTTAACGCCATCCAACCCTAACAATAATGGCATGGTAAGCACGCATTGCGGAGGCTGGCCATAATGTTTTTGTAGCTCGCGCCCCATGAGCAGGTTGAATTTCTGGTCGGAACCGCCTAACTCCATGTCAGCTTTGAGCGTCACCGAATCGTAACCCTGAATCAGGGGATAAATAAATTCATGGATAGCGATTGGTTGACGGTTTTTGTAGCGATTACCGAAATCATCGCGCTCCAGCATGCGCGCAACAGTATGGGTAGCCGCTAGCTTAATTAAGTCAGCCGCGCTAAATTTGTCCATCCAAGTAGAATTAAAAACAATTTCGGTTTTATCCGGGTCCAGCACCTTGAATACTTGCTCACGGTAACTTTCCGCATTTTCCAATACCTGTTCGCGTGTTAGCGGTGGGCGCGTCGTATTTTTACCAGTCGGATCGCCTATCATGCCGGTAAAATCGCCAATCAAAAATAGCGCATGGTGACCAAGTTCCTGTAACTGTCGCATTTTGTTGAGCAATACAGTATGGCCAAGGTGCAAATCCGGTGCGGTTGGATCAAACCCGGCCTTGATGCGCAAAGGACGACCTAGTGCCAATTTATTATTTAATTCAGTTTCCAACAGCAGTTCGTCGCAACCACGTTTAATCACGTCTATTGTTTCTTGTAAGATCATGTTGAGCAGATTCTTGTATGTTCGTTATTAATTGGGGTAGCAATCATTAATCCGTAATGCTAAATGGAGCTCGCAAATTAGCGTAAATCATTGGTATCTATTTTTGAGAACCGTCTCCAATCTCTTTCCCCAAGGCGATAGAGTTGACCAATATGACCGTGGAAGAAAAGCGACGCACAGTGGATCAATCAACCACAGGCCACGAAAAGTGCTGGGATCTAGAACCCCTTTAGAGGCATTTTTGGAAGACAGATGCGCTAAATTATAAAATCAGCCATCAAATAGATTGATCAGAATACCCGGATTCCTGCCTTCGCGAGTATGACGAATCGTACTATTTAATGGCCGTCTCAATAGGTCACCATTAAATATTGCACTTCGAAAGTGAATCCGCGTTATTTTAATTCTTCAACTGCAATTCCATATTCAGAAGTCCATGGAACGGGCCACGCCCAAACAGTTAATGAGAATTTAGCTCCAGAGGTTACGTCAAGAACTTGATGAGGGTGCGTAACCTGTCCCGGCCAAAAAAGAGCATGTCCAACAGGAAGGTCTTTGTTATTGTAATCTTGCCGAGGAAAAACAAGATCGCCCCCAGTAAAGCCATCATTAAGCTTTACCAGCATAGACACCAGAGAGACGTCATGGTGCAGCTTCATATTCTTTACATCATTCGGTCCATAACGGACAAAATAAGGAGAAGTAAATCCCAGAATATTCAACAGTGGAAATACATAAAGAAGAGAAGGGAGACATTTGTCCATAAGTTGTTTGCAAATATCTATTGAAAATATTCTGCTTAAATTATAGAGGTTAAGTTCAGAAGCGGAATATCCATCTGGATTTTGCGCATAAAATAATTCCGGTCTTGAATCCAACTCTTTAATAAGTGCGGCACAATATTCAGGCGTCCAAAAAGGAGTCGAATAGATATCACTGGCAACTTCTGTGAATACGCCGCATTTATTCGCTATGTAATCTTTGCTATGTAAGATGTTCATCATATTTAATTTATTTCAAATAAAAGCCAGAACTCCTGGTTCGTCAGTTCTTTCATTGTAGCGTCGATCATCAAACAGCGAACCGTCGCGCTAAACTCGTTGAAGGATGAGTGGATTTCAACAAGCTTAGTCCGGATGGATTAAACCATTTTAATGGTCGACTCTATAAGAACCCTCAAAGATCAATATCGCATCTTGATTTACTATTGCTTGCTAAGGTTTCGGAGTTAAAAAAACCCATACAAAATAATTTAATTGATTGATTTTAATAATCAAAGGCTATCTCACAAAGAGCATGGTAATGGTTGCCTCGCTAACAGCCAAAACAACTCAGAAAACCACGATGAATCATGGCACAAAAACGTTAGAACTTCCAGAATTAGCGTTGCTCAATAGTTCTACAAGGATTTTCAGCCTGGATATTATTGCTTTCCAGGTGAGAGAGGATCAACAACGATCCGCATCGCTTAAACATCCATGAAAGCATAATGAATACGCTATTTTTCCAAGTTGTTCAGAGGGAGGCAGCTATTTAAAGATGTCTATGCCAATAGCCTTTGCTTCAGGATTTGTTGCCATCGGACTGGGATGATGCGATATAGCCAGCGGCCAAGCAATGTATAGCGCAAACGCAAGCCAAGATGCGCAAGCCGCAGCAACCAGTGTTCACCTAATGATAGAGCACGGTGCTTGTCGGCGGCAGCCACTCCCAGCGCGGTTTGCAGCGCGGTGTACAGAGTGGTTTGTGGCAATGGTGCGGCAAACTTGACGGCTTGCCGCGACAAAACTTCGTGGTAAACCATTTCGGTGGCGTTAGCCATGTCGCGCACCGAGGCGACCGGAACTGCCCGTGCTTGCGCTTGTTTGTGTGCAAAATTGGTACTGTTTTCCGGCCGTAATATCGAAATGATGTCATCTAAAATAGCATCAGTATCACACCAGTCTTGCATGATCCAGCCGGCACCATTCGTTTGCACGCGCTCATGTAGCGCGCCGATCGGCGGCACCAATGCGGGCCGCCCAGCCATCCAGGCTTCGGTCAGGGTGTAGCAATAGGTTTCCGGGCCGGCGGATGGAAACACCACCAGGTTAATTCGATAATGGTCGAGCAAGGCTTCCATATGATCTGGTGTGTATTGGCCATGCACGGTCATTAAGGCGTCGGCAGTCTGATATGGTTGAAACTGGCGATCCAAATAGCCGACCACAACCCAGCGAAATGGCAGCTTGCGTTCGCGGCTGCGCGCCACTAAGCGCTCCAGTTGGCGGGCACCTTTGACCGGTCCAATCGCACCCAAAACACCGATACTGTGGTACGCATCCTTCGGCAACAGTAGCGCCGATGTCAGAGCATTAGTGTGGTTGTCGGTGACATCGACGCCGTGCTGGATAACGCGAACATCATCGCGCGGAAAATAGCGGCGGAACATTTCGGCGGCTAACTCGCTAGGAGCAATCACGAATACTGCCCGCTCAATGAAATCCGCATGCACTGCGCGCCAAGCAACGATATCAATGCCGCGAAAGTCTGGCTGGGCGTTAAGGCAATTCTGACAGCGTGCCGCAACCGTTTCACTGCCACAATAAATGCCCGTGGCATCGAGCAGGTTGATGGTTGGACAAGCCAGAAAAAAATCGTGCACACTGAAGCCAAATGGAATGCCAAGGTTACGCATCGCTTCCAGCAAACCCAGCCGACAGCCGGCCAGATGATGTACATGGCACAAATGGATACGAAAACTGGCACATAGGCCGGCCAGAAAATCTGTCCACAGTTGGTCGGGTTGCCGACTGAATTGATAGGTCAACAGCTCACCGCTGTTGGCATCTTTAAGTTGCCAGACATCATCCATGGTTATCAGCAAATAATGGCGGTAGTCCCCGCCGTCACTGTGCATCAAGCTTCGGGTGTGCTGCTCAGTGCCGCCGCTACGACCGTGCATGATATGGAGAATGCCGGGCTTGTCGCCAGCCGCTCCGGTGAGCGCCAGGAACGACTGTGCCAACTGGCGAATCGGCTTGATCGGATCGGCCGCGATGAAAGCAATTACACGCTGCATATAGTCCGGATGCTTAGCCAGCAAGCGCTGCATATTTTCTTCAGCCAGCGTCTCTTTTTTCGTACTAAAGGAGCAGTTGCCGACATGCTGGATGAAGGTGTCGTCGCATAGCACATTGCGCCATCCGGCCGCCAGCGCCCGCATACAGAAATCATTTTCCTCGCCGTAGCCGAGACGGAAAGTAACAGCATCGAACATGCCGATTTTATTAAGCAGACGGCGCCGAATAAACATACAAAATCCGACCCCGGTGGGAATGTCAGGATAAACGGGAAGGGCTGCTGCCTCAATGGCGCAATTGACGTCCTCCGCATTCATTCCTTGCGGCAACGCGTTATCTTGGCAAAAGTTCGGAAACGAGCAAATTTCAGCGTTGTTGGAAAACGGTGTGATTGTGCCGATATGCGGGTCTGAATCGGCGCAACAGCAAAATTTTTCCAACCAGCCCGATGTAACAATGGTATCGGAATTGAGCAACACAACATCATTGTGACTGAGCGTCATGCCACGGTTAACGGTGCTGACAAAGCCGAGATTTGTATCGTTCTGGAGTAGCCACAGACGTGGGTCTGCTGTGCTACGCTGCGTCTCAAAAAAGTCGGCGATGCGACTATCCGTCGAACAATCGTCGATCATGATGATGCGGTGATGGGGCTTGGTGGTGCGAAGCACGCTGTCGAGGCAGCGCTGCAAGTCCTCATAGGCATTGTAGACCGGGATGATGATGTCGATTACTGGGGATAACATGCTAATTCAAGAATTCCCTTTGATGGCACGTGTAATGAAGCGTAACGGTGATTTTAGCCACCAAATCACGCTGGCGCGATAGTCAATTTGCTGGTTGAGAGCAACATTCAAACGCTCATGTTCAGCAATTTGTTCGTTGCGTCGCGTCAGAAGCGTATTGAGTTTGATTATTTCTTCAGTACGTTCATTTAATTGTCCGGTACAAATGTTTAATTTTTCGGTGCGTTCACTTAACTGTCCGGTGCATTCACTTAACTGATCGGTACGCATGTTCAGAAGTGCATCACGTTCAGCGATCAGGTGTTCACGTTCTTCCATTTGTTGGGTGCGGAGCGAGAGAAAGCTATCACGTTCAGCGATCAGATGCTCGCGATTTTTGAGAAGTTGATCCAGCTCCATCACGCGCCTGGTTTGCTTGGCATAATCCTGATAAACCATTTCGGCGCTGTCACTAAACAAAGAAAGTTTATTGAACGTGGTGGGTAGCATAGTTGGGTTACGACTGCAGACTGCGATGTAATACATTGGCTCGACTGAAGGCTGGCTGGCTACTGTAACTTGCTGATTGTCGTTAACCAAATATTCTGCCGTAACGCAGGCTTGATTTTCTGGCCAAATGGCGGAATGGAACAATAATTTTTGGCCAAGCCAGAATATATGCGGAAAAGTCACATGCAGTAATTCTTCCAGCTCATTTCGATACAATTCACGCACATGAAATTCATTGTGATAATCATGTGCATCGGAATACAAGCGCTTGTTAGGAGAGGACAGGATCAATATCCCATCCGGGCGCAGAACGCGCGCGAGTTCAGCAATAAACTCTTTCTGTTGCTCAATATGCTCTATTGTTTCAAAGGAGATTGCGAAGTCAAAGCTCGCATCTGAAAACGGCAAACATTCACATGAAGCCGTAACGAATTGCAGGTTGGTATGATGCCCATAATTGTTTTTGGCATGCTGAATTACATCAGCGGACAGATCAACCCCCACCACCTTGTATGCAGTTTCAGCCACCATGGCGGCACCGTAGCCTTCACCACAGGCTACATCCAAAACTGTGCAATGTTGGCTTAACTGGCGTGCCAAGGCATAACGATGCCAATGTTCATACCAGATTTCACCGCTGCACTCGGGCAAAAAGCGCTCGCCCGTGAAGGAAGGAGATTTGCTCACAAATTCAAGAAATATTAAAACTGAAGATTATACACGCTACACGGACTAATTCAGCACTGAATTAATGTATTTTGAATGTGAGCACTATAGGTTAAGTCCTCAAATATATTGAACTTTACTTTGTAAGAGCCGCTTAAGTATAGGAAAAAAAACGATGCAAGAAAGTTCAGATACAGACTGATCATCCAACATCATAATCAGAACATTTCCAATGTGATCATAAACCTCAAGTATTTGTGTGATGCATGCTTCTGAGAGGCACCACGAAGTTTATTTATGGTCAGACTCTAAGCACATCTTTTGTTGCCACATTTTTTGCAGTGCATCCTCCAGATGCAGGGCAAAACGTGGGGCATTAAACAGTGGCGAAGCCAGCACTTTCTGCCGTAATCCTGACCGCAGTTGCGCCAAACGATCAATGTCAGAGGCATGAAACAGAGTTCGGGTAACGTAGTCATCCACATCGCTGGCAATCCAGTCTTCCAGGCCGGCACAGGCCAGCATGCTGGCACCTTGGCGGGCGAGCAATGTGCCGCCGACAAGGGTCAGCGTAGGCACCCCCATCCACAAAGCTTCGCAGGTTGTAGTGCCGCCCGGGTAAGGGAACGTGTCCAGAATGATATCCACGTTTGCATATGCTGCAAGATATTCCTCTCTGGGAACATGTCCTTCCATTATTAACCGCTCCGGCATTATCCCGACTTGACCTAACCGATGTTGCAGATATTCGCGCGCGGTTGAGCAATTCATCTGACTGGTTTGCAGCCTCAATTGCGCTCCTGGCAAGGCAAGAAAAATTCGTCCCCATGCAGCGAGCACAGTGTCATTCACCTTGGTAAGATTTTGGAAACAACCAAAAGTGATATAGCCATTTTGCACTGCCGGCAAGGGACTTAATTCCAGCCCAGTCTTATTTGTGGGTGGAGTGAAGCAAAGCCGGGTTTCTGGCAGATACCACACTGTTTCAGTAAAATGCTCCCGGTGAGATTCCGGCACCGATACCGGGTCTGCCAGCAGATAATCCATCGTCGGTAACCCGGTTGTAGCGAAATACCCCAACCAACTTACTTGCACCGGGGCAGGCTTCAGTGCAAACATTGGCAAACGATTGCCAGCAGTATGCCCCGTCAGATCAATGAGTATATGAATGCCATCGGCGTGAACCTTCTGGGCTGCGGCTTCATCGCTAAGACCCACGATAATATTCCAGGCAACAAAATAAGGCCGGATGCGGGCGCTGAGTTCATCCTCTTGCGGAGACATTGAATAGGCGACCAACTCAACCCGCGCAGGGTTCAAATTCGCGAGAATGCCTTCCAGGAAAAACCCCACTGGATGCGCTCTGAAATCTCCGGAAACCAGCCCAATCCGCAGAGGCTGCATACCTCGTTCCGTTGTGTTTTCTGGATAAACAGACCAACTTGTATAAGGCTGGACCTTTGCCATCACTTTATTGCCATAGTGACGTGCTTCTGCGAGATAGGCGTCTGGCAAGCACTTGGAATAAAAACTCAGGGCAAAAAGCAGGTTGCTGTGGGCCTTGGGGTAAAACGGCCTGAGCGCGAGTGCTTGGTGATAGCTGTCGACCGCCTCATCCAATTTACCTTGTTCCTGCAGAGCAAGTCCCAGGTTGTTGTACGCTTCGGCATAATCCGGTTTGATTGAAAGCGCTTGATTGTAGCGGGCAATCGCCTCGTCCGTTTTACCTTGCTTCTGAAGCGCAAGCCCGAGGTTGCTGTGCGCCTCGGCAAAGTCCGACTTGAACGCGAGCGCCCTCTGGAAGCTTTCAATCGCTGCATCCAATTTTCCTTGATCTTTAAGCGCGTTCCCCAGATTGTTGTACGCCTCGGCACAATCCGGTTTGATTAAGAGCGACTGGTGGAAGCTCACAACCGCCGCTTCCAGTTTGCCCTGTGCCATGAGCGCATTCCCCAGGTTGTTATGCGCATCAACAAAATCCGGCTTGAGCGAAATCGCCTTCCGGTAACTTCCGACTGCTGCATCCAGCTTGCTTTGTGCCTTAAGAGCAGTCCCCAAGTTGTTATATGCTTCAGCATAATCCGGCTTGAGCAGAAGTGCTTGGCCGTAGCAGGCTATTGCTTCTTCTAGCCGGCCTTGATCCTTGAGCGCATTCCCCATATTGCTGTGAGTCTCGGCAAAATCCGGCTTCAATGCGAGTGACTGGCGGAAGCTCTCAATCGCCGCTTCCAAATCACCTTGTTCCTTGAGGGCATTCCCCAGGTTGGTGTACGCTTCGGCAAAATCCGGCTTGATCGAAAGTGCTTGGCGGTAATTGAGGATCGCTTTTTCCAACTGGCCTTGATCCTTGAGCGCATTTCCCAAATTGATGTAATAAATTGGATTGGATGGATTGACACTGATAGCCCGGCTAATAAGTCCAGCAGCAATTCCGTTCTTTCCCCCCTGACGGGCGATCAGCCCTAATAAATGTAGCGCGTCCGGATGGTTTGGTGCTACCTGGAGTATTTGCTGATAAATAGCCTCTGCCTGAGGCAAACGTCCAGCCTGATGGTGTTCCCGTGCGACCTGGATGACTTGGGAGATTGATAAATCTTGTGAGTGCGTTTTAGCCGTAGGAAATTCGCCGTTTGGCTGGCAGCAATGCTTATATTTCTTACCGCTGCCACAAGGGCAAGGATCATTACGGCCAATTTTTTTCATTTGAGATGTTGTTTAAGTATTTTGGCGTGGGGTTAACTGAAAACACCCCATCTAACTTGAATTTGAATTTATAGCGATGGCCGTTATATTATCATGCAGGCCATTCATACTTAACCGATCAATGACTACACCTCGCTTCTATTACCCCCCGCCGCTGCATGCAAGCACTAAATTTGAGCTGCCACCGGCTGCCGCACATCACGCCAGTCGAGTCCTGCGCCTGCGCGTGAATGATGAAGTTCGGGTATTTGATGGTGCAGGCAATGAGCTTCATGGCCGCATATGCGAAATCGAAGGCAAAAGAGTGGTGCTGGAGAAACTGCAAGACTGCACGGTCAACCGCGAGTCTCCATTAAATATCATACTGGCGCAGGCGCTGTGTAGTAGCGAAAAAATGGATTGGGTAATACAAAAGGCCACAGAACTCGGCGCTACCGAAATACAGCCAGTACAGACCCAACGCAGCATGACAAAGCTAGCCGGAGAACGCGCTGAAAAGCGCACTCAACATTGGCACGGCGTCACCATTGCAGCATGTGAACAATGTGGCAGAAACGTGTTACCCAAGGTCCATGCTCCACTTGAATTCAGCGCTTGGATGGCCACTATGGGCGATGTGCCGGGCAGCAAATTTATCCTGTTGCCGGAAGCCGTGACAACATTGCATGAGCAGCCGAAACCGCAAGGGAAAGCGATCCTGCTAATTGGGCCAGAAGGTGGCTTCGGTGCGGATGAAGTCCAGATTGCCCGGCAAGCCGGCTTTATTTCCATTCGTTTAGGTGCGCGCTTGCTACGTACTGAGACTGCTGCTGTGGCGGGCATAGCTACTTTGCAAACTTTGTGGGGAGATTTTATTTAGGCAAAGTATTAGAGGGTGTAATTATTCCTGTATCTGTTGGTTCTTGGCCATTTCAAACCAGGTAAGAGGGGGGTAGTCATTGAGCGCAAGCAGTGACCTTGCTATACTGGCCGAGTGAAGCGTCGATAATATTTTGGAGCAGAGGGAGATGGGTAACATGGAACAGGCGCGCTTTAATATGGTAGAGCAACAGATTCGGCCTTGGGACGTTCTGGATATGCGGGTGCTGGATTTGTTGAGTAAGGTTAAACGCGAACGTTTCGTGCCGCCCGGAAGGCAAAATATGGCTTTCGTGGATATGGAAATGCCATTGGGACATGGAGTTTCAATGTGGCAGCCCAAGATGGAAGCGCGCGCATTACAGGCTTTGCAGCTTGGGCGTAACGACCGCGTGCTCGAAGTCGGCAGCGGCAGTGGTTATCTGACTGCTTTGCTCTCACATCTCGTGAAGCATGTTACCAGCGTTGAGATCGTACCGGAGTTGCATGCCTTTGCGGAAAAGAATTTGGCGGCACATCACATCAATAACGTAACTTTGGCACTGGGCGATGCGGCGCAAGGCTGGCCGGGTTCTTACGATGTAATCGTGCTGACTGGCTCAGTACCCATTTTACCGGAAGCATTCCAGAACAGCTTGACACCAGGTGGCCGTCTGTTTGCTATCGTTGGTGATGCTCCGGCGATGCATGCCGATCTTATTACTTGTGTGGCACCCGGTGCATTAGAAAGAGTCACCCTGTTCGAGACCTGCATTGCACCGCTGCAAAACGTGCTGCAACCCAAGCGCTTCATTTTTTGATGCAGCGTGTGCAATAAATAGCACTGGCGATAGCGTTCATCGAGCGCTTTAGTAACCGCCAAACAGTCCCACATTGAAATTGCGCTGTCGTGCAATTGAATATCCATCTATTTGAACAATCTTGAAGTTTGCAACAATGCCGCTGGAAGTCGGAAGTAATTATGTCTCCCTGTTTTCACATTGGGGTAACACTTGCTGCTTTATGTCGATGCCCAATTTTTGTGCCGCTGTGCTCGCTGCCGTAATGAGGCATTCATCCATTTCGGTGTTATGCACACCGCCCGTAGCAGGGATATGTGCAACAGCGCCGCGAGCTGATTCCATCAGCATGTTGAAATGGCTATCTTGGTCGCTGACGAATGGACGCGGGACGATGGCCTGAAAATACAGCATGCCGTGACGCATTGTGATGGCGAGCAGATAGAGTTCGTGGCCAATTGAAGCGGCATCTGGATCGCGCACTTCAAAACATTGGGTTGAGCTGTTTTGGGCTGCATCACGCGGGCCGGGTATCTGCTTGGCGATGGCCTCAATAAATGTTTGTGCGATATTGAGCTTGGGTGCCAATGTGGCGTGATATTGCCCCGTGCGGTTGAGAATGACCGGATTTTCAAGCACTGCGCGTTTGGTGTTACGCAGTGTGAGAACTACGATAATTGTGATGATAATTGTGGCAAGGGTTATTTCAATCATGGTTATAAGCTTTAATACTATGAATCGATAGTATAGCCGCCTCTACCACAATTGAATTAGTAAACAATAAAGTCGGTTATGCAATAGATCGATGGAATATCTGGAGTTGGGTGAGTTCATATCGGATATAAATCGCTCTGATTGGGAGGTTTTTACATAGGAAGAAATAACGATTCCAAAATCTGCTCATCGAATTGGATAGCAAGGCGATCAAGTGCAGTTATCGCCGCATCAAATGCGTGTAGATGTCATGGTAAGCAGCGGCACTTTGATTCCAGTCAAAATTCTTGACCATGCAATTGTGCTGCAATGCCTGCCAGGATTTCTTGTCATGATAGGTCATCGCGGCACGTCGTGCCGTAGCCAACAGGCTGGACGAATCCATACTGTGGAAGACAAACCCGCTGGCAACGCCCTGTTTCAGTGAAGCCGCGTTGCAATCCAATACTGTGTCAATCAGGCCACCTGTCGCATGTACCACGGGCGGTGTGCCATAGCGTTGGCTGTACATCTGGCTAAGACCACACGGCTCGAAACGTGACGGCATTAAAAAAATGTCTGCGCCTGCTTCGATCATGTGTGACAAGGCCTCATCGAAGCCCACGTAAGCACTGATCTGGCCGGAATAATTATGTGAAAGCTCCAGTGCAATCCGTTGCATTTCTATATCACCAGTACCCAGCAATACCAGTTGCGCCGGTAAGGCAATCAATTGTGGTGCAATTTCCAGAATCAGGTCAACGCCCTTCTGAGGGGTAAATCGACTCACCACTCCGAACAAGGGCAGGTCGGGATCAATATGCAATCCCATATGTTTTTGTAACGCGCATTTGTTGGCAGACTTTCCACTTATATCAGTGATATCGTAAGACTGAACAAGGTTAGGGTCGGTGGCGGGATTCCATTCTGTGGTATCGATACCATTCAGAATGCCTGTCAAAACTTCCCGCCGGTAAGCGAGCAAACCCTGTAGGCCGAACCCCAGCGCATCGGTCTGAATTTCGTTGGCATAAGACGGACTTACGGTAGTGATGTGATCGGCGTAATACAAACCTGCCTTCATGAAGGACAGGTTGTCGTAAAACTCCACACCGTCAGGCTGAAAACATTCAGCGGGCAACCCCAATTTCGCAACCATTTGCGGCGGGAATACGCCTTGAA
This sequence comes from Candidatus Nitrotoga sp. CP45, assembly GCA_945874105.1. GTDB lineage: Bacteria > Pseudomonadota > Gammaproteobacteria > Burkholderiales > Gallionellaceae > Nitrotoga. The sequence continues at coordinate 9,956 of CAMCFJ010000006.1, read as the reverse complement.
ATGCAAGATTATGCACAGTCATGACACAAGGTGCAGCGCCATCAGAAAAGTGCATATAGGCCGGGGTTAGTCCGGTTTGCCAGTCATTGCAATGAACTATATCGGGCTTCCAGTCAAGTGGAGAGTCCGCACAGCTCAGCAATGCCGCAATTTTTGATAGCAACCCAAATCGTAGGGCGTTATCGGGCCAGTCAAGACCATGTTCATCCTGATATGCTCCTCCACCACGCTTATACAGCTCGGCACATTCAATCACCAACAGCGATACGCCATTAGGCAACGAACCAGCCAGCAGTCGTGCTGCAGGAAAATTGGGCTGAATGGGAATTTCGGTAGCAGCCTGAAGATGCGGCAATGCTTTTAAAACTTGGGGATAACCTGGCAGCAATATGCGCACATCCACTCCCATGCCGTGCAGCGCTGCCGGCATTGCGGCGCTGACATCGGCCAAGCCGCCAGTTTTGATAAGTGGTGTGACTTCAGAAGTGGCAAACAATACCCGCATCGTTATTCCAATTTCAATTCGAAGGTAAAACAAGTCAACGACGAACGAGCGAGGCTGAAATCTTCAGCTTCAGTGAAGGCTAACCTTGGTGATGAAGGCAAGCCACTAAAAATAAGCGAGGTAACCAAGACAGTGCAACCTATGAAGTCCAATTTCATTTACAGCCAGCGCATCAAGCCCATTTCGAATAAATGTGTCAGCATTTTGTGGTGCGGATAAACCCTTATGCGGCATTCAAGCTTGCCACATAGTTCCGGTGTCAATTCCAGCACATAAACATATTCGCCTGTTTCTGCATTAACTTCCTGTGCCGCAAACTGATAACGCATCGATTGCTTGAGCTTTTCCTTGCTGGATGCATGGCCAATCAACATTTCGACCACTACGTCAGAAGGATTGAGGCCATTCAGGTTTACGCTCACTTCAAAGTGCACGCCTTCTTTGAACATAATGTTTTGTTTAGGGGCGCCCAAGCTGCGTATTGTTACGCCGGGCCAAGCCTTACGGACAGTATTTTTCCAAGCCGAAATTTGACGCGCACCTTCAAAATCAGTATCGCAGTACTTGCGATACTGCACTGTGGCTGGCAAGTAAGTTTTGACAACATACTCACCTACCATGCGCGTGGCATTAAAGCTCGGCAGCAAGGTTGCAATGGAGCGCTTGGACATCGATACCCATTCTGACGAATAGCCCATCTTGTTGTGTTTGTAGTAAGTTGGAATGACCTTATCCTGCAATAATTCATAGAGCGTTTGGCTTTCTTCACGGTTGCGCTGTGCTTCAGGCAAAAACTCTGAAACGGGTTTGATTGCCCAGCCATTCTCACCGTCGTAACCTTCATCCCACCAGCCATCCAGTACTGACAAGTTAAGCACGCCATTCATGGCTGCCTTCATGCCCGAAGTGCCGCTTGCCTCAAGCGGATACAGCGGGGTGTTCAACCACACATCCACCCCGGCTACCATACGACGTGCAAGCCGTAGGTCGTAGCCTTCCAGCATCAGAATCTTGCCTTCAAATTCCGGCATGCGTGAAATTTTTGTTACTTGGCGAATAAGATCCTGCCCCGGAATATCTGCGGGGTGTGCCTTGCCGGCAAAAATCAACAACACCGGACGTTCAGGATCCTGCATGATCTGGCGCAGCCAATCCATGTCTTCGAATAATAATGCGGCGCGTTTGTATGTCGCGAAACGCCGCGCGAAGCCGATGGTAAGAACATTCGGATTGGCCGGATCTGCATATTTCAAAATGCGATCAAGATGTGCTTCAGAACCGTGATTGCGGAAATGTTGCCGACTGATACGATGACGGATTAACTGCAGCATTCTTGATTTAAGCGATTCGCGCACGCTCCAGAATTGATGGTCTGGAATACTGTCGACCTGCTCCCAGAAACTGACATCTGCCACATGCTGACTCCAGTTCCAACCGAGGTATCGCACAAACACCTCTGACCATTCCTTAGCCAGAAATGTAGGCATATGCACCCCATTAGTGATATAGCACATGGGATTTTCTTCTTGTTCAATTTCCGGCCACATGTCGGCGCAGATTTTGGCGGAAATCTTGCCATGGATACGGGATACGCCATTTTGAAAACGCGAGCAATGGATTGCCAACGCGGTCATATTAAAATCCGGTGTATTTGATACATAACCCAAGGCAAAAAATTCATCCTGGCTGATGTTCAATTGCGGATAATAATTTTCAAAATAGTGCGTCATCATGCCGTAATCGAAATGATCATGGCCGGCTGGTACGGGAGTGTGCGTTGTGAAGATAGTATGTGCAGCAACTGCTTCGAGAGCGGTTGAAAATTCCATACCTTGTTGCGTCAGGATGCGGATGCGTTCCAGAAGCAAGAAGGCGGCATGACCTTCATTAATGTGCCACGCACTTGGCTTGATGCCCATTTCCCCGAGAGCACGGGCACCGCCGATTCCGAGCACGATTTCCTGTTCAATACGAATGGACTTGTCGCCGCCATAAAGATGGTGAGTAATGGCACGATCTTGCTGGGAGTTTTCATCAAGGTCAGTGTCCAGCAAATAGATGGTGACATTGCCGACACGTGCTTGCCATACCTTGATTGCCACTTTGCGCCCCGGTAAATCCACGCTTACATGAACCTCCGAACCAGCGCTATTCAATACCGGTGAAATAGGCAGGCTCTCGAATTCAGAGTCGGCATAAATGGCTTTTTGGTTGCCATCACCATCTATGGTCTGATGGAAGTAACCTTGGCGATAGAGCAGGCCTACGCCGACAAAGGGCAAATGCATGTCGCTGGCGGACTTGCAGTGGTCACCTGCCAAAATGCCCAAACCGCCGGAATAAATTGGAAAGCTTTCGTGAAAGCCAAACTCGGCACAAAAATAGGCAATCAGATCGTTTTCCGCGAACTTTTCAGTGTGACTATTGTGCACTGGCTTAACATGATAATTATCATAAGCCGATAAAGTGCGATGGTATTGATCCAGGAAAATTTGATCTTCCGAGGCAATTATCAAGCACCGTTCGTCAACATATCGGAGAAAAGCTTTCGGGTTATGACCTACTTCATCCCACAGGTTGCGTTGAATATAAGAGAATAAATCGCGTGTGGGCAGATCCCAGCTATACCACAAATTATTTGCCAGTTCTTCAAGCCGGGCTAAACGGGCTGGTATTTTAGGTCTGACTTCCAAGATATGTGGCGTGCTTTTATACATGATTTCCTGTTATTACTGTGTGCATTGGACAGGCTGCCCAATGCGGTTAAGGTTAAATATGGGGATCCAAACGGTAAAGTGGGTGGTGTTGTCATCCTTTACGCCATAAGCAGCGCAGAGGCTTATCTTAAGTTTCGTGCAATTTATATTCATGCCGCCCGATTATGGCTCAGCTCGTAACGCTTGGAGCAATCGAGTAAGTTAAGCGATAATTATATAACAGCATATCCATGATCACTACCAATTCCATAAATTCCCTTTATATATAATGTCAGCACACCACTAATCCATTGCCACTGCTCATCCCACAACGCTGGCGGATCAGCAGCCAGTTCTAATAGCGTAATACTGTCAGATCATTACATATGCCAGATAAACAGAGTGGAATGATGCAGATCATCGACCTGCACGGTTTCATGGTGTGCTTGATCAAGTACGGTAAAGGTACTGCTGATAAACGTCGTGCCAGGACGCATTTCGGCGCGTGCCTTGTGCCAGAGCTTTTCATCGGCACTGGTGAGAGGTAGGAAAATACCACGTCGTACTGCGATAAATCGCAGTCCCATAAACTCCCCCATTGCACTTGGCAGTTGCGGTGGAGGCCTAGCCTGATACGTAACCAACTCCAGAAAAAAGGTAAGGGCGCAGCTTCCACGCCGAGGTATCGTCCGTCCGGGCGAACGCAGGCAAGATGCGTTAATACTCCGCCCAAACCGGAACCCAAATCAATGAAGGTGAAATTGGAATCAGCTTTTGCAGCAGGCAGCAAATGTTCCAAGGCATGCCACACTTTGTGACTGGAAAGATACAGCGGCACTTGCGTGCGAAAAGTACTCCAATACACAAGCAGCAATACCAGAAATGCGCCGAGAAAAAGAGTGGGTGGCAATTCGACTGCGAGCATCAGCACCAAGGCTGGCGCGAATAGTAGTTGGATGACTAACCACCATTTGGCAAGTCCGGCAAAGAAACTGAACGTGGCGGCGAGCAGACCGCAAAGCAAGGCAAATAACAACGGCGAGTCGTACCGCCCGGTAACATTGACCGTCAGCAGCATCAGCACTACTGCTGCTGATTGCAGCAGTAGTGCTGCGATGGAAGGTGGGAATTTTTTAAACAAGAGCCGCATAGGTGACATACATTGTTGCTTTAAATCAGATCATTGTAGTAAGCCAGAAACGTCTTTTTAGGGCGGGCTGACCATGCTTATAGCGGGCCAATCGCATACAAAACCGGACACAGTTGTCGTGTAACAACCAGCCTACTCCACTCAAGACGGTCAATATTACTGCATTAATCTTGCGCAATAAATTTTTCGAATTCTTCCAGGGGCAGCGGGCGGCTAAACAGGTATCCCTGGTAGGCGTGGCAACCGTGCAAATTGAGAAACTCTAGCTGTGCTTCGACTTCCACGCCCTCGGCAATGACATTCAAGCCGAATGTGCGCCCCATGAGGATGATGGCCTGCACAAGGGCTGCATTGCTGGGATTGTCGCTTAGATCGCGGATGAAGGATTGATCGATTTTCAATTGATCCAGCGGTAGTTGTTTTAGGTAGGCAAGTGAGGAATAAGCGGTGCCGAAGTCATCCATTGAAAAGCTGATGCCAAGCGCTTTGAGAGCATTCATCTTATTGACGGTATCGCTAAGATTGTCGACTAGCAGGCTTTCAGTCAATTCAATTTTCAGAAGTGCCGGATTGATACCAGTTACGGAGATGGCCTGCCGCACCTGCTCGACAAAATCTGGCTGGCGCAACTCGAGCGCACTGGCATTGAGGGCGAGTTGCAGGCTGCTGGTGGCTGGATTGCCGGCCCAGTCTCTGAGTTGAGCGCAGGCTGTTTGCAGTACCCACAATCCAATTGGTACGATCAGGCCGGTCTTTTCGGCCAGCGGAATAAATTGTTCGGGGAGAATCAGGCCGCGTTCGGGATGTACCCAGCGAAGCAATGCCTCGGCGCCGATGGCACGGCGCTCATTGTTTACTTGTATCTGGTAGTAAAGGCACAGTTGTCGACGTCCCAGTGCGTGGCGCAGATCGCTTTCAAGCGAGCTGCGTTCGACCAGCGTGGCCTGCATTTCAGGGTCGAAGAAACGTACGTTGTTGCGCCCCTCTTTTTTGGCATGGTACATCGCGAAGTCGGAGTGCTTGAGTAGCTCATCGACCGAAGTTTCATGGCCGTAAAACAGGCTGACCCCGATACTGGCTGTGGTCCATAATTCAAGACCCTGAGCTACGTAGGACACTGCAACGGCATCGCGTATTTTTTCGCCTATCAAGCCTGCCTGAATGGCAGCTTCCTGAATATCGTCGCTCAAATTTTCCAGCATCAAGACGAACTCGTCGCCGCCCAGCCGGGCCACAGTATCGCCTTCACGTACGTTGGCATTCAGGCGGTGCGCGATTTCAACCAGCAGCAAGTCGCCGACATGGTGACCGCGCGTATCGTTGAGGTTCTTGAAGTTATCTAAGTCCAGAAACAGAAGGGCGCCATATTGCTTGCTGCGATTGCTGGCGGCGAGTGCCTGCCTTAGGCGGTCAAGCAGCATGCGGCGGTTGGGGAGCTGGGTGAGCAAATCATAATAGGCCAACCGGTGTATCTCGGCCGATGACTCGGGATTGCTGGTGATATCGGAAAAGGTTCCGACGTAATGAGTGATGTTTTCTTCGGGCGCAGTGACGGCAGTAATGGTTAGCCAATCAGCAACTATTTTGCCGTTTTTGCGTTTATTCCACATCTCGCCCTGCCAGTATTTCTGCTTATTCAGGGTTGCCCACATGCATTGGAAAAAATCCTTGTCATGCCGTCCGGAACTCAGTAGTGCTGGCGTTCTTCCCACCGCTTCCTCCGCACTGTAACCTGTAAGGCGGGTGAAAGCATTGTTTACCCGCATGATGACGCCGTTAGCATCGGCCACCATGATTCCCTCCTGTGACTCGAAGGCGATGGCGGCGACGCGCAGCGCTTCTTCGGCTTGCTTGTGCTCGCTTATGTTGGTGAATGCGATGCGCGCTGAGTGCTCGCCGTTGCCGGCATTTATGTGCAGGCAGTCCAGATGAGCATGGAAGACCGACCCATTACTGCGCTTAAGTACTAATTCACAATTCTGTCGCTCATCGTGTTGTAAAACGCTCACGAAAAAGTGGTTCCAGCGGTCGCTGTCTTCTTCTGCGACAAAATGTGCAAAACGGCGCAGCAGCAATTTCTTGCATTCGATTCCTAAGAGCAAGGCACCAGTGAGATTTGCTTCGGTGATCAGGGCTTCGCTGGTAAGGGTAAGGTAACCGACGGGGGCAAAGTCATAAAGATCCATGTAGCGATCACGGGACTTTTCCAGTTCAACCTGCGCCTGCCGCAACTCCTCGTTCTGCATCGTCAGTTCAACCTGATACACCTGAAGCTCATGCAGAAGTTCTTCGGCAGGGCGAGGCGCCCAGTCAGTCTCTGGTGCGCGGGCAAGTTGCGTTTCAGCTTGCGTGCGTAGCTTGTTTGGTTTCTTGCTCATGTGATTTTCGGGCAGCTTGGACGAATCCGGTTTTACGTAGGAGGAAAATAAAATTGCGAAGTTTACGCCCATTTCATGCGAATACACCACAGGGCGTGTTCAACGGACTTTAAACATAATCTGGCCGAATCAATAAGTTTCATGAGGTACCTGCTGACCGAGAACAGTAAAACTCTAATGCAATTATCCCTCACGCAAGTGTTTTTTCGCTGCTGCCAGCTCCCTGGGTTGTCCGAGCAGTACTAGTACGTCACCGGCTTTCATTATCATATCGCCCGCAGGTTGATTGCCGCGCATGTTGTGGCGACGTACTGCATTTACTTCCACATTTAATTCGGCCAGATTAATTTCATCAAGCGTCTTGCCGACGGCGGCATCGTGTTCTCCTAGTAACACGCTATGGAAGCGCGGTTGTATGTGTTCTGTGGCTTCAGCCACTACATTCGCAGCAGTGCGAAAGTAGGTGCTGAACATGCTATAGCGGCGCGCCCGGTTCTCCTGAAGACGGCGGACGACGCGGTTGAGTGGCACGCCGGACATCAGCAGTGCTTGCGATGCCAGCATCACACTGCCTTCAAGCACATCCGCCACAACTTCGGCCGCTCCAGCCTGCTTGAGCGCCTCGATATTGGTCTCGTCGGCACTTCGCACCACTACTGGCAAGTCAGGGCGCAGTTCATTAACCAAGTGTAAAATTTTAAGCGCGGAGTGAGTGTCGGTGTAAGTGACAACCAGAGTTTTAGCGCGCATTAATCCGGCCGCTAAAATTACTTCGCGCTTGGAGGCATCGCCATACACCACGTTCTCACCCGCCGCTGCGGCTTCATGCACACGGCGTGAGTCGAGATCGAGCACGATGAATTGAACATTCTCCTGTTTCATAAAGCGTGCCAGCGCCTGCCCGCTTCGCCCGTAGCCGCAAATAATGATGTTTGCATCGGCGGATATGCTTTGCACCGCTATCTTATGTATCTGCATGGCGCGGTTCATCCATTCGGAGGGCGCAATGCGCCGTACAATAGCTTCGGTATGCTGGATTAGAAAAGGCGCGGCCAGCATGGAGAGAAGCATGGTGTCCAGGATAATTTGTACTGCTGCGGGAGATAGCAGATTCACTCCGCTGGCCAAGGTTAATAGCACAAAGCCGAACTCACCGGCTTGCGCTAATCCCAAGCTGCTACGAATCGCTACTCCCCAATCACCGGCAAACCTGCGCACCAATAATGCCACTACAGTAAATTTAATCAGCAGTAAACACAGCAGCATCACAAGTACCCAGCCAATATTGACAAACATTTCGCCGAGATTCAGCATCATGCCCACAGTAACGAAAAACAGGCCCATAAGTACATCGCGGAACGGTTTTATGTCATCTTCAACTTGATAGCGGTATTCAGTCTCGGCAATTAAGATGCCAGCCACAAATGCCCCCAGTGCCAGAGATAGCCCAACTAATTCAGTAAAATAGGCAAGCCCCAGTGTGATAAAAAGTACGTTGAGCATGAACAGCTCGGAAGATTTTTGCCGTGCCACGACATGAAACCAGGATCGCATCACGCGCTGACCGAATACCAGCAGCACAGCTAGTACTGATATGGCTTTAAGCAGTGCAAGGGAGAGAGTGAACGGCAGGTCGCTTGGAGGGCTTGCCAAAGCCGGAATGATGATGAGCAGTGGCACGACAGCTAAATCCTGAAATAACAATACACCAATGATCTGCTGGCCGTGCGGCGCACTCATTGCGGCACGCTCGACAAGCATCTTGCTAACAATGGCAGTGGATGACATCGCCAGTACACAGCCCATGGCTAAGCTTGCACGCCAATCAAATCCCGCCAGCAACCCAGCTGTCATAATCAACAATAGGGTTATTGCCACCTGTGCGCCACCCAAGCCAAATACCGTACGTTTCATTGTATGGAGACGTGCAAGGCTGAATTCAAGGCCGATGCTGAACATCAAAAATACCAGGCCGAATTCCGCCAGATGACGCGTGCCTGGTGTATCAGGTATCCAGCCCAGCGTGTGCGGACCGATCAGAATGCCCACGGTCAGGTAGCCTAGTACTACTGGCAAGTGCAATACACGGCATGCCACCACCACACCTACGGCAACGGCAAGCAAAATCAGAACGAGTTGTAGCGAATTGGTCATGTGCGTATTAATAAATGAGCTGATGCATCATTGGCGCTGATGAAGTAGTCGATGTGGCCACCATGCGACATTCGGCTATTAATGCGAGCAGTGGATGGCCGCCCCTGGTTGGTGGCGCTGTAGCCCTCGGTGCCGCCCTCTGGGGCACCATAACGCGTTATCACGATGAAGTCCATGTCCACGGTGGATAGCCATGGTTTGAGCCAAGCTGCTGCGAAGCTGTGCTAGCTGCATGAAGTTGAACAGATTCACCGGTTGAACATCAATCCCTCGCATCGAAATTGCTCCGACTATTTCAACGGTGCAATTTTACCAGGCAGGGAATTAATGGCGGAGTTTTCCACCGGCCTGCTAAGCACTTGTCGCGGGTTTTTAGAATTGTCCGGATTTGTAGCATATGAATTGTCCGCTTTTTTGTCCTTGGTTGGGAAGCTGTGTAGGGCGTAGCCCGAAGCAACTTCCCAATCAAGGCGGCACGCTTGGCGGACGGTTCAAGCGGCCTGTTTCAATGCTTGGGGCAGTATCTTTCCTTGTCGGTTGTAGTCGGCTAGCTTGCGTGGTCCATGGAACACCGCAAGCTAGCCATCGGCGTAGCAATTCACACGTACTTTAGCCTTCACGTAATGGCAGCGGTGTCGATCCGCCGGAATCTGCAATATCAGCCCCTCGAAACGCACACAGTTATCGTTGCCAACGATTCGATCAAACTTCTCACATAGGATGTCGTCCAGACTGCCTCCAATCCATGGCACAAAAGCTGTTCCTTGTTCCTGTGCCGGACAGGCAAACTCGGCGTTGAAAGCGGGCATATAGATTTCTCGTAAATAGCGGTTGGCGGCGTCCCTCTCGGTAATGCCTGCGAGAGCCAGTTCATTGGGTAGTCGTCCCTGGTGGGTGCCGAATGCCCGCTCAGATCGTCCTCTTGCTTCAGGGGAGTAGGCCGCGATCATCTCGATACCCAGATGCCGCAAGGCACGACCAAATTGTGTGGGGTTGTTCTTGTCGACTTTGCCGCCGGCCTCCGGTGTGTGCCAGTAGTGGCTACCTCGGTCACTGTAGAAGGAACTGAACAG
>CAMCFJ010000005.1 GCA_945874105.1 Candidatus Nitrotoga sp. CP45 | reverse complement strand
ATCAAACTCTTCAGTTCAATCTCTATGCTTGTTTTTAATCTACCCTCTCAGGTAAATCGATCTCACTCAAAGCGAATCAATATTTCATTTCTTCGACTTCGTGTGAGGTACTGCTTTTGTGTCTTGAGTCATGATATTCAAGTGAACGTTTCCACCCGTTTATCATCGCCTCAGCGCATGTACCCACACTCGTCGGTTGTCTGTAAACTTTTAAAGAACGGGCTGCCGAAATGCATTTGCATAAGGGTTGCGGGGGCAGGATTTGAACCTACGACCTTCGGGTTATGAGCCCGACGAGCTGCCAGACTGCTCCACCCCGCGTCAGCTAAGAGGCGAACTATAGCAAGGCAGGCAGGACTCGTCAAGCATTTTCAATACGCGCTTATCCGGTTAACTCACACAAATATGCATAAAGCACGTTTACGGCCTATGCATCCGTATGACAAGGCACATTTTACGCAGACATGGTTTTGATTTAAGCAAGAAGATCGCATGAAGCTTAGAATTAGACCCCTCTGCTCGACATCAATTCAGCTCAGGACGTTATGGGTGCCAACAGCCTGCCGGACTTCCTCCCATTCTTGTTGAGTGTCGTGGTTAATCGGGTACGTTTATATTTCTGTTTCCAGTTCAATCCTATGAGAATACTCATCGGTTGAGGCGCATTTTGTCCGGCAATGTAATGTTAAGCTCAAGTACATCATATTCGCCGTGCTTCTCTAATTGAACATTGATAGATTCACGATCTATTTGAATGTATTTTGCAATCACGACCATAAGTTCTTCTTGGAGTGCAGGTAAATAATCTGGAGTGGGTGAACCCCTTCCGGCTCGTTCGTGGGCTAGAATAATCTGTAAACGTTCTTTAGCGACGATGGCAGTTTTTTTTTGGTTGCCACGCAGGTAGCCGATTAAGCCAGCAATCATGGACATTTCAGCGGCCTCCCAGCAGTCGTTTAAAAAAACTCTTTTTATCTACGGTAACGAAGCGCATCGGCAATCCTTCATCGCCCATGAAACGCCCCACTACATCTCGATAGGCTTCAGCCACGTCGCTCTTATCCAAATGGATAGCTGGAGTACCAGCATTAGAGGCTTGGAGAACTGATTCCGATTCCGGAATCACACCAAGTAAGGGAATACGTAAGATTTCCTGGATGTCAGTAACCGACAACATCTCACCAGCCTCTACCCGCTTTGGATCGTAGCGAGTAACCAGCAAGTGTTCTTTCACAGGATCGAGGCCATCCACAGCGCGTTTGGATTTGGCTGCTAGAATTCCGAGAATGCGATCCGAATCCCGCACCGACGAGACTTCCGGATTAGTTACTATCAAAGCCTCATCTGCAAAATACATTGCGGTGAATGCGCCTGATTCAATGCCTGCCGGGGAGTCACATACGATAAAATCAAAAGTTTCCTTTAGCTCGTTAAGAATGCGCTCAACGCCTTCCAGATTGAGTGCATCTTTGTCTCGGGTCTGGGATGCGGGGAGAATGTACAGGTTGTCACAGTTTTTGTCTTTGATGAGTGCCTGCTTAAGGGACACCTCGCCGTTGATGACGTTGATGATGTCATACACCACACGGCGCTCGCAGCCCATGATGAGATCCAGGTTACGCAAACCCACATCGAAGTCGATGACAACCGTTTTATTTCCCCGCAGGGCGAGACCGCTGGAGAAACTAGCGCTGGTTGTGGTTTTACCTACACCACCCTTCCCTGAAGTAACTACAATAACTTTAGACACGTTTATATTCCTGAACAAAATTGGATATATTTTACCCGTAAATGAGGATGCTAAAAAATTCCTTTAGCTAAGCAAGGGCTGGATGATCAAATCAGAACGATCCAGATGCACCTGGACGGGTTTGCAGCGCAAATTTTCGGGAATGCCGTTCTCGAATACCTTGAAACAGCCAGCAATGGAGATCAACTCTGCCTCCAGGCTATGTATGAAAATACGCGCATTCTCGTTGCCTTGAGCGCCCGCGATCGCACGACCGCGCAACGGGGCGTAAATGTGAATATCTCCGTCAGCAATCAGCTCAGCGCCTGCATTGACAACACCCAGGACAACCAGATTGGCACCTTCGGCATAGATTCTCTGACCGGTGCGAACTGGTTTGTTGATTATCATGGTCGGACGGAAAGTGGGTAATACTTGGGAAACTGGTTTTTGAAGTTGGGTATCTGAGTCAAGGATGTTGCTGTTATTGGTTTCGCCCGCTACAGCTTCTATCGCCAATCCCAATCCAGGCACTCCTGGCTGACTGCCTGTTGTATTAGGGGTAATGCCTGGGGCTGTCGTGGAAATTGGTGCCGTCTTTAATGCGGGCCTGGCAATCGTGTCAGGGAAGAGTCCCAAGCCTGATCGTACGGCGGCTTCACGCTGTTCAGCGGATCCTCCCACAACACCAGTGGCATGCATGCCATGATCCAGCATGAAAGCCATAAGACCAGCAAAGTCTGGCGAAATGTTGAAATTCGCGATGGCAGAGAGATCAAGAGCCACTGGCGTATTGGAGAAAAAATCCTGCGATTTATTAAAACGCATATCCAACTGTTTTTTTAGTTGAACCATGTCAGTTGTATTGACATAGAGTACAAATAAAGAGAGATTAGCAATTTTGAGTTTGAATGCAGGTTCTACGCGTGCCATATTTTTTGAGTTTTTTAGAGTCTGTTACTAAGCGTAGTAGAGCTCCGCCCTCTAAGCTTGGGGAAGATCCCGCAGTTTAACGATGCCTTCCCTGATTTTCAAGCCTGTCAACGTTAACACCGCTGAAGCACAAGTTTGTTTATTGAAATAATTAAGCGTAGAGTTCCGCCTCCCCACTTTGGGCAAGGCAAAGATTAGAGAGTATATGGGCAGCCCGAAAACGCAGCAAAATCTATCCGCACTGATGTTGGGCGCAATTGGTGTCGTGTATGGCGACATTGGCACCAGCCCCCTCTATGCCTTGAAGGAAACCTTCGCGGGGCATCATCCTTTGCCAGTCATCGAAGCCAACGTCCTTGGTATTCTCTCGATAATGTTCTGGACCATCATGTTATTGGTGTCGCTGAAATACGTGACTATCATTATGCGAGCCGACAATCATGGTGAGGGGGGATCATTGGCTTTGCTGGCCTTGGCTAGCGAATTAAATTCCGACCGGCCCAAATCCAAATGGTTGTTCGCAATGCTTGGTGTATTTGCCGCTGCATTGTTTTATGGCGACAGTATGATTACACCCGCTATTTCAGTGCTATCAGCCGTCGAGGGTCTGGAAATTATCGCACCCCAACTAAATAGTTTTGTGCTGCCGATCACCATCATGGTACTCACCGCATTGTTCTTTGTTCAGAAACGCGGCACTGGCACAATGGGAATGGCATTCGGCCCCATCATGATCCTTTGGTTCTCAATCTTGGGCGTTCTAGGTGTTTTATCCATAGCACAAAGTCCGCACGTACTTTTGGCACTCAATCCTGCTTATGCCTACCAATTCCTTTTTCTTGACCCTTGGCTTTCATTTCTGACCCTCGGCTCAGTCGTGCTTGCCGTTACGGGTGGCGAAGCTTTATATACCGACATGGGACACTTTGGCCGGTTTCCAATTAGGTTGACCTGGTTCTCCTTTGTACTCCCTGCGCTGGTATTCAATTATTTCGGGCAAGGTGCGCTATTGCTAAGCAACCCGCAAGCCGTCAAAAGTCCATTCTTTCTTCTGGCTCCTGAGTGGGCAATAATTCCAATGGTGTTGCTTGCAACTGCGGCAACAGTTATTGCTTCGCAGGCAGTGATCTCAGGTGCGTTTTCAGTTGCAAGTCAATCAGTGCAGATGGGGTTTTTGCCACGAATGGAAATCCGCCAAACTTCCAGTAAAGCGCATGGTCAAATTTACGTCCCATTTACTAATTGGACGCTTTATCTTGCGGTGATTTATTTGGTCTTCACCTTTCAAAGCTCCAGCAATCTGGCGGCAGCTTACGGTATTGCCGTTACTGGAACGATGACGATCGACACAATACTGATTGCCTTTGTGCTCATTGCCTGGCGTTGGTCACCATTGCTGGTTATTCCTCTGATAGGCACATTTCTTTGTGTTGACTTGGCCTATTTTGCGGCCAATGCCATAAAGATTCCACAGGGCGGTTGGTTCCCGTTGGGTATCGCTATCGTTTCATTTGTCATCCTTACCACCTGGAAGCGCGGAAGAAAATTGTTGTTCGAAGAGATTGCCCGTCGATCCATTCCTATTCAGACAATTGTGGATCATGTGGGCGAAGTCAACCGGGCACGTGGAACCGCCGTCTTCCTGGTTGGCGTTAATGAGGGGGCGCCTGCCGCATTACTACACAACCTGAAACACAACCAAGTACTGCATGAACGCAACGTTTTGCTTTCCGTCATTATTGAAGACAAACCTTTTGTTACGAAGGGCAACCGTCTGTTAATTACAGACTTGGGCAAGAGCTTTTATCGGGTGAAGGTTTTCTATGGATTTATGCAAACTCCAGATGTACCTGCCGCTTTGGATTTATGTGCGCCGTTGGGGCTGTCATTTGACATGATGGATACCACCTTCTTTACGTCTCGCGCTTTGATTGTTTCAGCGCCGACTCCCGGCATGATGAAATGGCGTCAATGGATATTTATTATGATGTCCAAGAATGCGATGAATGCGACGGAGTTCTTTAAAGTTCCGACGAATCGGGTTATTGAAATGGGTACTCGTATTGAAATATAGCGTTACGAAAACATCCCTTTCAGGTCGATTCCGGCATGTTACGACCGATCGATATTAGGGCGACGAGGCGGCTATCGTAGATGGCCTCGATTTTGACTCAGCATTTTGTTCAGCTTTTCCAAAACTTCCACCACGGGCGTGGATCGGCGACTGGCTTAACACCATCCTTCACAAGGTTGTTGTCTAGCACGCGCTGCGAATCGTCGCGTAAATCTTTTAGTCCCATTGCATCGTAGGCCTTGACCATGATTTGCAGAGCCTCGCGTGTAGCCGGCGCCTGCGGGAATTCGGTGAGTACGCCATTAGCGCGGCTGACAGCGGCCACATAGGCTCCGCGGCGTAAATAATAACTCGCGATTTGCGTTTCATGGCGCGCCAGCGCATTAATTAAATATTGCATGCGCAATCTTGAATCGGCTGCATATTTGCTGTTAGGGAAACGTGTAACCAGATCCTTGAATGCATCAAACGCCTCGCGCGGCGCCTTAGGATTACGCTCGGAAACATCTGGTTGAAACCCCTCGCCAAACAGACCGAGATCCTCGTCGAAATTGACCAATCCTTTCAAGTAATAGGCATAGTCTACGTGCGGACTGTTCGGGTACTGCTTAGTAAAGCGCTCCACCGCAGAAAGTGCTGATTCCGGTTCATTTTGCTTATAGTATGCGTATGCAATTTCCATCTGTGCCTGCTGCGCATAACGGCCATAAGGGTATCGGGATTGCAAGCTCTCGAATAGTTTTATGGCACCCGTGTAATTGGCATTATTCATCTGCTCCGTAGCCTGAGCGTAAATTCCCTCGGCGGAATCTGCCTTCGCGGAAGCGGATTTTTCGTCCTTCGGAGATAAAATACTGCATGCAGTTAGCATAAGCAGGAGAATTAAAGTTAAACTATGGCGCATGGCAGAATCCAAAAAAATAGTTTCCAATTATACCGCAAACCTTGATGCACCTAGCCCGCTTACATTGAAGACTGAACCACTTTCGTTCAAAGTTCCCGACGAATGCGCGGGGATGCGCCTTGATCAGGTATTAGCCAAGCTGCTGCCGGAGTATTCCCGCAGCCGTCTGCAAGACTGGATCACACAGCAGCAGGTTAAACTAGACGGTGCGGCCGCCACTTCCAAACAAAAAGTGTGGGGCGGCGAAGCGATAGAAGTCACGCTGCAATCAAATCCTGCCGAACAACCTTATCAGGCCGAGGATATCGAACTAAACATCCTGTTTGAAGATGACAGCATACTCATCATCAACAAACTGGCAGGACTGGTGGTGCATCCCGGCAGCGGCAATTGGAATGGCACTCTGCTCAACGCCTTACTCCATCATGCGCCTCAACTTTCGGAAGTACCGCGCGCCGGCATTGTGCATCGGCTGGACAAAGATACCAGCGGATTGCTGGTCGTTGCAAAAACACTTACTGCACAGACAGCGCTAGTGCGCCAGTTGCAAGCACGCACCGTGCAGCGCGAATACTATGCGCTGGTATATGACGAAGTGGTACGCGCCGGCACAGTAAATGCACCCATAGGCCGTCATCCTACGATGCGCACCAAGATGGCAGTAGTGGAAGACGGCAAACCCGCAGTCACACATTACACCATAGCGGAGCGCTTCCCTGGCTGCACCCTGCTTCGCTGCAAACTTGAAACCGGACGCACCCATCAGATCCGCGTTCACCTTGCCTCTATTCGCCATCCGCTGATTGGAGACAGCGTATATATCAAGGGGGCACAGAAATGCGCGCCACATTTGCGCCACATCCTGGCCGCTTTCCCACGGCAGGCATTGCACGCGACGCAACTCGGGCTGGAACATCCGATAACGTGTGAATGGTTGGAATGGCAAGCCCCAATGCCAAACGACATAATGCAACTGCTAAAAACCATCAGGAGCGCATCGAATGAATCTGCTTGAGCATTGCCTTATCCCTGACTGGCCTGCTCCAAAAAATGTCAGGGCGCTACAAACAACACGCAACGGAGGAGTAAGTGCTACTCCCTATAACACTCTCAATCTCAGCAGTAACGTAGGCGATGCGCCTTTAGCCGTAGCGCGCAATCGCATGCTGCTGGAACCAATGTTGCCAAGCGAGCCGGTGTGGCTTAAGCAAGTGCATGGTGTGGTCGTAGCTGATGCGGCACGGGCCGAATGTTGGCCCGAGGCCGACGCCTGTATCTCTACGCACCCAGGCGCGGTGTGTGTAGTAATGACAGCTGATTGCCTGCCAGTGCTGCTGTGCAATGATCAAGGCAGTGTAGTAGGTGCGGTGCATGCAGGATGGCGTGGATTGTGCGACGGGGTAATTGAACATACTGTGCATGCCATGGGCGTGTCTTCCGCTACGCTCATGGCTTGGCTGGGGCCTGCAATCGGTGTGCAAGCCTTCGAAGTGGGCGATGAAGTGCGTGCAGAGTTTATTGCCAAGGATCCACAAGCTGCTGCTGCTTTCGTGCCTGGCTCACCCGGAAAATGGTTCACCGACATCTATCAGCTTGCCGGTCTGCGCCTGAATGCATTGGGTGTTACGCGTGTATTCGGCGGTGGTCTTTGCACCTATACAGACAGCGCAAATTTCTTCTCTTATCGGCGCGATAATGTAACGGGGAGGATGGGAACATTTATCTGGCTGGATAAGTGATTCCCGGGCTCTAACTCTTTCTGAAACAGGGGGAACAGATATTTAACGTGGTGGAAATTTATAAATTTTGCACCTCGTACATTAAGACTTCAGCCGTTAAATAAAATAGAATAAATTAGGTGGGATTGCCAGCTAAACGCCTAGCAATAATAAAATCAATCGAGCGAAACTAATACATAGCACCTTTTAACCATATCCGTTAATCCCACCCTCACCTGGATAGTTCACCAAACAATTCTTTGATGTCCAGGATCAATATAATTTCACCCTCGCTGGACATTGTCACGCCTGCCACACCCTTGGGCCGGAAAGTATCCAATGACTTGATCACCACATCATCGTGTCCGGCAAAACCATCTGCCGAAAGGATAAAACTGTTTTTATCGATCTGCATCAGCACGCCCACTTCAGGTTTGTGAGTTTGCTCCCAGCCAATCAAGCTGGCCAATGACAGCACCGGCAGGACCTCACCACGCACCACCATGGTGGCTTTGCCGGCTATCTGCTGCAGATCATTCGGTGGAACCGATAAGATTTCCCGCACCAATGACAGTGGCACTGCAAATGATTGATTGCAGAGACGCAGCAGCAGCACCGGTAGAATCGCTAACGTGAGTGGCAATGAAATAGTGAACTCACTACCCTTACCCGGCACAGACGTAATACCGATGGTGCCACTCAACTTCTCAATGTTGGTTTTCACCACATCCATGCCGACCCCGCGACCGGAAACACTGGAAATCTCTTCTTTAGTTGAAAATCCTGGAAGCAAAATCAAACTCAAACTCTGCTCATCATCCAGACTGCTCGCGGATTCCGCGCTGATTATTCCCTTCTCAATTGCCTTGTTGCGGATCACCTCGGGACGCATACCTTTGCCATCATCGGTTATCCTTATAATGATGTGATCTCCCTCCTGCTGAGCACTTAAATGCACCAAGCTCTTCGCTGCTTTACCTACCGCCGCGCGCTGTTCCGAACTTTCCACACCATGATCCACTGCATTGCGAATCAAATGTACCAACGGATCGTTAAGATCCTCAATCATGGTTTTATCGATCTCAGTCTCTTCACCGGTCAACACCAACTCAACATCCTTACCGAGTTGACGCGCCAAATCACGCGCTAAGCGAGGATATTTATTGAAAAGGCGACCGATAGGTTGCATACGCGTCTTCATCACTGCATTTTGCAGATTCACTACCAGCATATCGAGCTGACTGACTGACTCGTCTAATGCAAGCAATGTGACCGCGTCAGATCGCCCCTGCAGAATGTCGGTGCGTAGATGGGTCAAGCGATTTTTTGTCAAGCCAATTTCGCCGGAAAGATTGAGTACTTGATCCAGCCGGTCAGTATCAACACGAATTGTATTATCCTTGCCCGCCTCAACTTCGCGGCGACCGCCAGTTGGAGCCTTATTACCTGGGATATCGGTGCTACGTCGGCCAAACGAACGAACATCTGGGGGGGACGTTTCCACGGCGCCTGCAGGGGACAATGGTGTCTTCGTTGCGGCTGGTGAAGGAGAAGCTGAATTAGATATCGCATCAGATCCGGCCTGAACTTGAACGGATGAAGGCGCCACCAATGCCTGATACAAAACGGGCCAGTCTGGACCAGCCACTGATGAAGAAGGAGAGTTATCAGCCACAGATTCGATGATATCCACCTCCATTTCAACTACAACATCTTCTCCATTCAGGGCGGCGTGCAGCGCAATAATCAGGTGGGGAGGAGCGGCTTCTGGCTGCCTAAATTGTGCTAATGCGTCAAACATCAGCCTGACCTCTCCAGTCGCTGCAAAAATCGCGTCCATAAGATCCGCATTCAAAACCAACTCACCGTTGCGCAGATTGTCGAACAGGTTTTCAGTGAGATGACATAACGTGACCAGCTCCGTCGCATTTAGGAATCCGGCGCCACCCTTAATGGTGTGGAAGCCGCGAAAGATAATGTTGAGCAGATCGCGATCATGCGGCTGCTTTTCCAAGTCAATCAGCTTACTGTCGACGTCAGACAGCAATTCTGAGGCTTCCGTCAGGAAATCCTGCATTAATTCTTCCATACCTGCAAAATCGTTCATTTTAGAACCCCATGCTTTCTAGCAAGTCATCTACTTGATCCTGATTGGTAACCACATCGGTCCGCCCTGACGCGTTTATCACCGGGCCATTCAACAGTCCGGCATGCGCATCGTGATTAGCCATATGTGGCGAGCTCTCAACCAGCAACTCCACAAGTTGCTTTTCCATTTGCTGTGTCACATCCACAATTTTTTTGATGACCTGTCCAGTCAAGTCCTGAAAATCTTGTGCCATCATGATTTCCGTCAAGTAGGCATTGGTAGCCTTTGCCTGTTTGGGCACCTCAGTCAAAAAAGCACGGGTTTGCGTCACCAAGCTCTTGAACTGATCAATATCAAGTTGCTTATCAAAAAGCAGCTGCCATTCCCGCGCCAGTAGTTGAGAGTTGGCCTCAAGCTTTGTCATGATAGGCTGCGCCGCTTCAGTGGCATTCAGCACCCGTTCAGCCGCTTTTTCAGTCATGGTAACTACATAACCCAGTCGATCACGAGCATCCGGAATAAAAGACGCGACTTTCTCGAGATCCTTGTTATAGCCAAGCTCATGCAGGGTGTCATGCAACTTGCGCGTCAATTGTCCTAGTTTGTTTACTACATTGTCTGATGGGATACCCGCATCAACACTTTGGTTCACCCCTTTATTACCCGAAGGCGACGTAATATTGGCAGCCTCTACTTCACGGCCATCACTTGCCGAAACAATGCTGTCAAACAATGCTTCCAAGTCATCTGAATCTTGTCCTGCAACTGCTTTCTTAGTCATGGCATCACTCACTTTTGCATGGTCAGGAAAATTTTCTTCAGTTTTTCATCTAGCGTGGCGGCAGTAAACGGCTTGACAACATAACCACTAGCTCCTGCCTGTGCCGCCGCAATAATGTTTTCGCGCTTGGCCTCTGCAGTCACCATCAATACCGGCAAATGTTTCAGTGTTGCATCCGCACGGATGGCTATGAGCAGTTCAATGCCGGTCATATTCGGCATATTCCAATCAGACACCACAAAATCAAAACTCTCACTATGTAATTTTTTTAACGCTTCGACACCATCTTCCGCCTCTTGGACATTGGCAAAACCAAGCTCCTTGAGTAGGTTGCGCACAATACGCCGCATTGTGGAAAAGTCGTCCACCACCAAAAATTTCATGTTTGCATCTACCACGATATACCTCCAATTGCTTTTAGTTCTAAGGGGAACGATGGACAGGCAGGAATGTAAAACCATTCGCTGTGTTACATCTTTTTATCTTTTACTCTTATTCCTTTTCCTTATTCCTTATCCTTATCCCGTTAACCATGTTCAGACTCATCAAGCCAGCAAAGGCCGCAATGTATTGCTCAACATCACCGCATCAAATTTGGGCACGTAATAATCCACTCCGACCCGTTTTCCCATATCACGGTTGGCATCAGACGACAGTGACGAATGCATAACCACCGGGATGCCATCGAAACGCTTGTCCGCCTTGATATGCTGAGTCAGTACGTAGCCATCCATTACCGGCATTTCCGCATCTACGAGCACCACTTGAATCTGATCATGCAAATCCATACCACTACTCTGCGCAGTATCGGCCAGTCCCTTCAAGCGCTCCCATCCTTCCAGCCCGTTGTTCGCGTGCAAATTTTTGATACCCATTTTATCCAGCACTTCAGTTATTTTCTTACGCGCTACTGCCGAGTCATCCACGAAAAAGATGCATAATTCATGGCCATTTTCGATCCTATCTACGCTGCCCACCACATCATCTCCAAATGCGCAGGCAAGAATCTGCTCGACATCCAATATCGAAACGAGCTTGCCATCCGGCAACTCTGTGATCGCAGTAATCATGTCCTTGTTGCCTGAGAACATGTCGTCTGCAGGGCGCACCTTATCCCAGTCAACTCTAATAATGCGATCTACGTCATGCACTAGAAAACCGAGAATATGACGGCTATATTCGGCCACCATCATGGTGCTTTGGACGTCCGACGATGCGCCCTCGAGCCCCATAAATTTAGCCAAGGTCAGCACCGGAAGAATATGTCCACGTAATGACACAATGCCGTCTACACCAGCCGGCATGTTGGGTGTCTTGGTAATCGCCATCGCGCGGCACACCTCCTTGACCTTGAATACATTGATACCAAAGGTTTCCGGAGTGCCCAGCGAGAACAACAGTATCTCCATCTTGTTAGAACCAGCCAGGCTGGCTCTAGCATCCACGGTATCGAACAGGCCGCCTGTACTTTGCGACTGTGGCATGCTGTCTGCCAACTGTGATTGATATTCGGCAATCGACATGATTAGTCCTTTCTGTTTCTGGTCAGCAGCCGAGCGAGCGTCTGCGAAAGCTTCTTCGGTTCAAATTTTGGTACGTACTCATCCACCCCGACTGCCTTGCCGAGCTGCTGATTGGACTCGCTGGAGAGCGACGAATGCATCAACACCGGGATAGTATCGAAACGCCTGTCTTCCTTGATCTTGCGCGTAAGCATGTAGCCGTCCATTTCCGGCATTTCTACATCGGTGAGAATGACCTGCACCAAATCAGTCACGGGTATCCCCGCCGATTCGGCATAGCTGGCAATCCTTTGCAATTCTTCCCACGCCTGGCGACCATTGATAGCGGAAATATGATTCACCTGCATTGCCTCTAGCGCGCCGATAATCTGCTTACGCGCTATTGCGGAATCATCGGCAAAAAACACCGTTCGATCAGGCACACCCAAGGGCTTGACAGTCTTCAATGCAATTTCGTCATTAAAATGTCCGGTTTCAGCCAACACTTTTTCCACATCCATCATCATCACCAACCGCCCATCGGCCAGCTCAGTGACGGCAGTCACCAAGCCGCCCAATTGGGCATTAAGCATTTCCGGCGGCACCCTCATAGAAGACCAATCGAGACGCAAAATGGTATCCACCGCCTCAACCAAAAAGCCCTGAGTGTGGCCATTGTATTCAGTGACCACCATAATTCCTGGTTTCAAGTCAGTCTGCACCCCGGTGTATTTCGCCAAATCGATCACTGGCACCAGCACTCCGCGCAGACTTACCATGCCCTCCACTGAACCAGGCATATCTGGTGCATGAGTAATGGGTGGTACACGCATCACTTCACGTACCTTGAACACATTAATACCAAATGTTTCACAACGCCCGGTGCGATTATCCAAGCCAAGCGTGAACATCAGAATTTCCAACTTGTTGGTACCTGCAAGCTTGGTGCGCCCATCTATATTTCTAAGCAATTCAGACATGACTAACCCCGTTACTGTAACCCCTCTCTCCTCAACACTTCGTTCCCCGTATTCACTCTCACCGCAGAAGGTGAGAGGTTTACAAACTGGACGATGAAGCGCGGGAGCGCGCGGTATTATTGTTTTAGTAATTACACCTTAAAGTGGGCCACAGCGGCCTCCATATCTCCAGCCAACTTCTCCAGCCGTAATATGTCCTGTCCGACATGCTCGATTGCCGCATAGTTTTCCTCAGCCATTTGCGCAATATTTTCAATATGACGAGCCATTTCATGGCTGCCCCTGCTTTGTTCATCCACCGATGCGGCAATATTGCTCACGCCACTGCTGACCTCCGTTACCGAAGCTCCCGCCTGAATCAGCATGCTGGATACAGTGTTAATCTGCTGCTGAGTAGACTTCAATGACTGCAAGCCATGCTCAATCGCTTTTTCCACATTGCCGGATTGCATATCCAGCGTGCTGGTTACCTTGTCGATTTCACGGGCCGATTGCGCAGATTTTTCAGCCAGCTTGCGAACTTCGTCCGCCACCACCGCGAAACCCCGTCCTTGTTCACCGGCACGCGCCGCTTCAATCGCCGCATTCAACGCCAGCAGATTGGTTTGATCGGCGATATCCTTGACCTGTTGAGTCATGCTGGCGATTGTGCGCGCGCTTTGCACGAAGTCACCGACCGATGCCGCAATCTGATTCACCGCTTTTTCAATGCTGGCGATTTCTAGAATCATCACTTCTGCGCTTTGATTACCTTTCTTGGTTTGTTCCAGGCTTTGCTCGGAAAGTTTATGCACATCTGCAGCAGTTGCCGCCACTTCCGAAATACTCACCGTCATCTGCTCTACCGCAGCAGCAGTGGATGCCGCTGCTTCATTCTGCGACTGCGAACTTTGAGTAATTTTCAGAGAGGACGCGGAAAGCTGAGTTGTACTCTGACGAACCTGCTTGGAACTTTCGATAACATTATTAATAATGACCTGCATACTGCCAATCAGAAGATTGAAGGAATTGCCAGTCTCGGCAATTTCATTTTCGCCTTCCACCTCGATGCGGTGCGTTAGATTGTTGTCGCTCTGAATAAGGGCAATAGTTTCCCGCAAGGATTGCAATTCGGTAACAATGCTTCTGACGATAAACATTCCCGTCAGCACTGTTACCAGAATAGCCAGCAAGCCAAATATCGCACTGGCCATAAAAGCCGTGCGGGCACTCGCTGCAGCAGAAGCGGAGGCTGATCTTATGCGCTCGGCAAGCAGATTCTCGATTTCCTTCATGCCATTAATCTTGGATGTAATGCTGCTAAACCACTTGGTTGGCTCAATACCAAAATCACCCACAGCCGATTTTTCTATCACTACCTTACGCATGGCGTCCACTTCATCCACAGATGAACCAGTCATCTTTGTTTTGTAAAGTACGCGAGCCTCATCTGTCGCATAATTAACGAAAGTATCCAAATGGGTCTGCTGCGCGGAGATGTGACCAATAAAAGTCCGATACTGCGCTGGTTCAATTTTGCTGGATGTAAATACCGGCACCATTAGCGCGCGCTCCTGTCCGGAACGTTCCTTGGCATAAAGAAAAGCAAGGTACGCCGTCATTTGTTTGGCTACTTGCAAGTCGCTGGCCTGCTCGGTGATCACCGGCATTATTTCAAGCAGAGTGGCAACGGACTTGGTGTAATAACCGGCCGCTTCTGGCGCGGTGATTCTGAACTGCGAAGCTGCATCGCGGTTATCTTTAAGACCATCCAGCTTGCTGATTGCGGCATCCACCGTTGTGCGGAGGGACGTCGGCATACTAGCCGCATTCAGGCGGGAATAACTGCCCTTGAGCAACGCTATCTTTTGATCCGTTTCGGCGCGATATCCCGGCAGATCATTGGCAAACCGCTCACCTTTGGACTGTACAAAACCAGCCGTGGCACCGCGTTCAATTTGCAGGTTATGCGAAGCGTCACCTATAGCGACAGCAAAGTTCATCAACGCTTCTGTTTGTGTAAGACTTCTCCACTGACCATAGCTTTGTTGAGCATTAATGGCTGAGAAAATAATCAGCCCAATAAGCGGCAGAGCCAGCAACAGTATCAATTTCTTTGATATAGATATATTTTTCATGATTTGCCAAATGCCTTATATAAAAAGTAACTATTTATTACACAGCAACAATTAATTCGAAATTATTTTTTACTTCAACCTGAATCGCTTAATTGTCAATACTGCGCAATGATTAAAATTTTTAGCTCCATAAATTAAATTGGAATCTAAATATTTAGTTTTAAAAAATATCACCCCACCACATCTTAATTATCTTCACTTCACATACTTCAGGTTGTTCCACGAAATGTCGTGTGGCGTTAAGCCTCGTAAAAAATATATTTCTTACAGGTACTTGTAACGGCGGTATGACTGGAAACTTTAGGACACATTTAATAACCCAGAGAAATTCCAACCCACATTTCGCCGTAGTCTGCTGCGTAACGCTGCCTCCATTTAGTAATAAATGCGCCGTAAAATGAAGGGGCTTGAGCATGATCGCACCACGGAATATTGCAGAAATATGGGTACAGCATATGCCGACTAAAAGGATTTGATCCACAGAAAAGAGCCTGAAACCCACGACTTCTTCAACTATCGCACCCATAAGCCCGGCGGTGATCTCGATGAAATATAACGCAGCAAAAAATCGGGGCGAATAAAAAAATCAGCGCCAGAGTCGGCTCCGTCTTTGCGGTAATCAAACGATAGAAGGGTTAAACGAAAGTGCGCTACAGAATTTTGGCCAAGAACGCCAGCCAGACATTTACGGCCTTGATGCTAGTGAACAACTATCTGCCTGCTGGCAAATAAATGATACGGGGTGACCACAGCGGACTCTAAGTGACTTGTTCAGCATTGCCTTTAGCAACAATGCGTTCTACAGAAACGACAAGGCCAGCTTTAAGCTGGCCTTGTCGTTATTAATAGTAATGCACTATTAATGATTGATCCACTGCTTGTGACCTGAACTTGCTGTGAAATGGTTATTACCTAATGTATCACCACTTCCCTGCGGATTACCTGTGGTTGCTGCATCTTTTCCAGCACCATATGCTTTGCTGTTGGTGGGCTCATTATTTGCAGACACTGAATCTGCACGCCTGAATTCTGGCATACGGTTTCCATCACTTTTTTTGCCACCAGGATCAATTGTAAAATTCCGAGCTTGCGAATGGTTTATTTTCGCTCCAGCTGCATTCATTTGTCCAGGCTGATCACGTGGATCAGTGAAACCAACATACTGTTTGCAGCAGTTCCAAGGGGTGTTCAGACCTTTCCCTGTAAACGGAGTCGCTTTATCTGCTTCAAATGCCGGCTTAGGCGCAGAAATTGCTTGCGCTTGCGCTAACGACGCGCCAAATACAAAACAGGAAGCTATAGCGAGACTGATAACATTTTTTTTCATGAGAAGCTCCTTATATATAAAACTTGCGAGATTAGTTGAATAGAGTCTAGGCATGCCAAGCTTCTACGCCAAAGGCTTTTACGGAGCCTACCCATAAACTCCAAATTTGGCAGACTCAGACATGCATACTACGGGTCAGCTTCGGAATGTGTCAAGGACTTTGAGATCACCGAGGCAAAAAAAGTTTGAATCCCTATTTTTTTAGGTTGCCTCGATTTTTATACCCAAACCTGATTCAGACTAATTCCCATCGTCATTCGCAATACAGGTGGTTATAGCAAACTGCTATGGGGTACATCAGTTCATTAATATTATTGTAATAAAAATATCATAAGGTTTCCTGAACTCGGTACTGCAATCCACTGCATACAGAAACGACAACGCGACTTTAAAGTCGCGTTGTCGTTAAATGTTACCTAAGAAAAATCTAGCCAGCTTAATGCAACATCTTTCCTTCATGATTTTTCCTCCAAGTGGCCATGAATTCTCTTAATTCATCTCCTGTTACTCTGTCATCCTTCTTGCTATCGATACTGCCATCAATTGCATCGAAATGATCTTTTATCAGCGGAACTTGTTCCGCTTCAACTGAGTTCAGTACACCATCCTTATTGGTATCTGCTAAAACGAAGTCGATAAATAATACTTGTTCATGTGAGACTCTGCCTTTTGGATCTTTATTTAACCTCTTGAATTTCTTGTCAAAATAAGCCTTGTACTCTTTATTAGTCACTGAATTCGACAAATCGTCGTGGCTCTTGTCATGCTTCATTTCTATCATTTTTTGCCCTTCTCTTTGCCACCCGGCAGGATCCTGTACCGCATACGCCGATGTAACGCCAAATGTCAGACCGGATAAAATTGCCAGACCAATAATAGTTTTTTTCATGATAATCTCCTCAATGTTAAGTTAGTACATAGATAGTTTAGTAGAGGCGAAGCATACTGCGCTTCTACACACTTAAACCGAGCCTAACTATTCTTAATAACTTAGCTGACTCTGAGGCGAAAAATAACAGCAAGATAATGCAAAGTCTGTGCGCTATCGCACATATTCAAAAATAATTGCAATCACGTTCATGGCATAAAACCAATTCAACAGGCTATTTTTAATGGACGCAATTCTCTTTGCCATTCAGAGTGGCTCTATATCTTCATTTGTTGGCTTTGGTAGGTCGAAGCTCAATTGACATTCGAAACTGAAGTGAAATTCCAAGCCATGATCAGCGCTGGGGTATAATTGCGCCACTTTTTTCGCCACACTCCCTATGAACATTTTTTACGAAGAAGACGGCGCTTTCAAGGTCGGCTCGATACTCACTGACAGCATAACCTCACTGCAAGTGGAAAGCACTCATGGCAAGCGCAGCAAGATCAAGGCAAGCAACGTGCTGTTACGCTTTACCCAGCCGGGGCTGCTTGAATTGATGACGCAGGCGGAAAGCATCGCAGCAGACATAGATGTGGAATTTCTGTGGGAATGCAGCCCGCCGGATGATTTCGGCTTTAATGAGCTGGCCAGCGAATATTTTGGCCACGCGCCCAATCCGATCGAGGCAGCGGGCACCTTGATCCGCCTGCATTCCTCGCCTATGCACTTTTACAAAAAGGGCAAAGGGCACTACAAGGCCGCTCCACCTGATGCCCTCAAATCTGCACTAGCCAGCGCCGAAAAAAAACGTCTGCAAGCCGCCTTGCAAGCGCGTTACACCAGCGAGCTGGTCGCTTTCGCCTTGCCGCCGGAGTTCACCGACAAGTTGCCGCATCTGCTATACAAACCGGATCGCAATACCATTGAGGTGAAAGCGCTGGAGGCCGCCTGCACCGCTACGCACTTGTCGGCCGCGCACTTGTTGCAACGCTGCGGAGCAGTTCCTTCCACGCAGGCTTATCATTTGCAGCGCTTTTTGTTTGAAAATTTCCCGCATGGAACCGGTTTCGCTGAGATCGATTTGGCTGCCTGGTCCGACCTGCCACTGGCAGTGGATACCGCATTCAGCATAGATGATGCGACCACCACAGAAATCGACGATGCCTTTTCGGTCAGGGCACTTGCCAACGGTAACTGGCGTATCGGTGTGCACATTGCCGCCCCTTCGCTGGGCATAGAGCCTGGTTCGCCGGGTGATGACATCGCAATGCAGCGCATGTCCACGGTTTATATGCCTGGAGACAAGATCACCATGCTGCCAGACAGCGTGGTGCAGGCATTTACTCTATGTGCCGACAAGGTTTGCCCGTCGCTCTCCATGTATCTCGAAGTGGATGCTGACACCCTGGCCGTGCTCGGCACGGAAAGTCGCATCGAGCGCATCCATATCGCCGCCAACCTGCGCCATGACACGCTGGAACCGCTATTCAACGAAGACACGTTGGCTGCCGGCAAGCAGGATTTTCTCTTTGCTTCGGAGCTCACGCTATTATGGAATTTGGCGCAAAAGCTGGAAGCAACGCGTGGCAAATCTGCCGACAATAATATCCAGCAGGTGGATTACAATTTTCACGTGGAAAACGATCGCGTCAGCATCAGCAGTCGGCAGCGTGGCTCACCCATCGACAAGGTGGTGGCAGAGCTGATGATTTTCGTTAACTCGGAATGGGGCAAGTTGCTAGCGACGCACGACGTAGCGGGCATCTACCGCACGCAAAGCAACGGCAAGGTGAAGATGAGCACTGTGCCGGCACCGCACCAGGGGTTGGGCGTGGCACAGTATATGTGGTCAAGCTCGCCGCTGCGCCGCTACATAGACTTTGTCAACCAACGCCAGATTATCAGCCTGTTGCGCGAAGAGCCGCCCACCTACGCCAAAAACGACACAACACTGTTCGCCGTTATCCGCGACTTCGACGCTGCCTATGTACTTTACAACGAATTCCAACGCAATATGGAACGCTACTGGTGTTTACGCTGGCTGCTGCAGGAAAACATTCAGCAGGCCGAAGCGCTGGTGTTACGCGAAAATCTGGTAAAGCTCATGCACATTCCGCTGACAAGCCGTATCCCATCACTACCGGAATTGCCGCCTAATACGCGTGTCATCCTGGAAATAGGCGACATTGACCTGCTCGACCTGAATTTCAGTGCCCGCTTTATCTCCACGGTAGAGGAGGAGGCCACCGTTTGCTAGTCCTGCTCAAACAGCCAATCGCCATTGCCCTGGCATTCTCGCTAGTGCTGCATGCTTTTATGCTGTTTGGCATCGGTTTCGCCCTGCCCGACCCTCGCAAAAATATCGATTTTATGCAGCCGCTGCAAGTGGTTCTTGTGAACAGCAAATCAAAATCGCGCCCTGTCAAGGCCGATGCCTTGGCGCAAAATAACCTCGACGGTGGTGGTAATACACCGGAAGATCGTCGCGCAAAAAGCCCGATGCCCTCCTTGAGCGACGACAAACAATTCACGCCTGAACAATCCACGCAGCGCGTGCAGCAGCTCGAGCAAGGCGTCAAACTTCTGCTGGCGCAGGCAGCCATCAGCACTCACAGCATACCGCAGCAAAAAGCACAGGGACAAGAACAACTTCAAAAATCCAGTGACAGCAAAAATAACAAAGACATGGTGCAACGCAGCCTCGAGATCGCACGCCTGGAAGCACAGATAAGCAAGGATTTTGACGCGTATCAAAAAATGCCACGGCGGAAGTTTATTGGTGCGCGCACTCAGGAATATCGCTTCGCACAATATATTGAAGACTGGCGCATCAAAGTAGAACGCATAGGCAACTTGAACTATCCCCAAGCTGCGCGACAGAAAAATATTTATGGCAAACTGCAACTCAGCGTCTCTATCCGTGCAGACGGCAGCGTGGAAAAAATAGAAGTAAGCCGCTCATCCCATCAACCTATCCTGGATGCTGCGGCTCGACGTATCGTAAAACTGGCCGGACCTTTCTCCCCGCTTCCGCCAGACATCCGCAAAGATACTGACATTCTTACTATCACACGCACCTGGACATTTACCCCAGGCGACACGCTGCAAAGTGAATGACGGATTACTCAAAAAATCGAATTTGCGGGCATCCGCTTGGCGGTATGCTTGGCTGCATTCGGGCTGATAATACAAAGCTGAGAGCAGCTGACAAATTTTCATCAACCACGAATAAGCAAATTAGCTATTCTATTTTTATGCTTCTCGGCCTATTATGACGGCTCGGAACAACGAAATTGCATTAGAGACAGCTGTTTGACCTATTCAAAATTGATCGTAATGATGAGAAAGTGGAAAAATTTAAGCTTGGTCGCGCTACTGTCGATGCTGCAATGCATCGCGCCGTTGGTGCATGCCCATGTCAGCGACGACATCCATTCCGGCAGCATACATTTCCACCTCAATGGCGACATACTTGATCATGATGGCGCTGTAACTGCCAAACCAGAGTTGAACGACGTCAAAGCGGGATTGCCGACCGTTGGCATGGCGCAAGGATACAAAAATGATTACATCCTGTTTTTGACAGATCATCATGGATCGTCAGATACTAAACTGTCGGCTTCTTTATTCAATGCAAA
Source organism: Candidatus Nitrotoga sp. CP45 (assembly GCA_945874105.1). Taxonomy (GTDB): domain Bacteria; phylum Pseudomonadota; class Gammaproteobacteria; order Burkholderiales; family Gallionellaceae; genus Nitrotoga. Next base: position 90,796 of record CAMCFJ010000005.1, on the reverse strand, counting down.
CCCTCTGGCCATTATCAGCCAAACAAAACGAACTTCTTTTCGTTTTTCATATTGCCACCCCCCAGCTCAAGCACCTCCGTTTTTTATCAGGTAAGCAACATATTAAACCTTAGTGTTTCATATGGTTGCATAGTGGCACGCAGAGTTTTTACGAGTCATGCGAGGTTTTACTCGCAGGATTCGCATGGAGAAAAACTCGCTGAACCACTTATCCCTGCGAAGCTTGCTGGTTTGATAGGCAATAATGTGAAGGAATGATGTAATGATTCATGCATCCGACGGAACAAAAATTGCTTAACAAATATTAAGCGTAAGGGGACACTCACCCATTATGAAATGCTCAGGTTGAATCGACGGAACATTAATTTTTACATTTAACCTGTTTTGATGTCTCGCCGAATTTCTTTCCTATTTCACCAGGAGAATTGGATGAAAACATTTCTTTTGTCGCTTGTGTTGGCAGCGCTAATTTTCAATCCCTCTTTATCGCTTGAGGCGGCAACCCTCAGCAATTATGAGGCTGCCGAAGGTAACGCACTTCACGTTACCGAACCAGCGGCTCCTCTTACGCTAAAAGCCGCTCTCGAATTGGCTTATGGTGCCAATGCAGCCCTATCTACCGCCAGACGGGAACTCGAAGCTGTCGACGGATCGATCCTTCAAGCTGGCCTACGGCCAAACCCAAGAGTTGAAGCATTAATCGAAGATCCACGACCCGCGAATCGTCTCACTGCAATATACGTCAACCAACCTTTAGAACTTGGCGGCAAGCGCCCCGCGCGCATTGCCGCCGCCGAGCGTCGCCGGGATGTAGTCTCGGCAGAATTGAATACCGTGCGTGCAGAAATTCGTGCAGCCGTCATGGTGGCTTTTTTTGATGTACTTGTGGCACAAGAACGTTTGCTTCTAACACAAGGGTTGGTCGAACTCTCGCAACGCGCAACCACTGCTGCCTCAAGAAGGGTAACGGCTGGCAAGGTTTCTCCCGTCGAAGAGACCAAGGCGCGTGTTGCCGAAGCGAGCGTACGGGTCGAACTAAGTCAAGCGGCCACCAATCTAAAAATGGCACGCCAACGCCTCACGGCTATATGGGGAAATGCAACGCCTCGTTTCGAGCGGGCTGAGGGTAAGGTTGAAGCGCTACCCGCGCTACCCGCGCTGAAGGATCTGACGGCCCGCTTGGCAAATTCACCCGGGTTGGCTCGCGCACAGCTTGAAGTGAACCGCCGCCAGGCACTGGTAGAAGTAGAACGCAGTCTTCGCATTCCAGACGTGACACTTAGTTTGGGTGGCAGACGTAACGTAGACATCAACCAGGCCCTTCTTGGCGTGTCATTGCCGATCCCGATCTTCAATCGCAACCAAGGAAATATTTTAGAGGCGTTGCGCCGCACCGACAAGGCACGGGACGAACTGTCTGGAACTGAGATTCGTCTCAATAATGAGATCGCTCAGGCGCTCGAACGACTTGATGTTGCCCGTCAAGAAATTGAAATTTTACAGCGAGAGATTCTCCCGGGTGCGCAAAGTGCCTACGATGCCGCATCCAAAGGTTTCCTTATGGGTAAGTTCAGCTTCCTTGAAGTGCTCGACGCTCAGCGCACGCTGTTTCAGGCCAAATCTCAATACCTGCGCGCCTTGGCAGAGGCGCATCGATCTGCTGCCGAAATCGAACGCGTTCTTGGCGAAGCGCCCGATAATTCAACGCTCTGATAACCGTGGAAGCCAGTCGCCACAACGTCATAGGGGAATCGACATGAAATTCAATCTGAACAAGAAGCAAACTATTTACATTGCCATTGTTCTGGCGATCGGCATCGTACTCGCCATACTGATTCTCATCAGCCAAGGAGGTACGAAGCAGCTGCCGCACGAGGGGGATGGAAGCGGGCACGCCAACCACTCGCACGACAGCCACTCAGAAGCTGAACCGCAGACAGGCCAACACGGCGGAAAGCTATTCACACAAAACGGTTATGGGGTTGAAATAACGATCTTCGAGGAGGGCGTGAAACCTGAGTTTCGCGTCTATCCCTACAAGAACGGCAAACCGCTCGATCCTGCCACCAGCAAGGTCACAATCACCCTCGAACGGCTCGGCCGCAAGCCTCAAAAAATCACTTTCATAAAAGAAAATGATTATCTCAAAGGCAATGCAGTAGTAGAGGAACCGCACTCTTTCAAAGTAACGGTCGACGCGCAATTCGGCGATAAGCCTTACTCGTTTTCCTATCAGCAGATCGAAGCACGCGTGAGCATGACCGATCAACAGGTCGAGCAAGGCGGTATCGAAATGCTGACCTCTGGACCAGCGCGCATCAAGAGCACGCTGCAACTCATTGGTCACATCAGTTTCAACGAAGACCGGGTAGTGTATGTCGTGCCGCGACTAGCCGGAGTGGTTGAATCGGTGGGCGCGAATGCCGGTGACCAAGTGCGCAAAGGCCATATCCTGGCAGTGATTTCAAGCCAGGCGCTGGCCGACCTGCGAAGCGAACTGCTGGCGGCGCAAAAACGGTTGAGCTTGGCGAGCACCATCTTCGAGCGCGAAAAAAAGTTGTGGGAAGAAAAAATTTCCGCCGAACAAGACTACCTGCAAGCACGCAACGTTATGCAGGAAGCCGAAATTATCACCCAAAAGGTAAAACAGAAACTGGCTTCGCTCGGCGGTTCTTTGACGGCCAGCAATCTCACACGCTATGAAATTCGCGCGCCTATCGATGGCATCGTGATGCAGAAGCAAATATCGGTCGGCCAGGTACTCAAGGAAGATGCCAACATCTTTGTCGTAGCCGATTTATCCACAGTCTGGGCAGTATTGACCATCTACGCCAAAGATCTGAATACCGTAAAAATCGGGCAGAAGGCTACCGTCAAATCAACCTCTTTTGAATTCCAGAGCAGTGGCAGCGTGGAGCATCTTGGCGCTTTGCTGGGCGAGCAGACTCGCACAGCGGAAGCACACATCATTCTGCCCAACCCCAAAGGCATCTGGCGACCCGGCATGTCAGTCAACATCGAACTGGTGGCTGACGAGATCGAGGTACCAGTGGCTGTCTCTGCTGATGCCATCCAGACCGTGCGCGACTGGACGGCTGTCTTCGTCCGCTATGGTTCCTTCTTCGAAGCGCGCCCACTGGAACTGGGACGTAGCGACAGCAAGTTTATTGAAGTGGTGAAGGGGATGAGTGCAGGCGAGCTGTACGCCGCGAAGAACAGCTTCCTGATCAAGGCTGACCTGGGCAAAGCCGGCGCAACCCATGACCACTAGGGGATCCTCATGTTCGAAAAAATAATACGTTTTGCCATTGATCAGCGCTTGCTAGTGCTGGTGATGACACTCGGAATGGCAGTGTTGGGTGTCTTTAGTTATCAGAATTTACCGATCGATGCCGTTCCCGACATTACTAATGTTCAAGTTCAAGTGAACACTTCAGCGCCTGGGTATTCGCCGCTGGAATCCGAGCAGCGCATCACGTTTCCGATCGAAATCGTCATGGCTGGTCTACCCAATTTGCAGCAGACCCGATCACTATCGCGCTATGGGTTATCGCAAGTCACCGTTATTTTTAAGGACGGCACCGACATCTACTTCGCACGCCAGCTCGTCAACGAGCGCATCCAGCAGGCGAAGGGCAAATTACCGGCGGGCGTCGAACCCAGCATGGGGCCAATTTCCACCGGCCTCGGGGAAATTTTCATGTGGACGGTCGAATCAAAAGAAGGGGCACGCAAGGCCGATGGCACACCCTACACTTCCACCGACCTGCGCGAAATACAGGACTGGATCATCAAGCCGCAGCTGCGCCATGTTCCCGGCGTGACCGAAATCAACAGCATCGGTGGTTACGTGAAGGAATTTCAAGTCGCGCCGTTCCCGGACAAGTTGATGGCTTACAGTCTGACGCTACAAGACCTGGTTGCGGCACTCGAACGTAACAATAACAATGTCGGAGCCGGTTATATCGAAAAGCGCGGCGAGCAGTATCTGATCCGGGCGCCTGGTCAGGTATCCTCCATAGAAGACATCGGCAACATAATTGTTAGCAGCCAACAAGGCGTGCCTATCCGGATTCGAGAAGTGGCCGAAGTCGGCATCGGCAAAGAACTGCGCACCGGTGCCGCGACCGAGAACGGCCACGAGGTGGTGCTCGGCACCGTGTACATGCTGATCGGCCAGAACAGTCGAACAGTCTCCCGAGCCGTCGCCAAGCGCCTGAAAGAGATCAACCGCACGCTTCCACCAGGCGTGGTAGCCAATGAGGTCTATAACCGCACGATTCTGATCGACAAGGCTATCAACACCGTTAAAAAAAATCTGATTGAAGGAGCGCTGCTAGTGATTGCGATCCTGTTTTTATTTCTCGGCAACATCCGCGCCGCCATTATTACTGCCCTGGTAATTCCGTTGGCTATGCTGTTCACTTTTACCGGCATGGTTACCAACAAGGTTAGCGCCAACCTGATGAGCCTGGGAGCTCTGGACTTCGGCATTATCATCGACGGTGCCGTGGTAATTGTCGAAAACTGCATACGGCGGCTCACCCATGCGCAAACCGTGGCAGGCCGAGTACTAACTCAAGAAGAGCGCTTTCATGAGGTATTTACAGCATCCAAGGAAGCGCGTAGACCACTTTTGTTTGGCCAGCTAATTATCATGGTGGTCTATTTGCCAATATTCGCACTCTCTGGCGTGGAAGGAAAGATGTTCCACCCGATGGCGTTTACTGTGGTGGCTGCTTTACTGGGAGCCATGATTCTGTCGGTTACGTTTATTCCTGCGGCGGTCACGGTGTTGATCGGTCAAAAAGTTAGCGAAAAAGAAAGTCGTTTGATGACTCTGGCCAAGCGTGGCTACCAGCCGATGCTTGATTTTGCAATGCTTAACAAGCAGCTGGTATTAATTGTGGCGATTGTCGCAGTGATACTGAGCGGCCTGCTAGCCACGCGCATGGGCAGCGAATTCGTGCCGAGCCTGAACGAAGGCGATATCGCACTGCATGCACTGCGCGTTCCCGGAACCAGCCTGTCACAGGCGATCGAAATGCAAGCGGAACTGGAGCGAACAATCAAGCAGTTTCCCGAGGTCGACAGGATTTTTGCCAAGATGGGAACCGCCGAAATTGCCACAGACCCCATGCCGCCTAACGTCGCTGACAATTTCGTGATGATGAAACCACAAACAGAGTGGCCCGATCCGAGCCGCAGCAAAATCGATCTGATCCATGCCATGCGGCAAGCAGTGGCCAAAGTGCCCGGCAACAACTATGAGTTCACCCAGCCGATCCAGATGCGGTTCAATGAGTTGTTATCTGGCGTTCGCAGCGACGTGGCCGTAAAGGTATTCGGCGATGACATGGACACAATGAACCAGACCGCCGATGAAATTTCAAATGTGCTGGCTAAGATTCCCGGCGCAACGGATGTCAAAGTCGAGCAAACCACGGGCTTACCAATACTTACCATCAAAATAGATCGTGAAAAATCCGCTCGCTATGGCGTCAGTGTTGGGGATGTACAGGATGCGATTGCAATTGCAATGGGCGGCCAGAAGGCCGGAGTATTATTTCAGGGCGACCGCCGCTTCGACATTGTCGTGCGTCTGCCTGAAAAACTGCGGAGTGATATGGAGGCGCTCAAACGACTGCCGATTCGTTTGCCTGACAATCAAGCCAATGACCGATTTCGCTCCAATTATTTACAACTTAGTGACATTGAACACTTTGGAGCCGTTGGTCGCCCCCCATCCAACTATATACAACTTAGTGAAGTCGCGGTCATTGAGGTGGTGCCTGGACCGAACCAGATCAGCCGCGAGAACGGCAAACGTCGCGTAGTGGTAACAACTAACGTACGAGAACGTGATATTGGCTCGTTCGTCACCGAAGCTGAACAGGCGATTCAACAAAAGGTTCCGATACCTATTGGCTACTGGACGACCTGGGGCGGCACCTTCGAGCAAATGCAATCAGCGGCAAAGCGCCTGCAGATTGTAGTTCCTGTCGCATTGCTGCTGGTATTTATGCTGTTGTTTGTGATGTTTAACAACGTGAAGGATGGACTACTGGTGTTCACCGGCGTGCCGTTTGCCTTGACCGGCGGGATACTGGCACTGTGGCTGCGGGATATTCCACTTTCCATTTCGGCGGGGGTAGGCTTCATTGCGCTGTCAGGTGTTGCCGTGCTCAATGGCTTGGTGATGATCTCCTACATTCGATCTTTGCGCGACGAAGGCATGCATCTTGATGAAGCGATCCAAGAGGGGGCGCTCGCCCGCTTGCGCCCGGTGCTGATGACCGCACTGGTGGCCTCTCTGGGCTTCGTGCCCATGGCGATCGCGATCGGCACTGGCGCCGAAGTGCAACGCCCGCTAGCGACGGTTGTGATTGGAGGTATTTTGTCATCAACCGCGCTGACGTTGCTGGTCCTGCCGATTCTGTATCATTTGGCACACAGGAAAGAAAGCGTTCGGCTACGGCATGCACATGATGAACCATTCCGCCCACACGATTTCAAAAGTACCAGCTAAAACTCACAGCGTAGCGGATCACCCTGACAGCCTACCTTCTCCCACCTCTGGTCGGCGGCAAACAGGCCTTTCTTGATCGCGCTACAGAGTCTCATTGGCATTGGGTTGGGCTCGAGTTCAGCCGAGTGGCTTTTATCAAAGGACTTCATGAAAAAAAGATTTTTCATGATATCCTGAAGTATGTGCGGTACCGCACAGATAATTTGAATAAAAGGAATTAATCTACAACCGTTTTCCGCTTTTTGACAATATGAGTACGGATAATTTAACGATGGTTATTTGTAGCTCTAAAGTATATTCCTACTATTAGCCAAGAGCGGAGGGCATTTAGGAATGCGGTAAATTTCGTACCTATGAAACTTACTCGATTAATTAATTAAATTTTATTAAGGAGCCAATCATGAATAAAATTATTATTAGCATTGCTACTGTTTCCTGTTTTGCATTGGGTGCTACATTTGCGCACGCTGCAGAGAGCGTTAATTATTATAAAATGTTCGATCCGCATGGAGCTGTGAAAACTGCTCCGTCAGGAGTTAAGGGGGTCATTCATACTGAAAATTCTATGAAACCCGTTCCCGGGGGGTCGGATACTCTGGGGGCTCCTCATCCTAGTGGGCACATACCTCCAGTTGAAATAATGACTCATCCGGGACATAGCTCAGTAGATGGCGCATAGGCTGGGCAAATGTGTCGATAAAATGGTCTGCAATCAGGGGATCTACCATCCAATAGAGGGGAGTGGGTGGTTAAGCTGACGGGGTGAAGCGCGCTTCGCCCCTCAAGTTTTTTTATACGTTACGAACTGATTAAAGTTTCCAGTGCTATGTGCGGTACCGCACAGATAATTTGAAGTAAGTAGAGTTAGTATCTAATCGTTTTCCGCTTTTTGACAATATGAGTGCAGATAATTTAACGATGGTTATTTGTAGCTCTTAAGTACATTACTACTTTTGACTAAGAGTGGAGGGCGTTTAGGAATGCGGTAAGTTTCTTACCTGCGGAACTTACTCAATTAATTAAATTTTATTAAGGAGCCAATCATGAATAAAATTATTATTAGTTTTGCTACTGTTTCCTGTTTTGCATTGGGTGCTACATTTGCGCACGCTGCAAAGAGCGTTAATTATTATGAAGCATATGATCCGCATGGGGTTGTGCAAACTGCCGCGTCAGGAGCTCAGGGGGTCGTTCATGCTGAACATCCTATGCAACTTGTTCCCGGGTCAGAAACTCATGGGGCTCCTCATCCTAGTGAGCATATACCCCCAGTTAAAATCATGACTCATCCGGGGCATAGCTCCGTGGATGGCGCATAGGCTGGGCAAATGGGTTGATGGAATGGTCTGCAATCAGGATCTACCATTCAATAGAAGAGAGTGATCGGTTAAGCTGACGGGGTGAAGCGCGCTTCGCCCCTAAAGCTCTTTTATACGTTATGCACTAATTAAAATTTCCAGTGTAATGCCTGACGGGAGATTGCCATCAATTAACGCTATTTTTAATATCGATGTTTTTCAACAACCTGTTAGATGTCCATGAAATAACTGAAATACACAAAATTTGTAGAGCATTACAATCGAGCGAGATGGGATGGCAATCTATAGTGGTTCCCTTAAGCAAGCAATGTTATGTGTGGCACTGTCTATGCCGCTGAATGTCTATGCCGCAAGTGATGAAGATTTGCGCGACATCCGCGAACAGATCAAACAACTGAAAGAGAGTTACGAACGACGCATCACGCAACTCGAACAACGCCTGCAACAAGCCGAGGCCAGCCGCCAAGCCGAAGCCACTATTGTGCAAGCACAACCCCCCGCACAACAGCCCAACCGCTCTGCTGCCTCTAGTGTGAGCGCATACAATCCGGCCACCTCGCTGATTCTGACTGGCACCTATGAAAACTTAAAGCAAAATCCGGATGTGCCCATCACCGGCTTTGCCATGGCTCCCAACAACCACGGTTATACCAAAGGATTCAGCCTGCAGGAAACAGAGCTAAGCCTTATTGCCAATATCGACCCGCAGTTCCGTGGTGAAGCCAAACTTGCCTTATCGCCTGACAACGGTTTGGGTGTGGAGAATGCCTATGTGCAGACCACCACGCTGGGCGATGGCTTCAATCTAATGTTTGGTCGATTTTTTTCCCATCTGGGTTACTTGAACGAGGTACATGCCCACGCATGGGATTTCGTTGACCAGCCACTGGTTTATCGCACATTCTGGAACAACCAGTTAAGTGAAGACGGCATGCAATTAAGGTGGCTAGCACCGACCGATACCTTCATTGAGCTCGGCGCCGAAATCGGCCGAGGGCTCAGCTACCCGGGCACTAACCGGCAAAAAAATGGCTTGGGTTCAAGCGTACTATTCGCGCATGTCGGTTCTGATGTGGGTGACAGCAGCAGTTGGCTCGCGGGTATTTCCTTGCATCAGACCAAGCGTGAGAACGCGCAATCTGATGCTGTACCCGATTTACTCGGTACAGCAGGTGGCGTAAGCAACCTGTTCAATGGCAATAGCAAGACTGCCGGGGTGGATTTCGTGTGGAAATACGCGCCGAACGGTAATATCCGGCTAACGAACTTTAAGCTACAAGGCGAATATTTTCAGCGTCGTGAAAACGGCACGCTCACTTATAACCTTACAACTCCAGATAGTTACTCGGTTGCCCAATCTGGCTGGTATTTGCAAGGCGTTCATCAATTCAGGCCACGTTGGCGTGCAGGGCTGCGATATGACCGGCTTAATTCTGGCATAGCCCAGGTTGGCTTCCTGAATGTTCCCAACATTATCAGCAACTATGGCTATACCCCCACGCGCACTACGATAATGTTTGATTACAGTCCAAGCGAATTCTCGCGCATGCGCATGCAGTTAGCTCAAGACAATTCTCGGCAGGGCCTGGCCGATACGCAATTCTTTATGCAATATATTATGAGCTTGGGTGCGCACGGTGTTCACAAGTTTTAGTTAACCGTCAGTACCGTAAAAGCATCTATGTAGGCAATGGAAAAAAATACCTGCCTTGTTTGTCTGACAAAATCCAAAGGACATCTCCATGAAAAAATCCTTCTTCACTTTAATGTACTTGCTGCTGATGGCGCTCACCGAACCTGTACATGCAGCACTGGAAGTTTTCGCCTGCGAACCGGAATGGGCAGCGCTGACAAAGGAGCTGGCGGCAAACAAGGTTAACATTTATACCGCTACCAACGCGCTGCAAGACCCCCACTTCGTGGAAGCACGCCCCAGTTTAATTGCCAAGGCACGCCGTGCACAACTGGTGGTGTGCACCGGCGCTGAATTGGAATTGGCTTGGCTACCGCTCATTCTGCGCGAATCAGGAAATGTCAACGCCACCCTCGGTAAGCCCGGTTACTTCGAGGCCTCAACCTATGTGCACATGCTGGAAACTCCCGCTCGCCTGGATCGCGCCTTGGGCGACCTGCATGCATTAGGCAACCCGCACATCCATCTCGATGCTCACAACTTCTTTCCTATCGCAAAGGCGCTGGCGGCGCGACTGGTCGAACTCGACCCTGCCAACACAGCGTTCTATCTCAGCCGCCTGCAGGCCTTCACGCAAGGTTGGCAAACCGCAATAACACGTTGGGAAAAGCAGGCCGCGCCACTAAAAGGGCAACCCTATGTCGCTCAGCACCAGGCTTATTCTTATATGAATGCATGGTTGGGGCTAAAACAAGTTGCCGTGCTGGAACCCAAGCCCGGCATGGAACCCAGCGTGTCACACCTGTCGCAAGTGATTGTGCAGTTGCAGCAATCTCCGGCAAAGATGGTAGTTCGTTCGGCCTATCAAAATCCAAAACCATCAAAATGGATTGCCGAGCGCGCACACATTCCTGAAGTAATTTTGCCGTTCAGTGTCGGTGCCACGGAAAGTTCTAAAGATTTGTTCGGTCTGTTTGACGACACCATCGCGCGCTTGCTAGCGGGAATGACATCTAATTAAATTTCGCATCCTCTCTTCCCATCCTTTTTCCATTAAATATGATGGCATGTGGAGAGAGCGGTTTTAGGAGTACAAAAGATGAATATAGTCGATCTTGAAATCCTGTTGCCCGCCTTCATAGCCGGGCTTTTGGTACTCGCCACCCATGTCCCACTCGGCATGAAGGTATTGGCGCGCGGCATTATCTTCGCCGACATTACCGTGGCACAAATCGCAGGGCTTGGCGTGGTCGTCGCGGGACTGCTGAGGCTGACCGAATATCCGCTCGCAGTGCAAGCGATGGCCGCCACCAGTGCCCTGCTAGGTGCAGAACTGCTAACCTTCATAGAACGCAAACTACCAGAAGTACAGGAAGCCTGCATTGGTTTGATGTTCGTACTCGCCGCCAGCGGCAGCATCCTGCTGATGAGCCGCGACACCCAAGCCGGCGAGCATATTAAAGACTTGCTGGTCGGTCAAATTCTGTGGGTAAGCAAAACCCAGCTCATAGCAACGGCGATCCTCACTGCCACTTTGCTGGCGCTGTGGAGCGTGGTTAACAAACGATTTGGCAGCATGGGTTTCTATACGCTATTCGCGCTGGCTGTGACCGCCTCGGTGCAACTGGTTGGAGTTTACCTAGTGTTCGCCAGCCTCATCGTCCCCGCACTCGCCACACACAACCTGCAACGGAAACGACAACGCATGGTCGTTGCCTTCGCGGTAGGTGCCTCAGGTTATGCTGGCGGGCTGCTGCTGTCGGTATGGCTGGATCTGCCCAGCGGGGCAGCCATCGTATGGACGATGTCGCTAGTGGGGGCAGTGGTGCTTTTTCTAAATCGCAACGACTTGCGAATTGAAAGACGTGTGCAGGATGCAACGCTTGGCGGTACCAAGATTTGAGATGAGATGAATCCGCCTTGGCGCGTCAACTAAACATTATCCTGTCCGCGTCCGTAACCAATCACGCCGGTCAGGAAACGTACCATTGCATAGCTGACGCGCATCATCAAATGCATCCATATGCCATGCTCGCTCCACACAGAAGGAGAAATCAACCGGGCGCTGCGTGCAATCTCCTGCAACAAATCGGCACGCAATGATTCAGCAAACCCTGCATCGCGAACTACCAGGTTAGCTTCGCGCGCCAACCACAGACTGAATGGATCTATATTGGATGAACCTACGGTTGCCCAATAGCCATCCACCACCGCTACCTTGGCGTGCATAAAACTGGCGTGGTATTCATGAATTTCCATACCTTCTCGCAATAACTCGTCGTACAGCGCACGCGTAGCAAAGTGCTGCAGGCGATATTCCATCTTCCCCTGCAACAGCAACACAACGCGCACTCCGCGTCGAGCCGCATTCAGCAAAGCATGGCGAAAGCGCAGTCCAGGCAGAAAATAGGCGTTGGCAATGATGATTTCTCGCTGTGCACCGGCAATGGCTTTGAGATAAGCGTATTCAATGTCGTGACGATGACGCAAATTGTCACGCAACACGAAAGCCACTTTGTGTGGCTCTGTATTCTTGTGCGCGACCAGTAGCTCTATGCGCTCGCGCTGCCGTCGAAGACTTACCCACGATATCAGCGCCCACAAACGCCTCATTACGAAGTGTATATGCCCTGCCGTCGCTCCCTGCACCTCGACCGTATAATCCAAACGCGGCGCGATAATCCGCCCGCCCGGCACATCATTGATAATATTGATGCCGCTTACAAAGGCGATCTGCTCATCCACCAGCGCCAGCTTACGGTGCAAACGGCGCAGACGGTGACGGCGCAAGCTGAAGCGCGCGATTTCCGGGCGATACCACAACACCTCTACGCCCGCCCCACGCAACTCGTCCACCCACGCAACCGGCAAATCAGCCGAGCCGAAACCATCCAGCAGCAAATGCGCCATCACGCCACGCTTGGCCGCGCGCTGCAACGCCTGCGAGACCTGACGACCGCAGGTGTCGGCGGCATAAATATACGTTTCCAGATAAATCGTGCGGGTCGCAGCATCTATCGCCGCAATCAGGCGCGGAAAATATTCCTCACCGTTACGCATCAGAATCAGCGTATGACCGTCAACAAGGTGCGTGCTGCTCATAGGGCGAGAGTCGCGGACAGCGCAACATGGTCTGAAATTTTTCTCCACGCATGCACCTTACAGTGCTGAATCTCCAGCCCACGCACATAAATGCGATCCATGCGCAGTAGCGGTATGCCCGCCGGGAAACTGCGTGCCGGCCTGCCAACATTTGCTTCAAACACCTCATGCAATTGCAATTCATGGGCTAACAGACGACTGGCATTGTTACGCCAGTCATTGAAATCACCCGCGACAATAAGTCGCGCATCTGGCGGTACCATTTGCTTGATACGCTCAATCAGCGCATTGAATTGCACCCCGCGACCGCGTTTGAATAAACCGAAATGCACACAAATGCAATGCAGCGGCTGACTGATTTCCATTTGATCCGTTTTTGGCAGGTCAATCACACAATGTAGCAGGCCTCGACTCTCGAAACGATGGGCGGAAATATCCAGATTGTCCCACTCCACAATCGAATAACGGCTCAACAGGGCATTTCCGTGATGACCGCCCAGATACACGGAATTTTTTCCATACGCATGATGCGGCCATATCTGGTCGGCCAGAAACTCATGTTGCGGCGAAGTGGCAATGCCGTGGAGATGCCGGCCATCGCGGCTGTTCTCGCCCTGCACCTCCTGCAGGAATACGATATCGGCGTTGAGTTCACGCAAGCGCTCGCGCAATTCGTGCAGCACAATGCGCTGGTTGAAATGGGATAAACCCTTGTGAATGTTGTAGGTCACGATGTTCAGTGTGGTCATAAGTGCCTCATCAATACCGCATCAGCAGACCACATATTATCAATATACGCAATGAGCGTGATATTGGCCGCAAACATCCGTCAGGCGTTACCTATGCCTCGGGTGGGATGGTTGATTTGACGCGCGAAATCCAGCATGCGTTCGATAGAGACTTTGGCACGACGCCCAATTACCGGATCGACATATATCTCATTCTTTCCGCTTTCCAACACTTGGGCCAGATTCAGCAACCCGTTCATCGCCATCCATGGACAGTGATTACAGCTGGTGCAAGTCGCGCCATCTCCAGCCGTAGGTGCTTCGAGAAACACCTTGTCAGGCGACAAGGTTTTCATCCTGTGCAGAATACCGTTATCGGTCGCCACAATGAACTTGTTCGCCGCCAAAGTTTGTGTTGCCTTGATGAGCTGCGTGGTGGAGCCCACCACATCGGCCAGCTGAATTATTTCCGGGGGAGATTCCGGGTGCACCAGCACTTTGGCATCCGGGTGTTGCGCCTTGAGTTCGGCTAATTCCTTGGCCTTGAACTCGTCATGCACCACACATGAACCTTGCCACAGCAACATGTCGGCGCCACTTTGTTGCTGAATGTAATGGCCCAGATGACGATCCGGCGCCCACAATATTTTTTGTCCTTGCTCCTTAAGATGCTTAACGATGGGTAACGCGATAGAACTGGTTACCATCCAGTCTGCGCGCGCCTTCACCGCCGCACTGGTATTGGCATAGACCACCACGGTACGATCCGGGTGTGCGTCACAGAAAGCAGTAAATTCCTCCACCGGGCAACCAAGGTCAAGCGAACAGTTTGCATCCAGATCAGGCATCAACACGCGCTTTTCCGGATTGAGGATTTTCGCTGTCTCGCCCATGAAACGCACCCCCGCCACCACTAACGTTTGCGCCGGATGTTGATGGCCGAAATTGGCCATATCAAGGGAGTCGGATACGCAACCGCCTGTCGCATCGGCCAAGTCCTGCAAGTCTGGATGCACATAATAGTGCGCCACCAGCACCGCATCCTGTTCTTTTAACAGTCGTTTGATGCGCTCGATCAGCATGGCTTTTTCATCGGGCTCAGGTTCGCGCGGCTTCTTCGCCCACGCGGTCGAAGTAGCACAACCGGGATGCTCGTAGGCAATCGATATCATGCCATCCTGCCTCTCAATTTCCTTCATTTTAAAATCTTTCGTTCACTATGTATGGGCAGTTTCAGCCCCCCCGCTTTTTGTCTTTCAGGCAACTGCAAAATCGCTGCGCGATTGCTTGGCGAAAATACCCGCTCCGCAGCTTCCTGCCAAGGCAACCATTGATAGCTGAGATGTTCACGCGGAGACAATTGGACAGGAAGCACGCAGGGTAATTCCAATCCAAAACCATGCTCGGTGTTGTGCCGGGTGCCGGGCGCATAGCGATGCACCCATTTGGCATAGATTTCATAGGTATTTTTGGCCTGCCAGTCCACCAAGGTAAAGCGATTGGCCTCCAAGCCAGTCTCCTCGAACACCTCGCGCACAGCTGTCTCTCGCAAAGATTCGCCTTCATCCTGACTGCCGGTGACTGACTGCCAAAAGCCCGGGTGATCGGCGCGTTCCAGAAGCAACACCTCTAAATCCACGGTATAAATCACCACTAATACAGAAACTGGTAATTTATATTGCATGTAATGGCGCTAGCAGAAAAAAATCCAGAACGGCTTATCTTGCGACTTCCAGAAAGCTATCGCATCAGCAAAAACTTCCATGGCAATATTGTGATCCTCGGCAGCCATCCCGAGCGTGTCATTATCGTTACGCAACAGCAGCACATAACCGAAAGCGGGTTGCCAGGAAAGATCACTCAATGTATCAGCCAGCGCATCCCAATTGCCACCAAACCAATCCGGCGCATGGACTGCCTGCGCGATGGCAGCGATAAATTTTTCCTTGCCCTCTATTCCAGCCAGATCAACCTCGAACAAGACGCAACCTGCCTCTGCCACTGCTGCATACAACTCGTCCAAGCGACAACCCAGTCGGAATGCACCCGCCTCTTTTACATCTTTCAAGCGTAGAGACAAATTACCCATGTTATTCCGTGATACGCCGAAAAGTCCGGTAGTGATCCGCGCTGTAATAACACTCAACAGGTGGGCCACAGACAATGCGCCGTGCGCCACGATTGCGTGCTCCAGGCGTTTTCACCGTAAATTCACGATAGTAGCCACGCTCGCGCTTGGGCAACCGTTTTTCGAAATTACTGAATATCACACCATCACGCGGATATGAAAACGGGCCGCCCTGCTTGATAAGACGCAAGGTTTCGCGCCCTTCCGGCGGCAATTCGGATACCGCGATAATCCGCATTTCACGGACATTATTTGACCCAAACGCATAAGCATGAGTTTGTGCTGAAGCCAGTGCCAACAGCATTGCAAACAAGACAAATAAAAAATGCAGGATGAACCGTGCGCCAATCCTTCTCATCTTATAAGTCTCCGCTACACTATTCTTTCGTCACTTCTACCGTCGTTTGCACTTTCTGACGCAAACGAATATGCAGCTCGTTCAGTTGTTTTTCATCAACGGGACTAGGTGCCTGGGTTAGCAAACACTGCGCGCGCTGGGTCTTGGGGAAAGCGATCACGTCACGGATCGATTCCGAGCCGCTCATCAGCGTAACAATGCGATCCAGGCCAAAGGCCAGCCCGCCGTGCGGTGGCGCGCCATATTGCAGTGCATCGAGCAGGAAGCCAAATTTTAATTGTGCCTCTTCCGCACCAATGTTGAGCGCGCGGAATACTAATGACTGTGTTTCTTCCTTATGAATACGCACCGAGCCACCGCCGAGTTCCCAACCGTTCAACACGATGTCGTACGCCTTCGCCAAACAACGTCCGGGATCGTTTTGCAACAGGTGAAGATGCTCGTCCTTGGGCGCAGTAAACGGGTGATGGCAGGCATCCCAACGCTTGGCATCATCATCGTATTCAAACATGGGGAAATCCACCACCCACAGCGGGGTCCATGCTGCGCCGCTGACATAATTTTTCTCGTGGCCAATCTTGTTGCGTAACGCGCCGAGCGCATCATTAACCACCTTGGCCTTGTCCGCTCCGAAGAAAATCAAGTCGCCATTCTGTGCACCTGTGCGAGCCATGATCATTTTCAGCGCGTCTTCATTCAGGTTCTTCACGATAGGCGATTGCAGTCCAGTTTCATTCAACTGAGTCACGTCATTGACTTTAATATAGGCCAAGCCGCGGGCACCGTAGATGCCAACGAATTTGGTATATTCATCAATCTCACCGCGCGTGAATGAGCCACCGCCCGGCACACGCAACGCTGCCACGCGCCCGTTGGCTTGATTGGCAGGAGCAGAGAACACCTTGAATGCCACATCTTTTACCGCATCGGTGACATCAGTGATTTCCAGCGTCACTCTCAAATCAGGCTTGTCTGAACCATAGCGTGCCATCGCCTCAGTGTGAGCAATCCGCGGAAATGGATTGGGCAAAACGGTACCCAATACCTCTTTGAATACGGTGCGAAGCATTTCCTCCATCAGCATCATGATCTGCTCTTCGTCCATGAATGATGTCTCCATGTCCACCTGAGTAAATTCCGGTTGGCGGTCTGCGCGCAAATCTTCGTCGCGAAAACATTTGGTAATTTGATAATAACGGTCAAAACCTGCCACCATAAGCAGCTGCTTGAATAGCTGCGGCGACTGCGGCAATGCAAAGAATTCGCCTGCGTGAACACGCGATGGCACCAGATAGTCGCGCGCACCTTCCGGCGTGGATTTAGTCAGCATCGGCGTTTCGATATCGATGAAACCCTTTGCATCCAGGAAACGGCGGAATGCCATTGCCGTCTTGTAACGCAGCATCAGATTTTTCTGCATCTGCGGACGCCGCAGATCAATCACGCGGTGCGTCAGACGCACGTTCTCCGACAGATTTTCGTCATCCAGCTGGAACGGCGGGGTAAGCGCAGCATTCAGCACTTCGATTTCGTGGCATAGAATTTCTATCTCACCGCTACCAAGATTGCTGTTCGAACTACCTTCCGGGCGGCGACGCACGCGTCCGCTAATACGCAACACGAATTCGCTGCGCACCGATTCAGCAATTTTGAACATGTCCACACGGTCCGGGGCACATACCACTTGCGCCAGCCCTTCGCGGTCACGAAGATCAATAAAAATCACCCCGCCGTGGTCACGGCGACGGTGTGCCCAGCCACACAAAGTAACAGCTTGGCCAAGATTTGAAACGTTAAGTTGTCCGCAGTAATGAGTTCGCATATTTTCAATAAATTAATCTAGTAAATCGGAGAATTGTGTTAGTTTTCTAGCGGGTAAGGCGCAGCAGGAGGAGCAACTACGCCCATTGAAATAATGGATTTCAAAGCCACATCCACGCTAATGTTGAGCTCGATGGTATCAGCTCGGCGTACGAAAAAATAAAATCCGTTGACCGGGCTGGGTGCGGTGGGAATAAATACCGCTACATACTCATCTTCAAGTTGTCTCGTTACCTCCCCCGGGATACCGGTCTGAAACGCCAACGACCATGCCTCAGGGTGCGGATACCGCACCAGCAACACCTTACGAAAGGCAAGTCCGTTACTGGACAGTAGCGTATCGCTAACCTGTTTCACGCTGGTGTAAATGCTGCTTACCACAGGAATACGATGTAGCAGACTTTCCCAGTAAAGCAACAGACGCTGCCCAAGCACATTGTGCACCAGCAAACCAGTACCCAGTACGATCACGATGGTGAGAATCACGCCCAAACCGGGAATGTGAATGCCGAGCAGTTTATCCGGATACCAATTCACCGGCAGTAGCAGCAGACTCTGGTCTAGCGTACTAATCGTCAGGTTCAGAACCCAGAGGGTAATGCCAAGCGGAACCCACACCAATAATCCGGTGAGCAAATATTTCTTCACCCGTTGCCACCCGCAGTCGGCGTGGTAGAACTAACGGTGCTAGTAGCTGATTCCGATTTGCTTTCTGGCTTGCTACCAGAACTCTTGAAATCCGTGGCATACCAACCACTTCCCTTGAGTTGGAAGCCAGCGGCTGAAAGCTGTTTGCTGAATGTAGATTTGCCACATGCAGGACATACGGTCAACGGCATATCGCTGATCTTTTGCATGACATCTTTCTGCACACCACAACTACTGCAACGATATTCGTAAATAGGCATGACACCCCCTGTTATAAATCCAAAAAGGCGCACATTATACCGCAGCCTCACGCCAGATGCCCGACTCCAACCCATCCAGCGCCCACTCGCCAATCCGGTAACGGATCAAGCGCAAGGTGGGGTAACCCACCGCGGCTGTCATGCGGCGTACCTGACGGTTCTTGCCCTCGCGAATAATCAGTTCCAGCCAGCTGGTTGGTTTATCTTTACGCTCGCGGATCGGGGGCGTGCGCTGCCATAAGTTTGCCGGTTCTTCCATCAATCTTGCCATAGCAGGCAACGTCACAAAATCAGGCAGCTTTACCCCACTCCGCAATTGCGCCAGTGCAGTCTCGCTTGGCTTACCTTCCACTTGCACCCAATAGACCTTGGCCAACTTGTGGTGTGGATCGGTAATGCGGTGTTGCAACAAACCGTCATCCGTGAGCAACAGCAAGCCTTCACTGTCCGCATCCAGCCGTCCCGCTGGATAGAAATCAGGAACCGCGATATAATCCGCAAGCGTTGGATGCAGACCGTCGCGGCTAAATTGGCAGATCACGCCATAAGGTTTGTTGAACAACAGGATGCGACTCATCCGACTTTTCCACTCACTAAAACGATCCATATTACCCCAAGCTTTTCATCGGGGAGCGAAAATACATGACCCAACATATCAAGGTGCCGTCTCAAGGCCAAAAAATTTCCGTCAACAACGACTACACGCTCAATGTGCCAGATCAACCCATCATTCCGTTCATTGAGGGGGATGGCACAGGCATCGACATCACCCCTGTCATGCGACGCGTGGTGGATGAGGCAGTCGCCAAGGCTTACCAAGGTAAACGCCAAATCGCATGGATGGAAGTCTATGCCGGCGAGAAAGCTGTAAGTATCTATGGCAACGATACATGGCTGCCGGATGAGACGGTAGCAGCAGTGCGCGACCATGTTGTGTCCATTAAAGGCCCGCTCACCACCCCTACTTCCGGCGGTATGCGCTCGCTCAATGTGGCGCTGCGTCAAATCCTTGACCTATATGTATGCCTGCGTCCAGTACGCTGGTTCGAGGGCGTTCCTACTCCAGTGACAGCGCCTGAAAAAGTAGACATGGTGATCTTCCGTGAAAACACTGAAGATATTTATGCGGGTATTGAATGGGAAGCGGGTTCAGCAGAAGCAAAAAAATTAATTCATTTTTTACAAAATGAAATGGGCGTCACGAAAATCCGTTTTCCAGAAACCTCTGCTATCGGCATCAAGCCGGTGTCCACCGAAGGTAGTGAACGTTTAATTCGTCGCGCTATCCAGTATGCTATAGATAATAAACGCAAGTCCGTTACCCTGGTACACAAGGGCAACATAATGAAGTTCACGGAAGGCGGCTTCAAGAAATGGGGCTACGAACTCGCCAAGCGAGAATTCGGTGGGGTGGAAATCGACGGCGGGCCGTGGCTGAAATTGCCCGAAAAATATGGAAGCGGAGGCATCATCATTAAGGACGTAATTGCCGACGCTTTTCTACAGCAAATTTTGTTGCGCCCTGCAGAATATGACGTTATCGCCACATTGAATCTCAACGGCGATTACATATCTGATGCGCTGGCGGCAGAAGTGGGCGGCATTGGTATCGCGCCGGGTGCCAATCTGTCTGACAGCATTGCCATGTTTGAAGCCACCCATGGCACCGCACCGAAATATGCCGGCAAAGATTACGTCAATCCCGGCTCATTGATTCTCTCGGCAGAAATGATGCTGCGCCATATCGGCTGGCCGGAAGCCGCCGATCTTATTATCAAGGGCATGAACGGAGCAATCGCCGCCAAGACCGTCACCTATGATTTCGCACGTCTGACACAAGGGGCACAACAAATATCGTGCTCTGCATTCGGTGAAGCAATAGTTAAAAACATGTAAACGACAGTAAGTTGGTTGGGGCAAGATCAAGAATTCATCTTGACAGTCACCCACTAAAATCAATCAGCTGAAAACGATGTTTTTAACTATAAGGTTCTAGAATACAGTGCACTCTCTTGTTTCATCAGTCGACTTAGTCTCATCTTTTTCAAGCACATATTTGATGCGGGGGCATCAATATTATCGCGAGAACAAAGTCTCGGCGCTAGGCATCAGCCAAAATGGCACCTTCATTACTGCGCTTGTCGCAGGTTCAAATAGAAATCGCTATCACGTCAATATCCTGCTGCAGGCGCAAGCGGGAGGTCATGTATTGGCCAATGGGGAATGCAGTTGCCCGGTGGGCTACAACTGCAAGCATGTTGTCGCAACGCTGATCAAGGCTCAAGTGGAATCCCCACTTGAAGTTCCTCCACCTACCGCTACAACATCGCCGAATGCTACGGACTTGCCATATGAAATTTCCATCTGGCTAAACGAAGTGTCGCGTGCGGCCAAGCCGATACCAGGCCGCGATAGCTTGCCAGTGAACGTGTTGCAGCGTTTACTGTATGTCTTGAAATTAAGTGACAGCAAGCCAGCGAGAGTGGAGGTGACATTTTTCACTGCCAGATTGCTCAAGGCCGGGGGGTTTGGAAAAAAAACGCTTCATAATTCCGTAGCCAATATCTTTACCGGCGCGGCGCCACCCTATTTTTCCGAGCGGGATCAGGAAATCATCGCTGCATTAAACCTGATGCGTGCGACAGGCGGTTATTTAGCTGGTGCACAGGGTGCCCGGTGGATGACAGAAATGATCACCACTGGCAGGTGCTTCTGGGAAATATCTGATTCCGAGCCTCTGTCCTTTGGTGAAAAATGCGTCACGCAGCCTGTTTGGACCATGGACACGCAGGGGAACCAGCGACTACATGTTGAAACCACCCCACCATCACAGGTGCTACCGTTTTCTCCCCCTTGGTATATCAATGAAGTCGCATCGATCTGCGGCGAATTGGATATCGGCCTGCCCGACGAAATTGCTTACGCACTGGTTAACGCACCAGCGATTCCATCAGCGCTGGCTGGCCGTATCGGTAATGAATTGACACAAACGCTGCCCGGCATAAATGTTCAACTGCCGCAGGTGCTGCGAGAAAGAACGGTAAGCGATCGACACCCTGTTCCATGTTTACGTTTTTACACAGTGGCATTGAATCCGCCTCCTTATTTTGGCTCTTTCCACTCTAAAGATGACCATGACGATGAGCCGGATACACTCGACTTGGTTCGCCTTGAATTCGACTATGGCGGCGTGCGAATTGACGCTATGTCAACCGAAAAATCCATAGCACAGCGTAGTGGTGATGAATTGTTGCGCATCGACCGTGACGTCGCAGCCGAAGAAAGTTATTTCGACGAACTTGCCGATTTAGGATTTTTCTTTGTTGATTTATCAATTTTTTCCGAATTACATAAAAAACACAATGGTTCTTTTATTCTGGGTGGGGATGACCAAGAGTGGATCAATTTTTGCCTTGCCAACATCCCCAATCTGCGCGTCTCTGGCTGGCAGATCGAAATGGAACCAAGCTTCAATTTTCGTTTTGCCGAGATTGAAGACTGGACCGCAACCGTCAATGAAGCCGGTGATAACAATAACTGGTTCGACTTAGAACTGGGGATTCAGATAGACGGGCTACCCGTCAATTTGCTGCCCGTCTTGCTGGATTTAATTCGCCAGTTTCCAGAACAAATGAGCGTGCAGGCGCTGGCGCAGCTTAGCGCTGAAGGCATGCCGCTCGTAGCACGCCTTGCTGATGGACGCTTGGTGACGTTACCGATTTCCCGCATACAAAACATTCTGTCAGTGCTGGTGGAGCTTTTCGATAAAGATGCAGTGCATAATTTGCAGCGAATCGAGTTGTCTGCAGTTCAGGCTGGGCGCCTGGCAGAGCTGGAAGAGGTTGCAGGTTTGCGCTGGCTGGGAGGCGAGCGTTTACGTGAATTAGGACACAAGCTACGCGATTTCAATGGGATTCAGCCCGTTGCGCCGCCCGCCGGTCTGAAGACCGATTTGCGGGGCTATCAACAAGAAGGGCTTAACTGGCTGCAATTTCTGCGCGAATACGAACTGGCGGGCATCCTGGCTGACGATATGGGGTTGGGCAAAACCGTACAGGCCTTAGCCCATCTTCTGGTCGAAAAAGAATCCGGACGCATGAACCTTCCCAGCCTGGTGGTCGCACCCACCAGCCTGATGTTCAACTGGCTGCGGGAGGCAGAGCGTTTTGCGCCGGATTTACGCGTATTGATATTGCAAGGCCAATTGCGCAAGCAACATTTCGAATCTATCGGGGCTTATGACTTGGTGCTCACCACCTATCCCTTGCTGCCACGCGACAAAGAGGTGCTGACTGGACAAGAATTTCATTTACTAATCCTTGATGAAGGTCACATCATCAAAAATCCAAAGTCGCAAGCCACTCAAATTGTGCATCAAATCAAAGCGCGTCACCGGCTAGCACTCACTGGCACACCGATGGAAAATCACCTTGGTGAATTGTGGTCGCTATTTCATTTTCTGCTGCCAGGATTATTGGGCAATGACAAAAATTTTCGTAAGCTGTTCCGCATGCCCATTGAAAAGCAAGGTGACAACACGCGGCGTGCAGTACTTTCGCGCCGCATTGCCCCGTTCCTGCTACGCCGCACTAAAGCGCAGGTAGCCAAAGAATTACCGCCCAAAACAGAAATTATTCGCTCCTGCGAACTATCCGGCGCTCAACGCGACTTATACGAAACTATCCGGGTAGCCATGCACGAAAAGATACGCCTGGAAATCGACAAAAAGGGCATGAATCGCAGTCATATTATTATTCTCGATGCACTGCTTAAATTGCGTCAAACCTGTTGCGATCCACGCCTGCTTAAATTGCCTGCCGCGAAGCACGTAACACATTCAGCAAAACTGGAGCTCCTTATGTCCTTGCTGCCGGATATGGTGGAAGAAGGACGGAGTATCCTGCTGTTCTCCCAGTTCACCTCTATGCTGGCTTTGATCGAATTGGAACTTGTTAAATTCAACTTGCCCTATGTCAAACTTACCGGAGACACCCGCGATCGCGCTACACCAGTACAACGTTTTCAGAATGGAGAAGTACCCATCTTCCTGATCAGCCTCAAAGCAGGCGGTGTAGGGCTGAACCTCACTGCCGCCGACACTGTCATTCATTACGATCCGTGGTGGAACCCTGCGGTAGAAAATCAGGCTACTGACCGCGCCCATCGCATAGGCCAGGAAAACCCGGTGTTCGTCTACAAGCTAATCACTGAAGGCACGGTGGAAGAAAAAATTGTTGAAATGCAGGAGAGAAAACGTGACTTGGCGCAAGGTGTTCTGGATGATCACGGAGAAGCCATCGCCCCTCTTTCCACAAAAGAATTGGCAATGCTATTCGAGCCGCTGCAAACGTTATAGATGCTTTCTGCGAATGATATTTAACAATTTTAAATGAATAATAAAGCCCGCTTAAGCGGGCTTTATTTAAAACCAAGAACCTATTTTAAGGAGCCTGAATATTGGCAGCTTGCTTACCTTTAGGGCCTTGAACAATATCAAAAGTAACTTTTTGGCCCTCTTTAAGAGACTTGAAGCCACTCATAGTAATTGCGGAAAAATGCGCGAATAAATCTTCGCTACCATCATCCGGAGTAATGAAACCATAACCTTTTGCATCATTGAACCATTTTACCGTACCGTTTGCCATGTCTTGCTTCCTTAACTAAAAACCGGGTGGATTCCCGTTAAACTGTTTGAATTCCAAGAGCGTACATGGCAAAACCAGTACTGCAGGTAACTTGCATTCAAACACCCACGTACTTTTTACTCCTGTTTTAGCGTTTTCGTCAAGACTTATGCACTTTATTTTCAGAATATTTTCCAAATAAAAACTTTCAAAAACACTTGAAAAAACCTCGTTAATCATCGAACATACCGTGAACATAAATGTGACAATAATAACCATGGCAACGAAATATGAAAACACATCCTTACTGAAAGCAGAACGGAGCAAGATCAAACCACCTAAACTCTATAAGGTACTGCTGTTTAACGACGAATTCACCACGATGGATTTTGTAATAGAGGTTTTACAAACTTTTTTTTCGATGGCCCGTGAACGCGCCATTGAATTGATGCTCAAAGTACACAATGAAGGGTTGGCAATATGCGGGGTCTATACTAAAGATATTGCAGAAACGAAGGTGGAGCAGGTATCGGCATTTGCCAAACAGCACGGACATCCACTACGATGTGGGTTAGAGGAAACATAATTATGATCGCGCAAGAACTTGAAATCAGCCTGCACTTGGCGTTTGTCGAAGCACGCCAAAAACGCTTCCAATTTATCACGGTGGAGCACCTGCTACTTGCCATGCTGGATAACTCTTCTGCAGCACATGTATTGCGCGCCTGCGGAGCAGATATTGAAGAATTGCGCGCAGTACTGACCGACTTTATTAGTACTCATACGCCCGTAGCGCCCGGTAGCAGCGAAGTAGACACGCAGCCCACTGTCGGCTTCCAGCGGGTCATCCAGCGCGCTATTTTGCACGTGCAATCATCTAACAAAAAAGAAGTTTCCGGTGCCAACATCCTGGTTGCCCTGTTTAGCGAAAAAGATTCCCATGCCGTATTTTTCCTAAACCAGCGTGCTATCACGCGGCTGGATGTAGCAAACTATATTGCACATGGCATCGATAAAACGGCTCAATCAAGCACCCAAAAATCAGCAGACGCCGAAATAGAACAAGAGCAGAACCAGAAAAGCGCCCTGAACGACTACACGCTTGACCTCAACGCACAAGCTTCGGCTGGCAAAATCGACCCACTGATCGGACGCGAAACCGAGTTGACCCGAGTTATTCAAACCCTGTGCCGCCGTCGCAAGAACAACCCGCTACTGGTCGGTGAGGCTGGTGTTGGTAAAACCGCTATCGCCGAAGGTTTGGCGCGCCGAATTAACGAAAACAACGTACCAGAAATTCTCAAAAACGCTCATATCTATGCATTAGACATGGGCGCACTACTGGCCGGCACTAAATATCGCGGCGACTTTGAGCAACGACTGAAGGCTGTACTTAAAGAATTGGCCGATGAACCTCATGCCATTCTGTTCATTGACGAAATACATACTTTAATCGGCGCAGGCGCAGCCTCGGGCGGCACTATGGATGCTTCCAACTTACTCAAACCCGCGCTTTCAAATGGCACACTTAAGTGCATCGGTGCTACTACCTATCAAGAATATCGCGGCATTTTCGAGAAAGATCATGCGCTGTCGCGCCGTTTCCAAAAAGTAGATGTGCCTGAGCCCTCAGTTGAGCAGACCATTGAAATTCTAAAAGGATTAAAGTCTCGCTTCGAGACTCATCACGGTATCAAATACAGCGCTGCAGCGCTTACCAGCGCGGCCGAACTTTCATCACGCTTCATCAATGACAGACATCTTCCAGACAAAGCAATCGACGTGATAGATGAAGCGGGTGCAGCACAACGCATACTGCCAAAATCAAAGCAGAAAAAACTTATCGGCAAGCATGAAATCGAGGACATCATTGCAAAGATTGCGCGCGTTCCTTCACGCACCGTTTCTTCGGATGATCGCAATCTGTTAAAAACGCTGGATCGCGACCTCAAGACCGTAGTGTTTGGCCAGAATGCCGCCATTGACCTGTTGGCACGCGCCATAAAAATGTCCCGGAGTGGCTTGGGCAATCCGCAAAAACCCATCGGCAGCTTCTTATTCTCCGGCCCTACTGGTGTGGGCAAAACCGAAGTTGCGCGTCAACTTGCCTTTGCAATGGGCATGCCGCTACATCGCTTTGACATGTCTGAATATATGGAACGTCACGCCGTGTCGCGCCTTATTGGGGCACCACCTGGCTATGTCGGCTTCGATCAGGGTGGCTTACTCACTGAAGCAATCAACAAGCAGCCTCATTGTGTGTTACTGCTGGACGAAATCGAGAAAGCACACCCGGACATTTTTAATATTCTGTTACAAGTGATGGATCACGGTACCCTTACTGACAACAACGGGCGCAAGGCAGATTTCCGTAATGTGGTTATTATTATGACCACCAATGCGGGTGCCGAAGCGTTAAACAAGGCACAAATAGGCTTCACCAAGAGCGGGGTGAGCGGTGACGAATCGGCCGAAATAAAGCGACTATTCACCCCGGAATTCCGTAACCGATTGGATGCTACCATTTCCTTCGCCGCACTGGATAAAGAAGTCATCCTGCGCGTAGTAGACAAATTCCTGATGCAACTTGAGGAACAACTACATGAAAAGAAAGTTGAGGTCATCTTCACCGATGCGCTCAAAGATTACCTCGCCAAGACTGGCTTCGACCCACTAATGGGCGCACGCCCGATGGCGCGTTTAATTCAGGACTCCATACGAAGCGCACTGGCAGACGAGTTATTGTTTGGAAAACTATCCAACGGTGGCAAAGTGACCGTCACGGTAGATAAGGACGAGAAGGTGCAATTGGAATTTACGGAAGAAGCCGTTGTTATTTAATTTTTGCTATGTCATCGTTAGTTGCTGGCAATCAAGCAGCCATCGGACTCACAAAGCAGAATAGGCAAGAGAACCTTTATATTGTGACTCTGCCGATTGAAAATATGGATATTCGAACTGGTGCTGTCTTGAAATTTTAATCAATGCACTATCCATATAACTAACGGAAGCCAGCAATTATCATCACAATTTTGTATGCAATTTTTCTCAGGACGCAGGGGAAATCAATTCGCGACCGTACGGTTGCGTCCCATTTCCTTGGCCATAAACAAGCACTTATCTGCAAGTTGCAGTAACATCTCAGCATTTAACAATGCAGGGGCTTTGCTGGCCACCCCGATGCTAATAGTGACCGTCAAGTTCAGGGGACTCTGTCCCGCAGCTACATTCTGGCGCAATCTTTCCGCATACTGATAGGCCTGATCCGCTTGAGCATCCGGGCAAATCACCAAGAATTCCTCCCCACCAAAACGGCACACCAAATCCTGCTTGCGCGCTGATGAGCGTAAGATTTGCGCCACCTGCTTCAGCACATCATCCCCGACCTTATGACCATAAGTGTCGTTAACCTTCTTAAAGAAATCTACATCTACCAACATGCACGACAGCGAACGGCCACTGCGTTCTGCCATCGCCCACTGCTGCTCCAGATAATCATTGGCATGACGACGATTGGGCAACTCGGTGAGTACATCAGTAAGCGCCATTTGATGCAACCTATGGTTTGATGCCGCCAATTGCGCGGCAACATTGCGTAGCTGCAGATGTTCAGACTTCAGCTCTTCCTGCAACTGCACCATACGCTGAGTGACACACAGTCTCGCACCCAATACTTTTGAGTTAACTGGCTTGGGTAAGTAATCGGAGGCTCCAGCCTCAAATATCTCTCCTATCCTATCCAAATTTTCTTGGTTCATCATGACAAATACAGGGGTATTGCGCCATAGCTCATTGCATCTAAGCGCCTTGCAAAAATCGATGCCATTCATCTTAGGCATGTACCAGTCTGTAATGATAAGTTGAGGTATAAATGGATCGAGCATGCTTAACGCCTCTACCCCATCGCTTGCGGTAGCAACCGTATGCCCGGCCTTTGTCAGCGAAAGTTTCAGCACCAACGTCGTTGCATAATCGTCCTCCACCAGCAGGATACGCAATGGATAAAATGCTTCCAAGCTAATCTCCGGTGCCCCGACATCAAGCATTTCCAGCTCGGTTGGTGGCGCAGCTTGCAAAATCTCCTTGAAGAGGGGTATCTCTGTCGACTGAATGCCGAATAACTTACTCCATTCACGCCATTCCTGCACCGTCTTATCACCTAACTCAGTAAAAATATCCGCCTCCCAGCCCAGCCTGGCGGCGCTAAGAATCAATTTTTGCACCAGCTTGTGCCGTTGTCGTTCGTGCGATAAACACACCTTGGAAAAATAGCTTGCGATATGCAATGCGTTTAAAATGTTCCAGTTCCGATTGCCTTCGGCAAGATCAGACAGCGCTGGGTTTTCATGATATAAAACGGCTGTTTGGAATACTTGTGGCAGACCCCAGTCTGCTAACATCTCTTTTGTCAATTGATTATGATCAAGCCCGAATTCAGTGCGTTCAAGATCGATCAATATGGTATCGGTGTCTTCTGCTCCTACCTTTTCAAGAATGAGGGAATATTCTTGAGGATATGCCGTCGCTAGTCCTAATGAACCGACCTGACTCAGCAAGCCGAGAATAAACATTTCCTCAGCTGCCCCCATTCTACGACCTTCTACAAAGTTTTTTGCAGCAATAGCCGTCAACAACGATTGCGACCAAAAATTTTGGTAATTGAATTTTCGGCAGCCACCATCGCGGCTACCATCCACTAGCGACATGCCCAACACCACATTACGTACAATGCTCAAACCCAATGACATGACCACATCTGTTATGGATACAATAGGTTTTGTCTGGTAGGACATGAGTACATTGGCCATCTTAATTAGCCGACCTGACAATGCCGGATCAGCCTTTATCGCATGGGCAATCTCCTGAGTTGTTACATCTTCCTTCAAGGTGAGCTGAATAATTTTCAGAGCCAAACCTTTGGGGGAAGGTAAGTGATCTTTCGCCTTAAGTGCCTCAAACTCAACATTAATCATAGCTCAATTTACCATCAATCCGGCCACAAACAACTGTCGACACAACTATAGCTACTTTATGCACTATTAAATACACGACGATGTCGAATAAACTCGCGCAATGCTGGCAGAAATGAAATTGCAATGACAACGATAACCATCAGGGTCAAATTATCTTTCACCACTGGGATATTGCCTAAAAAAAAGCCTCCCATGATGAAAAGGCTAATCCAGGCGATACTCCCTAACGCGCTGAACAACATGAACAGTCGATAGCGCATCAAACCAATGCCGGCTACGAATGGCGCAAAGGTTCGCACAATGGGCAGAAAGCGAGCAAACAGGATAGCCTTGCCTCCGTGCTTCTTGTAAAACGCATGCGTCTTTTCCAAATGCTCATGTTTAAGAAAGCTCGAGTTGGCACGCTTAACTAAACGCATACCTACTAATCGACCGATCCAGTAGTTGGTGCTATCCCCTGAAAACGATGCAGCCATCAGCAACGGCAGAACCAGCTTTATTTCCAGCGCGCCAACCCCGCACAGCGCACCTACCACGAACAACAGTGAATCTCCCGGCAGAAAAGGCATTACCACCAGCCCGGTTTCGCAGAAAATAATCAGGAACAGGATGACATAAATCCACATGCCATATGCCTGCATGATTGCTAATAGATGAACGTCCAGATGCAGGACAATATCTATAAAAGAAGCGAGCAGTTCCACAGTCTAGGGTAAAACTTCTTCAGCCACTTTTTCCGTCTTGATGAAATCCTCGCGCGAAACGCCCATCAGCATAAGCAATGGGCTGGCCACCAGCACCGAGGAATAAATACTAAACAGAATGCCAATAGTCAACGCCAGCGCAAAATAATGTAATGTCTCCCCACCCAAAAACAGCATCGCTGTCACCATCATCTGGGTGCAAAGGTGGGTAATAATGGTGCGCGACATAGTGCGTGTAATCGCGTTGTCGATTATTTCTGCAACCTCCGTCTTGCGCATCTTACGGAAGTTTTCCCGGATACGATCGAACACTACCACTGATTCATTTACCGAGTAGCCCAACACGGCTAGCAGCGCCGCCAGCACGGTGAGTGAGAAATCCCACTGGAAGAATGCAAAAAAACCGATAATAATAATTACGTCATGCAAATTGGCGATTATCGCAGCAAGGCCAAACTTCCACTCGAATCGCGCCCAAAGGTAGCAAGCGATACCAATGGACACCAACAACAGAGCAAGCGCACCATTCTCCACCAAGTCTTTGCCCACTTGAGGACCGACAAATTCGACGCGGCGCATTTCCACACTGGCATCCTGCTGGCGCAACTTGTCGAGAATCTGCTCGCTCAATTTCGCGCCCACTACATTCTGCTTAAGCGATACTTGCAGCAGCACATCATGGCTAGAACCAAAGTTTTGCACTAACACATCATGCAGCCCCATGTCAGTCAGTTGCCCACGCACCTTGCTCAGGTCAGCAGTCTGAGCGTAATGCACTTCCATCACCGTTCCACCGGTGAAATCCACACCGAAATTCAACCCTCTAGTTGCGATAAAAAATACCGCCAGAATAAATGTCACCAGGGAAATTGTGGTGGTATACCGCCCATAGCTCATGAACGGAATGTTGCGATTGATCTTGAAAAATTCCATTTATTGCCTCTTTATACTTAACCGATGGAGATATTGGTCAACCGCAGCTTGCGCCCGTAAATCAGGTTAACCAGTGCACGTGATATCAGCACTGCACTGAACATCGAAGTAAGAATGCCCAAACACAATACAACAGCGAAACCTCGTACCGCACCGGAGCCAAACATGAACAACGCGAAACCCGCGATAAAAGTGGTGATGTTGGAATCGAGTATGGTACGGAACGCATTCTCATATCCGGCATGGATGGATGCTTGTGGCGTATTGCCATTCCGTAGCTCCTCCCGAATGCGCTCATTGATCAAAACGTTGGCATCAATCGCCATGCCCAGTGTCAGCGCAATACCGGCCATACCAGGCAAAGTCAGCGTGGCTTGCAGCATGGACAACAATGCCACTAGCAACAATAAATTAGCGCCCAGTGCCAGAACGGAAACCACGCCAAACATCAGGTAATAGGCAATCATAAATATCGCAATAGCGACAAATCCGATCTGAGTGGAACGAAAGCCACGCACAATATTGTCCGCGCCGAGACTTGGGCCAACCGTGCGCTCCTCAATGATTTCCATCGGCGCCGCCAGCGCACCAGCTCGCAACAACAAGGATATATCGTTTGCTTCTTTGGTATTCATCTGGCCGCTAATTTGAACGCGCCCGCCGCCAATTTCCTCACGGATCACAGGAGCAGTAATCACTTCGCCTTTACCCTTTTCAAATAAGATTATGGCCATGCGCTTGCCGACATTTTCGCGCGTTGCTTCTTTAAATTTACGCGTACCCGCGCTATCCAGATTGATATGCACTGCAGGCTCATTGCTGCGGTTGTCAAAACCGGGTTGCGCATCATTGATGCGCTCGCCGGTGAGCAGCACACTTTTCTTCACCAGCAGCATAGATCCATCCCGATCCTTGAACATCTCAGTACCAAACGGCGCGGCAGAACCATCGATGGGCTTATGCTCATCATCCACCAGACGCACTTCCAGTGTCGCGGTGCGACCAAGAATATCTTTCGCGTGTGCCGTATCCAGCACGCCGGGGAGCTGCACTACAATACGATCTACACCTTGCTGCTGAATTATCGGCTCGGCAACGCCTAATTCATTGATACGATTACGCAAAGTAACCAAATTCTGCTGCACAGCGGATTCCTGAATGCGATTTTCTTCCTGAGGTTTCAAGGTGGCGAGCAGGAGAATTTCGTTGCCTTCATTCTTGTCGTTGAAGGCCAAACTGCCGAAACGTTGTTTGAGTTCTGCCGAACCTTTGTTACGCGTTTCCGCATCACGGAACTTAACCGTCACCAATCTTCCATCACGGCTGACACCAGAATATGCGATATTCTGATCACGGAGAGTGCTCCGCATATCGCCGGAAGCGGTTTCTACTGCCTTATCCAGCGCGCCCTTCATGTCAATCTGCAACAAGAAATGCACCCCGCCACGCAAGTCCAATCCAAGGTACATGGGCCGTGCATTCATAGCAGATAACCACTGCGGCGAGCGTGACAGTAAATTGAGGGCAACCATGTAATCATCGCCCAGCTTGGCCTGCAAAATATCCTTGGCCTTAAGCTGATTATCGGTGTTATTAAAGCGCGCTTTAACACTAGTAGGATCCAACGCGATCCCTTCTGCATTCAGATTTGCCGCTTTAAGCGCATCACCTACCCGCTGCAGCAATGCACTATCCGCCTTAAGATTGGGACGTAAGGGCAATATTTGCACAGCAGGAGATTCACCATAAAAATTAGGCAGGGTGTAAATCAGACCCAGAATAAATACAACGAGAACAAGCAGATATTTCCACAGCGGATAACGGTTCATTGCAGTACCTTAAATCGACTTGATTGTTCCCTTGGGCAGCACCGTTTGAACCGCACTTTTCTGAATCAGAACTGTAACGTTTTCGGCGATTTCCAAGCTGATATAGTTTTCGCCCACCTTGGACACACGACCCAACTCTCCACCCACAGTGATAATTTCATCACCTTTTTGCAGGGCAGTCAGCATGGCCTTTTGTTCCTTGGCGCGCTTCTGTTGTGGGCGCAGCAAAAGAAAATAAAACACTGCGCACACTGCGACCACAGGCAGAAATTCCATGAAGCCGGAACCGGACGCAAGTGCAGCGGTTTGTGCATAAGCGTTGTTAATCAACATGACACTTCTCCCAGTAAAATTTTGCAGCGGCGAATTCTAGCACGAACTGGCGCGGGCTTGCCTAAACCGGGTAACGAACTTATCGAACTGGTGGGTAGTAATGGCAGCTCGAATTTCACTCATCAACTCATGGTAATAATGCAAATTGTGAATGGTATTAAGGCGCGCGCCGAGTATCTCGCCGATGCGATGTAGGTGATGCAAATAAGCGCGGGTAAAATTACGGCAAGTATAACAAATGCATTGTTTATCAAGCGGTTGAATATCTTGGCGATATTTGGCGTTCTTGATCTTGATATCGCCGTTACGAGTAAAAAGCATACCATTTCGCGCATTGCGTGTGGGCATAACACAATCGAACATATCTATGCCATGGGCGACCGCAGCCACCAAATCTTCCGGTGTACCTACACCCATCAGGTATCGCGGCTTGTCGATGGGCAGATGCGGCGAGGTATGCTTCAGTATGCGCAGCATGTCTTCTTTCGGCTCCCCCACCGACAATCCACCTATGGCATAACCGTCAAAGCCTATATTTACCAGCTCACGCAACGATTTATCGCGCAGATTTTCGAACATACCGCCCTGCACAATACCAAAGAGCGCATTGGTATTGCCTTCATGCGCACGTTTGGAGCGCTCCGCCCAGCGCAAGCTGAGGTGCATAGAATCAGCTGCTCGAATTTCATCCGCCGGATAAGGTGTGCACTCATCGAAAATCATCACGATATCGGAATTCAGCACCTTCTGAATTCGTATGGATTCTTCCGGTGTCAAAAAGCATTTATCACCATTCACGGGAGATTGAAACTTCACTCCCTCCTCGGTAATCTTGCGCAATGCGCCCAAACTGAATACCTGAAAGCCGCCCGAATCAGTCAAGATCGGTCCATCCCAGCCCATAAAAGCATGCAAGCCGCCGTGCGCCTCAATAACATCCAGGCCCGGGCGAAGCCATAGATGAAAAGTGTTGCCCAGCACAATCTGGGCACCAATTTCTCTTAACTCGACAGGGGACATCGCCTTCACTGTGCCATAAGTGCCGACCGGCATGAAAGCGGGGGTTTCAACGATACCATGAGCTAAAGAAAGTGTTCCACGACGAGCAAAGCCGTCAGTGGCACTCACACAAAAATCCATCAAAAAAATCTCCCTCAGTCGCAATAACCACTACTTCGATAATGACTCAGGAATTTCAAATAACTCATATAGCCCATATACCCCTCCTCAAAAGTCATATCCAATTCCATGATGTAAATATGCAACCAGATCAATACCGAGGATTTATTTTTTCGTGTGCAAGCCTGGGTTGCCCTTTACGATTGAGGCGAGAAATGTTGCAATCGCGAATCACATGGCTACAGCAAAATGATTGCTTGGATACAAGTTGATCGCCCGACACGCGGAAATTATTCTTAATCCCGCCAATGTTCCGTAGGCCAGCGGGTTGTCGACGGCATCTATCCTGTTCGAAGCATCAATACCATGACGGCCGACTCAAACGATGAATGACGGCATTTAATGCCGTAGCCACGCATTAACTCAAAGGCCATCATGGCTGACGCAGAATCATTCCGCCAGCCTAGGTACGGTAAAACACCAACATATCATTTACTATATTATGGTTTTAATATCAAAGCAGCTAAACCAAGCAATTGCGATTTAGTCTCTGTCATGACCCCTATCATGGCCTCCGCCATGGCCGCCCCTATCATGACCACCCCGCCCATCCCCTTGGAAGTTGCCATGTGCACGATAGCGAGGCACATAAACATTGTTATACCAATTATCATGAATAAAATAGACTGACTGACCACAGGCACCATATCTTTGGCAGTGCTTGCGCCAGTTTTTCCGGTGTCCCGGGGGCACACGCAGATAAACCGGTTGAGGTGCCACGCCCATTGGCATTGGCTGAATTATGACAGGCGCTGTGTAAACTAACTGGGGTTGCGGATAATTACCTATATCGATTCGACCATAAAAGCCGGGTTGACCAATACTAACGGACACTCCGACATCGTCAGCTAATGCTGGAACAGTGATAGTGACCAGCGCCACTGCAAATAGAAAACGTTTCATTTTAGAATCCTTTTTTCGTTAGCCATAACAATTTAACGCGCTAGCACACTAAACCGATGACATTTGATATCGGGGCAATTAGTCTTTATATGCTTCTACTTCGAACACCAACTTTATGTCATCGCCTATGTTAGGCAGACCAAATTTCATGCCAAAGTCTGAGCGTTTAATCTGTGCGCTGGCATCCGCGCCGCATAGCTCTTTTTTCTTCATAGGGTGATTGGCGCACTTTAAGGCAAGAATGGTCAGCGTTACCGGTTTGGTCACACCGAGTAGAGTGAGATTGCCTTCTACACTGACCGGAGTATCACCCTTGAATCTTACTGCACTCGATTTGTATGTAAGATTAGGGAATTCGACGACATTGAAGAAATCTGGTGAGCGCAGATGGTCATCGCGCTTGCCAAATCCAGTGGTGATTGAAGCCGCTTCAATGGTGACATCCACCGACCCACTCTTTGCAGCACGATTTAAAATTACTTTGCCGCTACTTTTATCGAAACGTCCCTGCATGGTGGAAAAACCCAAATGATTGACGCTGAAATGTGCGTAGGTATGTTGAGGATCCATGCTGTAAGAATCAGCAGCGTGGGCAGCGAATGGCAAACTTGCCAACAATAATACGGCAATGATATTTCGTTTCAACATAGTGTTCTCCTTTGTATTAGAAACAGTGGCGCACAGACCGCATGGAAATTAAATATTAGGCCTGCCGCACACGACTTAAAGCAACAACAAAAAAATTTACCACCTGGCCAATTATGGAACAAACGTAACAAAGCGGCTCAATAGAATTAGTGACAATAAACACAGTACATTTGCAGCCGTAAAAAAAACGGTAATCACATTTATTTAAAGTAGGATTACCTGCCACTTATAATATTATTGGCTCATTTGGCAATTCATTCACTGAAGTAGATTTTTTCGGGAAATGCTGCTGCAAATAGCTACTTACTGCATGAATTCCCTTGATTACCCCAGCTTCAAAATTGCCCAGCCGAAATGCCGATTCCATTTCAAGACAAATTTCTTCCCAGCCAGCCTTGCCAAGCTTCGTGTGTATGCCACGGTCTGCAACAATTTCCACGTCTCGATCGGCGAGCAGCAAGTAAATCAACACTCCATTATTGTGCTCGGTGTCCCACACTCTCAATTGCGAAAACATATCGATAGCCCGCTCACTTGCAGTCTGGTTACGCCAGAGAGCGGCGAAATCGAGTGACGCTTCAACCGCAAAGCGGACTTGCCCGGCATGTTTGGCTTCGGCTTCATGAATCGCCTGCTCGATGGCGTGCAGCGAATGTGCAGGGAACGCGGCCTTCACCGCCATGCTGCCAGCAATCAAATGCTTAATAATGCGCTGAATAGCCATTCACCATCGCCCCGATGCCCCACCGCCGCCAAAACCACCACCGCCGCCACCAAATCCACCCCCGCCAAACCCTCCTTGGCCGAAGCCACCTCCTCCAAAAGTGCCGCGTCCACCATCTACCAAAGTGAAGATCAACGCGATGACGCCCACAATTCCCGCAATTAAAATAGACGCGACGATGAACCAAGCGAGCATAGCTATAACAAAACCAATGATAATCGCTGCGGGTAAGCGTCCTAAAAATTTGCGCAGTACGCCGCCCACCACAATCGTCAGCATAAATCCGATAAACAACAATGACTCAAGATTTTGAAAGCTTCCTGATATTGCACTGCGCTCACGTGGAGGCGGTAACGATTCGCCTTCGATTACTGCAAGCAGTTGTTCGATCCCCGTTGAGATACCCGCATAGTAATTTCCTCGCTTAAAGTGCGGAGTTATTGTCTCGGCAATAATGCGCTTCGCAATCGCATCGGGCAGCACACCTTCCAGGCCATAGCCGACTTCAATGCGCAATGTACGATCATCCTTGGCAATGAGCAGCAATACACCATCATCAATTCCCTTGCGCCCAAGCTTCCACGCTTCAACAACCCGAATACCATATTGTTCGATAGTTTCCGGTTGGGTAGTCGGAATCAGCAGCACCGCAATTTGCGCGCCTTTTTTCGCTTCAAATTGGGCGAGGCGTGTTTCAAGTTGTTGCTTTTGGGCGGCATCGAGGGTACTGGTTAAATCGGTTACGCGCGCGCTTAGTGGCGGCACCGCGACTTCAGCGTGCGCTAAACCGCTTAACCATATCAGTGCAAGCAGCAGGGCGTGCGCCCAAACACGCATCATGTCACTTGGCAGGTACTAGCTTGCCAGGCGCGCTGAAATCAACTGTCGGCGCCTTGGAAATTTCTTTCTCGTTTTCGACTGTGAACGATGGCTTCACCTTGAACCCGAACATCATCGCGGTTAAGTTGCTGGGGAAAGAGCGTACAACGATGTTGTAATCCTGCACCGTCTTAATGTACCGGTTACGCGCCACAGTAATACGATTTTCCGTGCCCTCAAGCTGCGCTTGCAAATCGCGAAAATTAGCGTCGGATTTCAACTGCGGATAATTCTCACTTACTACCAGCAAACGGCTTAATGCCGAAGTCAGTTCACTTTGGGCAGCTTGAAATTTGGCGAAAACTTGTTCGTCATTGACGAGCTCTGGCGTAGCCTGGATGCTACCGACCTTGGCCCGCGCATTGGTTACACCCAGTAACACTGCCTGCTCCTGTGCGGCATAGCCTTTGACAGTATTGACCAGGTTGGGCACCAAGTCGGCGCGGCGCTGATATTGGTTTAGTACTTCAGCCCAGCCTGCCTTGATTTGTTCATCGGTGGATTGCAGTGTGTTGTAGCCACAGCCGCTTAAAACCAGTGTGGAAATAACAGTCAGGAATAATAGCCAAATACGCATAATGCTCTCCTCATCAAATGATTACGGAAATAAACTGTTCAAATTGTCCATCCCAAGCGGCACATCTTACGCTAGCGATTACTGCATTGCCAATACACATCAATTGTGTTTATATTCAAAATGTTCACCTTGCCGCCTAATAGCTGTAATCGAGCACAGCTTCCAAAAGCAAGGAATGAGTACATCAACAAAATGGGGGAAATATGAAACAGTCAAGATTTGTTATTGCTATTGCCATACTGATGTTATCGGCGTGCGGAAACAAGAGCGAAAAGGAGGCCGCTGTAGTCCCGGTATCACCACCTTTAACCGAACACAACACTACCGTTAGCACCGATCCGTCAATATCCTCCCCCATGAAAGACAAGATGCCGGAAATGACATTGCCAGCGTCGACGGTCATTACTCCAGCTGCTCCTGAAAAAACAGGCAAACCACTGAAGACGAATGACGGCACAAAGGAAAAGCTATCGGGAAAAGCAGCGCTAGAATCTGCTGCCTCCAAACCCTCCTCTCCGGAGAAGACCGAAATGCCAATTACGGTTAAAAATGGCGTGGAGGGTGGGGCGCTGAATCGAGAGGAGGGACTGGCCTTAGCTAACAAAAGCGGCTGCCTAGTCTGTCACAAGATTGAAACCAAGTTAGTTGGCCCCGCATGGAGCGACGTAAGCAAACGCTACAAGGGCGATTCTGACGCCAAGGCGCGTCTGATTGCCAAGGTAAAGGCGGGCGGCAAGGGCAATTGGACGGATGTAACTGGCGGAATCGCCATGCCCCCGTACTCGCCTCGGGTATCGGATGAAAATATCGAGAAGTTGGTGACATTTGTGCTGTCCCAATGAGCACTTGAGTGAAAGCAACCCTCGGTGAGGCTGTATCCAATCATCAAATGACTGCTCGGCCATACCCGAGATACAATTATTTCGAATAGATTATTTGGGTTAACAAATGATCAGCCTCTTTGCCGTTCTAGTGCCCACGCTACATGCTCTCGCACTAGCGGAGACGCGTCTTGAGCACGGGCTTGCAGCGCGGCCAGCACTTCAATGCTGTTGGGCGCATTCCCCAGCGCCACAGCGATATTGCGCAGCCATTGCTCATGGCCAATGCGATATATTGCACTGCCGGAAAATTTCTGATTGAACGTTTCCTCGTTCCATCCAAATAATTCGGTTAGTGCGACGTCATCCAGCCCGTGTCTTGCAGCGAAATCCGGTTCGAGGCTTTTGTGCGCAAAACGATTCCATGGACACACCATTTGACAGTCGTCGCAACCGTAAATGCGATTGCCGATAAGCGGGCGTAACTCTACAGGAATGCTAATTTTAAGCTCGATGGTCAGGTAGGAAATGCAGCGCCGTGCATCCAACTTATATGGCGCGATGATAGCCTGCGTTGGACACACTTGAATACACGCCATGCAGGTGCCGCAATGATCCGATTCCGGCTCATCAACGGGAAGCGGCAGATCGGTGTAGAGCTCACCCAGAAAAAACCACGAACCATGGCCACGAGACAATAGCATCGTGTGCTTACCACGCCAGCCCAACCGAGCTTTATATGCCAACTCTACTTCCATTACTGGTGCACTGTCGGTGAATACGCGATAACTGAAACCTCTCACCTCTGTGCGAATTTTTTCAGTCAGTTTTTCCAGACGGTTGCGCAAAACTTTGTGGTAGTCGCGTCCCAAAGCATAGCGTGAAATGAATGCACGGCTGCCATCCTCCAACACTTCCCAAGTGTCTTTCACACTGGGTGGAAAGTAGTCCATGCGCACAGAGATGACGCGCAGCGTGCCCGGAATTAATTCCGCCGGACGGCTACGTTTGACGCCATGTTTTGCCATATAATCCATCTCGCCATGGAAGCCTTGCGCGAGCCATTCCAACAAGCGTTCCTCGGCATCATGAAGATTGATATCAGCGATACCTACTGCCTGAAATCCAAGCTCCTTACCCCATTCTTTTATTTTGGTGGCCAGTGCGGTGTGATCCACAATTTGAGGTGTCCCGATTTGCATAATCAGAATAATAGCCGAATAAGTCTACCGCTGGCCGATGAAGTCGCTACCGCTGCTTTTGCGGCACGACTCGCCACGGGAATAAAGCCTGGCATGGTGATTTATTTGCATGGCGACTTGGGCGCCGGCAAAACCACTCTGGTTCGCGCACTGCTGCATGCGATGGGCTATATGGGACGGGTGAAAAGCCCGACCTATACTTTGCTTGAGCTGTATCAAGCAGGTGGGTTACACTTGCGTCACTTTGATCTCTACCGCTTCCACGACGCAGATGAATGGGATGCCGCCGGCTTCCGCGATGAGTTTGACGGGCGGAACGTATGCCTGGTGGAGTGGCCAGAAAAAGCGCAACATCCTGTGCCACAAGCAGATATTGAAATTACACTCGAATTATTATCTGGTGAAACAATATGCAATGGTCGCAATATTGAAGTTCGTGCAATTTCACAGGCCGGCAGGGAATGTTTAAAAGTACTTCAAAGTTAGTCGTAATTGGCTTTTTGCTGTGGCTCCCCCACGCGCAGGCAGCTATTGCCATCAGCTCTGCTCGCGTTTGGCCGGCACTTGAATACACTCGCCTAACGTTGGAATCAGCCAAACCAATCCGCTATGAACTGTTTTCCATTAGAAATCCAGATCGACTGGTGATTGATCTGAAAGATGTCGAAATAAACGGTCCGCTTAATGAGCTCGTCAGTAAAATTCGCAGCGACGACCCTTACATAAAAAGTGTACGTGTGGCCCGTTTCAAACCCGGCATAGTGCGCTTGGTGTTTGACCTTAAGTCCCAAGTCAAGCCGCAATTGTTCAACCTTATGCCGGTAGCAAAATACAACCACCGCCTGATTCTTGATATCTACCCCGCCATTCCCTTTGATCCGATGATGGCACTCTTGCAAAAAGAGCCAGCAACTCACACCCTGGAATCCGCCCCCAACATCGACAGTCGATTACCTCAAGAGAGTGAATCAACAAAAAATAAAATAGCAAGTACGCAGACCATTCCACAGCCGACAATCAACTCAAACAAATCTACGTCGCGCCCCCGGCCTGAGATGCGCGCACGTACGCTCATCATTGCCATCGATGCTGGACATGGCGGCGAAGACTCGGGTGCGAAAGGATCCAATAACACATACGAAAAAAACGTTACGCTGGCGATCGCACGCAAACTTAAGGAACTGATGGATAAGACTGCGGACATGCAAGGCGTATTAATTCGCGACGGCGATTATTTCATTCCACTGAACGGACGTGTGCAGAAAGCGCGCCAAGTACGAGCCGACTTACTTATCTCTATTCATGCCGATGCTTTCATCAAACCACATGCACGCGGCTCCTCAGTATTCGCCCTGTCCGAACGCGGTGCTACTAGCGCCAGCGCGCGCTGGCTGGCAAAAAAAGAAAACGAGGCTGATTTAATCGGCGGCGTGAACCTCGCAGAAAAAGAACCCTATCTCGCGCGCACATTGCTTGATCTTTCACAAACGGCCACCATCGACGACAGCATGAAACTGGCCAAGCATGTGCTGGGGGAGATGGGCAACATCAATACATTACATGGCAGCGCTGTTCAGCAAGCTGGTTTCGCCGTGCTGAAATCACCGGACATCCCATCAATATTGATTGAAACCGCTTTCATCAGCAATCCCAGTGAAGAGCTGCGCCTGAATGACAAGGGCTACCAGGAAAAAATGGCACGCGCCATTCTCAGTGGTATCAAAAGCTATTTCGCGAAAAAACCCGCGCTTTCAAAACCCCAATTAGTGCAGAACAAGTCAACGTCCACTTAACCCATGTTTTCCATAAATTCGCGTGCCATGTAACGCAGCATTTGCA
The DNA here is from genome assembly GCA_945874105.1 of Candidatus Nitrotoga sp. CP45. GTDB lineage: Bacteria > Pseudomonadota > Gammaproteobacteria > Burkholderiales > Gallionellaceae > Nitrotoga. The sequence goes on along the minus strand of CAMCFJ010000005.1, from coordinate 49,102 downwards.
TGTAGAACGAAAATCACCAGGCCATAGACCGTCTATATTATTTGATCAATGAGTATTAACGATAAAGCTCAATGTGACCATTTACGATATATTTAACGGCGATGCGGACGGAATTGTGCCTTGCATCAACTGCGTCTCGCTCAGCCAACTAACAGCGTTCTCGTCACGGGTGTCAAGCGGGACATTTCCTTGCTGGCAAAAGTACAGGCTAAAGTCGGTGGCCAAATTACCGTTTTGGACATTGCCATGAACAAAAACCGAGAGGCTCTACTGTCAGCATTGGATCGCGGAGCGCACGTGCAATATTTTGATCATCACGTCCCTGGCGACATTCCCGTTCATCCTCAACTAAGCACTTTTATCGACACCTGCCCCGACATCTGTACTAGTTTTCTGATTAACTATTACCTTAATGGACAATTTTTAATCTGGGCAGTAGTCGGCGCATTGGGGGACAATATGCATGAAAGTGCTATGCATGCATCAAAAACTCTGCAACTTACCTCTACTCAGCTAGATACACTGCGAGAATTAGGGGAATGCATCAACTACAATGCTTATGGGGAATCATTACAAGATTTATATTTTCATCCAGCCGAACTTTATCAAGCCATGCACCATTATCGTGACCCATTTACCTTTATCCATGAAGAACCAGTCTTTGAAACTTTGAAAAATGGCTATCTTGAAGATATGGCACTCGCCAAAAAAATAGAACCAGAAGTGGAAAGTACCACGGGGCGATTTACTTTCTTCCTGATGCACCATGGAGTCGTCGCATCTCCGGCGAATTCGGGAATCTTCTGGCCACGGCATTCCCTTTAAAAGCCCATGCCATATTGACCAAACGCACTGACGGAGGATTCGTGGTTAGCGTGCGAGCGCCATTGGCTACAAAAACCGGGGCCGATAAAGTATGCGAGCAATTTGAAACGGGCGGAGGAAGAAAAGGTGCAGCCGGCATTAATTGCATGCCAGAAAATCAATTCGATCGGTTCAATCAAATATTCAACACTACATTCAGTCACAATGCCGCACATAATAGATAAATTAATCACGCCATATAGTGGTGACTTGGTCAATCTGAATATCGACCGAACACGTGCGGAAACCCTATGCCGCGAAGCCATGCACTTTCCATCACTGGATCTTGACAGGCGGCAATTATCAGACTTGGAGTTGCTGCTTAACGGGGGATACTCTCCATTACGCGGTTTCATGAACCAAGCCGACTACAACAGCGTGCTGAATGACATGAGCCTCGCCGATGGCACATTTTGGCCTATGCCCATTACGCTAAATATCCCGGATTCAGTTGCCCAACAACTTGTGCCCGGCAGTCGTCTTGCGTTGCGCGATCCGGAAGGCTTCATGCTGGCCGTAATCACAGTAGCAGAGCTTTGGCATCCTGACAGAACAATGGAAGCACAAGCTTTATTCAATTCCGTTGACCCCGCTCACCCCGGTGTCGCCCATCTTTTAAAGCAAAAAGGCCAGCATGCTGTTGCTGGACGTCTTGAGGGATTATCCTTACCGTTACGCCACGACTACCCGACGCTCCACCTTACCCCGAAAGAATTACGCAAATCTTTCGCGCAACGCGGCTGGAATCGCATCATTGCTTTTCAAACACACCAACCATTGCACCGTGTTCAATATGAATTCATGTTGAGTTCTGCCATGGCCCATGAAGCCAATTTGCTAATCCACCCGATTATCGGCAACGCAGAACCTGATCATCACGATCACCTCACCTTGATACGCTGCTATCAAGCCATCATGCCGCGTTTTTCTTCCGCGACCACGGCATTATCTTTACTTCCCCTGTACCCTCGCGGGTCGGGCTTACGTGAAGTTTTTTGGAAAGCCATTGTGCAACGCAATTATGGCTGCTCTCATTTAATTGTTGGCGGCGAGCACATGGGAAATGAGGGTACCCGACGCGGCATGGATCTGTTCCAGGAATACTCTTTGCCCGCCAATGCAGCGAAACGCAACGCTGTAGGCATAGAACTGATCCCTTTCCCACGTATGGTCTATGTAGAAGAACGCGCACATTACCTCCCTCTGGAAGAAGTGCCTGAAGGTGCACTTAGCGTTAGTCTGACCAACACGGAATTGAAACATCGCCTGGTGGAAGGGCTTAAAGTTCCTGAGTGGTTTTCTTTCCCGGAAGTATTGAATGAATTACATATAGCCTATCCAACCCGAGATAAACAGGGGCTTACGATATTTTTTACAGGTTTGTCTGGTGCCGGGAAATCAACTTTGGCCAAAGTGCTAATGACCAAGCTGCTGGAAATAGGCGGCAGGCAAGTTACTTTGCTGGACGGCGATATCATGCGCAAACATCTTTCCAGTGAACTGGGCTTCTCGCGCGAGCATCGTGATATCAACGTACGGCGAATCGGTTTCGTAGCTTCCGAAATCACCAAGAATCTCGGCATTGCCATTTGCGCACCGATTGCACCCTATCATGCCACGCGCCGAGACGTACGGGTCATGATCGAACCATTGGGCGGCTTTTTTGAAATTCATGTGGCCACACCGCTGCACGTATGTGAAGGCCGTGACCGCAAAGGACTTTACGCTAAAGCCCGTGCTGGCATAGTTAAGGAATTCACCGGCATCAGTGATCCCTATGAAACTCCAGAAAACCCCGAACTAGTAATTGATACTACAAACATTAGCGTGGAAGAGGCGGTGCAGCAAATTTTGCTCAAACTAGAACGCGAAGGATACGTGCATTAAGCCCGACTTTGGCACATTCAAGGCACAATTTTCACTGTAAATCCGGGAACGGGATGTGCCGCCATAAGGTTAAAATGAACTCCAAAACGATCATGGCAAGAAAAACGAAACATTTAAAAATGCTGAAACTTGAATCCACGAATCAACATAGATCGGTTTTTTTAATAAATAATTCTTATTAAAAATGTACAATTACACAATCAACACCCCAAATTCAATAACTATAAACACAATTATTTGAATCAACTTATTTAAAATAAGGGCTTTTTTATGAAAAAAACAATTCTATTTCTAACAACATTGCTGTTTATGGCCACTGCGAGTGCAGATGACGCCAGAAAAACTGTTGACGAACTTAAAGCGAAATTTATAAAAATGGGCGAACCTAGAATTGAAGGAGTAGAAAAGTCTGGAAATATAATTGCTCCGGTCATTTATTTTGGCAACCAAAAAATAAATAATAATTTTAGTGTTGTGGATGAAATTAAAAAAACGTCTGGTGCTTACTCTACTGTCTTCGTTAAAGATGGCGTCGAATTTATTCGGGTTAGTACAAACGTATTAACGCCTAAAGGAGAACGCGGGATTGGAACTAAACTTGCTCATAACAAGGCTTATGATGCAGCAATCAAGGGGGAAGTGTATTGTGGCGATATCGATATTTTAGGTAAATCTTACTACACTTGTTATGACCCAATTAAAGATAAAGTCGGAAAAGTTATCGGTATCTATCTTATTGGATTTAAAAAATAATTGTGAGCCCAAAAAACGCCGTTAAAATCTAAAGTTAGCCCAAACACAAGGTATCTACACATCTGAGAATCTCTCTTGAGCGAAATGCCCGCTTAAAAAGCAATAGGACTGGACTCTGATCAATCACTTACATTTTAACTGCGGTATGAGCATCTCCAACCGATACAAAAATCAATCCATTTAAGCTGTTCTACTTTCTTGTGTAGCTGAATTGCACTAATCAATTTTATTTAATTTATCCATACGTTGCTGGCAGGCAGCGAGACTTTCGACTTTGGATTTACAAAAAATGATTATTACAGACCGATATATGAGCGAAATCTAGCAGGCTATTAGAAATAAAATAACAAAAACCATAGGCAAGTTTAAATAAAACCTTAAAGAAGGAGGCACATGAACAAACCACTGGTTGCCATCTTGATGGGCAGTGCAAATGACTGGGAAATCATGCAGCAGGCTGCGCGCCCTTTGCATGATTTTGGCATCGCCTACGATGCACGCGTAATCTCTGCGCACCGTTCACCTGAACTGTTATTAACCTATGTTCAGGAAATGATTGAGCACGGTGTACAGTGCTTCATTGCCGGTGCGGGTGGTGCAGCTCATCTGGCTGGCGTAATTGCTGGCCAAACTACGCTGCCAGTGCTGGGCGTACCCATTCCGTCCAAATACCTCAAGGGAATCGATTCGCTACTATCCACCGTGCAAATGCCCAAAGGTATTCCGGTGGCCACATTTGCTATCGGCGAAGCTGGTGCGGCGAATGCCGGCCTGTTCGCAATAGCCATGCTGGCACTGAACGACACACAGTTGGCCAAGCGCCTCACCGCATTCCGCAAACAGCAGGCCGAAGCAATTGCTGCGATCAAGCTGCCATCACTCAACTAAAAGGGAAGCCCTATGTCTGCATTATTTGAATCCAACTTAACCAGCTTGCCATTACTACACCGCGGTAAAGTGCGTGACATCTATGAAGTGGATGATGATCGCCTGCTCATCGTGCAAACTGATCGCCTGTCCGCTTTTGATGTCATTTTACCGACGCCAGTGCCAGGAAAGGGTCAAGTACTCACTACCCTGTCCGATTTCTGGTTTAGCAAGCTTAATCATGTTGTCCCTAATCACCTTACTGGTATCCAGCCAGGATCGTTAGTCAAAACTGATGAAGAACGCGCGCAACTGACTGGCCGTGCCTCCGTAGTGAAACGCTTGAGGCCCGTACCTATTGAGGCCATCGTGCGCGGCTATCTGGCTGGTTCCGCGTGGAAGGAATACCAGAAGACTGGCATGGTGTGCGGCATTAAATTACCCGCCGATTTACAGGAAGCGCAAAAATTGCCGCAACCCTTATTTACACCTTCAACCAAGGCAGCCGCAGGTGAACACGATGAAAATATCTCTTTCGAGCAGGCCGTAACATTACTGGGTTTGCCGCGTGCCAATGCAGTACGTCACGCCGCCTTGTCGCTGTATACCCAGGCAGCGGAATATGCGGCCACTAAAGGGATAATAATCGCTGATACAAAATTTGAATTCGGTGTGGATTCATCAGGAAAAATGTATTTGATTGATGAAGCGCTGACGCCCGATTCCTCGCGGTTCTGGCCAGCGGATCAATACCATGTGGGTAGCAATCCGCCTAGCTTTGATAAGCAGTTCGTGCGTGACTGGCTGGAAACTTCCGGTTGGAACAAACAAATTCCTGCACCGAAAGTTCCTGCTGACATAATCGAAAAAACTGCGGAAAAATATCACCAAGCCTTGCAAATGTTGATGGACGCGTGACACATTCCTTCAGTTATTGGCATTAGTGCGACGCTGAAGTTCAATGAACGGGCTAACAGATTGAAAAAAATTACCATTAAAAGATTCAACCAACGACTTCTTTCTCTGGTCGAACATATCGGCTTGCTCGTTATCGCCATTGCCACAGTGTTCGCCATGGCGAGCGAGACCATAACTATGGTACGGGCAGTACAAGTGACACTAACCGACCTGTTGCTGCTCTTCCTCTACCTGGAAGTACTCGCCATGGTCGGGCTGTATTACAACTCAGGCAAACTGCCAGTGCGCTTCCCACTTTACATCGGCATGGTTGCACTTGCGCGCTATCTGATCCTGGACATGAAAGCCATGGATGACTGGCGCATGCTCGCAATAACTGGATCTATCCTGATGCTAACGCTGGCAGTGTTCCTGATTCGCTTGGGCCATGTGCGTTATCCCTATTCAGGCGATGAGTCGTCGACGGAACTGCGACAAGCCGATCGAATGCAGGATTAACAAGATACTGTCAGTGAGTCCCCATACGATCCCGGATGACGAGATACAAGCTGCTGCGGCATTACTGCGGGCAGGCAAGACTGTAGCTTTTCCCACTGAGACGGTCTACGGATTGGGCGCGGATGCATCCAATCCCTTTGCAGTGCAAAATATTTTTGAGATAAAGGGTCGGCCAAACTATCATCCTCTGATCGTTCATATTGCCGCAGCCTCCCAACTATCAGCTTGGGCGCAGAATATCCCCGACGCAGCATGGCAACTGGCAGCAGCATTCTGGCCGGGTCCACTGACCTTGATTCTGCAACGATCCAGCCAAGTGCCGAATGAGGTCACTGGTGGGCAAGATACTGTAGGCCTGCGTGTGCCCGACCACCCTGTCGCGACTGCCCTGCTGCGTGCATTCGGCGGCGGAATTGCAGCACCATCAGCCAATCGTTTTGGGCAGCTAAGCCCAACCACAGCGCAACACGTGCATGACAAAATGGGATCCAAGGTGGGTATGATTTTAGATGGGGGTCCATGCCGTATCGGTGTGGAATCCACCATCGTGAGCTTGATGCATGGACAGGCTGTGTTACTGCGACCCGGTGGACTTTCCGTCGAAGCTATTGAAGACACACTTAATGAGAAAATTTTGCTGGCTCAACCGGCTGCTTTTAAGGTGCGAGCTTCTGGCATGCTGGACTCACACTATGCCCCCGCAACTCCAATTGAGATCCATCCGGCAGACGAATTGTGGCATCGGGCGCATCAACTGGTTGAACTGGGCTATAAAGTGGCTGTCCTTAATCTAAGTGATGTTAACAAGTACGTAGACAGCGGGGGAATCACCAGCTTTCAGCTGCCTCAATTAGCTGATGAATATGGACGCGAGCTTTATGCGACACTGCACCGTATTGATCACGCCAGTTTCGATCGTATTTTGGCTGAAGCCCCTCCAACAACACAAGAGTGGCTTGCAATCAATGACCGAATGCAGCGCGCCGCTCAAGGCACGGCTAATAAAAACAAATTTCTTTCATAATCCGGCCATCTTGTTCTGAATCAGGATCTTTTTGGCAGATGGGCCTTTGTCATATTGCTCATCTAATATGACAAACTCCTCGTGTTTTTTTAACCTTTCCTTGCCATATATATCGCAAAGTTCAACTGAAATATTATGATCGGGTGCAGTTATTAAAAAGTCATCAATTGTTTCTACAATGTCGTGATCAATAAATTGAGATCTGCTGGCATCAATTATGAGTGTACTGTTTGGTTTGACATGCAATAGAAGCTTTCTCAGTAATGCCTTATTCAGGAAGGCAACATCTTTATTAAGCGTTAATCTATACGATGAGCCATTTTGAGTCATCGTAATGGCGGCACGGTAATTAGCCTTAATAACGAAAAATAAACCAACTATGAGGCCGATTGCCATTCCTTTTAATAAATCCGTTGCCAAAATTGCCGATATTGTGATCACAAAAGGCAGCAGTTGACTCCAGCCTTTGCGATAAAATTCCATAAACAAGGCGGGTTTAGCCAATTTAAACCCTGTATGCAACAAGATAGCAGCCAAACAACCGAGCGGAACATAATTTATGTAATTTGCGAAGAACATTACGCTAAACAATATACATAAGCCATGAACAAAACTGGATGTTGGGGTTTTACCACCCGCGTTAATATTGCCTGCACTGCGCACAATTACAGCAGTAATCGGTAATCCTCCGATTAATCCGGAAATAATATTTCCAACTCCTTGTGCTTTCAGCTCTCTATTAGTCGGTGAAGTGCGTTTTAAAGGATCGAGCTTATCTACTGCTTCAAGGCTTAACAATGTTTCGAGACTACCAATAATAGCTATCGTTGCAGCAATAAGATAAACCTGTGGATTAGTCCAATAACTGTAGTCTGGAAATGAGAAATTATTCAAGAACTCGCTTGCATTATTTGAGACAGGAACATTCACCAAATGTGCTGCACTGACCGCCCAATCCGGCGCCCATCGTTCTGCAGCTAAATTATAGATAACACCCCAGACTACGGCGATCAAAGGGCCAGGAACCAATTTTAAAAATTTCTGATGTTTAAACCAGGGCCTTTCCCAAATTATTAGTATAAGCAGGGCAACCGTGCATATAAGTATTACACCATGTGAAATGGAACTAAATGCATCTAATATTGGGAGCAAAAATTCATGCACATCTTCTTCCCGATAGGCTTCAGGACCTCCATAAAGCACACTATAACCAGTCGCATGAGGGATCTGTTTAATAATTAAAATCAAGCCAATGGCAGCCAACATCCCTTTAATGACCGCTGAAGGAAAAAAAGCTCCGATGACCCCCGCTTTAAGAAAACCAGCTACTAATTGCATCACGCCTGCTATTACAACAGCAACCAAAAATCCCTGGAAACTACCTAGTGTTTCAATTGCATTATAAACAATCACCGTTAAACCAGCCGCTGGGCCTGATACACTAAGTTGTGAACCGCTTAACCAAGCGACAACCAGACCACCGATCATTCCTGCTATCAATCCAGAAAACAAAGGTGCTCCAGATGCAAGAGCGACACCGAGACATAACGGCAGAGCCACCAGATATACCACGACACCAGCAGGCAAATCGTCTTTTAAATGCCGGAAATAGTACTGCACCGAGTCATGGTTCATTTATCCGCCTCCGAAATTTTTGGTCAATAAATAATTCAATTGTTACGCTTGGTTAGCTGGCATACAAATTTTTATATTGGTCTTAAAACTAAAACATTACAGGGTGACAGCCTTAAAAGACGGTCTGCAAAGGAACTAAGAAACATCCCTGAGAAGCCTCTCTTGTTTCTTGTTGCGACCACGACCATCCCCGCATTAATTTCTTTAGCAAACTCAGCCAGCCGATCTGCTGGAGATTGCGCAAATAAAACTTCAAAATGCGCTTTTTTGAATGCCGTCAAAGGCATCATCTCACTTGCTTTATTTTTAATAAAATCAATCATATGTTGTTTAATTTTTTCTTGTGCGGCCTTGTTCGGGGTTTCGTCAACGCCCATCTCACTAACGTAAACATCTGTCCTGACGACATTAACAAAATAAATTTCCTGTTTGGTCCAAATATACTCATGCCCCCACCTTGAAATACTTGGCATAAACTCATCTTCGGTTGGCATGGCAATAACTATTTTTTGTGGGTTCATTTTCATCCTTAAGTAAATATAAGTCGCCAGTTCAAACAGTAATCCATAGAGAGGCCATTAGTCAACATACTGATGAATCTATTAGCATTGACATTAGCTCTCGCAAGCGGGAATTTAATTAATGAACCAGTCGATTCAGCCATGACTCTACAGCCATCTTATTGATATCCAGAACCAGATCGGGAAAGAATCCCCAAATCAACACCAATAATGCCGGTACGCATAACAGCCCGAATTCGCGAGAACGCAGATCCTGTACTTGATTTAAGTGAGTATGTACAACTGGTCCAAAAAAAGCACGGCGGATAAAGGAAAGCGTATAAGCCGCGCCAAGAATCGCCCCCAATAATGCAGCAGCACCCAAGCCAGGATGCGTATTTATCGCGCTGATAATCAACAACAGTTCTGCTGCAAAGCCACTGGTTCCAGGCATGCCAATACTAGCGGCGGCAAATAAAAAGAAAAAAGCGGTCAGTCTGGGCATCACTTTCGCCAGACCGCCAAGGTGAGCAACCTCAGTGCTGCCAATACGATGCTGGATAAAACCTGCAATCAACATCAGACAACTTGCAATCAAGGAAAAATTGAGCAGCTGAAAAATCGCCCCTTGAACGCCTTGTATATTGAGAGTCGCAATGCCGATTATCACCAGACCCACATGGCTAATGCTGGCGTACGCCAGCAAACGGCGTAAATTGGTCTGCTGTAGGGCAATCATCGCGGCGTAAATCAAAGTAATGGCGCCTACGATACCCAGCACCCATGCATACTTTACAGATGCGTTGGGGGTCAGCGGCATAGCAAAGCGCAGTATGCCAAACGCACCTAATTTCAGACCAACGAGTAATACTGTCAGTTGTGTCGGCGCCTCAACGGCGGTAGTGGGCAGCCAAGTATGAAATGGCACCAGCGGTATCTTGACCGAAAATCCAACAACTAATAGCAAAAAAACAATAGCTTGGATATTATCCGGCATGGCTGTATTCAACAATACCGGGAAACTGAAGGATAAGCTCTGTGGAATGCTACCACCCATCTGGGTAGCATGATTCATCGCCAGCATGACGAAGGCAAACAGTAATAGCACTCCGCTGAATAACATATACAGCATATATTTCATCGCCGCGCTGCGCCGCTGGGGGCCTGCGCCCCACAAACCAATCAGAAAGAAAATCGGCGGCAATATCAATTCCCAGAACAAAAAGAACAACATCAGATCCATCGCGACAAACACGCCCATCGTGCCGCCTTCCAGCGCCAGCAACAGCGCAAAATGAAAGCGGGTCAAATTTTGCACCGAATTCCACGAGGCGATAATGGCAACCAATGTCAACAGTGCTGACATTGGTAAAAACAAGATTGAAATACCATCTATCCCGATCAAAAATTCAATATTCAGACTCGGTATCCAGGCATGCTGTTCGACAAGTTGAAAACTATTACCCTTGGCGGCAGCATCAAACAGCCATACCACAACCAGCGTTGCGATCAACTCAAGCCCGGCAATTGATAACGCAATCTTTTTAGCCAGATTAACGTTGTGGGTAATCCCAATTGCAATGGCGCCCAACACAGGCAGCAGAATAGTGAGGCTTAATATGGGAAAAGTTTCATTAATCATGTTTACCGTTCCCTATCGGCCTGCCATCGATGAGTGTAAGCGATGGACTACTAGCGTGTTTCTCTTCATGTTTGTGGGAGTGCTCAGTTATAGCGTTCGGAGCTTTTTCAATAAAATGTAACCAAGGTTGCGTGTTAAAGCCGATACCTATAAGCAACGAGCAAATCGTTATGGCTATGACGGGTTCGATCTTGGCCGCATAAGGATTGTTGCTGAGTTGCTGTATGACGCGTTTGGCTTTAGTCAGAAATATATGTTGAAAGGCTATCAGCAGGAAAGCGGCTGCCAGCACGTTGCCAACCAGAATAGAGATCGCAGTCAACCAGCCATATTCCTCGATGGTGCCTTCAATCAAGAGATGTGCCGCGTCAAAGCCTGGTGTGCCGGGCATGACCATGGTACTCAGCGCAGCCATAAAAAAAAGTAGCGCGACGCTAATATTGCTGTCAAAAAGTCCGCCCAAGCGTGGAGTGAAAGCCGTGCGCGTTCGCTTATAAATCAGACCGATGCTTAACAGCATACCCGCCGATGCCAGACCATATACCAGCGACAGGAATATACTGCCATTCAATCCGTGCGGGTTAAAACAGAAAATGCCGATAACCAACATCCCGGTATGGCTGATGACGGCAAAAGCCAGTAAGCGGCGAATATTAATCTGCATCAATGCCAACAACGCACCGTAAAAAATTCCTATCAGACTCAGCAGCACCACAAATCCAGCCCAGTGTTCAGCAACCTCCGTAACCAGCGGCAAGATAAAGCGGATGGTGGCGTAAATACCCAGTTTCAGACCTACCAGGAAAACGGTGGCACTGGCGACTGAGCCTTGTTCTGCCAAAACCGGTAACCAGCCATGGAACGGAAACAGGGGCATGCGAATCGCAAAGCCACAAAACAACAAAATAAAAATCAATGTTCCGTTTTGTAATAGCGCCTTGTTTTGCTTCAGCGTCGACCAGTCGAAACTCGGGATGGCATCCGAGCCCATTAAGCCAAAGCTCAGCAGCAGAAAGCCGGCTAAAGTCATTAGCAGACCCCAACCCCAGTACCGCACTAGATAAGTGATCGCCCAGCGTTTTTTTTGTCCGGTTCCGGCATAGTGTGTCAGTAAGATAACCGGCAGTAATTCCAGTAGGGTCCAGAACCAGAATTGCATCACATTTAACGCAGAAAAAGCGCCAATCAGGATGGCTTCATAGCCCAGCAGGCAGGCTATGAATTTCCAATCAGTGTCTTGACGGGTAATTAATTTATAAACCAGAATCAGCAGCACCAGGATTGCTGTGAGCGGAATAAACAGAACGCTCAGGCCATCAACACCGACACTGTAATTCATAAAACCAAGGAAATTTTCCTGCTCGGCCAGTTGAATTCCAGCTTTATCTGGATCAAACACGGACAGCAAATAGAAACTTAGAAATAAATTGAGCAGCGTGCCAGCAAATCCGAGGATTAAAGCGACAGTGGTAGAGCGTGAAAACAGAATAGCTGACATGGCTGCCAGCGGCACGATAGTCAGCGTAGTCAACAGCGGAAAAGCTAGCGACTCTGACCAGAAAGTGATGTTGGTAATCATCAGAGTCTCACAGTGCAACCAGCAATATTATCGCCACAAACAATGCGAGATAGCCGGGTTGCAGCAGCAACTGCTCTACTTTGTTGGTTGCATGACCAAGCTGGCGACCGTAATTGATCATATCTTTGCCAATTCCGCGTATCACCAAGCGATCCTCAAACCAGTACAGAGCAGCAGTAACCCGGTGGGCAAGATTACCAATCAAACCGCTGCCTCGGGCAAAGTCTTCATCTTGACTCTTCAGCTTCCCGTCAATTTTCTGTTTTTCCAGTTGTGCCAGTGAAGATATCGTATGCAATGCGGGGATTGGAATCCCCATTGCACGATCAACGACATGATCATCGAAATAAGCCAAGTCACGAGCCAACCTGCATACCGGTCTTACCAAAATCCTGTCAGCAATCTGATCCATCCAAAGACGCTGCAGAGATGCAATATAAGCCCAACGTAAATTTGCAATTTTAGTAGGAAAAGGCTTGATCGGATTGCCCCGTATATAGTGCATTAACGAGGGGGCAGTTAGTACCAGATAACCGCGAACTATCGCGTGGGCACAAAGATGCCAGCTTGCCAGTTGCCAAAAACCAAGTCCACATTCCAGGAACATCAACCCTAATTGACTTGTCGTCGAAAAAAACAGCGAACTCTTGACATCAGTCTGGGTGAGTCCGATGAAAAATCCATACACGGCTGTTAACAGACCCACGATTGCAACCAAAATCATTATCAGCGGTGCCCGCTCAAGAATGGGCTGCAATAAAAGCATAAGATAGACGCCTGAATGCACCATGACCGCACCGTAAAATCCTGCGCTGGATGGCGTAGGCCCTTCCGCTGCCCTTGCCAGCCAGGGGGAAAAAGGTAGCTGCGCTGATTTTGCAAATGCTGCTATGGCAAAACAGAATGCAATAACACTGGCCTGTCGGGGAGATAGCTGTGCTGACAAGGTATTTATCTGCGACCAATCTAGGCTGTGAATCCACGCATAACTAAATCCAATACCCAACAAAAATCCGGCATCGCCAATACGGTTAGCGACAAATACACGCGTCGCATTCGAGGCCGCAACCGGACGGTCATAAGCATAAGCTATCAACAAATACGAGGAAAATCCGGCAATCTCCCAACCGATAAAAGTGCCCACTGCGTTATCTGATAGCACTAGCACCATCATTGCTGCAGCAAACAGGCTCAAGATAAAGAAGAAACGGTGAAAACCCGCTTCCTTGTGCATGTAATTTATCGAAAACCGAATAACGATGAATAACAGAATGCAGAATAGGGCTGCCAATTTCACACTGAAACCGGTAGTAATAAAATTTACCTGAATGTTCAACGTGCCACTGGCAAGCCATTGGCCAAGAGCCCATGAACCGGTATTTTTCCCCAGCAAATCTGCACCGAGCAGGATCAAAGCCAGCAGGCAAGACAGTTTAATAGCCCAGCTGGCGATAGCCGCTGTCGTCTTTTCACTGGCTTCGCCATTAAGCAGGCCCAATAAATGGCCGATGCCGATAACGGCTGCGGCGATCAGCGGAAACAATGGAATTAAAGCGACTAAATTATCCACTTTTCAAGCTTCCACCAGTTGGGATTGTCTTATCAAGGCAGGGGGTAACGGCTGGGTCTGATTCCGGAAATAGTCTGTTGATTTTTTGCATACAGGTAAATCCCTGATTTCGGCCTGCCAGGGAACAAACCCAATCCCGCGCTCAAAGATAGATATGTCGCCACTATCCGGGTCTATCGCGGACAAATGCACCCAACCACCTGCAATCAATTCGCGCAAGCCTTCTTGCCGGGCATAAATTTGCCCAAGAATTTCGGTTTTTGCTTCGACTATTATCTGCAGGCGCATCGGCTCGTGGATTTCGACCATTTGTCGAGGCAGGCCTGTACGCAAATCGCTGGACGCACCTTCCATGACGCCGAACATCCCTGTCACGTTGTGCGGTACTTTTGTTCCGCAACCGAAGCGTTCGTTATCAATGGTGGAGAAATAATATTCCAGGCTAATACCTGCCCCTACCGGTCCTGCGACCAGCAAGATATTTTCGATAATTTTTCCGTCCGGATCCTGAGTTGCATCGTAAGAAATTAAAAACATGCGGCGATCGAGGAAGATACCCTGAGTGACCGCACGCCGGCCAATAACTGCGGCAGCATTGGTAGCATGGCCATATTCAGGACGAACCTGGCTCAAATCCTGGGCGCGTTGTGTCACATGCTGCAACGCAGCCGAAGGCGATGAGGGATTATTGGCCGAGACGAAACGTCGGCAACGTTCCTGAGCCGAAAGCTCACGAGCCTGGAGGACACAGGACTTGAAGTTATCAAACGCGCCCAACAGATTTGCCGGCATGCCCTCCAGATCGTACCAAATAATGTTATCGCTGGCAGTATCGTGCTGGGCGCCGACGAATCGGCAATCTTCGGGAATAAGAATGCCTCGTTCCGCCAATAGTTGGCGTATTTCAGGGCGATTAGCCATTGCCGCAAAAACACGGGCATTGGGTCCACCTCTTTTCCCGCCGCAAGCGCCACAATCATGGGCGGCTTCATGAGGATTATTCTGACTGGTAGAGCCATGCGCCATCAAACAAACAATGTGAGCAAACCCATAGGTCAGACCGGTAGTGCGCAGAAGCCCCGCAACGCGGTCAGCCTGCTGTTGATCGGTAAAACCCAGACTGGGGTGATCCGGCGTTGCCGCCACAACGTCATACTCGGCAGTAAACTGAAGCTTGGTCGCCACTTTGGGTATAAGCGCTTGGCGTAAACGATCCACTAATGCCTGCTGCTGTTTAGGTACGATTGCTTTACCGAGCAGGCCCAGCAGCGTGAATGGCGCCAGCAGATCAATAGCCACGTGCGACAGCAACAGGTTACGGCGGATGTTTTGATGCAGCAGATAGACAAGCCGTCCGTATAAGCTCCGTCCTTTGTTATGCGCAGCCAGTTGTTCAGCACTACCCTCCTGGGGTATTTCGTTAACATCATTAGTCGGAATGACTCCAAGAGGACATAGCGGCGTTACTTCATGGTCATCCAGGCCTTTATAGTTCATCGGGACACCAAAAAACCCCGCAGCACCCAGTGTTTCAATAGCAGGATTTAATTCCTCCAAATGGCGACGAACACTTTCTTCACGTTCATCCATGCAGAACATGATCTGTGCGTCGGGACGGTTATCGCGTTTTTCCCAGCGTCCCTGCTTGTGGTTAGCGCGTATCGCTTGGAAAATACTGTCAGCATAATGACGCTCATATGCGTACAGCCAAGCTTTGCCGCGCTCCGCCAAGGTAAATTGATCCAATAATGTCAGCATCTGCAACAGATCCTGCTTTTGAAATTCTTGGGCATATGACGCATTTAGCCCCAAGTGCTGGCATAAACGAAACAATCGCCAGCCGCTGCCATAAATTGTATGGGTGGTGCCTTGCTGTTCAGCGAGCGGGCTGGATTGCCAGGTTTGAATCAGGTCAGCAAGCTGCTGCCAATCCGCACGCTCATGCCGTTCCGAGCCCGCAAGCCTGATCAGCGACTCTGCCCGTTCTGTCAGATATTCCGGTAAATGGCCTTGATACAGCTGACTGCGCACCATGAATTCCGAGAGGTTTCTTTTGAAGTAGGCCTGCAAGCTACTCAGCTTGGCTTCGATCAGCCAGCTCTCACGGCAAACTTGATTTAACCAGAGTCGATCCAGCGTTAACCGTATTGCCAGATAATCGGCAAGCTTAGGTTTAGCATCATCCGGAGCATGGTATTTGGGATTATGCTCGCGCCAATTGATAAAACCTGACCACCCAGGAAGTTCAAGTGCCAGTCGCTGTAAGTATCCTTCCCATTTTTCTTGCGGAATCTCGAGCCGGGTTAGTTGCAGAATGATTGTGTCCACCGCATCCACCGGCAATTCAGCCATTATCGCTTGCCAATTGGGTAACTCGTCCAGATAGGGATTGGCATCATATCGGGCGGTAGCTCGCCACGAGGCATAAAGCCCCAAGCGGCTGCGCTCAGGCGCTTGCCATGCCGCTATGCCTTCGTCCATGCAGGAAGCACAAATACGAATCAGCTGCGGACGTACGGAGTCAAGAATATCAATCCCGCTTATTGCACGGAGAAATCCGCGCAAAGTAATGCCATCGCCCAGTTGACCCAGCAAATTATTCAGTGCCTCGCTTGCCTGCTGTTGCATTCGCTCATGAATCGAAGACACGCTCCCGTCACGAGCGTGCTCAAGCCATTCTTCAGCTTGCTCCCGTGACAAATCCAGCAGATTCTCTGGGTGCAGCCCCGCATCTTCCATTTCAAGCTTTGTCAGGGTGGCTTCCCACAGTTGCCGGATGACATTATCCGAAACGCTGCTACCAGCCCGCAATTGGTTACGGACTTGGTCAGGGACATCGGCTTGCACCGCATCCATAGCATTTAATTCTTCTACCTGCCAATTAAACTGGCTGACAGTTAACGGTTGCAGGTCAAATAACAAGGCGATGCGATAGATATCTTTGCGCCGGATGGCTCTATCCTTTGCTTGGCAGACGATTTGCTCTGCCTGTAATTGCGGGTCATGCGCGAGTGCCGCAAAAATATCGCTGTCATCAATACGGCCTTGTTGATAGCAATTACGGCTAAGTGTTTCGGGAAGATAACCGTGAATACCGGTTAACGCTTCGCCTGCGGCCAATGCTTTTTCAAATGGAAGGTGCTGAAAACCATGCAGGGTATTGTGGTGTACGAAATCATGAAGAGGTGCTTGCCCTGGCAAAACATGATCCAGATGGTGTATTGCCGCCGTGATTTGCTCGCGTAAGTTACTTGCTTGATCGCCGGATTTTAAATGTGCTTCATGCATCGCTAACCCTCCAAAATTCGTAGCCTGATCAGGCCATTCATTTGCGAGATGGTTGCTGCTGACAGCTCAACCAACGATGCAGGCAACAAACCAAATAACACAATTGCGCCAACCAGAACGCTAAGTGCCAATAACTCCGGCGGTCTTAAGTCTTCGATCTGTTTCATCTGCGGCTTGACTGGGCCGGTGAATAACAGGCCAATGGTACGAATCGCATAAGCGGTACTGATGAGAATCCCCATACTAAAAAACACCATCAAACCACCCCACTGCTGAAATCCACCGACCATCGCATGTAGCTCTGCCACCGCCCCGATCGATCCCGGAATTCCCATCGCCGCCAGCAGTATTATGGTAGTAAAAAACGCGAAGCGAGGCATCACTTGAACCAGTGAGCTGTAATCCTGGATGTTACGGGTATGGGTGCGCTCATACAGCATACCCACTACCATAAACATCCCGCCGGCAATCAAGCCGTGGGCACTCATCTGCAAAACGGCGCCTGTGAGTCCTGCCTCATTTAATGTGGAAATACCTAACAAAACAATGCCCATGTGACTAATTGAAGAATAGGCAACCATGGCCTTAAGATCGCTCTGCCTCCAGGCCAAAAGCCCCCCGTAAATTATGCCGAACAGTGCCAGAAAAACCAGCAGCGGTTGCAATGTATGAGCAGCTGTTGGCAGCATGACCACTACCCGCAACAGGCCGTAAGCGCCCATTTTTATCAAAATACCGGACAACAAGATACTGACTGGACTAGGCGCCTCGACGTGCGCCAGCGGTAACCAACCGTGCAGTGGGAAAATCGGCATCTTGACGCCGAAGCCAATTAAAAAACCGATAAATGCCCATACTTGCTGGTTTTTGGGCATATTTTCTGATACATGGGTCATCGCGCTCATCAGAGAGACCTGTTCTGGCACATACTGAAATACTGCGATCAAGCTGACCAGCATAAATACCGAACCGCTCATGGTATACAGCACAAAATTAAGACTTGCTGTTTGTCGCCGTTCACCACCCCAGCGGTCTATCAGAAAAAATATCGGGATTAAGGTGATTTCCCAGAAAATGTAGAAAAGGGACCAGTCCTGAGCCAGAAATACGCCCAGCATGCCAAATTCGGACAACAATATGCCAATGTTATAGCCTTTGACATTTTTGGTAATACCGGCAGAAGCTAGTAACGCGAGTAAAGTGAGCAGTGATGCGAGGACGACCAGCGGCACGGATAAACCGTCAACACCTAGTGCATAAGAGCTACCGATTTTGGGATTGATCGAGAAATATTCATTGAACTGCATGCCTGCATCATGCGAGTCATAACTGATGAGCAGGTAGCAGGTAAGTAAAAAGACGATGCTGGTAAACAGCTTGCCAATGCCGCGAGCGACACTTGGATTTCGGCCGGGGAGCAGCGCCAACACCAAGGCACCAATCGCCGGAGTCAAGAGAATTACACTTAAAATCCCCATTATTTAGTTCGATTAATCCAATAAATATTTAATTATTTGTGCCCGCAATACTGCTTCCGTGCGCACTTTTATTCAAATGAGATTTTATGTCAATCAGATTCAAAAACTTCATTAATTCTTCACATCCGCTCTGCATTTTCTTGACTCGTTCTCATCCAGAAACGTAACAATTTTATTTAGCTTAATAAAAGCAGATTATATTGATGGAAAAGCCCAATATAAATGTGTATGATTTCAGTGAAGCAGTTGATTATAAATAAAACTCCAAACAATTTTGGCATCCAAAATGCGCGCGAAACGCACGCACCAAGTCAGTATATACGAGACACTTGCAGAACACGCAATCAGATAGGAAAAAAGGCCATTTCCGAGTGGCTGGATTGTCATGTTGAAGCATTAGACTGGGTAGATAAAGACATTCAGCGGGTCGCCCTGAAAATTCGGGTGTTTACGGATATGGACAGGTTATGTTCGGTATCGCACCGACCAACTTTAGTATCGCTTTTATTATGCGTCACATCATCGAAGTATTTGATTCTTGGCGATTGAACTTGTCCGAATTGTTTTATCTGACAAAGCAAACTAGTCTAAAAATCCGTCAACGATTAAATGTACCTACAGTAATGCCTCTTGCAAAACTGTTTTTGATGATAAATACTTAAAAAGGTAGCAATTTTACATGGCTAGAATGTGGGATATGTTCTTTTTAAACTTCCGCAAAACTCGGAAAAAATTGCAAATACATCCAATCGTGTCAAACGGGCGTTTGTATGGTTTTAGGCCAGCTTGACCCCGCAGGTAGCGGCAACGCTGTTGCGGCACTACTGGGGCTCGTTTAAAAATTGTCGGGGCTTTTGCAAGAGATTTAATGGTCACAGAATAAAATCGAATCCCCTGCCAATTGATGCCAGACAAAACCGAAAAATAAAAAAATGAAAATTTCTGTGATTGCCAACCTCAACAAATCCTTCGTTCTGTTCGCAGTATTTTGTTTAAGCTTTGCGTCTCTTTCGTCGGCCGCACAAACAAATGCGCCTCTTCTCGTGCCAAAGACAGAAGCCGCACCAATTCCCAGCCGCCAGTCAGTGATAACGATGAAGGACATTGGCGCCTCCCGCCCAATCGAATTGAGAGGCGTGAATGGTAACGCCTATCTTTCTTTGGGCGTACGGCTGGACGAGGTCGTCACCAAGGCCAGGCTGCACCTAACCTACACGCTATCCCCCGCACTGTTGCCGACTCTCTCTCACCTCAAGGTATACCTGAACGATGAAGTGTTGGTCACCTTGCCAGTGACCAAGGAAAGTTTGGCTGGCCCACAAAAACTTGATCTTGATTTAGCCCCCCGTTTCTTCATTGACTATAACAAACTGCATTTGCAATTGATCGGCCATTACACTAATGATTGTGAATTTCCTCTCCACTCCAGCTTGTGGGCCAGCATTAGCAACATGAGCAAGCTGGAATTAAATTTACAACCAATCGCGTTACGCAACGATCTTGCTCTGTTACCAGCGCCCTTCTTCGATCAACGAGACAATCGCTTGCTTAACCTGCCTTTCGTATTTTCCACCAAGCCATCTCTGGATTCACTGCGGGCGGCGGGCGGTCTCGCCTCCTGGTTTGGTGCGTTGGCGAGCTATCGCGGCGCCCGCTTTCCGACCTATCTGAATCGTCTGCCAGAACGCTATGGCGTGGTTTTCGCGACCAATGACGAACGACCGGAATTTCTTGCACAATATCCCAACGTGGACGCACCGACCATCTCCCTGATGCAGCACCCGGAGAATCCAACAGGCAAGTTACTCCTCATCCTTGGCCGTAATGCTGCCGACCTGCAACTGGCCGCCGATGCCTTGGCTCTGGGCAAGGCTGCCATGACTGGTACTTCAATTGCCGTCAAGACACTGGAATATCCACCGCGCCGAGTAGCTTACGATGCGCCCAACTGGCTGCAGTCAGGCCGTCCCATACCATTGGGCCAACTCGTCAACAGCCCCGCCGACCTACAGCGCCAGAGTCAGGGACAGGGCCCGACCCTCGAACCCATCCTCATCAACGCCCGTTTGCCAGCCGATCTGTTTACCTGGGAAGTCAAGGGAGTGCCGCTTGACCTCAAATACCGTTACACGCCACCGGCAGCACAAGGTGATGCCAACCTGAAAATTGAAATAAATAACCAGTTTATCGAGGCCATGCCCCTACTATCCAGCACGGGAACCCAAGAAAAAGACCGCTTGATAGTGCCTATTCTGAGTAATGATTCCTTGCAGGGGCAAAGGGAAGTGGTAATCCCGGCTTTCAACTTGGGCAGCAATAACCAGCTACAGTTTTCATTTACCATTCCGATTGGTGACACCGGTCACTGCAAATCTTCACCACAAGGAAACATGAACGCTGCAATCGACCCGGATTCAACCTTAGATCTGAGCCATTTCTACCACTACGCAGCAATGCCAAACCTGGCATTTTTCGCTAATAGCGGATTCCCCTTCACCAAGTACGCCGATCTCGCCGAGACCGCAATCGTCATCCCCGATCAGCCCAACACTTTTGACATGGAAGCTATGTTCGCCTTACTAGGCCACATGGGCCGTTCCACCGGCGTTCCCGCCCTGCATTTCAAGCTCATCCAGACAAAATCAGTGCAATCTGCAAAAGATTCAGATCTGCTGGTGATTGCCGGTGGTACCAACAAGGATCTTCTCGCCAGTTGGGGCAAATCCCTTCCCGCCCTACTGGAACAAGGAAGCCACACCTTTAAGCCTTTGGCCACAGCCATAGATATGGCTTATGACTGGTTTGGACTGAGTGAGAAAAAAATAGTCAAATCCGAAAAAGACATCGTATTTCTTGGCTCCGGATCCTTGGCCGCCATCATCGGCTTCGAATCACCGCTCAGCTCGTCACGTAGTGTAGTGGCCCTTACTTCCACTACCCCCGCAGCTTTGACCTCAGCTCTTGACGCCCTGAATGATGGCGGGAAGGTTCAATACATCCGCGGCGATATCGCTTTAATTCGTGGGGAAAGTGTCGAAAGTTTCCGCGTGAATGATATATATTACGTAGGCAAATTACCTTGGTGGCGCTGGATCTGGTTTCACCTGCATCACCACCCACTGTTCCTGACTGCCATCGGCATCGCAATCGGTATTTTTATTGCCCTGCTTGCCTTTGGTGCCCTGCGTAGTCGGGCTGCCAGACGACTCGGCCAGCAAAATAAATAAACACTTGGGAATGGAATATTTATTTATGGATTCCAGACGCAAGATAGGCATTTTGCTATGCCAGGGATGCCAAATTCTCGCTGCGCTCTACTTCTGTTTGGGGGCTGCTCAAGCAGTAACAGTTGAACCTACTTGCCAGACAGACTGGCCTGCTTGGCAAAGCTTCAAGTCTGGGCTCCTCAACGAGGGAGGACGGGTAGTGGATGGCAGTACCCCCCGTAAACAGACCGTATCGGAAGGACAGGCCTATGCACTTTTTTTCGCCTTGGTAGCCAACGATCGCAAAACCTTTGACAAAATCCTGGAATGGACCGAAAAAAACCTGGCAAAAGGCGATCTGACCAGCCATCTGCCAGCTTGGCTATGGGGTCGCAGAGATGATGGCAGCTGGGGGGTGCTGGACAACAATTCGGCATCAGATGCCGATCTGTGGATAGTCTATGCGTTGGGTGAAGCTGGCCGGCTCTGGGGTGAGCGCCGTTTCGTTGCGCTTTCATCGCTGCTGGCCAGCCGCATTTTGCGCGAAGAAACCGCAGACCTTCCGGGTTTAGGCCCAACCCTGCTACCTGCACCGCGCGGCTTCCATACGAGGAAGAATGCTTGGCGTCTTAATCCCAGCTACCTGCCCATGCAGCTAATGGACTGGTTAAGCAGCCGTAGTCCTGATCCCACTTGGCAGCGGATCTCGGAATCCTCCCAGAGGATCCTCCTGGAATCTGCCCCACAGGGATTCTCGCCTGACTGGACGGTCTATGAGGACAGCAAGGGATTCCGAATTGACAGTGCCGGAGCAGAAAAAGGCGCAGGTGGCTATAACGCCATCCGGGTTTATCTGTGGGCCGGCATGCTTGCGCCCGACGCTCCTGCCCAACCACGACTTCTTGCTGCTTTTGCCCCCATGGCCAGCTTTATCGCGCGCCACGGCTACCCGCCAGAGTCTGTCAATATAATCACGGGTGTAGCCAATGGCCCGGGGCCATCAGGATTTTCCGCCGCACTACTACCCTTCCTGGCCGCCCGGGGAGACAGCGTCGCCCTGCAGGGACAACGCGATCGACTGACGGCTCGCCCACCGCGACCGGACGCCTACTATGAACAAGTACTTTCCCTCTTTGCCCATGGCTGGATGGAAGGGCGCTACCACTTTACGAAAAATGGCACCCTGCTTCCCTCTTGGCAAAAATCATGCAGCTCCGCCCCATCCCGCTTACCTTCGCGCTGATTCTGGCCGGGTTGTTGAGTGCGCCAGCCCTTGCCAGTCCGAATAATAGCGCGAGTGCAGACGTGCTGCGCAGCGCCCGCCTATGGGAAGCCAAGGATCGCACGGATCTGGCACGCGTCATGCTGGAAAAGTTACTGGCAATCGAACCCGGTTCAGAAGTACTGTTTATGCTAGGAAGCATTGAACTACGCTCAGGAAATACAAAACTTGCCGGTGAATATTTGCGTCGCCTGGAACAGCATTATCCTCAACATTCCAACACCCTTGCCTTGCGCAGCCTTTATCGGGTTAACACCACTGAAAAGCAGGCTCTGGCAAACGCACGCCTGATGGCTAGAGCCGGCAACACCACGGAAGCTGCCAAAATCATGCGCCGGTTATTTCCGGAAGGCCCCCCACCAGGTGAACTCTCACTCGAGTATTACCAACTCGTGAGTAACACTGCCAAAGATCTGCAAGCGGCAAAATCCGCCCTCGACAAGCTCTACCGGGAAACAGGAGAAGCACGCTACCGCCTTGCCTGGCTTAAGCTACAGAGCAATCAGCGCAACAAACAAGAAGTTCTGCAGGGTTATGAAGCCTTGGCCGCAGCGCCCGACGTTAACCGGCAAAAGCTGCGCGAAAGCTGGTGGGATGCCCTAAACAGTCTCGCGGCAACACCCGCAACCTTGCCCTGGGTTCGCCGCTTTCTAAAAGAATTTCCGAGTGACCAGAAGGCCATCGAATATCTGGCGAAGCTACAGAAATTGCATGAAGAAGCGCTGCGCATTGCCAAAGACCCTGCAGTGCGTGCCCGCCAAACCGGAATCGCTTTTCTGGAACACGGGCAGCTGGAAGATGCCGAGCGTGAGCTACAAAAGTCGCTATTAAAGCGCCCCAAGGATCCAAAAGTGCTGGGTAGCATCGGCTTGCTTCGCTTGCGCCAAGGGCGTCACGACGAGGCCAAGAGCTGGTTTCAGCGTGCAGCCAAGGTTGAACCGAGCAATCAATGGCGGAGCCTGATTCGCACTGCAAGTTTCTGGAGTCAAATGAAACAGGCCGATGCGTTACTCGAAGCCGGAAAGTTGGCTGAAGCGCAACAGTTTGTACGGCAAGCACTGAGTATCGAACCGAACAATGCCGATGGGCTCGCCCTGTTGGGTGACATCCTCGCCCGAGGCCAGAATCCGGCTGGTGCAGAAACCATCTATCGTGATGCACTCAAACGGGATGCGGGCAATGCTTCGGCTATGCGCGGCCTACTTGCACTTCTCTCCCGTAGCGAACGGCGCGATGAAGCCCAGGCATTGATCGCCGAATTCCGTCAGAAAAACCCCAAGGAAGCCAACCGATTCAACGAAAGCCAAGCCAGCCTGCTGCGGGATGAAGCCAAAACATTCGTTAGCGCTCGCCGTCCCAGTCACGCCCTGCTGGCATTGGAGACCGCTGTACTCCTCGCCCCTCGTGATGCCTGGATTCGCCATGATCTGGCAATTCTGTATGAAAGTCTGGGATTGCAGACCCTCGGTCGCCGTGTTATGGCAGAGGGTGCTGCGCTGGCTCCGGACGACTCCGGCATGAACTATGCCTATGCCATGGTGCTGACTGCCCAGGACCGGGAAGAAGAATCGCTCCAGCGCTTGGCTCGCATCCCCCAGTCAGCGCGTTCCAGCGCCATGAACGAACTGGAAACGCGCACCTGGATCAAGTTGCGTATCCGTCACGCCTTAAAGCTCCAAGCTGGCGGCAAGAGCGACGCAGCAGTCCGGATGCTGCTCCCTGCCGAACAACGTGCTGCGGACAAGCTGAGTGCCATCGAGCAAGTGTCGGAAGGCTGGTTTAGCCTCGACCAACCGGCTCGTGGCATCGCTCTGATGAAGAAACATGTGACAGGCGCAATAACCACACCGGCCAGCACCCAGCTCTATTACGCCTCGTTACTCAATCGGGCCAAACAGGATGACACGCTAAGCGCTTTCCTGCCCGAACTACAGCAACGTCCCGACTGGAATGACGAGCAACGGGAGGCCATTCTGGTAATCGAAACTGACCTTGCTGCCCGGCAAATCGAGCATCTGCTGCTGCGTGGCGAAACAGCTCAGGCTCGTACCCTTGCCGCCCGGGCACCGGTTTCAGGGCGAGCAGGCGAGGTTTCGACCCTTAAAGCCCAGGCTCGCCTGCTGCAAGAGGCTAACGACGCGAAAGCCGCCCTGCCGATCTTGCAGACGATACTGGAAAAACATCCGGACGACGTGGAGACACGTCTCAGCCTGGCACAAGCTTACGCCAAAACAGGGGCAAAGCAGGCTGCCCAGGAGACGATAGATCAGCTACTGCCGCATGTGCGTGAGAATGATGTGGATACCAGATTGTCCATTACCCGGCTGGAAACTCGCCTTGGACATATGGCTCACGCTAGAAAGATAATTGCAAAACTTCTCGCCAGCAATCCCGGCAATCCAGACATTCTGATTCAGGCAGGCAATATCGAACGTAGTGACCGAAAGTACCATGCTGCACTGGCCTATTTCCGCCAAGCGCTGGCCCTGGAGGGGCGCGCTCCGGGCGCGACGACGACCGCTGCAACGGCCACTGACTCAGTGCCTCTTCTCGATCTGGACTATGAGCACCCGCCGACCGGCCTGGCACTGCAACTTGGCAACTCCATGGGGTTGCCCGATGCAGGCAAGAGTGCAGGTGCCGCTGACAAACCAAAATCTGTATCTGTAGCGGAATCCAACTTGCATGGCCTGCTCATGACCGAGGGCGTCACCAATCTGGGCACCGATATCCCCCTCATCTCGTCTACACCAGAGTTGGAGAAAGCAGCTTCAATTCGCCGCCCCACCAGAGCAGAAGAGGAAATTGCCCGTATTGAAGCCAGACGAGATCCCCGCATTGAAGTAGGGTACGAAAAGCTCGACAGGAAATCCTCAAGCGGCACATCCACCTATCGCGGAACCGAGACTCCAATGGTCGGGTGGTGGCCGGTGGGCTATGACGGACATGGTTTCGTCCATGTGGATCGGGTCACTGTCGATGCTGGCGATCTCGCCGCAAGCGACGCACCTCTCTTTGGCAAGTTGGGAGTGATGCCATCCGCACTCCCGCCTCCATTTGCGCAAAAGGTAGAGGGAACCTCAGTGGGCGCAGGTTATGAGGGTGATAATTTGCGCTGGGATTTGGGCATGGTCGGCATGGGTTTTCCGGTCCAGAATATAGTCGGTGGCATCCGCAAAAGCTGGGAAACAGACAGGTTGGACTACGCCCTTGAAATCTTCCGTCGAGCGCAAACCAATAGCCTGCTTTCCTACGCCGGCGCGCGTGACCCGGCTACAGGTGAAATCTGGGGGGGTGTGGTCTATACCGGGGTTAACGGTCGAATCTCCCACACTTTTGATCAGCTCAATACCTTCGCCAGCGCCGAATATGGCGTATTACGGGGCAAGAATGTACTCGATAACAATCGTCTCGCTTTGCGTACCGGCGTGGACAAGGATGTGCTGCGCCGTGAACAAATGTGGGTCAATCTGGGGCTGACCCTGACCCACTGGCGCTACAAGGAAAACGAGACCTACTACACTTTTGGTCATGGCGGTTACTACAGCCCGCAAAGCTACACTTCGCTGAACCTGCCGGTGGAGTGGGCAGGCCGTAACGGGAAACTTTCCTATTTAGTGCGAGGTTCAGCTTCTTACGCCAAGACCAATGAGAAGAGTATGGCTTTTTACCCTACAGACAGCGCTCTGCAAAACGCTGCTGTCAGTATTGGCACTGGCGTTGACTCCGGGATCTACACTGGCGGGCCCGGCGGCGGAAAGGGCTATTCCCTGCGGCTGGCAACTGAATATCAACTTACGCCTCACCTGGCCATTGGTGGACACTACAACATGGATCGCACCGCTTTCTATACACCAAATTTGACTTTTATATACCTGCGCTACCTGTTCCAGCCTCATTCAGAAGCAGTGCGCTTCCCACCGGTAGCGGTCAAGCCTTATTCCCGTTTCTGATCACGGTCAAGGCTGATAATCGACCCAGGTGCCCTCCGAGCGCATCAAGTAACCCTTCTCACGTCCAATTACGACAACATCCTCGTTTTCGCTCACGAAAGGTGTACCCGGCAGGTTTTGTACCCGCTCCGCCAAGGGCTTGCCACCAGTCCCGGCAAAGGGACTATCCGCAATAAAGTCGGCCAGAAGTGTGCTAATCGCAAAGTAACTAACTGGCTTGTCCACCTGCAAGGGTTGGTGTGGAGCTTCCCCGTGCTTACCCTTGAAGCCTACCAGCTTGATGGCGGCAGGAACCAGGGTAATCTTGGGATTGGGGATTTCACGCATACCGGATATCTGTATCTTGTCGCCCCGTAAAGCAGCACCGTGTTCTGGCATCAGAATCACTACCACCGGCCTCCCTCTTTCCTCAAGAAAGGTAATGAAGCGATCAAAATCCGACATTAATTTACCTAGTCGCGGCTTGAAAGTTTCCAGACTAGAACGCGACTTGACTCCAGGAACACGGTTTCCATCATGCAAGGTAGTCGTGTTGTAGTACAAGGCTCGTGGTCGGCCAGTTGGCTCATGGCGCTTCCACCACTCCGTGAGTAGCGACAAATCCTCGTAAACAGGCGTGTCGTCAAAGCTGCGCATAGCTTCGGGCGCGTAGCGATTATCATCCAGCTTTACCCCAAGACCAGATGATCCCTGTACCAGACTTGCGAACTGTTCATAGTGTCCGTCATGATTGAGCAGGCCATGTACTTCAAAGCCGGCAGCCTCAAAATTGTGGAACAGGTTGCACTGGGTTGCATCCGCTTCATACATTTTGCGGTGCAACAGTTGGCCGCAGTTACTGTGAAACAAGCGTAAGGTACCAGGGCCGCTGTAACTGGCAGCCGTATTGAACCGACGAAACACTACGTCAAAATGGCTTAACAGGGTCGAGTTGCTTTCGCCCACGTAGTCCATGTCATCCCATGAAAGGGAACAGACATGCAGAAACACCACATCAAAGGGCGCGGCAGAATTTGCCATGGATGGAAAGCTCACCCGCTTGCCCTGTTCAGCGACGTAAAAAACTTCCAGCTGGGCCGTCGGCTCCAACTCCTGCTTAATCTGCGAAACTGGAGCGTTTTTATCCGCCAGCTCCGGGCGGGGAGAAACACTTGGGGCGAGATGGCCACTCAGCAAGCTAGCAAGGGGGACGCTCAGGATGCCAAGAATAGTCAGAGTGGCAAATCGCAGACGGCGACGCAGCATCAGATAGACCACCAGCAAAAGCACCAGAGCAACAATCACCCATATATTTACAAAGCGGCCCAGGAGTTCCAACAGGTACTCACCGCTAAACCCTGTCAGAGCCCCCCTTTGAGAAAGGACGCGCGAAATTGGTGGCAGCCAGGAGTCATAATAAAGCAGGGCCAGCCCCACTGGCACCGCCAGAATCGCGCGTATAAGGCGATGCCGGGCAGACGCCAAGGGCAGTGCAAGTGAAATGGCGAAGGCCAGGTTAGATAGCCAGTGAAAACCAATAAACCCGCCGTAAAACAGACCCAGCTTGGCAAAAAAATAAATATTCCAGTAACCCATGAGTGCTATCGACTCCCGAAATTTATACCGCCTGAAACCATCAAATCACCTGCCTCCCTAGCCAACCCCGCACTAGCTGACGCTGCTTCGCCAAACCCTTGCCCATGTTATGCAACAGACTGCGGTAGCCCTTGAATCCGAAGATGGCGATTTCTTTCAGGCTCTGCATCGGGTGATCCGGGTCTAGCTCACAAGCCCACCTGCTCCAGGCATCGGCCCGGGCAAAAGTACACTGAATCAGATTTTCTTCCTGCGTTATGTCCAGGTTGTCGAACTGAACTCCAAGCTTATTGCCATGACTGGCAATTACCCTTGCGGGAAAGGCGCATTCCACCTCGCCATGCCAAAGTGAAACCCAAACCCGTTCTTGCACCGGCAATTCTAATTCCCGCTCGAGTATCAGGCCAAGGCCAGTCACGGAATAATCTTCGGTGCGACACATCCTGGTATTCCCATCCCTAAAATGCAAGGCCACCAGCAAGTTGGAAGATACTCGGTGGGCTATTCGCACCTGCCTGGCTTCAGTAGCGACGCCAATAGCTGCACCCAATATCACAATGTTGTAGATAGTCCAACTCAGGTTGAGCAACACTGTTCCCGCTTCAAAAGTGTTCCAGAAAAAAAGCCGCCCCAGGCCGATGATCAACCCGGCCAAATTAAGTATAGCTAGCACGATATACGGTTTGGAAATGACCCAGTCGAAGAAGGAGTGCTCGACCAAGCCTCCTTTGGCAGTGACATTGAATTTCCCGGCTCCCGGATTGAAGATGGCGACAGTAGTGGGCAAAATGATGTACCAAGCCAAAACCGATTCATATACCTCGGCCCAGAACGAGTGCCGATGCAACCCTTGGATGTGTCCATTGGCCAGATTGGCCTGCAGCATGTGCGGCAGTACGAAAAGGGCGAGCATGGCGGATGCCGCGCTGATTATGTGAACTTCGAAATAAAGATAGGTCAAGGGGGCGGTCAGAAAGATAAGGCGCGGAATGCCATAAAAGAAATGCAACATCGCGTTGCTGTAACAGATGCGCTGGAAGAAGCCCAACCCTTTACCCAGGAATGGATTGTCGATTCTAAAAATCTGCGCCATGCCTCGTGCCCAGCGGATGCGCTGCCCGATGTGGCTAGAGAGGCTTTCGGTAGCCAATCCTGCTGCCAAGGGAATATTAATGTAGGCGGTAGTGTAGCCCTGCCGATGAAGTTTCAGGGCGGTGTGGGCATCTTCGGTCACCGTTTCAACGGCCATCCCTCCCACCTCTTCAACTGGCCCCCGACGCATCACCGCACAAGAGCCACAGAAAAAGGAGGCATTCCAAAAATCGTTGCCGTCCTGGATCAAGCCATAGAACAAGGCACCCTCGTTGGGGATCCGGCGGAAAGTACCGAGGTTGCGCTCGAAGGTGTCAGGGGAATAGAAGTGATGGGGTGTCTGCACCATGGTGCAGCGCTTGTCCTTGAAAAACCAGCCCATGGTCGACTGCAGAAAGGAGCTGGTAGGCAAGTGGTCGCAGTCAAAAATGGCCACATACTCGCCGCTGGTCAATTTTAGTGCATGGTTCAGATTACCCGCCTTGGCATGGGTGTTATCAGGTCGAATTATGTAGCCTACCCCGGCTTCCTTGGCAAAGTGACGGAATTCATCCCGGTGCCCATCGTCGAGAATATAAATATTGAGCTTGTCTCTGGGCCAGTCTATATGCTTGGCAGCAAGAACCGTCGGCTTCACCACCTTGAGCGACTCGTTGTAGGTTGGAATGAATACATCGACACTGGGCCATAGGGCAGTGTCCGCTGGCAGTTTCAAGATGTTCCGTTTAAGGGGCCAGGCGTTCTGAATAAAACCGAGCAGAAGTGCCAGCCAGGTATATATCTCCGCAAGGAGTAAACCGATGGCAAGAAAAGTCTCCCAGCCGGATTCCAGCGGGATGGTCTGGGTCAATCGCCACCAGCCGTAGCGAAATGAAGCCAGCACTGAAAGGATCATCAATATCAAAGAGGGCAGATTACCGGGAATGCGCCGCACGAACAGCGCAGTTCCCCACAAGCAGACAAGGAATATAAGCTGCCCAGGCCAAGTAAAGGGAGTGGTGACCACCAGCCAGAAAAAGAATACTGAACATAGAACCAGCAACCAGAGTAGCCAAGTATTGTGAAAAGAATGTATCTCCAGCCAGCCCTCCATGCGGCGACCGACCGCTCCATGATTCACCACCGGCAGGAGTGAGAGCAGCCGATGCAAAAGCCAGCGCAGGACTCGAACTGCTGCCATTACAATCCACACCACAGCGGAAAACAGCAGGCCAATAGTGTGGCCCGACAAGGCAAAAAAAGTGCGCCATAAAGATGTTTCAGTGTGTGCGGCTAGACCCGGAGGGTAACTAAATAAACGCAGCATCCACTGCCAGACGCTACGTTTATCAACCACTCCCAGTTCCTCAGCCAGCCAGCCAAGCGGATCAGGGCTCGACCCAACCTCCAGCCGAGCCGATGCAGCCAATTCATCAGCCTTTGGCAACCAGAACAGTCGCTTCAGCCACAGGCCTGGTTGATCTGGCCGCGACACTCCCAAATGACGAGCGGTCCAGAGCAGAAAATGGCGCATCAACTTTGCGCCTTTCCGCCGAGACTACTTGCAGGCCCGGCAAGCAGCCAGTTGAGCAAGCCGTTCAAATCATGGGCGACCAGGGAATCCGGGCTTACGTTCTGTAAGTTCGCCCGATTTGCGACTGCACGTGGAATCGCTTCATCCCGATGAATGGGATAAGGTGATAGCCGCATCTGTAACGACGCCCGGAATCGTGCCAATAAATCGCTTTGCAGCGCTCGGGTACTATCCAGACCGTTCATCACATAGATGGGCTGATGCCCTGGAGCGCACCGGGACAGTGCAGCTTCTACCACTGGCAGCAATGCCAGGGAACGAGCATCTGACGCCAACACAACTAACACAAGGTCTGCTGCAACCATGGCCTCACGTGCATAGAGAGAAGGCAGGCGGGGTGTATCCATTAGTAGGAAAGCACCAGGCGGATAATTAATCTGAGCGATACATTTCTTGAGCCACTCGGGTTCTGCATGCAGGTGTTGTTCAAAAGTGACAAGACTAGCTTCACTA
This sequence comes from Candidatus Nitrotoga sp. CP45, assembly GCA_945874105.1. GTDB lineage: Bacteria > Pseudomonadota > Gammaproteobacteria > Burkholderiales > Gallionellaceae > Nitrotoga. The sequence goes on along the minus strand of CAMCFJ010000005.1, from coordinate 17,465 downwards.
GATCGACCAAATGGCAAACAAGCCACATCGTTTGAATTAACAAGCGCACTCATGCCAAACTCTTTCCTTGTCAGGAAGTCGGGCAGCAGTCCGCCCAGGCTAGCTTCATCACTACCGAGCAGAGTGGACAATAGGTTCTGCGGATCGAAGTCAAGAGCCAGGACGGCAATTCCGCGCTGGGCAAGTAAAGTGGCCAGACTGGCCGTCAGGGTGGATCGACCCACCCCACCTGCGGCTGAAACAATGGCAATTTTGAACATGAGTTAGACCCTTGTGCCAGGCACCCGTTCAGCGTGACTGGGCTTATAGGGCACTATGCAACGCAAATTCCGACGCAAGAACAAGCGTCGTAGCAACCGGTACCTCAATACATAATAGGCAAAGCCAGCTAACAGTACGCCCCAAAGGAGGGATAACAAAAAATTATCAAGCATTATCAAAGGGCTTATTCAAACAAAGTGGGAAGCATATCAGTCGCTGCATGCCGAGGCAGAGGCAAAGGTCGCATGGTCCAGTGCTTAATCTCGGGGCTTATCAACCTGGGCTCAGTGATTTCAGTCAATGAAGGCGGGGAAATCTGCCCCCCCGCCTCCTGGAGGTTAGCTGTTGCGACCGGGCGTTCGACTTTATCATTCAAAATCGGCAAATCGACTTTCAGCATCGCCGAATAATCGGGCATAGGCAAACTTTCATTGTCTCGTCGCAGCTGACCCAGGGTTTCCCATATCAGCTCCACTGTCGGTTCAATGATATGGAAAGAAAATAGCTCAGTCACAGGCGCGGAAAAAAGCCGGTCAAGCGTCGAATCTACATCCGGCTCCCGGCAAGCAAACAAAAACAAATACACACTATTATGATCGGCAGTAAAGATGTCGCCAAACCTTCGTGCCCGGCAGGCTTGTAGAGCATCCAGATGTGCTACCCGGGCAAGAATTGGAAGACGCACCAAGCTGTGGCTCAGACTAATACGCTCGGAACGCTTGAGCATTGCCGTTACTTCGCTGCAGAAGGTGGATGGCGACAGGTAACCGGCAACCTGGTTCGGCTCAGCGGCCTGCACAGCAAGAAGATAATCACTCTCAACCGGGCGACTGAATATCTGGGCAGTCGTGTCATCTATAACCTGCAATAAGCGAGAGAACGAAATTTCCTTGTACACCATTAAGTTGACCCCTAAATGCAGGAGCATCAATTCGTTGTTATAACGAAGTTTATTGCCGACCTCTCGTACGATGATTTTTAGACAACGGGGATGGGACAGGCGCATGCGATGAACGAATCGCGATAGCGCTTCAAACTCTTTGTCACCATCCGCATGCAAAAGAATGGTAGCGGCCACCGCATTTTTACAAGCCACTTCCATATCAGACAGACTATTCACCAGTGTCCATTCTGCGGGCACTCCCTTTACCCCGGCCACGGTAGCGGCCATCGCTATGACTCGCCCTTGATCAGGTGCACCAATAACCACCTGTCCTCTAGCATCAATTTCCGAACCATCTGAATGCAGCGATTTATCCTGCGCGGACAATTTCAGGCCAAATTGCCGATGCACACCCTTTTCCTGCCCCGCCCACCGTTCAACCGTCAACAAACCACCGCCGTAATCCGCGTCCAGCACGGCAAGGTTGGGCACAAATTCCGGCAAAACTTGCAGCAATGGCAAAAAACCATGAGCTCCATTAATATCCTCGATTATCAGGAGAATGGGAGCCTGACGACTTGCAGCCCAAGCCTTCCAGGCTTGCCACTGTTTGATAAATCGGTCGGGGTTCTGCCAATCGAAGATCGCCTGCCCCCCCTGAACAAGCACAGCGAATTGTTCTGTCACACCACAAGCATCAATCTCATCAAAGAAGCGCTTAGCGCCCCGTTGCCCCATGGTCCCGGCACAAGCATCGGTAATACGGAAAAAAACAAGTGCTTCGCGGCTGAATGCATCGGGGCTATCAAGGCTGCGGGCGAACTGATCCATAAATTTCTGGCCAGACTCTCCCGATGCCAGTATGGCCAGCGGCCCTGCCTGTCGGAAATTACGTGCTGACGAGAGTGCGCAACGCTGACCCAGCGCCTCGTCCCGCACCAGCAGAACACTTGTCAAGCCGGTGCCACAGAGGCCAACCTCAGCAGGTAGACCAAGCACTCCCAGACGGGCCTTATTGATCGTGGCTTCCGTCAGAGCACTGTCTTTACGAAATAGGCGCAAGAACAAAGAAATGAATCGCCTGAGCATATTCATCTTTACCCCAGTGGCCAAAGAATCATGATCCAAGTCAGCATGGCGTTCGTCAATGCCAACAAAACGGCAGCGCTGCCCATGTCTTTTGCCCTCTTGGCCAATGGATGAACATCCAAAGATATCCGATCGACGGTGGCTTCTATCGCCGAGTTTATCATTTCCACCAACAGCACCAGCATGACGCTAGCCACCAGCAGCACCCGCTGGGTCAAATCTACCGGGACCATGAAGGCCACCGGCACAAGAACGATGGCGAGAATAACTTCCTGACGAAAGGCGGCTCCATCTTGCCAAGCAAGTAGTAGCCCAGAAAGGGAATAGCTCAGGGCATTTACCAACCGGCGTAACCCGGTAGCTTTGTGAGGGTTCACATTTGTCATATTTACGAATTTCACGCTGTGGATTCAATTTCGAAGTAAGACACTCGATTGTTGTTTAGTCTAATGCATCGTTCGCGCCGAATCCAACGTCAACCAAGTGCCAGCATAGACATACCTCATTGCAAACTCTGTGCGGTAGCCAACATTAGGATATGAATCCTCGCTTGTCGCCATCTGCAGCATGGGATTGGGGCGAAATTGAGCTAGCTTGACAATCACCGACATGGGAAAGTGGCAGCAGAACAAAAGTGGACATTTATTTTGACTATCCCTATCGCTCTTGGGAGCGGGGGTGAATGAGAATAGTAACGGGCTATTGAGGTAGCACTTCCCCGAAGGCATGGGAGCTGACAGACATCAATGAGGAACAATTCCAGGAGGCGGTAAGAGCGGATCAACCACCGACCTCGCAAGTACTCGGATTTAGAACCCCGAGTGAGGAAATCTCCGGAGTGGCATTACTCTATGCCAAGCAACCTCTGGCTGCTGCACTTCCAACTTGAATCCGCACTAAACCTAGATAATCCATTAGGCCTGATTCGCGCGATGACGACGCATCCCCCCCTTTAAAAAATGGGGAGGCTAGTTAAATTTCCTAATGGACTATCCAGGTTAAATATATTTTCCTGGTTAGCCACAGAACTCAAAGGCTGAAAAATAATCAAATTTTTTCTTCGGCGCATCCTAAGAAGTGCCCTATAGTCTTAGCGCTCGATAAACGACATTGAGACGGCATCGATCAACGGCTTGACCAAGTATGCCAGCAGGGTTTTCTGGCCCGTTAGAATCTCCGCTTCCACATTCATACCGGGTTGCAGGAGATTGCGTCCAGGCGTATCACCGACATAAGGGTTGTTCAGCTCAACCAGCCCCTGGTAATAGGGAATTTTATCCTCGCCCACAATGCTGGAAGCACTCACCCGTTTCAGGACTCCATCGACAAAGCCGAATCTCGAATAATCGTAGGTTGTTACCCGCAAATGGACTGGCTGATTTACCCTGACAAAGCCGATGTCGCGTTGTGTAATGCGCACCTCGGCTTCAAGCACGGCTTTGTCGGGGACGACCTCCATGAGCAATGCGCCCGGCTGTATAACCTGGCCTACGTTCTGCACACGCAGATCCAAAATATAACCACGGATGGGAGCGCGCACTTCGAGGCGATCTACTCGACCCTGTAAGCGCTGGAGAGTTTTCTTCACCTCAGCCGTCTCGGCACGCACAGTCCCCAATTCGGCCAGCGCATCTCTCCGCAATTGATTCAGAGTGTCGGTACGACGGTTTTTTATCTCTGCCAACTCATTTCCGGAAACACCAAGTTCTTCTGTCAAGCGTGCGATCTCACCGAAAGCCGTCACTTTTGCCCGCCTTGTTTCCAGTAACACGGTCTTGTTTATCAACTGCCGGGAGGCCAAATTTTCGCGCATATCGGAAAGCTCGCTAGTCAGGGCTAGATGCTCTTTGGCGACGGACATTGCCTTTTCCAATTGATTGATACGCTGCTTGCGCTGGTCGATCTGTCGATCCAATATTGAAAGGGTCGAGTCTCTTGTGGCCAACTGAGTGATATATATTTCCTGCTGGTTAGAAACCATGCCTGGCTGATCTATGCCAAGTGCGACAAAGTCTGGCTGCTTGTCTTCCGTAAATGCCTTCAAGCGTTCCTCGCGCAGGAGCAATGAATCAAGGTGCGCCTTCATTTGCCCATAATCGGCATACGCTTGCGTGCCATCAATACGCAACAGCACTGCGCCTTGATCAACCAACTTGCGCTCTTTAACCGCGATTTCCGCCACTACGCCACCATCCAGATGCTGCACCACCTTGACTCTGCCGGAAGGAATAATTTCGCCCGGCGCGCGCGCAACTTCCTTCATACGGGTTAACCCCGCCCATAAGAGAAAAATTAAAACCAATGCTCCAGTCAGGTACATGACAGGCCGGACAAATACGGGAAACAGCTCCTCTTCGATATGAATGCTCTCGGAAAGAAGGCTGCGTTCCCTGCTGCCCAGCGGAGTTTGCCCCAAAGATTGCGACTCATGATGCGTTTTTTTCGATTTAAAGAACATTTAGCTTAACTCCGACATGATGTTATCTTTTATTTTTTCAAAAGGCCCCATGGCGATCATGGTGCCGCGCTGCATCAGAATTACGCTATCGGCCAGACGCATGTGTGATGGCCGGTGAGAAGCGATTATTACCGTAGAGTTTCCACGCAACCATTCGATACAGCGCATTAACGCCTCTTCTCCGCACTGATCCATACCCGTACCAGGCTCGTCAAGCAACACGATGTTGGCCGGCTTGAGCATAGTTCGCGCGAGAGAAAGTCGCTGACGAAAACCATACGGCTGCTGCGACGAGCGGTTGTTGGATATACGGGTATCAAATCCCTGCGGAAGTGCCGCTATATCTGCGGTAAGTCCAGCCATTTCAACTGCCCATTCCACCTCCGCATCAGATGCAGCCGGGTAAACCAAGCGCAGGTTTTGCATCACCGAGCCGTAAAATAGCTCGCATTGCTGCGGCATATAGCTGATTTTGGAGCGCAGATCGGCGATGGTAAGCTGGCGTATATCAATGCTATTGAGACGAACCGTTCCGGCTTGCGGAATATAAATGCGCTCGATCAACTTGAGCACGGTGGATTTTCCCGAACCATTACTTCCTGCGATCACGATTACCTGCCCTGGCGTCACCGAAAATGACACTCCCAGCAGGACCGGGTCGGCATCATTGGCATAACGGAATGAAACCCGTGCAAAACTGAGCGATCCACCCACAACAGGAGTAACAGTTTGCATCACCCCGGTATCCGATTCATTGCGGAGTCGTATCAGATTATCGATCTGACGGAGACTGGAACGGATATCCACCACCGTGGATGCAGCCATAAATATATTCTGCATCGGACCGGTGACACGCCACAGGATCATCATGGTCGCCACCATGGTGCCAGCACTTATATTGCCATGTATCGTCAGGTAAGCGGATACCGCTAAACCCATCAGGCCGGTAGTCGAGCCTATTATATGCGCCACGCCGTTGATGCGGGCATGCACTTGGTTATTTTTGAAATTGGCCATTACCGATTTGCCGCTCAATTCACGAAACCGGCTTACCCAAGTCTGATCCGCACCCACCGATCGAATAGATTTCATATCGGTCAAACCTTCGCTCAAAAATCCCCAGCGTTTCGCAGTCAACATTCTGGAATTTGACGCCGCAAGATCGCCGGATGTTCGCGTAAGAAACAACAGCAAACCAAAAAACAGCGCCGACGCCAATATCACCGATAACACCCAGGGATTAATAATGGCAATCGCCAGCAACAACACTAGGGTCGAGGGTATTTCAAACACCAACAATGAAACCGGCCCCAGAAAAAAATCGCGCAAATTCTCAAGGTTCTTAAACCGCGCCACCTGATTGCTGACCGTTGCTCCATCAGTAGAAGCGGTGGGCAGGTTGACGATGCGCTGGAACAGAGTATTACCCAAAATATATTCAAAACGACCACCAACAAAAGCCATGATATGGCTCTTGAGATTGCGCAATAAACTATCGACGGTAATGGCGACAACCACCCCGACCAGCAGGAAAGCGCCCAGCATAATATCTCCGGACGGCAACACCATATCGTAGATTGCCCGCAGAAACAAAGGAGGGGTCAAACTGAGCAACGCTCCCGTCATCGAAATAACTAACGACAACAAAATATGTCTGCGGAAGCGTAACAATAACGCACCGATCCAGCTTGATTCGGAGCGGCGCGACTTGTCCGAAACATCCGCCTTTTGGAACATGTAGATTTCCCCCCACTCGACAGCGGTTGGATTTATTTCTGTTTCGGCGCGCAAGAAGCTGTCAAACACCCATAAATTACCGTTAGGCAAGCGCTTCAAAATCACCATAGCAGCCTTGGCGGGCGGCACAAAAAGGCAGGGCATCAGGCGATAATCCAATTGTGCCAGATGACCGTTAAGGTGCTTGGGGAAAAGCCCAAGATTGGCCATGGTGTGGCACAGCACGGTAATATCCATGCGTTTCACTAAATGTGGCATGGCTTCGGCCAACCCCCGTGGTTGACCCTGCCATTTAACCGCATCCAAAAGCGGCAATAAACATATCGACAGATCGGATTCCTCATCAAACTGGTGGTGGATGATGGCAGAAAGCGCTTCGGCAGATTTTGGGCGCTCCGGCAAATTGAGCAGGTCTGCCGAAGCTGATAGGGCGACAGCAGCATCTAAACGAGGCTCGACGATGCCCTCATGCAAATGGCCATCGACCAGCGAATAGATTTTGTCGGCAATACTGATAAGCGACGGACGGTGGGTCACCAACACCACGCTGCAAGTCCCTTTCTGATCTGCCAGATAGTCGCGCAGCAGCTGATCCGAGTGAATATCCAGGGAAATATTGGCTTCGTCGAACAGGATGACACTGGGCTTACACACCAGTGCCCTGATAATGGTGATAATCTGGCGCACACCAGCCGGCAGGGTGTCCGCCACGCCCTCACCGATATTTGTTTCGTAACCAGACTTCATGCCTGCCACGATTTGATTTAGCCCCAATTTGCTCGAAATGCTTAATGCTTCCTCGTTGAGGCTAGTATCAAACATGGTCAGGTTTTCAAGAATACTGCCGGATACAATCGTGCCGGTTTGCGGCAATAGGGCAATTTCCCTGGAGACACTGCTAGTAGCAAAGCTGTTCAACGGCAGTCCATCCACCAGAATTTCGCCCGAGTCGGGACACACCAAGCCGCCCATTAGCGACAGCAAACTGGTTTTACCGCTACCGCTCACCCCCAGAATGGCAATGCACTGTCCCGCCTCCAGCGTCAGTGAAAGGTTGGAAAGTAGCGCGGCGCCCTCCCCTTTGCCCAAAGGGGTATTACGCGAATCCCTCGATGTCATGTTCGGGTCGAGCCGAAAGTTATTTTCACCTTCGTAGCTCAAGGTAACATTACGCAGTTCCAGTCCTTTTTTAACCGGCTGAATTACCGGTTTTTCCTCGTCGTGATCGTAGGGTAACTCGAACACCTGGTTAAGCCTGTTATGTGCCGCAACAAAAATTTGGTAGCGCATCCACACCGACAAGCCACGGCGCAACGGTTGCAGCGCGCGCACCGACAACATCATACATGCGGCCAGACCACCAGGAGTCATTTTTCCGCTCATCACCAACCACGCACTGGCGAAAATCACCGACACAGTCATAATCTGTGCAAACAGTATGCCCATATTTCCAGCCAGTGCATTACCGCGTATCAGTGACTCGCCCAGCCCAGAACTCGTCGCCTGCAAGCGCTCATAGCGACGCAGCATCAGGGATTCAACGGCCAGGATCTTCACCGAATAAATGCAGGACAATACCTCGGTCAAAAATCCTTGTCGGCGGTCGTCCTGAATAATGCGTTGCTGAACCTGCTTGCGCATCCAATTGCCGAAATAATAAATCAAGCAAGAGAACAGCAGCAGTAGCAAAATCGGCAAGGCGACCAGCCAGCCGCCAATGATGTAGATCAATACCAAAAAGATAAACACAAAAGGTAAATCAAATAACACCAACAGCGCCTGGTCAGAATAAAACTTGGCCACCATGGTGGTGGCCAGCACTCTCTCCTCATGCACGCTTGGCTCGTCCCGCTGATAATGTTGCAACGGAACATGCATCAACCGTTCGAGCGCAGCAATACTGGTATTGTGCTCGAAGCGCGAACCCAGCCAACTAGTGATATGCACATTGATGGAGCGCAAAACTTCTTCCAGAATCAACGCGATGATTACCCCGACAACCAGCAAAGTCAAAGTCTCCAGGGACTTGTTGGATACTACGCGGTCAAGAATCTGAAGAATCGCGAGAGGCAGCGCCAGCGCCAGAACATTGGACAACATAGTGGAAAAGCCCAGCCACGGCAATAATCGGTGCAAATCAGGCGTACGGAGCAACTGGCGCAAAATGCCACCAAACTCTTCCCCTGCTAACCTACCACTAATATTCCGCTTAAGTGACAAATAAGTTTTATTCATGCTATTCCAGTATTACAGTCAACCTTGGATCGGAGCTAACGGGCATGCCCGTAGCCACCTATGATAATGAAACTCGCCATACCTGTTCCCTCTCAGCTCTATCCATGAACCTCAATCTGGCAATGGATTCACAGGGTACATTCCTGGCACTATTGCGCATGGATCTCACTCTACGATGAACATTACGTTAATACTAGGTGGGCTGCGCCCGACCTCTTCGAGATGCTCAGGGCAGGTACGATGATGGGTACAGCCGCCCCTATGCTACTTGTTGTATCAACATCATTCCATAACAAAATTACTTATTACCCTGCGAAGCAACGGATGTTTGAATGAAAGCCAACCATCCGCGCTACGTGACAACACCCCGGCCGCTACCGCACGCTCCATCTGCAGGTGCAAGGCCTCAACATTCTCGCCCAGAGCCGCCACCACATCAATTAGATTTGCTCCTACGGATTTTTTGGCCACCTCGCGCAACAAATTGCGATCCAGATGCAGGCTGTCAAGACGTGCATTAATCGCCACCCGTAACGATAACGACAGTTGCTCTGTTTGATGATGCCGCGCCAGCTCGACTGCAAACAGCGGCACACCAGCTGCCGCACTGGTAATACGTTGAACCTTGCTCGCTCGCCCCTTTATCGCACCTTTGCCCAATGCGTTGCGCACCAACACCTGAATGGCTTGTGCGGACAGACGCCTCAGGCTAACCGTTTCAAGTGTAGTCTCCCCAGCTGAATGGCCGACGATTTTGCGCATCCCCTTGCGCCCCGAAAAGATAACCAGCTTACCCATCCCGATCGCCTCCATCCCAGCTGCAGCCAGTAGAATCTGCTGCTCATTGGTTAATAAATCAAAGTCGTCGACAACTACAAGCTCCGGGAAACATGCAGGCTGTGCTCTCAGCGCTAAGGCGACCTGCTCTACGGAACATGCTGCATTTTTCACGGTATCGTAAAGGCATCTATCCAATATTTGGGGCAAGCTGCGGCAGAACGACACCTTTCCCTCCTGCTTAAGACACAACTTTGAAATTGCGTCGCACAGGCGGGATTTACCCATACCCGTTTCACCTTCCACGAGAATTAACCTGCCATTCCCTTTGGCGGCCTCGGTCAAGGCAGCATAAAGCTGGGTCAATTCGGCATCCCGCCCAACCAGATGATAAGCCCGACGCGCCCCGGTCCACTGCAAATTTTTAAGATTCTGCAACAACATTGTCGGCACTATTTCTTGCGTTCCCCCGACACCAAACAGCTCGATCAAATCCAAAGCAGTCGAATTGAATAGGAACCCACCTGGAGGAATATTGTTCAGCAACTCGCGGGCAGATGCGATTGCGGCACTGACAATAGCTTCTCCGGTCCAGCCGCCAAACCGTTTCATGCTCGCAAAAGCTACCCCTGCCGTTATGCAGCCTCGTAATTCCTGAGCTATTTTTGCATCCATCAACAACATGTCGTCGAAAATCACAACAGCAGTTTTCAAGGCAACTGCCAAATCGTATTCTGTGACCCGTTGAATACCAAAGATAACATCTCCGGCATTACCGTTACGCGCCAGAAAAATAGCATCGTTAGCGGATGCCATAGCCGCCATGCCACCATACATGAGCTTCACCGCCATACGGCTTGCCTCTTGCGGCAATGCAATGCTGAGTACCACGCAGGGGCGGCATTCCAGCACATCGGCCATCGGCGACATAGTGTCACGGGTCTCCTGCCCATGCAAAACCTCCATGCCTTGAGAAGCCGCCATAGTCCGATTACTGACATTAAGTTTTCTGAAAATCGCAACAATATGCTGTTTGACCGTGCCGAGGCCGATACCCAACTCCTGCGCGACCTCCTTGTTTACCTTGCCTGCCTGCAATAATTTAAGTATCTGATGCTGTCGCTGGCTGAGTTCTGGCTGAAGTCCGACTTGCCTGATCCCATTCATGGCTTGCCTCCTTTTACATTCCGAGCAGGTGCATCTTAACTGGGTGTATCTAGAGCCAAACCGCCATTATCAATCGCTGGAGATGCGTTCAAGTCATTTCTCTGCGCGAGTGATTTAGACGGCACTACGCCACAAAGTTGCTGATCTGCGCGCAACAACGCGCAGAACGCTTCGGCCTCTTGTTTATTGATGAAATTGGCAATGAATATCTGATACCGGGAGGGGCGATTTTCGCCCGTATCACTCTCTATGACTTGACGTCGCGGAAGAATCGACCGGCTCTTCATCTGCGTGGGGAAGCGGTTGATCAAGTCGAGCCATACAATGGTTATAGCTTCGCGGAAATGCGTATCATACAGCTCCACCAGCCAGAACGGCTGGCCGGACCAGTCCACGCCGTCAAAGCGCCTATTGCCCGGCGAAATTGGCTCAAGCGCTGTATTGACTGTTTGATTAGCATCTACCAGTGCCGCTTGCGTCTTTTTTTGAGTTTTTGCCGGTTTGACGACTTGCTCTTCGGCAATCAGCCAACGATCTGACTGCTTGATTAGCCGCAATGTTTTATTGACTTGGCTGTGCTGAGTGTCTGAGCGGTAGTCCTGCACAAACGAAACCGTCGCATGGCTGTTGTCATGCACGATAACATTCACATGGCTCAAGACGACTTTAATCTCCTTTGGAGCACCAATAAGCCTCGTGCTCCTTTTTTTCCAGGCATCATTATTCATGCCGCTTTTCTTGAAGTCGGGTGTGTAAGCAGCCAGGTAGTCGCGCACATTCTTGTTCGACCAGGCCGTAGCCCAACCTCGCACGCTTTGCAGCACGTCGGCCTCTAGGCTCGCGTCAACCGTTGGCGGTGGTTCGGGCACTTTGGCAACCACCGGTTCGGGCGCTTTGGCAACCACTGGCTCAGGCTCAGAAACTGCTATCGTGACCGGTGTCGCTTCAGCTTCAGCTGCTTTTATGCCTTGCTTGGCCTCTGCTGGCACTATCCCGGCGGCAATACCTCCTGACTGCGCTGAAACCGATGTTTTGTCAAACTCGCCTTTCCCCGCGAGCGATTGCGACGATACAACATCGCAACGTTGCTGTCCGGCACCCAATGTAGCGCAGAATTCTGCGGCCTCATTCTTGTCGGTGAATGAGGCGACGTACAACCGATACCAGGAAGCGCGCTCCTTGCCAGCCGCATTGACTTGTCCCTGCCGGTGAGGGAGCAAAGTCCGCAGTTTGACTAGTTGGGAAAACCGGGCGTGCAAGTCTCGCCATGCAGGCATTACGGCGCCACGGTCATACACGCCAGAAAGCTCCACCAGCCAAGGAGTTTTACCATCACGCAAGGCATTTCCGGCCCAATCAACCCCTTCGACTTCTACCTTTTTGTGCGATGCAGCATCAACCTTGGCGGCATTGCTACTCAATTTGTTATCCAGTTGCTTATGCGCCGCATCGTTTTCAGCTTTGGGTGATTCCATTGTCTCCGCCAAAGCCGTGCCATAGTCGGATTCATCTGCCAGCGGCGCAGGCCGCGCACCATTCCCCGGCATGGCATCGCCGCCAGGCACGCCCCCGCCCAACGCGCTAAACAGGCCAATCAAGCCCCGGTAGCGCTCCATGCGAACGCTGTACCAATCATCAAGGTTCCGCTGATAAGTGCGTTGCGTGTCCAACACAACCAGATAATCCACTGCACCGGTCATATAAGCTTCCCGGCTGAAATTCCACGCGCGCAACGCAGAGTCGGTGGCCACAGTCTGCGCTCCCAATCGCTTTTTCATAAGACTGACCGCACTCAGCGAGTTATCGACCTCTCGTGCCGCGTCATAAATTACCCGCACATATGTTGCCACCATCTCCTCATGTACAGCTTGGGAAAATTCCACCTCACTGTTACGCCTGCCACTGTCGAACAATGTCACCGCAAGATTGGCAACAGCATTCCAGAACAACGCCTGTGGCAAAAATAACTTTGATATCGAGGTGGTGCCATAACCAGCCTGCGTAGTCAAATCCAAAGGCGGCAACACCCTCGCACGAGCAACGTCGATATCAGCATCAGCCGCCAACAACCGCGCTTCCACAGCGCGCACATCAGGTCTGCGCAACAACAATGCCGAGGGCACTCCGGGAAGCACCAGCGGAAATTTTGCCGAATCCAGCCCGTTACCAGAGAGTTTCATCGCCACAGGAGCCGAACCTACCAACGATGCAAGGCGATTAAGCACTACCTCGCGCTGCTGCTCTAGCACGGGGATCGTGGCTCGAACCTGATAAACAGCTGTCTTCTGCTGTTCCATTTCTGTAATGGTGGTATCGCCTACCTCCAAGCGCGCACTCACTGATGCAAGCATTTCGCCCAGAGATTTTTCAGTCGAGCGCGCAACCATCAAACGGTCATTGAGCGACAGGTATTCCATGTAATTGGCGACCACATCGGCAACCACATTTCTCTGGATATCGTCGCGCTGGTAAGTTGCGCGCAACAACTGCATCTCGGTGGCTTCATATAATGAATAGGCGTCCCCCCAAATATCGGGACGCCAATCACCCCGGATGCTAATTTGGTGGGTAGTCCACGACCGGTTATTGCCGTCCGGGTTACCCCTGCCAATACCGAACTGCGGATAAATGTTATTAGTCTGCACCGGCATGGTGATCGTCGGTAGCTTATTGGCTCCCGCTTGGTTGAGTCGCGCCTTGCTTTGTGCGATCCGCAATGCCGCGATCCGCAGGTCTGGATTATTGGCCAGCGCGCGATCCATCAAGCCGTCCAGCTCATGACTCCCTAAAAGATGCCACCATTCCGCCAGCACAGCATTCAAAGGCGATGAAGACGCTGGTGTTAGCGAAGGCGCAGGTGCAGTTGAAGTTGCAGATAAATGGTTTGGAGTATTTTTGAGTTTGAGAATATCGACAACCAGCGGATCGGCAACCACCGGTGCTTTTGCATATTGCTTGGGAAGTTCAAGTGCTGGGACATCGTAGTTCTTGCGTTTTGTCACGCAACCAGCCAATAGAAAAAAACACACGGCAGAAAACACAATTTTTCGCCCATATTGAAGCCGATAGTATTCTGGACACGCCAATTTATATAAAGCCATATGAATTTCGATCGCTATTTTTTGCCTGATACATCACCATATTATAGCCCACTTGATTATGTTTTCCGTACCGACTTCGCTACTGAATAGCGCCATGCCGATACTCGCAGCAAAAAAATGGTGCTCGACAGCTTCATCCGTCTCACCTTCGCAATTGAATGTCAGTAACAATATCACCAACTCAAGCTGGTAGGTTAGCATAGCCAGGTACTGACAGTTAAGATCGTCAAAACTGCGCCCGCCTAAAGGTGCATGAATCAAAACATTGTTAATAGTAATAACAAAAATAGTTCAGCTTTGTCAAATAATGTCTAATTCTGAGCATGTGCCGTGCATCGATCACTATGTGTCCTACCGCACATAACTATATCGCGATCAGTAGCTGGTTGCAATTTCAGAACCAGCCAGTTGGCGCGAGGCCTTTTTGATTCATTACAGAGCAAAATCATGAGTCAAGTCCACATCATGCGCCTGAACACCCTCTCGAACGCGGCCTGAAATCAATACCTCACCTGCAAAAATCACGACATTGGCCTGCCTGCACAACATCACTAACTGCCACCGTACGTAAGAGTGAATGGCATGAAGACTCAGGATCGTTTCGCTTGGCTTTGAGCACATCAGTATACCCAAAATCGCGACACCGCTGGGAGTAATGTCAGGAGGCACAAAAAATGAATTGAGCAAAAAATTGACTAAAATATCGCAAAATTTCGTTCGAATTCAGAGAAACAGAAAACTGACCGAATCACCGCGAATTCAACGCTCTGACGATGGATTTATAAAAGTGCCCTATAACTTCTGGCTGTCTATAACCTTGCAATCAACCACTATATTATGGTGTCATTAGAAATTAGCTGAATCAGCTCGTTTAGTCAATAAGGCGTTTAATCGAGGAGATCGGAATCATGGCTACCCACGAACACAATACTCCAAATCAAGCACAGCCAGCCAACGAAGGTGCTGGACTGAATCAGCAGCATCAGGCTGCTTTGTTGGACGATTTGACTGTGCTTGGCCACGAGGAAGTCAAAGAGAGCATGGGTGCGGCCGACATCAAAACCGGAGTACCGGGACAGGTTGAAGGTGCTGGCACCGAAAATATTCAGTCCGACGCCAAAACGTTAGACAACAATCGAGATCATCGTACAGTGGCTGAAGGCGGCATTCATGACGAGGGTTTAGGTATAAATCGCCAGGCTGTGGATACTGGAAAAGACGTCCCATTCATAGATTCCAACAGCAAAGGGTTCCAAATTCCCGTGCCACTTGTTGACCAGCCGCTTCCCCAAGACGACGTGGAGGTGACCAACCCACCCGAAGCACATAATGAGCCTCCAGGGCCATTGGCACCGAATGTTGTAACGCCTATTGGTGTAGAAATTGTTGATAAACCGATTCGCCCCCCACTACCGACTATCCCCACGCCACTGGTCCGCCCCACGGCTCTGACTACCCCCACGACACCAACTACGGTCACGTCTGCGACTACACCAACTACGGTCACGTCTGCGACTACGCCGACTACGGTCACATCCGCGACTACGCCGACTACGGTCACATCCGCCACGACACCAACTACGGTCACGTCTGCGACTACACCAACTACGGTCACATCCGCCACGACACCAACTACGGTCACATCTGCGACTACACCAACTACGGTCACATCTGCGACTACACCAACTACGGTCACGTCTGCGACTACACCAACTACGGTCACGTCTGCGACTACACCAACTACGGCAACAACGGTAACGAGTCCAACGTCGCCAACAAGTCCAACTTCTGATGATGATGACGACGACGACACGGATACTGATACTGATACCGATACTGATACTGATACCGATACCGATACTGATACGGACACTGATACGGACACTGATACCGATACGGACACTGATACCGATACTGATACTGATACTGATACTGATACCGATACCGATACCGATACGGACACTGATACCGACACTGATACCGACACGGACACTGATACGGACACTGATACCGACACCGACACCGATACGGACACTGATACCGATACGGATACGGATACTGATACGGACACCGATACCGATACGGATACTGATACGGACACCGATACCGATACGGACACTGATATGGACACCGATACGGACACTGATACCGACACCGACACCGATACGGATACCGATACGGATACGGATACGGATACGGATACAGATACCGACACGGACACGGACACGGACACGGATACAGATACCGACACGGACACGGACACGGATACGGATACGGATACGGATACAGATACGGACACTGATACCGATACCGATACCGATACCGACACCGACACCGATACCGATACCGATACCGATACCGATACCGATACCGATACCGACACCGACACCGACACGGACACCGATACGGACACCGATACGGACACCGATACGGACACTGATACGGACACTGATACCGATACCGATACCGATACCGATACCGATACCGATACCGATACCGACACCGACACCGACACCGACACGGACACCGATACGGACACTGATACCGACACGGACACTGATACCGACACGGACACCGATACCGATACCGATACCGACACCGACACCGACACGGACACGGACACCGATACGGACACTGATACGGATACGGATACTGATACCGATACCGACACCGACACGGACACCGATACGGACACTGATACGGACACTGATACGGATACTGATACCGATACGGACACTGATACGGACACCGATACGGACACTGATACCGATACGGATACTGACACCGATACCGATACCGATACCGATACCGATACCGACACCGATACCGACACCGACACCGACACGGACACCGATACGGACACTGATACGGATACTGATACCGACACCGATACGGACACCGATACGGACACTGATACGGATACTGATACCGATACGGATACTGATACCGACACCGACACGGATACCGACACCGACACTGATACGGACACGGACACTGATACGGATACTGATACCGATACCGATACCGATACCGACACCGACACCGACACCGATACGGATACTGATACCGACACCGACACGGACACCGACACCGACACCGATACCGATACCGATACCGATACCGATACCGATACCGATACCGATACCGACACCGACACCGACACGGACACCGATACGGACACTGATACCGACACGGACACCGATACCGACACGGACACCGATACCGATACCGATACCGACACCGATACCGACACCGACACGGACACCGATACGGACACTGATACGGACACTGATACGGATACTGATACCGATACGGATACGGATACGGATACTGATACCGACACCGACACCGACACCGACACGGACACCGATACGGACACTGATACGGACACTGATACGGATACTGATACCGATACCGATACCGATACCGATACCGATACCGATACCGATACCGATACGGACACTGATACGGACACCGATACGGACACCGATACGGACACCGATACGGACACTGATACCGACACCGACACGGATACCGATACCGACACCGACACCGACACGGACACCGACACCGACACGGACACCGATACGGACACCGATACGGATACTGATACCGACACCGACACGGATACCGACACCGACACCGACACGGACACCGATACGGACACTGATACGGACACTGATACGGACACTGATACGGATACTGATACCGATACGGACACTGATACGGACACCGATACGGACACTGATACCGATAC